>CAVPUV010000052.1:0-284642 GCA_963708905.1 uncultured Gammaproteobacteria bacterium | reverse complement strand
CCGCCAGGTCTAACGCAATCCAACATCAACCGGTGGCCAAAACAGCTGTGAGCCGCCCGCAGAACACGTTCGCGCAAAACACCGCAGTGTGCATGCATCAGAGAAAAAGCGGCATCATTGCATATGGCGCCAATATCGCCAAAATGGTTGGCCAGCCGCTCAAGTTCCGCCATCAGCGCGCGCAGGTAATGCGCGCGAGATGGTGCTTCAACGCCGAGGGCGGCCTCCACGGCGCGAGCAAATGCGATTGCATAGGCGACTGTGCTGTCACCGGAGGTTCGACCGGCGAGCCTGGCTGCACCTTCCAGGTCGGATCCAGCCATCAGGCCGTCAATACCTTTATGCACATAGCCCAGACGCTCTTCCAGGCGCCCAATCGTTTCGCCATTGGCGGTGAAGCGGAAATGACCAGGCTCGATAATCCCCGCATGTACGGGGCCGACGGGGATCTGGTGGAGGCTCTCTCCTTCGCACGATAGAAAAGAGTAGGGCCCAGCGTCGTCATGAGGCGTCTCGATGCCGTCACCCATGGGCGCACGAACGCCCCAACAGCCGTGATCCAGCCATGGTCTTTGATCGGGCAAGCCTGTGGGCACCAATCCAAAGAGATCGTGAATGGTACGCTCAAGCCGCATGGCGGGCGCATGAACGCTTGCAATAGAAGGAAATTGGCCACTGGAACAGGCCAGGCTGATGACGCCGATCTCCCCGCTGTGATCGGCGAGTAATGCTGCATGGACTGTATCTGGCTCACCCCACAGGCCCAGCAACGTATAGTGACTTACAGCCATCTGCGTTGCGGCATATGCCCAAACTTTGTCGTCAACCATCACCCGGGGCCAGGGCCGGTGATCACGGATTCGTACCCCTTGCAAAATCAGATCGCTTAAAGACGTCATGTTTTCGCTCTCCGCATCAGCCAAGAATCTGAGCAATATGCTGAAACCACGTGACAACCGGCGGGGGTAGATAGACTCCAGCGGTCAGTACCAGTGCAAGGTGAGCAAAGATGGGAACAGAAGTTGCCTTCACCGGTATCGTGTTGCCGGTCGGCTTACCGAAGGCAATACCGCCGACTCGCAGCAGCAACGCACCGAAGGCAACGAGCAAACCAAACACGAGTGGAATCGCCAATAGCGGCTGGCGGGCAAATGTGGAGCTGACAAGCAAAAATTCGCTCATGAATATGCCCATCGGCGGCAGGCCGGCGATCGCGATGACACCGGCCACCAGCGACCAGCCGAGCCAGGGATGGGTCTCGGTGAGGCCGCGGATGTCCGCGATCTTTTGTGTCCCTTTGACCTGGGCAATGTGGCCGACCGTAAAAAATATCGCGGACTTGGTCAGGCTGTGCATGGTCATGTGCAAAAGACCGGCAAAATTGGCCAGGGGGCCGCCCATTCCAAAAGCAAAGACGATGATACCCATATGCTCGATCGAGGAATATGCAAACAGGCGTTTGATGTCGCGTCGCCGATAAAGCATGAAAGCGGCAAAGATCAGCGAGGTCAGGCCCAGGATAACCATCAGGGGGCCCGGCGCGAGAGCCAGGGGATTTGCTGCAAGCAACAATTTGAAACGCAGCAGGGCATAGAGAGCAACATTTAACAGCAAGCCGGAAAGCACGGCTGAGATCGGTGTTGGCCCCTCGGCGTGGGCATCGGGCAGCCAGGCGTGCATTGGCACCAAGCCCACTTTAGTGCCATATCCCAGCAGCAGAAAAACGAATGCCACGTTGAGCAAAGCCGGATCGAAGCCCATCACGCGTTTGATCAGCACGGTCCAGGTCATCGCATCAAGCCCTTCACCCACTACCGGCAGCGCCGCCATGTAAACCAGAATCGTACCGAACAGTGCCAGCGCTATGCCGACACTGCCAAGTATAAAGTACTTCCAGGCCGCCTCCAGAGCAGCATGAGTTCGGTACATGCCGACCATGAGCACGGTGGTGAGTGTAGCGAGTTCTATCGAAACCCACATCAGGCCAATATTGTTGGCCATGAGGGCCATGTTCATGCCGAACATCAGAAGCTGAAACATGGCGTGATAGAAACGCAAATAAGTCGGGGTGAGGCGGCCGGTTTCGAGCTCGTGGGCAATATAGCTGGCGCTGAAAACGCTGGTGGTGAAGCCGACCAGGGTATTGAGCACAATGAAAATGATATTGAGGTCGTCAACCAGCACATACTGTCCCGGCGCAGGCCGGTCGATGAAAAATAGCGATGAGGCGGCGAGAAACGTGCAGAATGTAGCAAGCACATTCAAACGCGCGGTCAAACGGTAGTTCGGTAACAGCCCCAACAGGGCGGCGGCCGCGAGTGGAATGAGCAGAATGGCCGCCACGGAATCGATGGAAAATGCACTCATTCTTCCCGGTCTCCGCGAAAGCTGTCGAGCGCCTGACTGTCCACTGTGTCAAAGCGTTCACGAATGCGGAACAGGAAAATGCCAATGACGATGAAGGCAATCAGGATCGAGAAGGCGACACTGATCTCAACCACCAGCGGCATGCCATTGGCGCCCGTCGCGGCGAGCACCAGACCGTTTTCCAGCGACATGAATCCAACCACCTGGCTGACGGCATTGCGCCGCGTGATCATCATCAACAGGCCCAATAGCACAACGGACAAGGCAAATGCGAGGTCTTCCCGCGCCAGGGCATCGGCAGCAGTAGTGACTTTCAGCATCACCACCATGGATAAGGCGACCAGTCCAATTCCCGCAATCATCGTGGTGCTGACGCCAACTACGGTCTCGATCTCTCGATGTATACCAAGACGCTGGATGATCTTGTGCAGTACCACCGGTATGAAGATGGCCTTGAAGATCAGTGCAATGCCCGCCGTGACGTAAAGATGCGGTGCATCCTGAATGAAAGCCTGCCACGCCACCGAGAGCGCCAAAACAGAAGCCTGGAGGGCGAAGATGTTGAGCAATGCATACAGGCGGTCCTGATACAGCAGCATGAAACTCACCAGAACCAGCCCGCCGGCCAGGAAGTGAGCAATGTCAAATACAAGGCGATCCATAACTTAGAGGCTTCGCGATACGAACAACAGCAGGGCGGCAAGAAAGCCAAGCATCAGGGCGGCGCTCAGAAACTCGGAAACCCGGAAGACACGCATTTTGGCCACAGCGGTTTCGAACAGCGCAAGCAGGTAACCGGCCACGGCAAGTTTGGCCAAATAGGCCATCACGCCAAAGGCGTATGCTGCCAGTCCTGCCCCTGAGCTGGCCAGACCCCAGGGCACGAACAAACTGGAGATCAGGGAAGCATAGAGCAGAAGCTTGAGTGACGAGGCAAACTCGATCATTGCCAGATGACGCCCGGAATATTCCAGCACCATGGCCTCGTGGATCATGGTGAGTTCCAGATGTGTCGCCGGGTTATCGACCGGAATGCGTGAATTTTCTGCAATTGCGACCATGATGAGGGCAAACATCGCGAGTGCCAGCGATACGCGCAAACCCACTTCGGGAGAAGCCATGAAAGCGGCCACTGTAGAAAGCTGGGTCGAACCCGCGACCAGTGCCAAGGTAAAAACGACCAGCAGCATGGCAGGCTCGGCCAGAGAAGCAATCATGACCTCACGGCTCGAACCAATACCCCCGAAACTGGTACCAACATCCATGCCGGCAAGGGCCAGAAAGAAGCGCGCGCTGCCGAGCAGGGCAATCAGGGCGATGAGATCCGCCGTCCAGTTGAACATCAGACCGGTGGCAAAAGTGGGCACCAGCGCGGCCGCCACCCAGGTGGTGGCGAAAACGATGTACGGAATAACACGGAATAACCACGAAGCGTTCTCGGCCAGCACGACTTCCTTGCGTATCAGGCGCAGCAAATCCCGATAGGGCTGAAATACCGAGGCACCGCGTCGTCGCAGCAGCCGTGATTTCATTTTGCGCACGAAACCGTTCAGCAGCGGGGCCAGAAGAAGCACCAATGCCATCTGTGCACCCTGTACGAAAAGGCCGTAAATCATGTCCATATGGTTAGCAGCAAGAGCAGGGTGATCAAGGTAAAGAATACGAAGCTCAGGTAGCGCCGGATGGTTTGGAATTGCAGGTAATTAAGGTGATCCGCGGCATAGTTGACCGCCGCGGCAATCGGCGTGTAGATACATTCCCAGATGAGGTCCCTCAAGCTGACGTGCAGGCGTGCGGGCCGAAGGTCGCCCGGGGCAGGCATTTCCACCTGCTCCCGCGCACGAAACACGAGAGTTCCGAACACCCGCCGGATCGGTTGCGCGAAACTGCTGGCGGTATATTGCGTGGCCGGGCTGGCGTCGGGGCGGCCGCAATCCCAGGCCGGCGCGCGGCGCAGGGCATGCGACGCAAAGCGATGTATCACGTAAACGGCGAGACAGGCGGAAAAGGCAATAAAGCCAAGAACCAGTATCCCGTTGTAGGAGCTGCGGCTTGCGGCAATGGGGACGATGGACAACCAGGAAATGCTGGCCTGGACCGGCATGCGGTCGTTCAGCAACGCCAGGCTTACCGGAGACAGGCTATCTATAACATAGCCCGGCAGCACACCTGCGGCGAGACAAAGCGTGGCGAAAATGAACATGGCAGCAAGGGAGAAACGGTCAACTTCGCGCGCCTGCTCCGCCGCTGTGGTGCGCGGGCGCCCCAAAAAGGTAACGCCGAATGCCTTCACGAAACAGGCGGACGCAAGAGCCGCAGAAAGTGCCAGCAAGCCACCGACTGCCGGCACCATGATCTTCAGGCCCCACTGGGGAATTTGCGGGCTTTGCAGGATGGCCTGGAACGTCAGCCATTCAGAGACGAAACCGTTCAACGGCGGCAGCGCCGAGATGGCAACACACCCCACCAGAAACGCAAAGCTGGTGTAGGGCATTCGATGGATGAGACCGCCGAGTTTTTCCATATCCCGCTCATGCGTAGCATTCAGAACTGCGCCGGCGCCAAAGAACAACAGACTCTTGAACAGGGAGTGATTGAAGACGTGAAACAAAGCTGCGGTCAAAGCGAGCGCGGCAGCCAAAGCCATGCCGTTCGCCTGGAACGCAAGAGCAAGCCCGAGGCCGATGTAAATAATGCCGATATTTTCCACGGTGTGATATGCCAGAAGGCGTTTCAGGTCGTGCTGCATCAGCGCATAAAGCACGCCGAGCACGGCGGTGATGCCGCCCAGTGCGAGGACGACCATGCTGGTCCACCAGCTGGGCTCTCCCACCAGGTCAAAGATGATGCGAATAAAACCGTACACGGCAACTTTCGTCATAACGCCGCTCATCAGTGCTGAAACATGGCTCGGAGCGGCCGGATGAGCCAGCGGCAGCCAGACATGCAGCGGCACGAGGCCAGCCTTCGACCCGGCACCGAGCAGCACCAAAGCCAAAGTCAAGGCTTGCATGGTGGTGGAATGTTCCGCTGTGCGTATTGCGGCAAAATCGTAGGCGCCGGCAGGCCCTGCGAGCAAACCGAATGCCAGCAACAGCGCCAGAGTACCAAAGCTGGCCATCACCAGATAAACGTAACCAGCTTTAACATTGTCTCGTTCCTGGTGATGCGCCATCACCAGCGCCCAGGAAGTGAGCGACATAAATTCCCACGACAACAGGAAGGTAAAGGCATCGTCCGCCAGCACCACCATATTCATACCGGCCAGAAACGCCGGGAAGAAGGGCAGGATTCTGTGTGGTGCGGTCTCATGCCGACCATAGCCCAGTCCATAGAGACTGGCTGTTGCTCCACCCAGGTTAACGACAATGAGAAAGAACGCGGCAAGCGCATCGATGCGAAAATGCGTTCCCAGCCAGGGTAAACCAAGCGGAAGCGTCAGAGTCTCCACACCGTCGCCAGCCGTGACCAGGCTGGTTAATGCAGTGATAAGAGCGAAACTGCATACCACCATGCTGGCAAGGTAGGTGATCCGGGAAATATAAGAAGCGCGCTTCAGTACAAGTGAAAGTACCCCGCTGCAGAGCAGCCCGGCAACACACCAAAGCACGGCATCAACATGCATTACGCTGTTCCCTTTATACCAACCCGGGTTTCGCGAATGTTCTTGACAACCTGCTGCAGTTGCACGTCTTGCGGTATCGAGTGGCCGAGTAGCCAGTCCAGTAAGTCGGTGTCCTGGCAATCCATCAGGCGTTCAAGGGCCGTGATTGATGTTTCGTCACAGTGTGACAGATCACTGCCATTGAAATAGTTCTCAAACAGCGCGTCCAGCTCTTTCATGCCGCGCCGGCTACGCCAGCGCAGACGGCCGAGCCTGGGACCATGTTCTGACATGACTGCCTCATTTGAGTTTGTCGTCAAATCTCGCGTTCCAGCAGCAGTTTTTTGATTTCAACGATGGATTTCGCGGGATTCAGTCCCTTGGGACAGACCCGTGTGCAATTGAGAATGGTATCGCAACGAAACAAACGATAGGGATCGTCCACGTCGTCGAGACGCTCCCCGGCTGCTTCGTCCCGGCTGTCCACCAGCCAGCGGTATGCCTGCAGTAAAATCGCTGGACCCAGATAACGTTCACCATTCCACCAGTAACTCGGACAGGAAGTTGAACAGCAGGCGCAGAGGATGCATTCATAAAGGCCATCGAGTTTTTTCCGATCTTCCGGTGATTGCAGACGTTCCTTATCCGGCTGCGGCGATTCAGTCTTGATCCAGGGTTCGATGGAGGCGTACTGAGCGTAGAAGTGGGTCATGTCCGGCACCAGGTCTTTCACCACCTGCATGTGCGGCAGGGGATAGATGGTGACATCACCAGCGGGTAAGTCACTCATGTTCTGGGTGCAGGCAAGCGTATTGGTGCCGTTGATATTCATCGCGCATGAACCGCAAATCCCTTCACGGCACGAGCGTCTGAAAGTCAATGTCTGATCGATTTCATCCTTGATCTTGATCAGTGCATGCAGCAACATCGGGCCACAGTTATCCATGTCCACTTCGTAGCTGTCGATCCGGGGTTGGTCGGTGGTGTCCGGATCCCAACGGTAAATGTTGAACTTGCGCACATTAGTGCTGCCTTCCGCGGCTGGCCAGTTCCTGCCTTTGACTACGCGGGAATTCAACGGAAGCGAAAATTTAATCATTTGGATTTCTAGCCTCTCAATAAACGCGTTTTTTTGGTTTGATGTAGTCGATTTCGTCCGTAAGGGTGTAATTATGCACCGGCCGGTAGCTGAGCTCCGGAGATGTGCCAGTCTGGCACGGCCATGACAGGGTGTGTTTCATCCAGTTGACGTCGTCGCGTTCGCTGAAATCCTCCCGGGCATGCGCGCCACGGCTTTCCTTGCGGTTCAGTGCTGCGGTAATCAGCGCCGAAGAGCACACCAGCAGGTTTTCCAGTTCCAGGGTTTCCGCGAGGTCTGAATTCCAGATCATGCCCTGGTCTCTGACCTTGATATTTCCAAAGCTGGCGCCGCATTGATTGATCAACTGCTCTCCCTCGCGCAGGGTCTCCTCGGTACGGAAGACAGCGGCATGGCGTTGCATGGTGCGTTGCATGCTCAACCTCAGCTGCGAGGTGTTGATGTCGCCCTTGGCATGGCGGATACGATCAAAGTGATCAATCGCCGGTTCGAGTGCTTTGCCCGGCAGCGGTTTGTGGGGTGTATCCGGCTGCAGGATCTCACCGCAACGCAAAGCGGCGGCGCGGCCAAAAACAACGAGATCCAGCAGCGAGTTGCAGCCAAGACGGTTGGCACCATGCACGGAAACGCAGGCGGCCTCACCGATGGCCATCAGTCCGGGGGCAACTGCATCCGGATGTTCCACGGTAGGGCGCAATACCTCCGCCCTGTAGTTGGTCGGGATTCCACCCATACAATAATGGGCCGTGGGCAACACCGGAATGGGTTGGCGTGTTACATCCACATCGGCAAATATCTTCGAAGTTTCCGCGATCCCTGGCAGCCGTTCGTAGATTACATCGGCACCCAGGTGTTCGAGGTGCAAGTGAATGTGGTCTTTTTCGGGGCCAACGCCACGGCCTTCGTTGATCTCGATGGTCATGGCCCGGCTGACCACGTCGCGGGAAGCGAGATCCTTGGCATTGGGCGCGTAGCGCTCCATGAAGCGCTCGCCCTCGGAGTTGGTCAGGTAACCACCTTCGCCGCGTACTCCCTCGGTAATGAGCATCCCGGCGCCATACACCCCGGTGGGGTGAAACTGCATGAATTCCATATCCTGCAATGGCAAGCCGGCGCGGGCGATCATTCCGTGACCGTCACCGGTGCAGATGTGGGCCGAGGTACAGGAAAAGTAGGAGCGTCCATAACCACCGCTGGCCAGCACCACCATGTGTGCCTGAAAGCGGTGCAATTTGCCATTATTCAGATCCCAGGCCAACAGGCCACGGCAAACACCCTCATCGTCCATGATCAGATCCAGGGCGAAGAACTCGACGAAGAATTCCGCCTTGTGCTTCAATGCCTGTTGATACAGAGTGTGGAGCATGGCGTGGCCGGTGCGGTCCGCCGCCGCGCAAGCCCGCGGCACGGGTGTTTCACCGAAATTGCTCATGTGGCCGCCAAATGGCCGCTGGTATATCCGTCCGTCTTCAGTGCGGGAAAAGGGCAGACCCGCGTGTTCGAGTTCATATACAGCCTGGGAGGCTTCCCGGCACATATATTCAATGGCGTCCTGGTCTCCCAGCCAATCGGATCCCTTCACAGTATCGTACATGTGCCATTGCCAGCTGTCCTCGCCCATGTTGCCCAGGGAGGCGGCAATTCCACCCTGTGCAGCCACGGTATGGCTGCGGGTGGGAAATACCTTGCTGATGCAGGCCGTCCGCAGCCCTTGTTCGGCCATGCCGAAGGTGGCTCGAAGGCCGGCTCCACCGGCACCCAGCACCACAACGTCGTATCGGTGCTCCACTATCTCGTATGCTTGGCTCACTATTTTTTTAGCCTCCGAATGCCAGTCCCAGAAGGGAGAAAACGCCTGCGAATCCCGCCAGTACAGCCGCAAATGCTGCAACGATACGCGCGCTCAATTGCAGCCATCGTGCCTGTATGTAGTCTTCAAAAATTGCCTGCAGCCCCAGGTTCGCATGGTAGAGCGAGATGATCAGAAAAATACTGAGCGAGACACTGTGTGGCAGTGAGCGCAACCAGGTTACAACCTGGTCGTGACTTTGACCGGACAGAGAAATGATGGAAACCACAAACCACAACACCAGCGGCACCAGCCCTATGGCCGTCAAGCGTTGCATCCACCAATGACCCAGGCCGTTCTTGGAGGAGCCAAGTCCGCGAGCAACAGAAATCGGGGTGCGATATCTCATACGCCACCTCCCGGGAAGCCCCCGCCAAGCACCCAGACAAGCAGGGTGAGGGCAATACTGAGGGCCAGCACGATTTTGCCGCTGCTATGAATCTGCTTGATCTCGAGCAGCCTGCCGGTATCCCAGATCAGGTGGCGGACGCCGTTCACTGAATGGTAGATGAGGGAAAAAGACCAGCCGAAGAGCAAGAACTGGCCGATGAACCCACCGAGAAAACGGCTCATGCTGGCAAAGGCTTCGGCAGAGTGCGCCGCACTCACGATCCAGCCGACCAGCAGCAGGCTCCCAAGTGACAGGGCAATACCCGTAATCCGGTGCAGTCCGGAAAGCACCATGGGTAATTCGAGCTTGTAGATCTGCAAATGAGGGGACAGCGGTCGCTCATTCATGGTCATGGCAATATCTCGCGATAGGGTTGTGATGATGGCATCAAATGGGTGGTTAACTGAACAAGCTTTGTTTCAAGCCGTATCAAACAGGAAACGGGTAACCCCCGGACCTTTGAATGTCCATGCAGAACTCAGAAATCACTGCAGCGGCCGCGGCATTCCCAGTCGCCAAAACGAGTCGGTTCCGGTCCTTTCGGGCCGCCGATTTCTTTGGGTTTGGACCGCGTTTCGGGCGTTTCAGGGTTCCCGCCGGCAGGGGGGTGTTGGGGGCTTGAATTGTTGTTGGTTATCATCGTGGTGTTCGATCAACTGCAGCAGTCTGATGCTGTTACTTTATGTCACATTGTTGCACCGTAACATGATGCAGGGCAAGAAATAATATGAGCGTTTGCGGCAGCAGTACACCCCGGCTGCCGACTGACTGATTCGGCATGCGGTTCATGTGCTTTTTTTGCTGAAACAATATGGCGGGCATTTCAAAGCGGGGCATTGACACTATTTAACATAATATACATTATACGCATAATAAAAAAATAGATATTATGGATTCCTGGTCAGCGCTTCTCGCGAGACTGCATGATGAATTTCGGTTTAAAAATATCCACCCAGGCAGGTACCAGAAACATCGCGGCAAACGCATTCAATACCAGCATGATCATCAACAAGCGCGCTGCATCGGCCTGAAAACGCAGTTGGGATATCCAGATCCACATGATGATACCGCCGATGAGCGTGGAAGCCGTCAATGCGATTGCCACCCCGGTTGTACCCACCGCGCGTTTTACTGCTTCTTGAAGGTTATCAACGACCTGCATTTCTTCTTTGATGCGATCCATCATATAAATGGCGTAGTCCACGCCCAGGCCAATTCCCACGGCAATCATCGGTACCGTGTTCACATTGAGACCCAGGCCGAGCAGTCCCATGCTGGCATAGGCCAGTATGGTCGCGAAGCCCATGGATGCCAGAATCATCACGCCAGAATGCAATGAGCCGTAAAACCACATGGTGACTATCAGAATCAGGAGCAGGACGGCGGGAACAACAATCAGATTGGTTTGATAGGCTTCCTGATCGATGGCAGCCGTCACGCCCACGGGGCCGCCGGCCAGATCAATATGCAGGCCTTCTACATGACTACCCACATCCGCAATCCATTTCTCTGCCATATAGATGGCGCGGCGGATCGTTTCACCGGTGTGGTCCTTGTAGTAAAACACCATGTTGGCGAGACGCTCGTCGGTGTCGATAAACTCCAGCAGCGCCCCGGGTATGGGAGCAGACATCATGTACATATACATCAAGCCACCGGCATCACTGGCTTTATTCGGCACGATCGCCCAGCGCGGGTCGTCATTGCGTGTCATCTGATTGACCTGGGTGATCAGGTTGGGTACTCCCTTGGCGCCGCCAAGAGAATCATCCAGCAGCATATATTCCTGAAAGTCGCGCAAGGCCTTCAATACTTCCGGTCGCTTCAATCCGCCGTTTTCATCGGTCCTGGCAATAACAAATAACTCTTCGGAGCCTGGAAATCGCTGATTGATGGCGTCGGAAGAAACATTGTAATCATGGTCACGATAAAGCAGCGGCGAACCCGGTTCGGGTTCACCTATTTCAACCCATGAAGTGAAATACGCTGCAACGCAGGCAATCAGCAGGCAACCCCACAGAACCGCACGGGATCGTGCCGCTGTTCCCGTCACCAGCGCCAGTTTGGGAAAAATGCTCTTTATCGCGGTACGTTTTATCTCCACTCGTCTGGGCTGCGGCAACAAAGACAACATCATCGGGATGACGATGAGCACGGTAACCACCATGGATAAGGCCCAGAACGATGCGTAAACCGCCATCTTGTCATTGATCGGCACGGAACCCAGGCCAATCAATGCCAGTGCGGCGGCATCAGCGACGATGGCCAGAGACCCCGGCCGAAACAGGGAGTTGAATGTATTACGCGCGGACAAGATTTTGTCGTGGGTACGGTCGAGTTCCAGATAATAGCGCTCTACCTTCTGAATACCATGCGACAGCGATCGCGCGGAAATAAGAAACGGCACAACCAGCATCAGCGGGTCGAGGTTATAGCCGAACAAACCCATGAAGCCGACGCCCCAGATGCTGGTCAGGGCCATGCCCAAAATAGGCAGAACGATACCGTAGAGACGCCGTGAATAAACAATCAGGATAAAGAGCACGATAAGGATGGTATAGAGGAATATCTGCAGAATCTGATTACTGTAGGAATCAATCCAGCCCACCAGCATCGGATTTCCTGTGGCGTAAATGTTTACATCATCCGCTGCTTCCCGTTCGCGTATGGTCTGTATTTCCTCGAATACCTCTCGATAGCGCAGCGCGCCCTCATTGAGGGTACCCTTGATCAAGGCGGATTTCATATCCGGCGAAACCAGCAAACCATAGACGCGCGGATTCGACTGCACATCGCTTTGCATGGCCGCAAGTTCAGCCTCGCTGTACTTTTCTTTTTGCGGATCGTAGTACGGCTGTGACTGAATTGCGCCTCCGGAAGTCATGTAAATCTTCCGTGTGTTTCTATGCGTCAGACTGGTAACCAGGTTGTGGTTTATATTGCTGACTTCATCGACTGATTGGGTAATGCGGTGAATTCGCGCCAGTGTTTCGTTGGTGAAAATCGTGCCTTGCTTCACTTCCACCGACAGATTAATGATGTTGGCGCCGCCAAATGTGTCGCGAATACTATTGTGCAACTGGATATACGGGTGTTCTTGCGGCAGCAGACTGGCAAAATCCGACAGCATTTTCACCGAGGGGATCTGGTAGGCGAAAAATACGGTTACGAGAAAGACAATCGCAAGTACCAGTTTGCGATGGTCGAATAACAGATTCCCCAGCCAGGCAAACAGCTGGTTGCGCTTGGTAGCATGCATGCTCTCGTTCACCAAACCTCAACGCTCAATGCACGCCGGTGGGCAGCAGGTACAAAGCCCCTGCCTGCCCTGCAACCAGCAGTCTGTCCCTACCGACCGGCAGTACTGCACGCAGGTATAGAAATATCGCTTGCCCATGGTCCAGGTTTGTCCACTGTTGCCCCCACTGTTGCCCATTATTATTTTGTTGCAGCACCATTCCTTCCCCGCCCACGGCAAAAAGTTTCGTCCCGGCTTCTTCAATGCCGTATAAAGGAGCGTGCGTGTCGGTTTGCTGCACTGCCCAATGCTCACCGCCGTCCTCCGTAGAAAGAATCTGCCCTTGCAAACCTACAATCCAACCTCTGCTGCTGTCTGCAAAACGCATGGCCTGCGGGTAGAAATCGTTTGCAAGTGCAGGCATGCTCACCCATGTCAATCCGCCATCGGTCGTTTTCAGTAAGGTCCCGAATTCTCCCGAGATAAAAGCCGTTTGCGCATCCACGAACTGAATGTTGGTGAAGATGGTATCTTCATCCATCGAAGTGATTTCCCAGCTGACGCCAGCATCAACACTGGAGAATATACTGCTGAAACTGCCAACGACCCAGATCCTGTTTTGTGGGTCGCAGGTAATCGCCTGCGGCGCTTCTTCCGAGTCGAGAGCGTAACGCCTCCAATCTCCGCCATCATTTGCCGATACCCACACCTGCCCTTCCGCAGCCAGGGCTGCAAACGCACCGTCCGGACAGGTAGTCACGCCAATGAGTTCAGGCCAGCCGGGTAGTTTGTCGCGCTGCCAGCTCTTCCCTTCATCGGCGGAAGTCACTACCAGACCTTGATTGCCGACGACGACAATGGCGTTTTTGTTTGCAGTGGCCATCTGAAACTGGTCCGAACGCCGAATCGGTTCATGCAGACGCTGTTCCACCGAATCCATCTTCAATGGCGCTTCACAGCCATTCAACAGGACGAGCAACACCAGCAGCGCAAACCAGCGTAAGGAACACCGGGTACGCAAACGCCATACAGACAGGAAGTGGGTGTCTGACACCCACTTCACTTTCTGTTCAATGATGAAACCGCTGCCCGTAGACCTAGTGTCCACGCTTGCGTAGTTGCTGTACGTTGAACAAATTCGGCTGATTCACATCATCGGTGATGATGCTTTTGAACTGCAGGGTCGTGCAATGCTCCGCCTGGATGTCCAGCAGTACGGCGTAGTCATCCAGGGCGACACCTTTACCCTTGTTGGCCGGATGATGATTATCGGAATGGGTCTTGCCAATGGGGAACCATTTCCACAAATCACCCTTGCGATCATAAGTGACAAGCGAAGCCATCGTCATCGTCTCCGCATCGAGGTTGATGACGCGTCTGCCGATGGGATGATTCGGGTCATTGGGGGTGCCAATCAACGTATAGGTTTTGCGCAGTTGATAGGTGACTTTCGGGAAACAATTGCCCTGGCCATGCACATCGACAAACCGGTAACCATCCGCCTCATCCGCCGGTTCGGAAGACAGTTCCATTTCATTATGGTTATAAAACGGCAGCAGCAGATTGCGCGTTCCGGCGTATTCCCATGTATAGTCGGTGACACGGCCGTTATAACCTTCAAAGTCTTCGATCATCAGATCGGTGCCGAGGAAAGCATCGGTGGTCTGACCGGCAGCCAGGCGCCGCACGCGGCGTTGAAAACCGAGATACAACCAGGCGTCATCTCTCACGGTATCATCCTGATAATGGTGGATCAGAAGTTGCGTGTTCGCCAGGTCGAATGGCTCTTTTACCAGGCTGTAAATTCCCCGGAAAATGGCTCCCGGATTCTCCGCATACGCCGGCTTGGGATCAAAATCGACGCGATGCATATAGTTCAGAAAATGCCATTCGAATTTGATGGTCCGCTCCACCTTGCCGGTCTTTGCATTGCGGAATGTCCACCAGAAGGGGTAAATGGTTTCCGAGTCGCCGGAGTTGAATCCGTACTGATAGTTCCATACCAGTTTCTGCCCTGCCTTGGGGTCAGCCATGTCCGGCTCTGCCGGAAACGCACGCCCGGCTGTGTAGTTCAGCAGTGTGCCGTTTTCAGCCAGCGCCACTTCCCCGTTTTTGCGCGAAGCTTCGATATAGTTCTCACTCAGCGGGAATTGCGTGGTCGGTGCGGTATCGATAGACACCCAGTCATTCTTGATAAAGTAATACAAGGCTTCATCGAGAATATCCTTGTACTGTTCCACATTATCCTTGTTTACCTTCAGGCCTGGTTGATACCCAGGGTAATCCGGTGTCCAGCCCTTATACGGGTGAAATGATTGCTGAATCACTTCGTCGGGTATGTCCGCTGCCTGCACCACACTGCTGCAAAAGGCCAAAAACACCACCCCGGCTTTCAATATCATCTTGTTCATTGTCCTAAGCCTCCGTTGCAATCTCAGAAACGATACCGCAGCATGAATTGGATTTCATCTTCTTCCTGCGCCATGCCAATCGGTCCAGCCCGGAACGCACCCAGAGGGGCATAACCACCCAGGCGGTTGAAGGTTTGCCCCACCGGCAGAGTGCCGGCACCCGGCGTGCCTTCAGCCGGATCCGTAAACGGGGGAAACTGATTGCAGGCGCGGCAATCATCGAACTCGTTTTTCGACCGGCCGAATTTCAGGTTGGCGCCCAATACCATGCTCCAGTTATCACTGAACAGCCAGCTGACGGAAGGTCCCAGGACGTAGGCATGGGCCTGAAAGTCATATGCCATAAGAATCGTAGGGGTAAGCCGATCACTGTAATAGCCCCCCTGGATCAACAGTGTTGCCAAGATGTTATTCTTCCAGTCGGGCATGCCCGCCTTGCCAGCCGGAGTGGTGATCAGCTCGTGGTCCAACAGGTGCTGGCCAAACACTTGCAGTGAGAACAGGAAGGACCGGTTCGGGTTCAGGAACCTGATGAAGGTTGGCCGGTCCACGCCGACGACCCATCGCAGCACATTCGATTCAGAGAACAGTTCCGGCCGCAAGGTATTGGGAAACTCCTCGCCGCTGGTGTGGGCTACTTCCAATCGTATCGAGGATTTCAACGACTCGACATACAAGTCCGCCGACGCGCCCACCAGGTTGACCCGTGGGAAATAGATGTCGAACGCGAGCAGGTAAGGCCGTGGCTGCTCTGTCAGAAACTCTTCACCGGCGGCTGCACTCAGACCGCCGCAGACCGGGTTGAGCGCCGGATCGCACAGGAAGGGGTTGATCGCCGCTGGTCCTGCCGAGCCGCCATGCAGCGAGGGCAGCTGTTGGTGAAAAGACAGGTAGTTGAAGGAGAATCCGATGCCTTGGTACAAGCCTTCGAGACGGATGCCAATCTCGGGGCTGTCCAACGCATCACCGGGCATCTGCGCGCTGCGGATACCGATGACATGGGCCGGAAATGTTACCGCCAGCATGCCGCTTGCATTACCTCCACCGGTCACTGGCGCACCCAGACCGATGGGTGGCGGCAGCGCCGCGCCGAAGGTCTGGTTGGGTGCGAAGTTGCCCACGGTGCAGCCAAAATCCCAACAGGTCGACAAGGCCCGGAACAGATTGCCCGCGCCGAGAATACTATAAGGCTGACCGCCCTGCCCAAGGTTGTGCGGCCGGAAGTCCTCAAACTTCCAGATGGCCTGGACATTCAGATCGTCCATTGAGCCCACTGCGCCCATGCGGTACTCGGCCGAAAACATACCCATGGGGATGCGGCTGTCCTCAAACTCCTCATAAATGTTCTGGATGGAATAATCGATGGGATTGATCTGGTCCAGAACGCGAAACAGATCCGTGCGGCCCCATACCACCTGTTGCCTGCCGATGCGAAAATTCATCTCATCGCCACCATCGAAGGGTATGGTCGCATCAACATACAATTCGCGCATCCAGTCATAGCGGCTGTTGAACTCCGGAAATCGCAGATCGTCCGCATCGGCGTCCATGTAGCCCTCGATGCAGCCGCGGGGATCGACATCGCATGGCCGGTTCGGGAAGGCCAACTGAACACCGCCAAAGCCAGGCAGTCCACCCGTGCCGGTAAACAGCTGGCTGTTGAGTATCCTCAAACCTTCATTGGGGTTGGTGCCGCCGTTCGGCCCCAGAAAAAACCCGTTGAGATACGGCGAGGTATTGGAGACGAAGGGATTGGTACCGGGAAAGACAACCGGGCTGACAAAGGGATTAGCCCCTGCCCCCCACGGCACTGATGCGGGCAAACCTACATCAGGGCCGCCCAGGCTTTCCAGCAAGACCGAACCACCTGATTGGTCGCCCCATTCATCGTCGTTCAGATCGTAGGCTGCGTCATAAGAACCACGCAAGGTTCCGTGCAACGACAATTCCGAGAAGATACCGGTAGTCTGGAACATTTTCGAGAATTCGAGCTGGCCCCGATTACGCATTTTCGACAGGCCGTCCTGGGCACCAAAACGGTAATAGGTCGAGTTATCCACGAACCCCTGCACTTCCACGCTCTTGTCTGCGGAGGTCCAGACTGCAAAAAGGTTGCCTGAAATCAGCATCAAGGTGGTGACCGCAAGAGTAGCGGCGAAACCAGGAATCAAACAGGCATAAGTTGACTTTCTTTTCATGTTTTACTCTCCCCAGTAAACAAAACGGAAGCAATCTTTGCCAAAGATGGCCACAAACCACACTTACAAGTCTCTTTCTTATTGAGTTATTGGCGTCAGCAATCAGCCTGCTACGCACAATACCCACATGATGCGATTAAACTAGCTCTCAGTACAATGATCAAGATCAGAATCTAATAGTAATTGATCCAAGTCTTATTTATATTATTTTTCATACATCAATTGTCAACTGCTTTGGATTTTGATCAGAATCAATGGGTCAGCATTTCCTCAGGTTAAAGTGCACTGATATTATCATTTACTCAAACCAGGGCAAGCAAAGCATATGTCAATTGAGAAAAGCAATCCGCTATTCAATTCAATCGATGAGGTCCAGGAAAAATTTGCCGGGCAAAAGTACATTGCCGATCGTATGCTGGCAACGACCATCTTTCTTGGTACCGCCCTGGGTAAGCCGGTATACCTGGAAGGCGAGCCGGGCGTGGGCAAGACCGAAGTCGCCAAGGTACTGGCAAATATTCTGCAGACCGAACTGATCCGCCTGCAATGTTATGAGGGCATTGATACCGGTACGGCGCTGTATGAATGGAATTATCCACGCCAGATGCTGGAATTGCGCCTGCAGGAAGCGCGCGGAGTGGAAAGGACTCTGATCGGACGCAATATCTTCAGTGAGGAGTTCCTGCTGAAACGCCCATTACTGCAGGCTATACAGACTACCGCTGGCAAACCAAAGGTATTACTCATCGATGAAATTGATCGATCAGACGAGGAATTTGAGGCTTTCTTACTTGAAGTGCTGTCAGATTTTCAGATCACCATCCCGGAGTTGGGCACCATAAAAGCCGAGAGGCCTCCCATCGTTATCCTCACATCCAATCGTACCCGTGAACTGCACGATGCACTAAAACGCCGCTGTCTGTTTCACTGGATTGACTATCCGGATTATGCGCGTGAACTGCGAATTCTGAGCACCCGTGTACCCGCGATTCAACATGTGCTGTCCGCCCAAATCTGCCAATTCATGCAGTGGCTGCGGGAGCAGGATTTATACAAGCGCCCCGGTATTGCTGAAACCATCGATTGGGCACAAGCACTTTATGCGCTCGGTACGGATGACCTGGATCCCGAGACCGTTGATTCCACGCTGGGCTGCATACTTAAATACAAAAGTGACATTGATAAAATCCAGGGACAGGGCGTGCACGATATTCTTGAACAACTCATGGCAACGCAGGCCAGCCCTGACCGCACAGATGCAGATGCGGCGTTTTCCTGAACCTGGCTGAATGTTTGCAATCCATATGCAGCCGTTCACCGCACCCGGGCAACGTCATCTGTTGCCCCAGATTGTGCGTTTTTCCCAGTCTTTGCACGGCGCTGGAATAGCGGTCAGCTCCGCCAGGCTGATCGATCTTTGCCGCTGCATGTCCTTCATCGATATCAGTAAACGAGCGGATTTTTACGCCACGACTCGGGCTACGTTGATTTCAAGTCACCAGGATATTCCAGTCTTTAATCAAATCTTCAGCGAATTCTGGTACCCGCCTGCAGACTTGAACAATGTCATACAAGACGAGCTGAAAGAATCAGACCAGAAAGAATCAGACCAGAAAGAATCAAGCGGGGAGAAGAAAAATCAGAAGCAACGCACGAGTTGGGAGTCGCAAGCAGAACAGGGTCAACTCAACGGCCCGGACGAGGCTCTGCCCGGTTACAGTCCGGATCAGGTATTGATGAAAAAGGACTTTGAATTGATGTCTGACCAGGAGATTGAACAGGCGCGCCGGCTTATTGCCGAGTTGATTGCGATCCTGGCAATAGATAAGAGTCACCGGCGCATAGCCAGTAAAAGGGGAAAAGAACTGAATTTACGCAAAATGCTCGGCCAGAATGCAGCCTACGGGGAGGATGGAATTAAGCTTCTGTATCGAAAGAAGAAGATCAAAAAAATAAAACTCATGATTCTTTGTGACGTCAGTGGGTCGATGGAACGTTACAGCCGGTTTCTCATTCAATTCATCTACGCCCTGCGGCAACAACTCGCCAGTCTTGACGTAGCCGTATTCTCGACAACCATGACGGTTATCACCGGTTTTCTGCAACGGCAAAGCGTGGAACGATCCCTCCAGGACGTATCAGCAAATGTTCACGACTGGGGCGGTGGAACCGATATCGGCAATTGCTTGCGGGAATTCAATGACCGTTTTGCCCATGATATGATCCACGCCCGCACGGTTGTAATTATTCTCAGCGACGGCTGGGACCGGGGGGATGCAACCCTCATGCGTGAAGAAATGAAGAACCTGCATCACCGTGTGCACCAGCTATTTTGGTTGAACCCCCTGTTGGGGAATGCCCATTACCAACCGCTGTGCCGAGGCATTCAAACCGCCCTTCCCTTTATCGATCATTTTTTACCGGCACACAATCTGGAGAGTTTTGCACAATTAATCCGGCATTTGCGTACGGCATGGCGTTGAACTCATTTGAACGAGGCTGAACGATAGTGCATAACACACTAATTTTACTGCACTATTAAACTTGAAAATTGGTCAAGCCTGACTTATCGTTACGCTGCCAAAAAAACATCCAACACGACAATAGCCCGGCCCTAAAATATGAAAATACAAAAGACCTTTACCGTCGGTGCATCCCAACAGCAAGTCTGGGCATTTATCACCACCCCTGAGCGAATCGCTCCTTGTATCCCTGGTTGTGATGGCGCCGAGGAAACGGAACCAGGCAAATACAGGGCGACGATACAGACAAAGGTCGGGCCAATAAAGACCACTTTTGCGGTCGAAATTGAACGCACTCAGGAACGGCCGCCGGAATATGCCGCCTACGATACCAAGGGCGAGGAAGGCAGCCATGCCAGCCGCATCAAGGCAACTACCTCACTCAGCTTGAAGCCACTGGCAGAAAACCAGACCGAGGTAAGTTACGCCTCTGATATCCAGATCATGGGGCGGCTGGGAAAATTCGGCAATGCGATGATGCAAAAAATCGCGGATGGCATTGGTGATGAGTTTGTTGCCGCCTTGAAAGACAGCTTGGAAGAGAGACAGGTAATGCCTGCGCAGGGAACGGGTCAATTGGCGGCTGAAAAAACCGGCCGCAATGCCGCTTTGCTCTGGTGGGTGATCGGCATTGGCTTGGGGATAGCCGCACTCATTGTCACATTCGTCTTATAAAGTCGACTTCATACCCGGTTGACGGCAGCATGCGGATAAAATTCCACAAAAATGAACCAGAACAGCCGGCTTTTCAGGGTATTGACGCGCGGCAAGCGGCTGCCATCATTTAACCGGCCAAAGATATCCACTGCGCTTACCGGTGAACCGGTGGTATTGAAGAAAGCAGCAAGGGAATCGAGCTCCGGGTCATAATCGATGACAATGGGCCGCCCACCGATTTCAACATTGATGGTATTGCCCTGCCCCTGGATGAAATCCTTGGAGTAGGCAACATGGTCATCGCCGACGCTGATGGCATAGATGAGTTCCTTCATGGGCAAGCGCCGGTCCTTGAATTCGATCGTGGGAAACGCCGGTTTCTCATTGTCGATCCAGTTCAGGCCGACGCCCCAAAGCATCATGCCGTGCCGCACCAGTCTGTCCCAGGCCGCCAGCACCGGATTCTTGTTGAATCCCGCGATTTCATTGACAAACACTTTGCCGCCCGGATAAAGCTTTTTGAATGATGAAAATGGCATGCGAATGGTCGGCCACTCTTGCATGTGTCCCTTTTCCCGGCTTCGCTCCATGGTTCCCCAAATTTGCTGGATCGCCTCACCGCTGTTTTTGTCATACAGGACCAGATTGTTCTTCAGCTGCGTCATTACCGTTAAGTCGAGCTTCTGATTGTTTATCACCGGACTATAAGCAATACCCAGGTTGGTCAGCCCGCAGTAAGTCATGATGACCTCCTGCCCGTCAATGAGATCGCCTTGGACCACGTGCGGTTGCAACAGGTAGTAATCTGAATAACCGTAAGCGCCGTTGTCGGTTTCCAGGACCAGGACATTGATATCATCCACGGATGCATAGGAGTCCGGACCAAAATGTGCCAGCGCCAGGCTGCGTTGCATGTATTCCGGAGCTTCGTCAACCGATACGAACTTTGCCGCGTGCTGTTGCGAGCGGAACATCAATTTCGGATTGAACATGCCGGAGCAATAATTAAAGGCGAAAAGGAAAACGAGAACGCCAAGCAGGGCCCTGGGGCAAACAGATGGCTCTCTCCACCAGACAATCAGTGCAATCATGAGCGCTGCGACGGATGCGGCCCCGATAAGATACCGGTGGTACCAGATGTTCATGGTAAACGTGCGGGTGGACTGCACCACCCACTGACTGATATCGGCCAGATCCTTGAAAATAATGAAAGCTCCCAACTGAGCGATTATCATGCTCAGCCAGAAAATGACCTGGCTCTGAATCATCGTCATAATTAATTTTCTCGCTTGCCAAGCCTGAACGGACAGTTCGCCTTCAACAGCTTCACGGCAAAAGTATTGCCGAGCGACTACCTGTCAAAGTTTTCCAAGTGCTTGCAGGATTTTTTCCGGCGTAATCGGCAGCTCTTTCACCCTTACACCGATCGCATTGTAAATCGCGTTAGCAATAGCTGCCGCAGGCACGATAGTGCATAGCTCAGACAAACTCTTGGCGCCAAACGGCCCGGTTGGCTCAATGGATTCAATAAAAATACTTTCAATCCTGCGTGGCATCTCCATCGCGGTTGGTATCTTGTAATCCAGAAAATCACCGGACAGACAAGCTCCGGTTTCCTGGTCAAAGAGAAGGTTCTCCATCAAGGCATACCCCATGCCCTGCTGAAAACCGCCTTCCACCTGCCCTGCGGCGGATTTCGGATGAAACAGCCTGCCAATATCATGTGCATAGACTACATTCAGCACCTTGACCTCACCAGTTTCGGTATCGACCTCCACTTCAACAAATTCCGCCGCACATGGCGAAGGATTGGACACTGGCGCCATGCTGGCTGCGCCGATAATGGAGCCTTTTTCCGCGATGGTGGTCGGAACGGGTCCCTGATCGGTCATCTGGATAAATGGCGATTCGGCCCGTTCGATAATCTCGGTCATGGGGACGGCGGAACCAGGGTCGCCTTTGACCATGACTTTGCCATTTTCCAGCACCAGGTCTTCCGCGTTCGCTTCCATAATCGCTGCAGCCGCCTGGAATAAACGTTTCTTCGCCTCGGCTGCCGCCGCCCGTGTAGCAGTCCCGGCCGAATACGTGGCGCGGCTGGCATGAGTGGGGGCATCGAACGGAGCAGTATCAGTATCGGCATAAACGAGCTTGACGGCATCGGCAGCAATGCCAAGTTCCTCGGCCACCACCTGGGTCAACATGGTAATCTGACCGGACCCGATATCCACACATGCGGTTACCACATCCGCGGTGCCATCGCGGTTCAGCTTGACCACCGCGCCCGAGTGCTCGTAGATGTCAGGGAAACCGACACAACCACTGACCCACAGCGGGTGACAGGCAAAACCGATACCGTGTTTCTTGTTCCCGGTGGTCGAACCAGCAGGCTTGCGGTCTTTGAAACCGATGCGTTCCGCGCCTTTTTCCAGGCATTCCTGCAGACGGTAGGTATTGAGTTTGTGCCCGGGCAATACCGGATGTGGATCACCTTCCTTGTGGGTGTTTTTTACACGGAACTCCAGCGGATCCAGGCCCAGCGCTTCGCATATCTCATCGTTCTGTGATTCCACGGCAAAACACCCTTGAGGTGCGCCGTAGCCGCGATATCCACCACCGATCATGTTGTTGGTATAGACGGTAAAGCCTTCCCAGGTCTGGTTCGCGCATTTCCAGGGAAAGAACGTGCCATACAAACCATGCACCATGATCACTTCCGATCCGTGGGTCGCGTGGGCTCCGCAATCCAGGATGCTTTTGATATGACGCGCGGTGTAAGTCCCGTCGTTTTTAACGCCGGTTTTCAGATAAACCTTGATGGGGTTGCGGGCCGTCGAAATAAAATCCTCGCCGCGGGTGTGCTCCGCCCGCACCGGTTTGCCGGTTTTCAGGCTCAACAGGGCGGCAATGGGTTCGATGAAACCGATATCCAGTTTGCCGCCGAACCCGCCGCCGATATAAGCCGGCTTGATGACATTGACGTGACTTTCAGGGATTCCCAAAGCGAAAGCGAGTTTTTCCCGCAAACCGAAAGTATGCTGCATGGATGACATAATTTTGATGCGGCCCTGTGTGTCGCTGTCAGCCACGCAGACACGCGGTTCCATATAACAGGTATGCACACGCTGGGTCTGATAGATGCCCTCAAAAATATGATCTGCCGCGGCGAAACCAGCTTCCAGGTCGCCAAATGCGAATGTCGGGTTTTTGGCGATATTGTTGGTGGCGTTCTGCCACAATTGCGGTGCGCCATCCTGCATCGCCTGCTCCGCATCAAACACGGCGGGCAATTCTTCGTACTCGACATCAATCAATTCGAGAGCCGCCTCGGCAATGTCAACCGTCACCGCCGCCACGGCAGCCACTGGCTGTCCCGTCCAGCGCACACGGTCGCTCATGATCACAAAATCCTGAACCATGCTTTTTGCCTGCGCAGGAACAAAGTAAACCGGTGTAAATGGACGCTGGGACACGTCTTTATAGGTCAGCACCGCCCTCACCCCAGCCAGCTTCTCTGCTGCGGATGTGTCAATATTCAGGATTTTCGCATGCGGATAAGGGCTGCGTAGAATCTTGGTATGTAACATGCCCGGCATGCTGAAATTAACCGGGTAATGTTTGCCTCCGGTGACTTTGTCATATGCGTCCGGCCGGGTAACGTTGGTACCAATAATTTTCAACTCTGACATGGGCACATTCTCTCTGTATTCTGTGATATTTCAGCGACTGGTGGCCGCCAGTTTTATGGCATCAACGATTTTCTGGTACCCCGTGCATCGGCACAGATTACCCGAAATCCCTTTGCGTATTTCTTCTTCATCCGGATGCGGGTTGTCATTGAGTAATTGCCGTGCCGCCAGCATGATGCCGCAGGTGCAATAGCCGCACTGCACGGCATCCGCATCGATAAATGCCTGTTGAATCGGGTCCAGCTTGCCGTCATGCCGCAAGCCCTCGACCGTGGTGATTTTTTTTCCTTCCAGCGACAAAGCAAAGGTCATACAGGAATACACTGCCTGGCCATCAACGAGTACGGTGCAGCAGCCGCAGCCACCTGAATCACAGCCGCGCTTGGTTGCCAGCATGCCCAATCTTTCACGTAATACCCGAATCAAGGTATCCGACTTTTCCACTGCAACTTCATGTACTTCATTATTGATATCAATATTGATTATTTGTTTCATCACCTGTCACCTGCATCAAGCCAGACGGCTTAAGGTTTGTTTCAGCGCCCGCTCCACCAGAACACCGGTCATGGCCTTGCGGTACATGCCGGACGCACGATGGTCCGACAGCGGATCGACATCGGATTTTGCCGCCTGTCCGGCTGTGACGCAGAGTTCCAGAGTCAAAACTTTTCCTTGCAGCGCTTGTTCCGCGGACGTTGCCCTGACGGGTGCCTCACCGACACCGCCGCCGACAAACACCCGCGACTGCCCGCACTTGCCGGAACTGTCCAGGCTGACCCATGCTGCTGTATTCAGAATCGCCAGATCATTGGCATTGGTTTCCAGCTTGTTGAAGGCACTGGCGGATTTTGACGGGGGAATCGGGATTTTCAGTTCGTTCACGAACTCGCCCGGCTCCAGGGCATTTTCGAACAGGCCGGGGAAGAAATCCGTCAAGGGAATATCCCGGTTTTTGCCTTTGCCCTGGGCGCTCACCACGCCGGACAGCGCCAGAAAACTCACCGGCAGGTCGAAGAACGGACAGGATGCGGCAACACAACCACCAATGGTGGCAGAATTCTTAACCTGCGGCGGCGGGTATTCCAGGGCATCCCTGATCGCTCCGTACAAGGGCTTATCTTGAATCTCTGCACTGGACTCGAGCTGTATAAACGTGGTTGTCGCACCGATCCTGAGCTGGCCTTGCTCCGTCTTGACGTAATTCAG
The DNA here is from genome assembly GCA_963708905.1 of uncultured Gammaproteobacteria bacterium. Lineage (GTDB taxonomy): Bacteria > Pseudomonadota > Gammaproteobacteria > Xanthomonadales > SZUA-36 > SHZL01. Next base: position 259,411 of record CAVPUV010000052.1, on the reverse strand, counting down.
GCCCAAACAGCTGACGTCAATCAAAGCCTCGATGTCCGTAACCAGACCCCGGGCGATCAGACCATGAATGAAAGTGCCTCCGGCGACAATCATGGCGCCTTCTTTATGCCTGTCCAACAACGCCACGACGTCGTTGCTGTCTACCGGCCGGTAATATTCCTGAAGCTTGTTTAATGTCACGGTTATTCTCCATTTAAAGGATTGGCCTCGCCGCTCCGGCCTGGGCGTTTTTTTCAATAAAGCTGATGCTGGAAGATGGGGTAAACATTATAGTCAATATCTTACTCTGTCACAGACTTACGCCGGAACCAATTACCGATGGATGGAAAAATTGAATGTTACATCACGACGACGCCAGGAAACTTACTGCGAAAGCCGGCAGTCAAATTTAGTGAAGGCATGTCCGGGCCGGTGGCTCACCGTCCCAACTTCGAATAAAACCGCATGCCAAGCACTGAGACTTTGGAGGTGAAACCATGAACAGACAGATGTTTATCGGAGGTATTATCGGAGCTGTCGCAGTAACGGCTATTGGCGCGGCGGCTGGATACCGCTATTACGAATCGGCGAACTATGCAGAGGTCATTTCGGTAACGCCCGCGATGGAGACCGTCAGCGTCCCGCGCGAACAGTGTCGCGAGGTGCTGGTCGAGCAAAAGCAACCCACCAGGGACCCGAAGCAGATCACCGGCACGATCGCCGGGGCAGTGATCGGCGGCTTGCTGGGCAACCAGATCGGCGGCGGTACCGGCAGGAAGCTGACGACGGTGGGTGGCGCTGTAGCTGGCGGTTATGCCGGCAACAAGGTCCAGGAAAGCATGCAGGACAGCAAAACCACCCAGCAGCTGAGGCAGGAATGTGAAACCGTCTACGACCATCACGAACAACAGGTGGGCTTTGACGTGACCTACCGCTTGCGCGGCGAGGAAAACACGCTGCGCATGGACCACGATCCGGGCCGTCGCATTCCGTTGGAGGATGGCGAAATCATGTTGCAACCATCCGGCTGATCGCCCTGTCCGGCAATGGCTGGCCCGGACATGGCTGGCATTGAGAAGGCCCTGAACGAATCAGGGTCTTTAGTACCCTATCTGACTTTCGATGACACAATCTTTCTCGCTTGCACGTTCTCGACCATCTGCGACATTGAAGAAACGGCTCCGTCGCAACCGAATAGCGGTTTTATGCCCTCTTTGAGAGCGAACTACCCGCCCTCATGTTGAAGTAGCATATTGTAACGGCGATCAAGGCGGGCACCACGCCGGCAAAGATAAATACCAGGTCCCCCGGCTGACGCAGCCATTCGATCAGGCGCGCCGTATCCTGCCCTGTGTAGTGCAAACTTCTGGCGTGCCAATAGCCGTTTTCCAGAACGTCCCTGAATTGCATGATGCCCCCAGGGAACAGACTGAATACGACCATCATCAGCAGGCCGATGTTCAACCCCCAAAAGGAGATCTTGAAGTACTTTTTCAGGCCATTCCATTCTGCCTCGGTTGAAACGTGACGCACGGAGAACACCATCAACGCGATCGCCAGCATGCCAAAAACCCCCATCATTGCGGCGTGACCGTGGTTCACCGTGAGCATGGTGCCGACTTCGAAATAGCTGACGATGGGCAAATTGATCAGGAAGCCGAATACACCCGCACCGAAAAAGTTCCAGGTTCCGACCGCCATGATGAAGTAGAACGTCCATTCATGTGGGACGGGAATGTGTTCGCCACTGAGATCACGCTGCGTGCGCGTGACCTTGATGAAATCCCAGGCATCCAGCGTCAGCAAGGTCAGCGGAATCACTTCCATGGCGGAAAATATCGCGCTCAGGGCCATATTAAGCTCTGAATGCCCGTTGAAGTACCAATGATGCCCGGTGCCGATCAGACCACCGCCAAAATACAGAATCGCATCAAGATAAATCACGCGGGTTGCGGTGATGCGTGAAACGACGCCGAGACCGGACAGAATCACCGCCACCAGCACGGTCACAAAGAATTCAAAAAATCCCTCTACCCACAAGTGGATGATCCAGAACCGCCAGGTATCGACAACGGACCAGTGTGTGGCGCTATCGAAGAACATGGCAGGTAAATAAAACACCGGAACGGCCATGGCGGCAACCAGAAAGAACACCGTCAACTCTTTTAAATCCGGTGAACGCAGAGCAGGTTTGACCTCTCGCACCAACAGCAGGAACCAGAACACCAATGCGACTGCCAAGCCCAATTGCCAGGCCCGGCCAAGCTCAAGGAACTCCCAACCCTGTTGGCCGAACCAGAAGCTCATGGCGCCCATCCACTGAAATGTACCGGCCCATTCGCCCAACAGACTGCCAACAACGACGATGACCAATGCAGTGAACAGGACATGAATAAAAGCTGCCTGATTATTGGACTTGCGCCCCCCCAATTCCGAGGCCAGCAACAGCGCGCCGGCAACGTAGGCCGTGGCGATCCAGAATATGGCCAGTTGCAGATGCCAGGTGCGCAAAATATTACTGGGAAAAATGCCGGACAGGTCAAACCCATAAAAGTCCCCAGGCTCAGCGCGATAATGAGCCGTAGCACCGCCTACCAGCGTTTGCACCAGGAACAACAGAGCCACGATGACGAAGAACTTGATCACGGCTTGCTGGGCCTGCGTAGGCTGGCCGGGAACCAGCATGGGAGCAATATGCGACTGGCTGGACTTCCAGCCCAGGTAGTCAAATTTACCGAAAGCCAACAGCACCAGTGCGGTGCCGCCCAGCAAGGCAATCAGGCTCATGGCGCTCCACAGCACTGCTGCCCCGGAAGGTTCGTTACCCGCCAGTGGGTCGTATGGGAAATTGTTGGTGTAGGTGGTCTGCTCTCCTGGCCGCCGGGTGACCGCCGCCCAGGCTGTCCAGGCAAAGAAGGCGGTGAGATCGCTCAGTTCTTCTCCCTCTGTCAGAAATAGCGTGCGCAGCCCGCCGTTTTTTTCCGGCGTGGAAAAATAGTCGGCCCACATAGCCTGTTGCTGCAGATAGGATTCTGCTTCCGCCTCAGTAACAATCAGCGTGTCGCTGTCAGCATCGTAACGATTTTCCTTCAACTCGGAGCGCACCAGGGATTCAATCATGATGCGCTGTTCTGCGGTCAGTTCATCAACGGGCTGGTTGAAGCGCTGTCTCGACAAGGTTTCCGCCGCATGCACAGCCAAGGTGTGTAAATACTGTGCCGAGAAGTCAGGTCCCAGATAGCCACCATGGCCCCAAATACTGCCGTTATCCATCAGTCCATGTTCGAGAAATACCTCCTGGCCATGCAGGATATTCTCTTTGCTGAAGATCAATTCGCCGCTTGGATCCACCACCTTTCCGGGGATGGGTGGCGCATCGTGGTGTACTTTGATGGTCAGCAGGATCAGAACGGTAAAACCAATGATCATGGTTGCGTATACCGATCTGCGCCACCAGGGCGACAACTGCTCTGCGGGAAGGCTCAACTCAGGAAACTTTGTCATTTCGGATTTCCGTCTTGCACGGGGTTTTAATTTTACCGGAGATCAACCAGGCCGGCCATCAATGCGCGGCCGGGTCAAAACAGGCCAGTAGCACAACGAGAAAATGGCAAATGCCAATGACCACGTGACGCCAGAAAACACCACAGCGCCGCGATAGAATTCAGCGGGGATTAATGCCGCTCCCACACGTATGACTGCCGCAACCTGTATGAGCAGGAAGGCGCTGATTTCAGTCCAGCCAGCTCTGAGATCCCGCCCGGTATGGCCCAAGGCGCTGCGCGTCATCATGGCCAGCATCAAACCACTTATGGCGCCCAATGTCAGCGCATGAACGGCTGCCGTGGCGGGTAATACCGATGCCTGCGCCAAGGCCCTAAATGCGAGACTGATGGGAATCCAGCCGTAGGCCATCGGCAACATCCATAACAGCGGCTTGTGCCAGGTGCGATGAGGTTGCCATAAGCACAGGCGGATTCCATGCGCGACCGCTGCCAACGCCAGCAAAATCAACCATATTAAAGGCGTCAGCGAATACCAGTAAGCCATGCTGTCAGCAGCGAGAATAATCACCAGAGCTCCCAGTGCCGCAATTTCAACGCTTTTTACGTGGCGGGGTTTTGCGGAAGCCACCGCATTGGCGGTAAAAGCCGGGATAACCCTGCCACCAACAACAGCCATCAGTATGGTGAAAACATCCAGTGCGGCAGTGAGGGCCAGTCGCATGAAATCCGCTGGCAATAGATTGCAAATAAGACAGGTGGTACACCATATTGGCTACGGACAATATCGTCAGCACCCCCAGTATTTTAAAATTCCGTACATTCCGGCTACGCCAGATAGGGATGGCGATGGCCATCCCAAGCAGCGGGAGAAACGCTACATCGAGCAGTACAGCGACATTGGCCGGGCCGGTCAAATTCGCCACGCGTGCCAATACCCATAGCGCAACAAGTAATCCCAGCTTTGTCCCGCTGGGTGTTGACTGACCTGTCCAGTTACGCACCGCCGTCAGCAGAAACCCTGCCGCCACGGCCGGGGCGAATCCGAAAATCATTTCGTGGCTGTGCCAGGACACACCACGCAAATAGCCACTCCATTGCACCAGGCCCGTATACGAGGCCATCCACAACGGTAATGCCAAAAGAGCGAACATCCCGGCCAGCAAATAAAACGGGCGAAAACCCAGGGCGAGAAAAACGCTGTTGAAGGTTTTTCCTGTGGGCTTATTCATCGGTTTGTTTCATCGGCAAAGGGGAAATTTGAAACCTGATCATATCTCATCCGTGGTGTTGGAACGTTGAGCCCGTCGCAAAAACCAGGGTAAAAGCCATCCACAGAGCCAGCACGATCAGACTGAATCCGACAAAGGCGCGAAACGTCCGGTCGGACAATAATCCGGCCAAGCCGGGAGCGACCAGGGTCAAACCCAACATGGCCGGCAGTGTTCCCGTTCCAAATGCCAGCATGGTCGCAGATCCGGTAAGCACATTACCGGTCGAGCCAGCTGTCAGCAGCATGGTGTAGACCAGCCCGCAGGGCAACAGGCCCCAACCCAGGCCCAATAACAGGCGCCCCGCCCCGTCCCGGCGGTTGCCGGTTTTCATCATCCATGGTGAAATTCTTTTCCACAGCAGACCACCGCTTTGTTCGATGAAGTCCAGGCCATGCCAGTTGAACAGAAAACGCAATCCGATGAGGGCTACCATCACCGACGTGGCCAGACGCAACCAGCGGCCTATGGTGTGCATCTGGGCAATCTGACCCGCGACTCCAACCAAGCCCGCGGCGAAAGCGCCGAGCATGGCATAGCTCAGCAAGCGACCCAGGTGAAATTGAACGGCTGCTGCTACCGCGTTTCTGCCCTGAACCCTTCCTGTAAGGGCCCCCACGCTGCCTGCGATACCGCCGCACATGGCAAAACAATGGCCACTGCCCATGAAACCGGTCAGGAAAGCGGCAATCCACAGGGCCGGATCCATTATGTTCAAAGGTCCTTTGATTCCGGGTCAGCCGCCGTAAGCTTGCGATCCTCGTCGAGCACAACGCTCCAGCCCTGGGAATCCAGATCGTCGAACTGCCCGGAGCGGATAGCCCACAATAAGGCCCAAGCCGCAACGGCAAGCAAAAGCAACGCCAACGGAATCAATACGTAGAGCATGTTCATTGCAGTTGCATCTCAATTGTTGAGGGGGTGCCAGTTAATTTGCGGCGTTTTGAAGGCCGCGAAAGCCGGGTTGCGTTCAGCACTACCAACAGGGAACTGGCAGACATGCCCAAAGCGGCCATCCAGGGTTTGAGCGCGCCCGACATAGCCAGCGGCATCACAGCTGCATTGTAAACCAGAGCCCAGACCAGGTTCTGACGGATCAGTCGTGCTGCATGACGGCTGATGTCAAAAGCACGCATGACGAGCTGGAGTGATTCTGCGGTCAGAATAAAATCGGCCGAGCTGTTGGCCAGTTCAGTGGCGCCCTGGACTGTCATGGACACGTCAGCCGCTGCCAGTACTGGCCCGTCATTCGCGCCATCACCGACCATCAGTATCGTCCGGCCCTCAGTTTGCAGATCCCGAATAAACTGTAGCTTCATGTCCGCCCGTTGTTGTGCATACCAGCGAGAGACCCCCAGGGATTCCGCCACACGAGCAACGACCCCTTCCGCATCTCCCGACAATATTCTGACATCCAGACCGCTGGAGGAAAGCCCCGCAAGCGTCAGCTTGCTCCCCGCACGCAGGACATCTACCAGAGCAAATCGTGCACTCCAGCCTTGTTCGTCAGCCAGCCAGATTTCGCCATTGCTGCTCTGATCCGTTTCCAGGCCCAGCTGTTCGTGCATGAAACGGGCATTGCCAATACACCAGCGATGACCGTCGATCATGCCCTCCAGCCCACCTGCGGGATACGCTGTAACGGCGCTGGCCTGAACGCGGTTGCAACCGTTGCGGAAGGCCCGTGCCACCGGATGGATTGAATGGGCTTCGAGTGCCGCGGCGATTTCCAGAGCAGTGGAATCGGTACATTCGGGCCTCAGCGGGTTGGTCTGTACCTGCCTGATTTCCGGATAACCGCGCGTCAGCGTGCCAGTCTTGTCGAAAATCACGGTATCGACCCGCAGCAGATCATGCAGCGCATCGCTGCGCGTCAGCAGGATGCCTTCCATCATCAAACGGTGACTGGCAGCAGAATAGACCGCCGGTAAAGCCAGGGACAAAGCGCAGGGACAACTGGCGACCAGCACGGCCAGTGCTGCGGCGAACGCTTGTCCTGGCTGGACCTGTTGCCAGAAAAACCAGGTAGCGGTAGCGAGCGTCAGCACCGCCAGTATAAAGGCCGGAACCAGCCAGGATGGCAGGCCTGCGGTTCTGGAGCACCGTGTTTGCGCGCTCAGCACCAGGCGCGCCAGGGCGGAAATGGTCGACTCATTACCGCTCGCCGTCACTTTCACTTCGACCGCTTGAGACAGGTTGACGGTACCAGCCACGATGGATTCGCCAGCGCCACGCATCACGGCTTGAGACTCGCCGGTCAACAAGGCTTCATCCACCTCGGTTGTGCCGCTGCTGATCACACCATCGGCGGGAAACGTTTCGCCTGGCGCCACCCGCACCAGTTCGCCCGTGACCAGATCGCTTGCCGGCACCGTTTCGACTCCGGTTACGGTTATGCGCTGCGCCCATTCCGGCATCAGGCGTGCCAGTGCAGTACCAGCTTGCAGGCTGCGGTGACGCAGGCTCAGTTCAATGTGGCGTCCCAAAGTGAGAAAAAATATGAACATCACCACGGAGTCGAACCAGATCTCGCCGTGGCCGCGAAAGAAATTGATGCAGCTGACGATAAATGCCAGACTGATCGCCAGCGCGACCGGCACGTCCATGCCAGGCTGCCCGGCTTTCAAGCCTCTCCAGGCACCACTGAAAAACACCCTGCCGGAATACATCACCACCGGCAAAGTCACCAGCAGACTGACCCAACTCAGAAAACCGCGTGCCGCCGGCGAAATACCCATTGCCTCGCCGGCGTAAAGCCCCACCGCATACATCATCACCTGCATCATGCCGAGGCCAGCCACTCCAAGACGCTTGAGCGATTCACGGCGCTCGTGGCGGCGCCCTAGCTCTTCGGCGCCGGCAATGGGGAGATGTGGCGCGTAACCCAAATCAAACAGGCTCATCGCGATGGTGCTCAACCGGCTCACGGCCGGGTCCCAGTTGATGCGGGTGAAACCGGTAGCGGTATCGACCTGCACGGCATGAATTCCGGGTGATGCTTCCAACTGGCTGCGGATCAACCAGGCACAGGCGGCGCAGCGTATCCCCTCCACCTGCAGCAGAAGTTCGCGCCTGCCTTCAGCAACAGCGGGGCCCCAAAACGATTCACGGCCATCAACCGCCTGCCAGGCCAGCTGGCGTGCGCCCATATCGCCAGTGACTTTACGGCCCAATTCCTTACGGAAACGATAGTAGCGGTCGAGGCCAGTTCGCGTGATCAGCTGGAAAACAGCTGCACAACCGGCACAACAAACCGGGTGTTGCCTGCCGTTGTAAGCCACGGACAGATGACAGTCATCTGCAACGCGCTCACCACAATGAAAACAGGTGGTCCCAGCGGCACTATCGATTTCCATCAGGCTGGTCCGCAGCTTGTGCTGCCGTCACTCGCTCGGGCGGCGACTCGGCGCGTAGTTCAGACTTGACTTCCTGGTATTCAGGCGGCTCCACCACGAGGTAATCGGGATGGCTGACCGCCAGCCAAAAGGTAAAGCCACTGGCAATGACGGTGAGCAAAGGGATCGCAATAAGGACCCAAGGCCACGGCTCGCGATACCATGGACGGACTTCCGTCCCGCCCGTATTGTTGACTGAGGATTTCATTGCGGTTGACTTGGTGGCAGCAACAATCTGGCTTCAAGCGATTTACTGATGGCGGGATCATCCTCGGCAACCAGGAGTAATGGCAAGGTTTGCGCGCCCTGCCCCCAGGACCGGGGGACCCGAATACGCAACGGGAATCCGGCCATTTTTTCCGGGTCAAGCCGCAAAGCCCGGGTCAATTCAAGCTCGGCGACCGAACCTGGCGGCGCCAGCAATCGGTATTCATGGGCGACAGCATCCATGTTGGTGACATTCAAGGTGTAGACATTCTCAATCAACCCGCCCGGCAGTTCACGATAAAGCGCATTGCGGTCGCGGATCAAATCAGCGCGCAGCGGAATGCGCTGGGTCATCGACCACAGGCTGCCACCAATGATCAACAGCAGCAAGCTGGCATAAACAAAAATGCGCGGACGCAGTACTCGTGTCCGCTTGCCTTGCAGGGCGTTTTCAGTGGTGTAGCGAATCAGGCCGCGCGGGTACTCCATCCTGTCCATAACCTGGTCACAGACATCGATACAGGCAGCGCAGGCAATGCATTCTATTTGCAGTCCTTCACGTATGTCGATGCCGGTCGGGCAAACTTGCACGCACAAGGTGCAATCGATGCAATCACCAAGCCCAAGGGATTTGCTGTCTGCCCCCCGGCGGCGGCTGCCCCGTGGTTCACCCCGTGTTTGATCATAAGAGATAAGCAGCGTGTCATGGTCAAACATGGCGCTCTGAAAACGGGCGTACGGGCACATATACTTGCATACCTGCTCTCGCAGGAAGCCAGCGTTGCCGTAGGTGGCGAAACTGTAAAACACGGCCCAGAAGGTCTCCCATGGCCCCAGTGAAAAGCTGAGAATGTTACCGCCGAGTTCCCGGATGGGGGTGAAGAAACCAACGAAGGTAAAACCGGTCCACAGGGAAAATAAGATCCAGAGGAAATGCTTGGAACTCTTGCGCAGGATCTTTTCGCTGGTCCAGGGCGCGGCATCGAGTTTCATGCGGCGCTGGCGGTTCCCTTCCGTCCAGCGTTCCATGAGCAAAAATGCCTCGGTCCAGACCGTTTGCGGGCAGGCATAACCACACCACAATCGGCCTGCCAGTGCGGTGAAGAAAAACAAGGACAAGCCGGCTGAAATCAGCAAGGTGGCCAGGTAGATGAAATCCTGTGGCCAGAATGTCAGCCCAAAAATGTAAAATTTGCGGGCGGGAAGGTCGAACAACAGGGCCTGATGTTCGCCGATGGTCATCCACGGCAGAAAATAATACAGCCCCAACAGAACGTACATGGCCAAGTCGCGCAAACGTGCAAAGCGCCCGTTCACCTGGCGCGGATAAACCTTGGGTTCCTTCCGGTACAGCGAGCCCTGTACCGGAACGGGGCTGCTCACCGCCAGTCCTCTGGGGCGATGCCTAGTTCCGGATCGTCGGCCGCAGATTCCTTGATTGCAGGCGGTGGCCTGCGCCCCTTGCCGTAGCGATGACCATCGCGTGGGCCAGTGCGAATCATGAAGACCGTCAAAGCGCTGGCCAGCAAACCGATGAGAAAAAGGAACAGGAAGCCCAAGCTGTAAGCAAGTTTGCGGCCCATTTCCCAGGGCAGCACCCAGGCGTCGTTTAATGCTTCCGGGTCGAGAACGGCGAATATGACCAGAGTTCCTGCGCAGGATGCCAGAAATGCAACCCAGATAACCAGACCTATATCCCGTCGACGCCGATTCCAACGCCCGGGGACACTTTCGGTATTTTTCGTCACGGTAGTCTGAACCGGCCGCAGCTCACTCTTCGTGTGCCGCAGACAGGGAAATTACATAGGCGGCCAACAGCCGCTGCCGGTCTTCATTCAACAAGGTTTCGTGCGCGGGCATCTTGTCATTGCGGCCCAGGTTCACGGTCTGTGTGATCAGCTCCGGCGTGCCGCCATGCAGCCAGATATCATCGGTCAAATTCGGCGCCCCAAGAAGTTGGTTACCAGTGCCATCGGGACCATGGCAAGCCGCGCAAATAGTGTCGAACGGCACCTTGCCGGCTGCTGCGAGGCCACCATCGGCCTTTTGACCGGATAGTTGCTGCACATATGCAACGACATTGCGCAGACCTTCTTCTCCCAACGCGGCGCCCATCGGTGGCATCACGCCCACCCTGCCCTGGCGAATGGTGGTCAGGATCTGCTCGAAGGACTCACCATACAACCAGTCACCATCGCTCAGGTTCGGAAACCCTTGCGCGCCTCGTCCATCCGAACCATGGCACATCACGCAATTGTGGGCGAACAGGCGTCGGCCTATGTTATTGGCTTCGGCGTCAGCCACCAACTCTGCGGCATCCATCTCGCGGAAGCGGGCATAAACGCTTTCCTGCGCGGCTGCAGCCTGGCTCGCCTCAGCTTCGTAGCGGCTGATCTGGCTCCAGCCAAGGATCCCGGGCACATTACCCAATCCGGGGAAAATCACCAGGTACACCAGTGCGAAGACAATCGTGATGTTGAAAAGATAGAGCCACCAGCGCGGTAAAGGTGCATTTAATTCGACCAGGTCATCATCCCAGACATGTCCGCTGGGACCAATTTCATCTCCTTGCCGATTGGATATGCCCTTGGTCCAACGCAACAGCCACCAGCATGCCAGAATGCTGCCGATCGTAAGGATAATGACAAACCAGTTCCAAAACGAATTCAGCATGGACTACTCCTGAACTCCGGTTTTTACGCCGTGGCTGGTAAAGTCTTCCGCCTGGTCTTCTTCCAGGGGCGACATGCTGGCAGCGTGAAATACTGCTTTCCGCTTACTGCTCCAGGCCCATGCCCACACGCCCAGGAAACCGATCATCAGCGCGATCAACAACAAACCCCTGACGGCATTGAGGTCGATGTGGAACAGCGACATGTCAGCGACCACTCCGTGCATGACCCAGTCCTTGCAGATATGCCACCAGAGCATCCATTTCGGTCTTGCCTTTCACCTCGCCTGGCGCAGCGGCAATTTCCTCATCTGTGTACGGATCGCCCAAGGCCTGCAGTGCGCGCATATTACCTTGCACCAATTCAGGGTCCACGGTGCGCTGCTGCATCCAGGGATAGCCCGGCATATTGGATTCGGGCACCACATTGCGCGGATTCGTCAGGTGGATGACATGCCATTCGTCGCTATAACGGCCACCAACCCGGGCCAGATCGGGGCCGGTGCGTTTGGAACCCCATTGGAAGGGCCGGTCATAAACGCTTTCTCCTGCGACCGAATAGGCGCCGTAGCGTTCGGTTTCACTTCTGAACGGGCGAATCATCTGCGAATGGCAGCCATAACAGCCTTCGCGGATATAAATGTCCCGTCCCGCCAACTGCAGAGCCGGATACGGTTTGATGCCTGCCGCCGGCAAGCGCGGTTCATTGAAGATCAGTGGCAGGATTTCCACCAGGCCACCGATGCTGACCACGATCACGACGAACACTGCCATCAGACCAATGTTTTTCTCCAGCCTTTTGTGACCTGCACTCATGCCGCATCTCCCCAGTACGCCGGGGCTGCCGCTAGAAATATCTGTGGCTCTTTATTAGCCATGGTTTTCCAGGTATTCCAGGCCATCACGAACATACCCGACAAGTACATCAACCCACCCAGCAGTCGTATGGCGTAGTAAGGCTTGGTCGCTGCGATGGTTTCGATGAAGCTGTAGGTAAGCGTACCGTCATCATTGAATGCCCGCCACATCAGGCCCTGCATCACTCCGGCAATCCACATGGACGCAATATAGAGAATGATGCCGATCGTTGAAACCCAGAAATGCAGGTCTACAGCCTTGACGCTGAACATCTGTTTTTCACCCATCAGGCGGGGAATCAGGCAATACAGAGAACCAATCGTCATCAGGCCAACCCAGCCGAGCGCGCCGGAATGCACGTGACCGATGGTCCAATCGGTGTAATGACTGAGCGCATTAACGGTCTTGATCGACATCATCGGGCCTTCAAAAGTCGACATGCCATAGAAACTCAAAGCCACGATCATGAATTTCAGCACCGGATCCGTGCGCAGCTTATGCCAGGCGCCTGAAAGCGTCATGATGCCATTGATCATGCCTCCCCAACTGGGCGCCAGCAGGATGAGGGAGAACACCATGCCCAGCGATTGGATCCAGTCCGGTAAGGCGGTGTAATGCAAATGGTGCGGTCCTGCCCACATGTAAATTGCAATCAAGGCCCAGAAGTGAACGATGGACAGACGGTAGGAGTACACCGGACCCTCGGCCTGTTTGGGGACGAAGTAATACATCATGGCCAGAAAACCGGCCGTAAGGAAAAACCCCACGGCATTGTGTCCGTACCACCATTGCACCATGGCATCAACAGCGCCGGAGTATATCGGGTAGGACTTGAAGGCGCTGGCTGGCAATGCCAGGTTATTGACGATATGGAGTATGGCAATGGTCAGGATGAACGCAGCGTAGAACCAGTTGGCAACGTATATATGACTGACCCGGCGCCTGGCGATCGTGCCAAAAAACACGATAGCATAAGCCACCCAAACCACGGTGATCAGCCAGTCGATCGGCCACTCCAATTCGGCATATTCCTTGCCTTGGGTCATGCCCAGCGGCAAGCTGACGGCGGCGGCGACAATGACCAGTTGCCAACCCCAGAATACGAATGAGGCCAGGGCACCTGCAAACAGTCTGGTGTGGCAGGTTCGCTGCACCACGTAGAACGAGGTCCCGATCAGGGCCGATCCACCGAAAGCGAAAATAACGGCATTGGTGTGCAGGGGCCGTAGCCGGCCATAGCTCAACCAGGCTATGTCGAAATTCAGCTGCGGCAACCATAGCTGCGCGGCGATGATGACGCCAACCAGCATCCCGACGATGCCCCAGACGATGGTCATCACAACGAATTGCCGGACTACTTTGTCGTTGTAGGTCATGGATCATTCCCAAAAAACTCGTCCCCGGCAAATAAACCGGTCTGCCGCAGCAGACCGGTCCGGGTTTATTTTATTTGCTGGAGTCTCCGGCTGATAGCAAGCAGTGAAAAATGTCTGCCCCTGATAAAAGTGACTTCAGGCACGGCCCGGTGCCCTCACCGCCCATGAGTGATCAGGGTGTTACGCCCCAGCCCCTCTGCCTCAGTCAGGCCTTGGCTACCCAGGCATTGCACCAGCCACTGTTGGCCACCAGGCGATTCTGGAAAATACTGCAGGGTGCGAAAGCGCTGTCAGGCTCACCGGCAAACAGAGCGCAGTTATGGCAGAACTGCTTGGCGCCAGCTTCCCCTGCTCGTTTCGGGAACTTGGCCGTATCCACCGTAGTAGCGTCTATGGCATAACCCATGGCCTGGGCCAGGGGTTCAGTTTCCACTACTTTATCTTCCTCTGCCATCAGTTGTATCGGGATGGCTGACAAGGCCAGCATTCCGCCACCAGCCTGCACACCGAGTTTGAGAAAACTCCTGCGACCAATTCTTTGCTCTTTGTTCACGATTGCCTCCAAAATGGTTGATTGAGACCCCGCGCGGGGAATGCTCAGCTATTGTGCCTGTTTGGCAGGCGTTTCAGCAAATCCAGTAATCTTTCCTGCTGGAATGGTTTTTCCAGGTAGTCATGACCACCCTGACGAATCAGGTCCACGGCAGTTTGCGCGGGCAAGTCATAGCCGGTGAAAATGACTGGTACGTGTTGCCGCGCACAGGTTCGAAGAATGTCCGCAGCCTGACAGTTCGGCAGGCAGGCTTCACTGATAACCGCTGTAACTCTTAATTTCTGCAGCAAGAGTTCGAGGTCATGCGCCTCCTTTGCTGTTTCGATAGCCCAGCCGCGCCCCTGCAATAATGTCCGCAGGGCATCGCAAACACTTTCATCCGGTTCCAGCAAAACCAGGATGTCCTTGGCCGGTTCTTCTTTGATCGCTCGCCCTCCACCACCACGCGGCATTGGGATGCTGCATGCCTACTATAGTTCGGAACACCTTATGTGGAATGGCCGTCGCCGCCATCAGGGAAACTACTTAGTGTCTGTCCATAAACGGGCATCCCAGCCCGTTATGGAACCGCGAAGCAAAAGCGTGGTTTTGCTTCGCTCTCATTTTCAATGACTTACGTCATTGAAAATGGCGGCACTTCCATGTGCCGCGTTAGCGTGCATCCATTCTCGGATGCGCACTACTGAGGGAAACTCTGACTCAATCAGAGTTCCCTCAGTAGGGTCATCATGCGTACCAGTGCCGGCAAGGACTCGGCTTCCATTTTCTCCATTACATGCGCACGATGAATTTCAACCGTTCGCGGGCTGATGCTCAAGGCTTCGGCAATGCCCTTGTTGGGTAGACCCTGTACCATCAATCGCATAACGTCCTGTTCGCGGGGGGTGCAGGACAGTGCACGCCGGCTGAGTTCCTGGATGTTTCGCAGTTGTTGGCGCTGGCCCTGGTAGTGCCTGATGGCGTTCTGCACTTTCTCCAGCAGTTCGCCCTGCTTGAACGGTTTGGTGAGGAAATCGAAAGCTCCTTGCTTGATGGCGGTAACGGCCAGCGGTATGTCTCCGTGCCCGGTAATGAAAATGATGGGGTATGGCGCTTGCTGGCGCAGCAACAAGTGAAACAGTTCCAGCCCATCCATACCTGGCATGCGTATGTCCAACAGCATACAGTCGAAGTCCCGGGTATCGGCACGCGCCAGGAACCTGTCCGCCGACGGATAGGTATGACTGGGGATGCCGGCGGCAAACAGCAGCATATGCAGCGCTTCGCGGATGGCTTCGTCATCATCGATGATGCATACCCTGCTGTCATTGCGCATAGGCAGGTTACCCTATAAACGAAAGCGGCAGTTTCAGAGTGAAGCACGCGCCGCCCGACGGCGAAGAGATAAAGGACAGACTGCCGCCGTGCACCGCAGCAATGTGCTTGCAGATGCTCAGGCCCAGACCGACGCCTTTGGCTTTGCTGGTGTAAAACGGTACAAACAGGTTTGCCCGGCTCTGATCTGATACGCCGGGCCCATTATCCAACACGGAAATGACCAACTCAGCCCGCTGCTGCGCGATGACGATATCGATTTTGCCGTTACGCTGCCCGCATTCAACTATGGCGTCGAGGCTGTTCTTGACCAGATTTACCAGGATTTGCTGAATCTGGATCTCGTCGACGAACACTGCGGTCAGCTGTTCAGGAGCCTGAACCTGTAAAACAATTCCAGTTTTTTTTATTTCATAATCAAACAGTAACAACATACTATTAACGATATTCTTTATATTATGCCGCGCCTTGCTGGTCGTTCCGCTACGCACCAGTTTGCGCAATCGATCAACCACTGCCGCCGCTCTCCTCGACTGCTCACTGATACGCGAGCAAATGGTGTGCAGCGCCGGATCCATCGGGCCGGGTCCGCTTTCGACCAGATGACGCACTGCGTCGGCATAAGCTGCGATGGCAGTCAAGGGTTGGTTGATTTCATGGGCAATGCCTGCCGTCAGTTCCCCCAGCGTGAGCAGCCGGTCGGTGTGAAACAATTGTTGTTCGAGGGTCTTCAGTTTCTCCCTGTTGGCCTCACGCTCGCTCAGATCATGCACGATGCCGACAAAGTACACCTCTTCCTGCAGTCGCGACTCACCCAGGGAAAGCCGCATCGGGAAAATTTCCCCGTTCTTGCGCATGCCGGTCACTTCGCGACCCAGGCCTATGACGGCAGCTTTCCCGGTTTCGAGATAGCGGCTGACATAACCGTCGTGTTGTCCCCGTTGCGGCTCAGGCATCAGCAGGTTGACATTGCGCTTCAATACTTCCTGTTCACGGTAACCAAACATGCGCTGTGCACTGCGATTGAAGCGCCGGATACTGGCATGTTGGTCGATGATGATGATGGCATCGATGGCCGCATCCATGAGGGCCTCAAAAAAACTGGAATCCTTTGCTGCTGAAGTCAGCATGACTGCCCCGGACTGGGCCCACCCCGGGCTGTGTCGAAGGGCACAAATCGTATCCAGACCAGCAGTCTGCGGTAATCGTCCGCACGGTTGCAACGGGCGGATACCAGTACACGCAGGGTTCTGTTTGGCTGGTCAATGCGCAGCAGCGAGAACCAACGGCATGACCAGGACTGCGCACCCCAGGTTCCTCTCAGATCGTCAAGGACAGCCGTCCCGTTGCTATACAGGAAGAGCCTGTGCGTTTTCTGTAGTGGATCATTTACCCCTGGCCACAACAGGGCGAGCAAACTGCAGGCTGCTGCTGACAGTGGCCAGGCCAGCACCTGCACATGCGCCACCACGACTGCAGCTGCAAGCAGCCACAACCCCGGCACTGCGATGCGGTAAAGCCGGCCGGGACCGGTTTGTAATTCAATGCATGGCGGCTGTGCCATTGATTCAACCTGCTTAAATCAAGCTGCCACGCGGTGTTGTATTGGTTACAATAGCCACCGCTGCGCAACAGCGCAAAAAATCCTGAAAAAGCATTGCTTGATTGATGATAACTCCTCTGCCCTACCTGACCATACACAAAGTGAAGGGCGCCGATGCCGGTGGTTTCCTGCATGCTCAACTGGCTGCTGACATAAGCGCGCTGGCCGATGGCCAATCGTGTTTTGCCGCTTATTGTTCACCGCGCGGCCAGGTCATTGCCGTGCTGCTGGTGTGCCGCCAGGATCCTGCCTGGTTCATTATCACACAAGCCAGCCTGGCGAGCCTGGTAGCGCAGCGCCTGCGAATGTTCGTGTTACGCGCGAAAGTAAACGTCGAGGCGCTACCCGAGATGCAGGTAGCGGGATTGCATGAACATGAAATCGCCACAGCCCAGGCGGCTGTATTCACGCCCGGTGGCGTTTCATTGCGCTATGTTTTGACCACCCCGCAAATGGAGCGCGGAACAGCGCTGATGCACTGGCGCCGGGAGGAAATCCGGCGTGGCATCAGCTGGCTGCAAAGTGAAACCAGTGAACGCTTTCTGCCGCAAATGCTGGGCCTGGAACGAATAGGCGCCGTCAGTTTTTCCAAGGGGTGTTACCCCGGTCAGGAAATTATCGCCCGCACCCGTTATCTGGGAAAGCTCAAACGCAGACCCGTGCTGTTGGAACTGGATGGCAGTCCGAATCTGAACCCCGGTGAAAGCTGTGTGCTGATCAGCGCCGGCGAACAAATCGAAGGGGTCGTGGTTGAGGTAGCGGGTACCGGCGGCACAAACACAACGTTGCTGGTGGTCGCCCCTGTGGAGGCTGATCGCTCGTTGAACTTCCTGCAATACAAAGGGGGAAACTGGTCAGCCCGGCGGATCGATCAAGCCTGAGCCACGATGTAGCATACCCAGCCGGCATCGGCCTCTCCGGTCTCGCTGGGCGCATAGAGGCCATTACCTTCCTGGCTGTCCCCGTCCGTACCTTCCCAGTAAATATCCGCCTGACGAAATCCGGCCTCGAACAAAATCTCGCGTATTTCCGGCAGGGTCCAAAGGCGCCAATGGTAGGTGAAGGCACGCTCCATGCGCGAACCGTCGGGAAATTCAAAATGGATATGGCAGGTCATCAGCGAATCGATCGGATTGAAAGCTGCCTGATCCCATATGTAGGTGAAACCTTCGCAGTCACGGGCTTCCTCGAGCTCGCGCGGAGCGTCGTAGCCGCCGTAGGCATCGAGGAAAAACAGCCCATCCTGCGTCAAGCCTTCATGAACGCAACTGAAATATTCGCGCAAGGCGTCGCGGGTGTGAAACAGGAAATAGCTGAAATTCATCGCCAGCACGATATCAGCCAGTCGGGGCGGCACTTCCAGAACGTTACCGTATACCAATTCGATACGTCGCTGTTCTTGCGGTTTTAATGCAGCAACATTGTTGCGCTCACCCCAGTCCAGCACGGCCCGGTCCAGGTCAATACCGATCGCGTAATTCCCCACACCTCTGCGCACCCATTCGCAGGCGGTATTGGCTGTACCGCAAAAGTCTTCGCGCAAGAGTTCTGCCGGCCGTCGCCTGAGCTGGTTCCAGGTCTCTTCGATGAAGTCAATTTCGGCCTCGACGTCTTGCACCGATCGCTGGTACAAATCGTGCGCATCAGCAAGTTCGGACAGATTTTTTTTGTGTAATAAGCTCATGAAGTCTCATTCTTGGTTGCCGGCAGGAAAGCCGGGTAGTGATCCTGCACATATTGCTCGATCAGCTGAAGAAAATCGTCCGTCAGGGTTTCGCCGCGCAGCGTTGCTGCTTTATGGCCGTCGATGAATACCGGGGCGACGGGCGTCTCGCCCGTTCCCGGCAAGCTGATGCCGATATTGGCGTGACGGCTCTCTCCCGGGCCATTGACCACGCAGCCCATTACCGCCAACGACAGGTTTTCCACGCCCTGGTGGCGCGTACGCCAGGTGGGCATGCGTTCGCGTACAAAAGTTTGCACATCGCTTGTCAGCTCCTGAAAAAATGTGCTGGTGGTGCGGCCGCAACCGGGGCAGGCCGTCACCATGGGAGAGAAAGCCCGCATGCCCATGCTTTGCAGCAGTTCCTGCGCCACCACGACCTCGTCGGTGCGCGCCTGTCCGGGTTCCGGGGTCAGCGAAATGCGGATGGTATCGCCAATCCCTTCCTGCAGCAGCACCGCCAGGGCAGCCGTCGAGCATACGATTCCCTTGCTACCCATGCCGGCCTCGGTCAATCCGAGGTGTAGCGGGTAATCGCAACGTGAAGCCAGGCTGCGATACACCGCGATCAGATCCTGCACATCGCTGACTTTGCAGGACAGGACGATGCTGTCGTGACCCATGCCAAGCGCTTCGGCCTGGGTTGCGCTGTCCAGCGCCGAGAGGATCAATGCTTCACGCATGACCCGGCGCGCATCCAGAGGATTTTTACGCGCGGCATTTTCGTCCATCATGCGAGCCAGCAGACTGCTGTCCAGGCTGCCCCAATTGACACCGATGCGCACCGGCTTCCGGTATTGCAGGGCCAGACTGATAATCGTGGCAAACTGGTCATTGCGTTTACGCCCAAACCCGACATTGCCCGGATTAATGCGGTACTTGGCCAACAGTTGGGCACATTCCGGTACCGCGGACAGCAAGGTATGGCCGTTGTAGTGAAAGTCGCCGATCAGGGGTACTTTACAGGACATCATTTCCAGGCGGCGCACGATATCCGGCACCGCCTGGGCCGCCTGCAGCGTGTTAACCGTGATGCGCACCAGCTCCGATCCCGCACGTGCCAGCTCGGCAACCTGGCGCGCGGTTGAGCTTGCGTCCGCGGTGTCGGTATTGGTCATGGACTGCACCACGATCGGATGCTGGCTTCCGACTCGTATGTGGCCAATGTGTACTGTCGGCGTGTCACGGCGAAGGTTGGTGCTGGTCATGGTACTGGTCTCAATCAGGCTTGTGCGCTGGATTAACGGGCGTGGTGCCTCTGGCGGCAAAATCAGCTTCTTCATAATGCTCGTGATGTCTTGAATCACTGATCACCGGCCAGGCGGACTGCAGGTAAGTCCACATCGACCAGAGCGTTAGTCCGGCTGCGGTGTACAACAACAATTCGCCGATCAGGGCGATCGGAATCCATCCCATGTTGTCGTGGTAAAGAAGAAATCCGATCGCCGTCATCTGGAACCCGGTTTTCATTTTGCCCACCCAGGAAACATTGAGCAATGCCCGTTCCCCAACTTCCGACATCCATTCCCGCAGTGCCGAAATAGTGATCTCGCGGCCTATGATGACGGCGGCGGCGATGGCAAACAAGACTTCGTGGGCTTGCTGGCGTTGCACCAGCATAACCAGCGCAGTCGCCACCATGATTTTATCTGCAACCGGATCGAGAAATGCGCCAAAACGTGACATTTGCCCCATGCGCCGGGCGAGGTAACCATCTGCCCAATCGGTAACCGCCGCCAGCACGAAAACCACCACGCAGGCAAAATTTGACCAGTGGAACGGCAGATAAAAAAACAGCACAAGGACCGGGACCAGCGCTATGCGCATCAGGGTCAACATGGTCGGGGAAGTCATGGTCATTGGCTGGTGGCCGGGCTAGTCCTGCAAAAACCCATTATTGCAGACTACAGAATGTAAAAACATTAGCTGCTGCACGCCCGTCTGATTACATCGGATCGAACGTCTGGAGCCTGGTGGCCAGATTTGTTTAATGCAGGGCCATGAAGATCTGTTCAGCAAGCACACGGTTGATGCCCGGAACGCTTGCCAGTTCCTCGACGCCGGCGCGGGTCACGCCCTGCAGCCCGCCAAATTGGTTCAACAATTGTCTGCGCCGCTTAGGACCCACACCAGGAATATCTTCCAGCACCGAGTGGGTTGTTGCCTTGTTGCGCCTGCCGCGGTGGCCGGTAATGGCGAAACGGTGCGCTTCGTCACGCACCTGCTGGGCGAGGTGTGATGCCGGCGAAGCTGGCCCCGGGTGCAGCGCTGCCGCGGGTGCAGGCCTGATCCACTGCTCAAAACCTGGCCGGCGTGAAGGGCCCTTGGCAATGCCGACCAGCGGAACAGAGGACAGACCCAGTTCGGTCATGACATCGGTGGCCTGTTGCAATTGTCCCTTGCCGCCATCGATCAATACCAGATCCGGAACATGGCCTTGTTCGGTCTGCATACGGGCATAACGTCGACTCAGCACCTGTCGCATCGCCGCATAATCATCTCCCGGTGTAATGTCCTTGAGATTGTAACGGCGATAACGTGATTTGACCGGACCGCCGGCATCAAATACCACACAGGCGCCGACGGTCTGGTTGCCTGCGGTATGAGAAATATCGAAGCATTCAATGGTGCGGGGTGGTTCGTCCAATCCCAAAAGATGTTGCAGGGATTCGATTTGCCGTCCCATATTGGCCTGGCTTGCCAGCCGCAGCCCCAGCGACTGACGCGCATTCTGCGTCGCCATCTGCAACAGCTTGCGCCGATCTCCACGCGGATGTGACTGGATTCCAACCTTACGCCCTGCCGCCAGGGAAAATGCTGCCGCCAGAAGCTCGTGGTTTTCGACAGGATGGGAAAGCACCAATTGCGGCGGTGGCACACGCTCCTGGTAATACTGTCCGAGAAAAGCATCCAGAACTTCCGCGGCCTCATGCGATTCGGCCTGGCTGGGAAAGTAGCTGCGCTGTCCAAGATTACGACCATTGCGGTATGAGACTACCTGCACACAACTCTTTCCCTGCTCTTGTGCCACGACGATGATGTCAAGGTTGCCATTTCCTCCGGAAACAATCTGCTGGGCGTGCAACTGCTTGAGGGTATTGATCTGATCACGGTACACGGCGGCCACCTCATACTCGCGCTGTGCGGCCGCGCGCTCCATGCGGCGGATCAGCCGATCTATGATTTTTTGGTCCTTGCCTTCGAGGAATAACAAGGCATCGCTCACTTGCTCAGCGTATTCCGCGGCCGCGGCAAAACCGACACAGGGCGCAGTGCAGCGTCTGATCTGGTATTGCAGGCAGGGACGATTGCGATGGGAGAAATAGCTGTCCTCGCAGTTCCGCAGGCGGAAGAGCTTTTGAATCAGGTTAATGCTTTCGCGCACGGAGCTTGCCGAGGGATAGGGACCAAAATAGCGCTGGTTCCGCTCGCGCGCACCACGATGGAAGGCAATGCGGGGAAAATCATGGCTGCTGCTGATGACGATCCATGGATAGGACTTGTCGTCCCGCAGCAGTATGTTGTAGCGGGGTTTGAGCGACTTGATCCATTCATTTTCCAGCAATAGGGCTTCGCTCTCACTGCGCGTGATGCTGACCTCAATGGCCTGTATACGCGACACCATGCGCATGATGCGCTCGCCTTTTGGTCGCGCATCGAAATAGCTGCCGACGCGTTTGCGCAAATTACGTGCTTTGCCGACATACAGGGCTTGCCCTGCTTCGTCGCGCATCAGGTAGACGCCGGGTTGAGTGGGCAATCGGGCACTGAATCCCTTGCCGTGAAATTTCGTGGTCTGCTGTTTAGATGTCAATATATATGCAATAAAAACAATGATATAAATAGATATTCTATCTAGTTACTTTAACGCATTTCTTGCGCGTTCCAGATCTTCTCGCGTGTCGATACCCGCTGGAATGAAACAACAGGCCTGCGCCATGATGATGCGGCCGCCGCATTCCAGTACCCGCAGTTGCTCAAGCTTTTCCATGCACTCCAGCGGTGTGGGTGCGTGGCTGCTGAACGCTTGCAGCGCAGCTGCCCGGTAGGCGTAAAGGCCGATATGACGATGCCATCGCAGGCCGGCATCGAGTGCTGTTTGCACATCTGTCCATTGTCGCGGAAAGGGAATCACGGAACGACTGAACAGCAGCGCGGCGCTGTCCGCTGCCATCACCACTTTTACGCAATGGGGGTCATAAATTTCTTCTGCATGGTCCAGCGGCCAGTACAAACTGGCTACCTGGGCCGATTCATCCGCCGTGAGCAGCCGGGCTACCTGGTCCAGGCAGGCGGCCGGCATCAGCGGTTCATCGCCCTGCAGGTTTACGATCAAGGTTTCATCCGGCCAAGACATGAGCGCAGCGCATTCAGCAATGCGGTCGCTGCCGCTGCGATGCCGTTCGGATGTCATGACTACTTGCGCTCCGAATGCCTCGGCGACCCGGCGAATGCGCGCGTCATCCGTAGCGATGAGCACTGAGCGCGCTGCGGATTCAAGAGCACGCCGGTAGACGTGTTCTATCAGGGGCCGTCCCGCCAGATCGAGCAGTGGTTTTCCCGGCAGGCGCTCGGCCGCCATGCGGGCCGGTATTACGATGTGATAGGCCGGGGTGTTCAATTGTTTTGTTGCCGCTGCAGGCTGGTTTCCAGTTTTGCCACGAGTTCGGATTCCCATGCGGATGGCAGGCTCGCTTCCACTGACAGGTACCATGCGTTTGTCAGCTTCAAACCACGGCATTTTACCGCGTCTTTTTCCGTCATGATGATAGGTAACCCCGGCTCCATGACGGTAAAATCCTCAGGGCCATAGGCATGATGATCGGCAAAAGCATATTGCGAGGCGTGCAAACCGGCCAGCTGCAGGTAACGGAAAAAGCGCTGCGGATTGCCAATACCCGCAACGGCGCTGACACGGCATCCGGCAAATTGCGACAAACGCCAACTCGCATCGCCATCCAGGGCATACAGCAGCCCCGGGACCAGTTGCATGGGGATTGCGCCAGACGTATCCGCCGCATCGTGTTCGCTGTCGTTTTTGACCACGTAGTCGACTTCGTCCAAGCGGCGCATAGGTTCACGCAAAGGACCTGCTGGCAGCAAATATCCATTGCCAAAATCACGCTGACCGTCCACGACACAAATTTCCAGACTGCGTGGCAGGCGGTGATGTTGTAATCCATCATCAGCAATGACCACGTCAATGCCACTGTCGAAAAGTACTTGCGCAGCAGCACAGCGATCTGCTGCCACAACAACGGGCACGCCGGTGCGACGCGCGATCAACAGCGGTTCATCGCCGACTTCTGCTACGCTTGCATCCATGGTCACGGGCAAGAGTCCGTGGCGCTTTCTGCCGTAGCCGCGGCTGACTACCGCCGGTCGCAGGCCGGCCGCCAGCAGAACACGGCACAGACGAATGACCAGGGGAGTTTTGCCGCTGCCGCCCACAGTGATATTTCCCACCACCACGATGGTGCGGTCATGCAGACCCGGCGGCTGTCGCGCGCTGTTGAATTTTCTGTCCAGCAAAAAACCCAGGCGATAAATGGGTACCAGGGCGCGCAACCAGACCGGCGGTTTCGTGCGGCGCCACCAGACCTGGTTCAGCCAATGTTCAAGTCGCTGCCGCATGGTTTGTTTTTTCCGGCCCGAACTGGGTGTGATAGAGATGGGCGTAAACCTGGCCACGATCCATCAATGCCTGATGCGTGCCTGTCTCGACGACCCTGCCCTGTTCCAGCACGATCACGCTGTCAGCGTTTTCAATGGTGGACAGGCGATGTGCGATAACCAGGGTGGTGCGATGTTTCATCACTTCCGCCAATGCTTCCTGAATAACGTGTTCGGACTCAGTATCCAGTGCCGAGGTAGCCTCATCCAGAATCAGTATCGGCGCATCCTTGAGCAACGCCCGCGCAATGGCCAGCCGCTGTCGTTGTCCCCCGGAAAGCAGTGTGCCATTTACTCCAACCGGGGTGTCGAGTTTCTGTGGCAGCCTGTCGATGAATTCCATGGCATGTGCTGCGATGGCCGCCTGTTCCACGGCTTCGCGAGCAACTCCAGCCAGTGCGCCATAGGCAATATTGCCGGCGACCGTATCATTGAACAACACGATATCCTGGCTCACCAGGGCGATCTGGCTGCGCAGATTGTCGAGCTGGTAGTCCTGCAGTTCCATGCCATCAAGCAGCACATGACCACCACTGTAGGGATAAAAACGGGGAAGCAGTCCGGCAAGGGTGGACTTGCCGCTGCCGGAATGGCCAACCAGCGCGGTTACGCTGCCAGCAGCTATCTTGAAACTGACGTCGTGCAGCACCGGAATATCGCTGCCGGGATAACTGAAACTCACATTATGGAATTCAATCTCGCCGCGGACCCGCGGCACCGTGTAGGTGCCGGTGTCGCGTTCCGGCTCCATGTCCAGTATCTGGAAAATACTGTCCGCGGCGGCAATGCCTTTTTGCAATTCTGACTGCACCGTGGTGAGTCGTTTGAGTGGCGGGATGGTACCCACCATGGCCCAGAAAATGGTCGTAAACGTTCCCGCGGAAATGTCATGCAACAGATCCGGGCGGGTGGCAATGATCATCAGCAAGACGATGGCCATGCCTGCAGCAATTTGCACCATGGAGGAGCCGGCCAGGTGGGTGGCTTGCATGCGCATATGCAGACGCCGGGTCTTTTCATTGACTGTTTCGAAGCGCCTGATCTCGGCTTCCTGGCCATGAAAAACCTTGACCACCCGCTGGCCTGTTACAGCCTCTTCCGTCACGTGTGAAACATTCCCCATGGAATCCTGAATGCGGTGACTGACCTTGCGAAAACGTTTGCTGATGACGGTAACCAGCAGGCCAATCATCGGTATCAGCAACAGCATGACCAGCGTTAAGCGCAGATTGCTGGTGATCATCACGGCCAGCAACATGATCACCAGCAGAACGTCACGAAACGCCGATACAATGGATTTGGTCGCGGCGTTGGCAACCTGCTCACTGTTGTAGGCCACTTTGGAGATCAGTTGACCTGAGCTGAAGCGATCGTAAAAAGATGCAGGCAAAGCAACATATTGCCGGAACAAATCCTGCCGCAGATCGGCTACTACCTTTCTGCCCACCCACTCCATACCGTAAACGCCGGCAAAGTTACCGGCGATCCTGCACACGCTGATCAATGCAATGACGCCAGCCAGCCACAGGCCGAATGCAGAATCCTTGCCTACAAATACACGGTCGATGAGAGGTCCCATGAACTTCACAAAAGCAGCCTGCATGCCTGCATCCAGGCTGACCCCCAACAAGCCCAGCAGGAACATCGGCCAGTAGCGCCGGGTGTAGCCCCACAGCCGCCGGTAGATCGCCAGCGACGATTGTGTCATTCCGCCTGCTCGTCAGAGTGTTCCGTGGCGATCGATAAATTGCTGAACCCCAGCTGCGCAGCGGCGTCCATGGCGGTGACGACATAATGATGCGGCGTTTCGCGGTCGGCACGCAGAATCAAGGGCAGTTTGCGCTCTTCACCTGCTTCCTGGTTCAGGGCTGCTTTCAGAGTCTGCAGCCGGCCATCCACCAATTGCTGGTCGTTGAGGAACATCCTGCCCTCGGCGTCGATCACCAGTTCCAGCCGATCCGCTTGCTCCAACGGGGTTGTAACCGCGCTTGCCTCAGGCAGATCGATCTTCAGTGAGGCCGGCCGCTCGAAAGTCGTGCTGACCATGAAAAAGAGCAGCAGCAGGAAGACCACGTCGATCAGCGACGTCAGGTCAATAGTAGGGTCTTCCTTGATTCTCTGGCGCAGATTCAAGGTTTAGCCCCCGGGTACGCGCGAGCTGAGTTGAGCCACATGACTGCGTTCGATGGCTTCGATCAGATTGATCGCCTGTACTTCCATCGATACCACGTACTCGTCCACCCGGCCCTTGAAATAACGGTAGAAAAAATAGCTGGGAATGGCAACCGTCAACCCCGCCGCGGTGGTGATCAATGCCTGGGAAATCCCTCCCGCAAGCTGGTTGGCATTGCCCACACCGTAGGCAACGATGGCGGAAAATACCTTGATCATGCCAAACACCGTACCGAGCAAACCGAGCAGGGGTGAAATACCGGCGATGGTGCCCAGGGTATTGAGGAAACGCTCGAGTTCGTGCACCACGTGGCGTCCCGTATCTTCAACAGATTCCTTGATCCGATCCCGCGGGCGGTGCCGGTTGGTCAGCGCGGCCGCCAGAACTCTACCCAATGCCGAGCTGCTGCCCAGTTGGTCGATGTGTCGTTTATCCAGTTCGTGACGCGCCGCCCACTCTTCCACTTGTGCCGCGATGTGAGAAGGACAGACCTTGTTCCGGCGCAAGGTCCAAAGTCGCTCCGCGATGATGGTCACGGACAGAATGGAACAGAGAATGATCGGCAACATCAGCCAACCGCCGGCGTAAATGATTTCGAGCACGCTATATCACTCCTCTAAACCTGGCAGCATCACCCCAAGTCAGGCAGACTGCCAGCATGATACATGCGGCGCCTGACGGGAACCATCACGGGGCATTTTACGGCCTTATGGCGTTGGGTAAAACCCGGAAAGTCCATTAGGAGGCGCGATGATCGCGAAGAGATTTGGATGCACAAGGAATTTTCTGAGGAAGCGCAATACCGGGTTGTATTGCCGACTGAAGAAAATTCCTTGTGGATTCAAAGATCGAGCGAGGGCGTGTCTCCTAATGGACTTTCCGGGTTAATACGCCATTCTGGCGCATCCGCCGATTCAGGGACAGGATTCCCCCGCTGGCCAGCGCCAGGGCGCCGGGCGCAGCCGCCGCGCGCTGTATCCCTGGATGGCGCCATCGGCAGATACAAGCAAGCGCAGCGCACCGCAGGCTTCGGTTGACCACAGCGGGATACCGGCAGCGCGGTATCGTTGCTTCACTGCCGGGTGTGGAAAGCCAAAACGGTTACCCAGCCCGGCAGCGGCCAGGGCTACCGCAGGCTGCATGACGTGAAGGAACTCTGCCGAAGACCCCGTGTTGCTGCCATGGTGCGGCGCCAGCAGCACATCGAGTTGTTCTGCATGGCGCCGAAGCAGCCGTTGCTCGATAACCTGGGAAATATCGCCTGGCAACCAGATGGTGGCCTGGTCCATTTTGATGCTGAGCACGCATGAGCTGTCATTACCGATATACGGCAGATAGGCAGACGGGTGCAGCACCTGAAACACCATGCCATCCCACTGCCAATGCAGGGTATCGTTGCATGGTTCGACACCCGCCACTGCCTCAGGCAGGCTGGCGAACACAGCCGCGGCCGGATAGCGTTTGCGCAAGCCCTTGAGTCCCCCTGAGTGATCAAGATCGTTGTGGCTGATCAGTATCCGGTCTGGCGAGGGGTGCCCGCTGCGCAGGATAGCTGGCCGGATCACTGAGTCCACGACATCGAAATTTTTTCCATCACCCGGACCGCTGTCATACAGCAGCAAGTGCTTGCTCGAATTCACCAGCACCGCAGTGCCCTGGCCGACATCGAGCACATCAATTTGAATCTGCTGCCCGGCCGGCGCCTGGTCCGCGACAAACAGAGGTAACAACAGCAATACCCCCAGCCAGCGGTGACGCATACCGCGAGGCAGCAGCAGCATCAGGGCGCCGAGCGTAGCCAGCGCCAGCGACCACACGGAAGGTTGTGGCAGGGCCAGGGACGATACGGGAAGGCTGGCGAACACGTCCAGCACCTTGAGCAGCAATCCGGCTGCGCCGCCGGCTGCGGAAAACGCCAGTGCCGACAGGACATCGCTGCATGGCAATAAAATCAATCCCAGCAGTATCGTCGGTACGACGACCACACTGACCCAGGGTATTGCCACCAGGTTCGCGATCAGGCCGGAAACACTGGCAGACTGGAACCACCACGCAGTCAGAGGCAGCAAGACCACCATGATGCCAGCTTGCGCCCGCAGCATTTGCCGCCACCAGGCTCGATCTCTGCTGTTTCCTTTGCTGAACAAAAATAATAGTACACCGACCGCCGCAAACGAAAGCCAGAATCCGGCATTCAGGATAGCCAGTGGATCAAACAGGAGTATCAGCGCCAAAGCCGTCAGGATGGCCCGGCCGGGGTGAATTGCGCGGCGCAGCAGCATGGCCAGGATTGCCACTCCCAGCATCAGCAGGGCACGTACCGTAGACGTGCCAAAACCAGCCAAGGCCGCATACAGGACAGCCAGCCCAAAACTGGCTACCAGCGTTAGCGGGTAGGCCAGTCCCATGCTCCAGCGCAATGGAACAGCCAAAATCAGCAAGCGCGCAAACCATAGACCACACAGGGCGGCAAGGCCGATGTGCAGGCCTGAAATGGCCAGCAGATGCGCCGTACCCGTTTGCTGCAGAATGTCGCGCTGGTGAGCTGACAGACTGCTGCGATCGGCAATTGCCAGAGCGGCGACCACAGCCCTGTTGCTCTCATCGCCGACTGATTGGTTCAAGCGTGACCGTATGGTTTGGCGCAATGTATTCCAGCTGGAGAAATAATGGCTGTTTGGGCGTAGCCGTTCACCCGAACGCACCGAAGCCAGACCGCCAATGCCCTCGGCGAAAAGCCACATTTCCCGATCCGGTCCGTGGAAGTTGACCCAGCCCCAGGGCGGCTTGAGCTGTAGTTCAAGCCGCCAGATTTCTCCCGGCAAAAGCGGCGGTGGATCACGATACCAGTAGGCAAGCAATGATCGCGGCAATGACACCGCGCCCTGGCCAGCAGTCGGCTGGAAACGAAAACGTGTGAAATCGTCATGTACTTCCGGCAGGCTCTCAATACTGCCTTCGATGATCTGCCGGCTGCCACTGAGCGCGCTATCCAGCCGGTCAGCGAGGTGCAGATGCAGGCTCAGCGTCGCCCAACCCAGGCCAAGCAAGGCAGCGGCCACCCAGCCACTCCGTTTGACCGCAAAGTACAACAACAACCCGGCAATGAGTGGCCATACCGGCAGTTGCTTGATGAAAAAACCCTGGGCGAACAGAACACCCGCAACCAGGCCGGTGGGTATTGCCCAACCAGCCCCAGTACCTTTCATGGTCAGCTCAGCGAGCGGACTTGCCCCAGATGCAACTCGAGTTGCCGGTCCATGCGCGCAGCCAGGCGCATATCATGGGTCACCAGCAACAAACTGGTTTGCAGCTCCCTGTTCAATTCCAGCAGCAAGTTGTAAACGTGCTCGGCAGTCCGTTCATCCAGATTGCCGGTGGGTTCATCGCCCAGCACCACGCGCGGCCCGCCCACCAGCGCCCGTGCCACTGCAGCGCGCTGACGCTCGCCGCCGGAAAGTTCACCAGGCTTGTGATCGAGACGTTGTTCCAGACCGACCCGTCCGAGTAAATCAGTCGCGCGTTGGCGCGCTGAGAGTACTGATTCGCCCCGTATCAGCAATGGCATGGCGACGTTTTCCAGGGCGGTAAATTCCGGCAACAGGTGATGAAACTGGTAGACGAATCCCATGGTGCGATTGCGCATCGAACCCCGTACCGATTCGCTCAGTGACCACAGTGATTGCCCCTCGACCAGGACTTCACCACTGTCTGGACGATCCAGCCCACCGAGGATATGCAGCAAAGTACTTTTCCCTGCACCGGATGCTCCGACCACGGCCATGGACTGCCCGGCCGCCAGTTGCAGACTGACATCGCTGAGAACGTCGATTTTCCGGCTGCCCTGTCTGAATGACTTGCTGATATGGCGTGCATCCATGGCGATAGCCGGTGAATTTTCACTCATAGCGCAGGGCCTCGGCCGGGTTTGTAGCCGAGGCGCGCCAGGCCGGGTATAACGTGGAAAGCAGCGACATCCCCAGCGACATCAACGCAAATTGCAGCACATCACTGCTGCGCAGCTCCGAAGGCAGTTCAGTGATGTAATAAATGTCTGCTGGAAACAGACTGAAACCAAAAATCTGCTCGAGAAACGGAACGACTGAACTGATATTCATCGCCAGCAGGATGCCGCCAACCACACCCATCACCGTTCCTATGAGCCCGATCAGACTGCCCTGGATGATGAAGATGCGCATGATGGTTCCGGCCTGTGTCCCCATGGTTTTGAGTATGGCAATATCCGCTTGTTTATCGGTTACCACCATGACCAGCATGGAAATGATGTTGAATGCGGCAACCGCAATAATCATGGAAAGTATGACCCACATCACGGTCTTTTCCGTCCGCACGGCCTGAAACAGGTTGCCTCTTTCCTGGGTCCAGTCGCGCACGATGTACTGGCCCGACAGTTCGTCTGAAATCTCACGTGCAACTCGCCAAGATTGGTCCATGTCCCGTAACTTGAGCCGGATCCCGCCAACGGCTCCGGCCGGCATGCGCAACAAACGCGCTGCATCTTCAATATGAATCAATGCCAGGCTGGAATCATTCTCGTATTCGCCGAACTCAAACGCGCCGAGGACCGTGAATCGTCGCATCAGCGGGTTTGCGCCCACCGGCGTTGCCTTCAGCCGCGGTGCAATTACGGTAACCCGGTCCCCCGGCCCCACCCGCAGCCGCGAAGCCAGACCGATGCCGAGAATGATGCCGTATTCGCCGGAGCGCAGGTCTGCAAGCTGGCCGGAAAGCATTTTTCCACCAATTTCCGACACCCGCTGCTCCAGCACCGGATCGATACCGCGCAGGAATGCGCCGGAGGATTCATTGCCCTGCAACCACACGCCTTCTTCGATATACGGTGCGGCGCCCAACACTTCCGCATGGGTTTCCACTTGATCAATGACTTGCCGCCAGTCGGACAGCGTGTCATCCACCGGCTGAATGGTGGCGTGGGCGATGGCGCCGAGGATGCGGCTGCGCAACTCTTTCTCAAAGCCGTTCATCACCGAAATCACCGTAATCAGCGTGGTAACGCCCAATGCTATGCCGAGCATCGAGATCAGCGAGATAAAGGAAATGAAGTGGTTACGCCTCTTGGCACGCAGGTAGCGCAGGCCAATAAAGGCTTCAAGTGGCCGATACATTGCGCGAATTAGAGCACAGGCGGCAGGCTATCACCAGCGCCGGAAGCAGCTCATCTGTGTAGGTCTTTTGCCCGTTTGTACCCGCAGGAGCCCCGGGCAGGGTTCTTATGCTCCAATCTGGTCCAGTACGCGGCGCAAGCTGTCGGGCAAAAGTGAATGGCAACTGATGGCAGCGCCGGACAATGACTCGAAGCTGAGGTTATGGGCATGCAGGAACAAGCGCTTGAGTCCGCGCGCTTTCCATTTCTTCAACGCAGCCGCGCTGCCGTAACGATCATCACCTGCCAAAGGCAGTCCTATGTGTGCCGCGTGCACCCTGATCTGGTGCGTGCGACCGGTAAACAATTCAACCTCGGCGTAACTGCAGTCGGCGAAAGCTTGCAACAAATGGAAGTGGGTCAACGCCTGCTTGCCCTCATCGTCCGCTTCCATCATATGTTCATCACCCTGGCGGACTTTGAGCAAGGGCGCGTCGACCACGACCCGTGCTTCCTTCATGCGACCATCCAGCAGGCAAAGATAATGCTTTACAACCGTGCCATTGCGAAACTGCGCGGAAAGATGTGCCAAAGCCTGCCCGTTGCGGGCCAGCACGACACAGCCGCTGGTTTCACGGTCGATGCGGTGCGCCAGTTCGACGTATTCGCCTGGCCTGGCCTGGCGTACCGCGTCGATCAGACCCCACGGTAAGGTGCTGCCTGAATGCACTGTCATCCCGGATGGCTTGTCGATGATCAGATAATTGACATCTTCATACAGGATGGCCGCCTGGACCTGCTTTACTACTGCTGCAGAGATCGGAACCGGACCCTGATCCAGGGTCCGCGCTGGCGGAATTCTCACTTCGTCACCGGCAGCCACTTTGTGCTCAGGTTTGCAGCGCTTGCTGTTGATCCTCACCTGACCGGTGCGAATCAGACGGTATATCGCAGATTTGGGAACGCCTTTCATTTGGGTGCTGAGAAAGTTGTCGATGCGTTGCCCATCACGGTCTGGCGACACTTCCACCCGCCTTACTGCACTCTTTTTAATCGACTCTGACTTCAAGTGGCAACTCATTGATAGATTGGGAAAAGGCTGTTATATTACACCGCTTCTGATCTCCGCGCTGGATGAAGCGTCATACCTCATCAGTTTCTCCGGTCACCCCGGCCGATTGTATCGGCAAGCGTCATTGGAAATACATCAGCCCGGTCAGACGGGGCTCCGACCCCTGCTTTAACGTATCGGAATACGCCCGATGTGCGCAGCGGCGCGCGCCGGGCCAGCAACACCCGGCAAGGGCCGCAGCAGTTTAAAAATAGAGCGGATTCCGCTGCCGGCAGACAGAAAATGAGATTCATGCACCAGCCGATAAGGCTGCTGTATCGGTCCGGCGCAATGCAAGAGCGCCGGCTAACAACAATTTACTAGGCATTCCTGGTGCGGCATGACAAACCCGGCCGGGAACATGACACGCGTGAAACCGGGGCCTCGGGCCCTGTGAATTTTGCGTGTTCAGGCCAGGATGCCTGAGGAACAATACAATGCTAAGAATGCTGATTAACGCAACTCAGCCAGAAGAGTTGCGTGTGGCCATCGCTGATGGCCAGATTCTGATCGACCTGGACATCGAAGTTCCAGCTCTCGAACAAAAAAAATCAAACGTCTACAAAGGACGTATCACCCGGGTTGAACCTTCACTTGAAGCTTGCTTTGTCGAGTTCGGATCCAGCCGTCATGGTTTTCTGCCTCTGAAAGAAATTTGCCCGGAGTTTTATCAGCCTTCAGCTCGTAACCGGGACGGCAAGATTTCCATCAAGGAAGCTGTCACTGAAGGCCAGGAACTGATCGTCCAGGTGGAAAAAGAAGAGCGGGGTAACAAGGGCGCGGCGTTGACGACCTACATCTCCCTTGCCGGCCGCTACCTGGTGCTCATGCCGACCAACCCAAAGGCAGGTGGTGTCTCGCGCCGCATCATCGGCGACGAACGACAGGACCTGCGCGAGCAATTGCAGCACGTCAGCACCCCGGACAATGTAGGCATCATCGTGCGCACCGCTGGCGTAGGACGTGAAGCCAGCGATCTGCAGTGGGACCTGGACTATCTCATTCAGCTGTGGGAAGCCATTGAAAAAGCCGCTGCAGAAAAAAAGGCACCCTTTCTGATTTACCAGGAAAGCAACCTTTTCATCCGTGCGCTGCGCGATCATCTGCGCAACGATATTGGCGAAATCCTGGTCGATGATGAGAAAGTTTTCCAGGATGCGCGCAAGTTTATCGAAGACGTGATGCCGCACAACGCGCGCAAACTCAAACTGTACACGGATGATGTGCCCCTGTTCAGCCGCTATCAGATTGAAAGTCAGATCGAGTCGGCGTTTTCCCGCACGGTACACTTGCCTTCGGGGGGAGCTCTGGTCATCGACCATACCGAGGCTTTGCTTTCCATCGACATCAACTCCGCCCGCGCCACCAAGGGTTCGGACATCGAGGACACCGCCTATAAAACCAATCTCGAAGCAGCCGATGAAATCGCGCGTCAATTGCGCTTGCGCGATCTGGGTGGACTGATTGTTATCGATTTCATCGACATGATGGACCGCAGGCATCAGCGTGATGTCGAAGAGCGTTTGAAGCTTGCGCTGGAAATCGACAAGGCGCGGGTTCAGACCGGGCGCATTTCCCGTTTTGGCTTGT
The DNA here is from genome assembly GCA_963708905.1 of uncultured Gammaproteobacteria bacterium. Lineage (GTDB taxonomy): Bacteria > Pseudomonadota > Gammaproteobacteria > Xanthomonadales > SZUA-36 > SHZL01. Next base: position 225,286 of record CAVPUV010000052.1, on the reverse strand, counting down.
TGGAAATGTCACGGCAAAGATTACGGCCATCTCTGGGTGAGTCCAGCCAGGAATCCTGTCCCCGTTGTGACGGTCACGGCACGATTCGCAGCATCGAGTCACTGGCCTTGTCCATCTTGCGCTTGCTCGAAGAAGAAGCGATGAAAGAGCATACCGGGCAAGTGATTGTCCAGGCTCCGCCCCAGGTGGCGAATTTTCTGCTCAATGAAAAACGCAAGAACCTGAGCAAAATCGAAGAAAGACATGCCGTGCCAGTCCTTATTCTGTCCAATGAATATATGCAGCGGCCCAAATTCGAGATCGAGCGCTTACGGGAAGCTGATGTCAGTGACGAACCCAGTTACAGTCATGTACAGAAACCCGCTGCAGAAATCAGTGCTTTCGAGCAGGCAAAAGCAGCAAAACCCGCGGCCGGACCGGCAGTATCGGCCATCAGCACATCCCGCCCCGCCGCAAGCCGCAGTTCCGAGGTGGAAACAGAAAAGACATCGAAGCCCGGCCTGTTTGGGCGGTTCCTTTCCAGGTTGTTCGCCAACGGTGCCGCCGACAAGTCCGCGCGCGATAAGGTGGATACCGTGACCGTGGCCGCGAGAGCGCCCACCCAGAGTGAAACAAAACCGGTGCAAAGCCTTGCCAGACCCATCCCGACTGCGGCACGCACCTCAGATAGCGCAAACCGGACGCGTGGTGATGATGCCTCCAATCGCCGGCGCCGTAATCCGCCGCGAAAAGATGGCGCGGGTGCAACACAGGACAGCAAGTCAAGCGGCAAGAAAGTATCTGGCAGAAAAACCAGCAAGAAAAAACATTCGGGAAGCAGAGATGGCGTTAACAAGACTGCGGATGGGAACACAGCGGTGCAGGACCAGAGCGCGGCACAGATAACCCCCGATGCTCCAGCCCATGCACCGGACGGCGAGCCCAAAGCACCAGCAAAAAACCGGCGACGACGTTCGCGTTATAAAACAGGCGGCGCTGCAACTCGAGAAGAATCGGCTGGTAATGTGAGTGCTGGATCGACACCAGCGCAGTCGTCAGCTGGCGCACAACCGCAAGTCAATGCAGCCGCGGCCAGGCCGGAGCCAACATCGGTACAGGCAAATTCTTTACCGGCAACTGCAGCAGCACCGGCAATTGAACAGTCCCATGGCGACAAAACCAAAGCACCGGCAAGCTTTGCGCCAGAACCGTCACAGCCTGCGGAAGCCCCTTTGTCCAAGCCAGGATTGTCAGCCAGTCCGCCCGCAGTTGCGAAGCCAGATGCGCCAGCGGAGAAATTTAAGTTAAGCACACCCGCACAGCCGCCGACAGCTTCTGGCAGCGAGTACAAGCCAGCGCCATCAGCTTCGGCAGCTGTTACTGCATCCCGTGACAACACCGGCGTCTACACGCTGAAACCGGCAGCAACGGCTACTCCGGCAATCCCCCCGGTAGCCGAACGCCCTGCCCCAACCGCAGCAGCGCCCTCAGGTGGCGATCAGTAAATCACCCGCTCGCAAAGCACCCCGGCCAGGCGTTTAAATCAACTTAAACGCCTGGCCGCTAGCCCGGCTGAACTATCCCGTAACGCATCGCCATGCGTGTCATGGCAACATCATTGCGTGTATCGAGTTTATCGAAAATACGATATTTGTATGTCGCCACGGTCTTCGGACTGAGATGCATGGTATTGGCGATGTCAGCCAGACGATGACCATCCGCCAGCATCAGCATGACTTCCATCTCCCGGGCGGATAGCCCATCGAATGGCGATGCGGCAGTCCCCGGCAACATTCCCAAAGCCATGCTTTGCGCCACTGCCGAACCAATATGGCGGCCGCCCCTTGCGACCGTGCCAATGGCCTGGACCAGTTCCGTGACCGGGCAGCCTTTGGTCAGATAACCGGCTGCCCCGGCTGCCATCAGCCGTTCCGGATACGGTGCTGTCTCATGCACGGAAAGGATGATGACGGCCAGTGTTGGCCGCGCCTGTTTCAGACGAACGGTGGTTTCAAGGCCCGAAAGACCGGGCATGCAGATGTCCAGTAAAACGACGTCAGGCCGAACCTCCCGGCTGAGCCGGAGCGCGGTCTCACCATTACCTGCCTCGCCAACAATTTCTATTACCGGATAGTCGGCCAGAATCTGGCGCAGGCCGACACGGACGAGCTCGTGGTCGTCCACGATCAACAAACGGATCATTGAATCCCCCCCCTAAAAGAATTACCCCTGGGAATTACCCCTGGTACGATGACCCGGATTCACTATAAAACCGTTTAACGGGCGAGTCGAGAGCAAGTTTGCAGTTAAGGGAAAAATCCTACAAAGCTGTCGCTCAGGGCCAGAGTTCATTCACGAACGGGATCAGGGCGAGTACCAGGGTCTGCGTATAAATCGATTCACGGGTGTACAGCCCATCCGTGAGCAAACCGAAAGCCCCACCTCCCTGCTTGCTGTTGAGGGTAGCAAACACCCGGTCATTGGCCTCACCCAACTCAAGCCCACCAGCGACCAGTTGTTGCACCGCCGGAGGCAACGGCAGGGTGGCGCTGCGCGCTTCGCTGACGACGCCGGCACCATGGCCAATAGCCATCCAGGCAAACGCCATCAACTGACCGTCGAAGTTGTCCAGACCACCTTCGAGGCCAACCCAGAAATCCGCGTCCGGATAACGTTGTTGCAAGTTGAACACCCGGTTCCTGGCGCCCCGGCGTGTCTCTTCATCGGACAGCGGCTGATCGCTGACACCAGACGCGACATGGAGCGTTATCAACTCCAGTTCTGCTGCAGGAAACTGTGTGCTGAAAGCGGCTTTGACTGCGGCCACCTTGACGGGATTCAGGGAAGCAACAGCGATCTTCATGTTTCGGGCAGGCATTGGTTGAGGGTACCGCTTGCGCATCGATCGACTTAAAGGAGGGCTTCAGCGACCAGTTCCAGAGCTTTGAGTTGGCTGGCGCTGATCAGCATTGATCCAACGTGACCTTTCCTGCCGGCCAAAATCCAACGCTGGGCCCGCTCACGGATACGCGCCGCAGGTCCGACCAGATGGCAGGCGTCGATCAGTTCTTCCGGCACAGCGGCCATCGCCTGGTCTTTTTTTCCAGCCAGATACAGATCCTGGATCTTTTCAGCGGCGGCACCAAAACCCTGGCTCGTGGCGTAATCCTTGTAAAAATTCTTGCCCCTGGCGCCCATGCCACCGATGTAGAGAGCCATGCTGCTACGGATCGGCAGCATGCACTCCTTGATGTCATCACCCATGACGACGGTGACGAATGGGGCAATGTCGAACTGCAGCAGTGTCTTATCGCCGGCCGCCTTGAAGCCCTTCTCGATCGGCGCCTGGAATACGCTGTAGTTATCCGGATCCATCCAGATCGGGAAGAAACCATCAGCCACCTCTGCCGCTGCCTGCACACCCGCCGGCGTAATGGTGGCGGCATAGATCGGAATCGGCGTGTCGCAATGCAAAATGCTCTTGAGCGGTTTGCCCAGGCCCGTGGCTCCGGGACCGCGGTACGGAATCTGGTATTGCTTGCCATCGAATGTCAGTGCGTCTTCGCGGGCAAAGATCCGTTTCATGATCTGAATGTATTCTTTCAGGCGCGTGACCGGCCGGCCATAGGGCACGCCATGCCAGCCTTCAACAACCTGCGGGCCGGATGCGCCGAGGCCGGCGATGAACCGGTTGCCGGATAGCTGCGCGAGGGTCATCGCCGTCATCGCCGCCATGGCCGGACTGCGCGCCGCCATCTGCATGATCGCGGTACCTGCTTTGATCTTTGTCGTATGGGCGAGAATCCATGCAGCCGGGCTGATGGCGTCAGAACCGTAGGCTTCTGAAGTCCAGACCGAGTCATAGCCCAGGCTTTCCGCATGTTTGATGACATCCATCGGGATGTTCATTTTCTTTCCCGAGTAGCCAGCGATGAATCCCAGTTTCATGATGTCAATCCCAAGCTGATGCGAGTGTTCATTTTAACCTGCTGCGGTTTCGTCTTGCGCTTTGTACCATAGAGCGGTACAATGGACCAAACAGGAGCGATGGAATGATCGTCGGCTTTCGGGATGAGTGGCTGCGTGCGTATTTCGTTGAGGATATTCGGTCGCGCAACATCCCGTCCGATCTCAAAAGCCGGCTGTTCCGCAAACTCCAGCTAATCGATGACGCGACGACTGATCAGGACCTGCGCGCGCCGCCTGGCAACCATTTCGAGAAGCTGCGCGGCAATTTGGCAGGGTTCCATTCGATCCGCGTCAATAAACAATGGCGACTGATCTTTCAATGGGACAGCGGCCGGGGTGAGGCGTCGGATCTCTATCTCGACGACCACAGCTACAGATGAGGTGAGCCATGCTGACAACGAAGCGCAAGCCGGCGACGGTCGGCGAGATATTGACGGAAGAGTTCATGCGGCCGATGGGCCTGACGCAGGCTGCGCTGGCCGAAGCGATGGGCGTGCAGCGCAAGCACGTCAACGAACTTTGCAACGACCGCCGCAACGTGACCGCGCCGACCTCGCTCATTCTCGCGCGTGTGTTCGGCAATAGCCCGGACTTCTGGCTGAACGTGCAGCGGCGGTGCGATCTTTGGGAGGCGATGAACTCTCCCCGTGAGCGCAAGCGCATCGAGCGTGCCCGCCCGTTGGAACATGCCGCATAGTTTCTGAAATGGCGGAGGGGGAGGGATTGACTCGGACCATCCATGGTCCTCGCCCTGCGGGCGCCTGCGGCGTCCCAATCGGTAGTCCTGCCGATTGGAGAACCCTCGGTGTTTCTTTTCATTTCAATAGCTTACGAATGCACCGTGTCCAGATCGTGTCTATCGTGTGAATCCTCATCCGCTTGTGGCCGGTCGGGGATCACACTCAACGGGTCGCGGAGTTCGGCGATGCGTGCATTCTCTCGGGGTGCCGGTCACGGATGGGGCCTTGGGATTATTGCGACCTCGCGTACCTTGTCGCAATTTCTTTGTTCATAAGCGTATAAGCCGATATAATCACAACTTGATCTCAACGAGGCGTAAAGATGAGCAATATCCGTTGGTCCGTCGTGGTGCCCGAAGATACCGATCGTGCGTTGCGTACCTTCCTTGCCCGCACGGGCGGCAAGAAGGGTGACCTGTCCCGGTTCATCGATGAAGCTGTTGTGACAAGGCTGTTCGAATTGACGGTCGAAGACGTCAAGGAACGGAACCAAGCGTCTTCCAATGATGAGATTCTCAAGGCTATAGATGAGGCCCTGGCGGCTGGCTAATGCGGGTCGTACTCGACACCGGAGTGATGATCGCGGCGTTGATTACCAAGGAAACGCCTCCCGACCAGATATACCAAGCGTGGCGAAAACGTCGCTTTGAACTGATCACCTCCGAGTGGCAACTGGACGAATTCCGGCGGGTGAGCCGTTATCCGCGGCTTCACCGGTTTCTCAAGCCGGTCGAAGCCGGCATCATGATCAACGGCTTGCGGCACTGCGCGCTGGTGTTGCAGGATTTGCCGGTGATCGACGTATCGCTCGACCCTGACGACAATCCGTTGCTTGCCACTGCGGTCGCCGGTGAGGCAGATTATCTCGTCAGCGGCGACAAGTCGGGCGTGCTGGCGCTGAAAAAGATCCGCAACACTCGTATCCTGACCGCGCGACAGTTCCTGACCGAGCTCAAGCGCCAGAATCGCTGACGATTGGCCGTCTCGTGGCGAGTCATATCTGAACCGATTCGGAAGCGGCGTGCGCAAGCGCCCGGGAGCTTCGTCTCGCCGAGTTCGATCGACAATTCGACTTCATCCCCCTGCCCGGCCAACCGCTGAAACTGTTTGTTCCCTCGGACTCCGTCGCTGCCTTGGTCGATTGATCAACCGCCATGCCGGCTTAGCCAGCGCTGCCCGACCACGTGGTGCGTGGACCGCCGGGCGAGTGGCTGGCGAGTGTCAGACAGATTTGATGATTGGGGTGCAAGCCCAAGGAGTCTGGTTCTGGTCCGTTAGTAACCCTTCAACCATGTCGTTTGATCCATGACTCCAGGTCCTGGCGCGGGATAACGTCGAGGATGCGTAGTGATTTGCCCGGCCGCCAGTGCACGATCATGCGGTAATCGAGGTTGATGCGGATGCGATAGTGTTCCGGCAGGCGTTTGATCGGTTTGGTTTGTCGCCAGATCACATTCTCGTGAGCAGCGAATCGGCCGACCGCCAGAATCGCCCTGGCGGCAAGGGCTGGTGGAAGGGACTCGCAGGTCTTCCGGAAAGCATCTGTATACTCCGGCAGGGTGGGTTTGCCAGAGGGTGTTACGATGACAGCCTCTTCGTCGGGATCGGCTTGTTCCACCGGCGCCTGCTGCGTCGACAGCGCCGACAGCTTTTTGCGCTCCTCCTCCAGCATCTTCCGCAGTTGACCGCGCTGTTCCTGCTGCTTGCCAATTTCCGCTTTAAGACTCGCCACCTGGAAGCGTAACCGTTGCAGTGTCTCCTCCCTGTCCTGAAGAGCAGCGGTGTCCAGGCCATACCCCCCGGCGGCGTCTTTCCGGCTCGGCTCCCGGGCTGCCTCCGACTTCTTTCCAAGCTCTTTCACCGTTTGTTCCATTTCATGCAGGGCCTGTTTCTTTTCGGTGAGGGCGGCACGGGCGGCCTCCAGCCTGCCGGAAAGCCGTTTAACCTCCTCGTTTTCGGCCTCCGCCTTTTCCTTGCGCTGGGTCCGGTCCTCGATCCAGTCGAGCAACGACTCCGCCGGATCGTTCCATGGCGCCAGGTCCAGATCGAGGCGGGCGTCACGGATAATGTCCAGCAACAAATCGTTGTCCAGCTCCCGATCCGGATTGCTCGCTATCGCGGCTCGTGCAAAGACAATGGCCATTGCGGGATAGCGTGATGCGAAGTCGTAAACGAGGCGGATCAATGGCTCGTCTACCTTGGTCTCCTCGTCCTGAATCCCCGACACGGACTTGCGGCAGTCGTGCTCCAGCGGCTCGAATCGCTCCGGATTCTCCAGCAGGTCGAAGCGGAACTGGATAGCATGAAGCCGATACCACGTGTGCTCCCCGCAGTGATCCCGGATCTTTCGCGCCAGATCAAGGTCGCCTGCTTCCAGGACCCGGTCGATGAGATCCTCGAAATGACCCGGGTCGAATCCCCGCTCACCGGGACGCCTTTCGCACTCCACGAGCATATCGAACGCAAGTTCCCGCAGGCCATAAGCCAATGCACACTGGTAGCCAGTCAGCAGCTGGTTCTCGCCCAGCTCGGATGGCTTCAGCCTTTTCAACTCGTAGGCCCGCATGTTGTAGATGACATCCGGATCGTCCACCAGGCCGGGTTTGCTCTTCAGCTCACTCCGGGTAGCCCCGGCATACTGGGAGGCGTCTCGCAACAACTCCTGATCCTTGAGGTAACAACACTTCTTGTATTTCTTTCCGCTGCCGCAATGGCAGGGATCATTGCGTCCGAGTTTGGGAATCGGTCGCCGCACGGTGTAGTCGCCGCCGACAATGGTCCGGGGCCTGTGTTCGGGAAGGAGATCCGGGAGCTGAAGTTCAGTCCAGTAGGGGATATTGGCCTGCCCGGTGCTTGAGGCTTGTTCCAGAAGTTGTAGCGCGGGCTCGATCAGGATCTTGTAGTGGGGTGGCAGCGGACCATGCTTTTGCTTCCAGAGCAGTTTCCGGACCGGTTGCGGGTCCAGATCGAACCTGACGGTTAGCTCGGCCGCCAGACGGGCGGCGTAGATCTGCCGCTCCAGAGACAACTCCTCGGCGACAGTCGCGGCCAGCAGCGGCTGGATGGCGCTCGCGTCCTGCAGCGCGAAACAGGGGGCTGAATCGAGCATTGCCTCGCACACGCCAATACAGCGGCAGAGAACTTCAGGGTCGAGCTTCACCCCATTAAATGCGCAGACCTGCAATAGCCGGCTCACCGCCCGGTCGTCGCCATCGTCCACGAACCTCACGAGGAGCGCATCGACCTGTCCAGCGGAAAGATGAGCAAGCTTGCCGGCAAGCTCACGGATATCGATCATGCAGGCGCCGGCGGAGTGAACCGAATCCAGCAACTCTCCTGAAATATCAGTCATAAGCGCATCCAGGGTGCAGGCAACCGGCAAGCAGGGGTGGCGTTCGAGCTGCCGGCCCCAAGGCAACAGAAATCGTCGAGGTCCCGATCCAAACCGTGTCAGCCATCGTTCCATCCTACCAGCTCAATCGGTGTATTTTACGAAGAACGCACTGCGTCTGCGAAAAAGGCAAATCGCCTTAGGTCTGACAACTGATCCACTTGTCTCTACTCATTACTGCTCAGGTGATCGGCCAGAAGCCCCCGTTGAAACCCAAAGAGGTCTGGTCAATCCGGGCCCTGCTCCAGCTCAATGAAAAGGTACGCGATCTGGCGCTGTTCAACGTGGCCATAAACAGCAAGCTCCGTAGCTGTGATTTGGTGGCGTAGGAAATAAGGCGGGGAAAAAATAAAGCCACTAATTAAAGTGGCTTTTATTTCAATGCCCTATGGCATTAGTTGGCGGAGGGGGTGGGATTTGAACCCACGAAGGGCTTCCACCCTTGCCGGTTTTCAAGACCGGTGCATTCAACCGCTCTGCCACCCCTCCGAAACTCGCTTTTCGCGCATTTTACACTGCTGACTGCAGTACAGCAGGCCTTGCGGCCTGCACTTGCCGGTTTTGGCTCGCACATCCCTGTGCTCGGGGCTTCGCCCCGGCCTGGCGGCCGCCGTTCTTTTGCTCCCGGCAACGAAACAAAACCGGTGCATTCAACCGCTCTGCCACCCCTCCTGCTTGCAGTCGGGGATCGCTCTCAAGGCGTCTCCGAGGCGCGCAAGAATACAGCAAAATCAGCAATTGCTCCAGCCTTTACCTCTGGCCTTTACCTCTGGCACATGCCGGTCTTGTCACTTTGCGCCAGTGTGGCTGAACTTGAAGCAGTCGCGCTTGTCTCCATATTGTCGTCACCCGCGCTTTGTTTCGGGTATCATGCACGTCAATCAGTTGAATTACAGGAGCAAGTTAATCGATGACAAACCAGGTTTATAACGTTGCCTCAACGACCCGGCTGCCAGCGCTTGCAGCTAACCGGGTATTGCGTAACACCTATGCGCTGCTGGCTCTGTTGTTCGTGGCTGGTGCCGCCACCGCCTATGTGGCTCAGGCCTTGCATTGGCGCATCGGCTTCTGGCCGTTCATGGTCGGCATCTTTGCTTTTTCATTTGCGCTCGGCAAGACGCGCAACAGTGCCTGGGGCCTGCTCGTGGCCTTTGCTTTTTCCGGGTTTCTCGGCGTCATCACCGGCGCCAATGTGGACGCCATGTTGTACCGCTATGGCAACGGTGGCGAACTGGTGGCTGCGTCCTTTGGTTTGACGGCCGGCCTGTTTCTGGCGTTGTCCGCATATGCCATGACCACCCAGCGCGATTTCAGCGCCTGGCTCGCTTTCCTGGGTGTGGGTACGCTGGCGATTATCGGCGCTTTTGTTCTTAACTACTTCCTCGCCATCCCGGCGCTGGCTCTGGCCGTCTCCACCATGGCGATTCTGCTTTCCTGCGGCTGGATCATCTGGCAGACGCAGCAGATCGTGCGCAATGGCCAGACCAACTATATTTTGGCCGCCACCGGTTTGCTGACGGATATTTTTGTCCTGTTCAACAACCTGATGGCAATGCTGGGGTTTGGTTTCGGCGACGATTGAGCAGGCGCCGCAAGAACCACAAAAAAGGCCCGCTTCGCGGGCCTTTTTCATCGGGGCGAGATATTCAGGCCGGTATAACTTCCATTCCCCCCATATAGCTTTGCAATGCGCGCGGCACCCGGATCGAGCCATCCCGCTGCTGGTAGTTCTCGATCACGGCAATCAGGGTTCTGCCTACCGCCAGTCCGGATCCATTCAGGGTATGCACCAGTTCCGGTTTACCGGTTTCAGGGTTGCGGAAGCGCGCTTTCATGCGCCGCGCCTGGAAGTCGGTACACACACTGCAGGACGAAATTTCGCGGTAGGCGCCCTGCCCCGGCAGCCATACCTCCAGGTCGTAGGTTTTGGCCGCCGCAAAGCCCATATCACCGCTGCACAGCAGCATCACGCGATAAGGCAGTTCCAGCCGCTGCAGAATGCGCTCCGCATGCCCCGTCAACTCATCCAACGCATCTGAGGACGTTTCCGGCCGCACAATCTGCACCAGTTCCACTTTTTCGAACTGATGTTGCCGGATCATGCCGCGTGTATCGCGGCCGTAGGAACCTGCCTCACGGCGAAAACAGGGGGTTTGCGATGTCAGACGTAACGGCAGGCTATCCGCTTCCAGGATCCGGCCGGCGACGAGGTTGGTCATCGGCACTTCGGCGGTAGGGATGAGATAACGCGGTGGTTCATCCGTGGTGGCGAAAGCATCCTCACCAAACTTGGGTAATTGACCGGTACCCGTCATCGTTTCCGCATTGACCAGGTAAGGCAGGTAAACCTCGGTATAGCCATGCTCCTGCGTGTGTATATCGAGCATGAACTGGGCCAGCGCACGATGCATGCGCGACAGCGCGCCCTTCAGCACCGTGAACCGCGCTCCGGCGAGCCTGGCGGCGGATTCCGCGTCCATCAAGCCGTTGCCTTCACCCAGCGCCACGTGGTCACGCGCTTCGAAGTCGAACAGGCGCGGCTCACCCCAACGGCGCAACTCCTGGTTTTCATGTTCATCCTGTCCCAGCGGAACTTCACTCAGGGCCAGGTTCGGCATTTCCATAGCCCAGGCCAGTTGCCTGCCCCTGACCTGGGTAAATTCCGCCTCGGAACGGCCGAGCTCGTCTCCCAGGTTCTTGACCTCGTCCAACAAAGCCTGGATATTTTCACCGCGCGATTTTGCCAGGCCGATTTCCTTCGCATCCTGGTTCTTGCGGTTTTGCAGTTCCTGCATCCTGATCTGCAATTCCTTACGTTGCTCTTCCAACTGGCGCCAAGCCAAGAACGTCGAACTCATAGCCGCGCGACTGCAAGGCGTGCGCCACACCCTCGGGGTCCATTCTCAGTTTCTGCGGATCAAGCATGATTCATATCGGGGTCAGGAAACGGCGTATTGTACCGGTTGCGCGGGTGATTTTCTGCTTGGGCGGGCCCCGGTCCCGTGGCGACAAGACGCGTCACTGGGGCGAAGGGTCTGCCTCCGGCCCACCGATCACGTCCACGCCATCCGGCGGGGTGAAGGAGAACAATCCCGCATCCAGCCGCGGGTTGCGCTGCAGATCAGAATATCGAATTTCCGTACGCAGACCGAAGGCATCTTCCATGGTCATCAATTTCAGCTCATCATTCTGCAATCCCAGCAGGATGCGGTCGAATTCCGACTCCGCTTTGGTCGAGCGCAACTCGAGCAGCAACATGCCATCCATATCGCCGGCTTCCCGCACTTCAAACTGCTGGTCAAGTGAGTCGATGTCGGTCAACAGGCTGAGCGGCGAATCGGCGGCGAAATCCGACTGCGGCTTGACCGTGACCTGCGCCAGCACTTCATCATAAATCCAGATATGCTGCCCGTCGGCTACTACGAGTTCGGGAAAATCACCGCCATACTCCCAGCGAATAAAGTGTGGCTGGCTCAGCCACACCTTGCCCGTGCTCTGTTCTTCAAGCGTGCCATCGCTGCCCAGGATGCGTTGTTCGAAATCGGCGCTGAAAGTATCCAGGCCGCTGGCGAAACGGACCAGCTGCTCACGGGCGGACGTTTGCGCCATGAGGTTGCCGCAGGTGATGACCAGCAGTACTGCCAGCAACGGTATCCGATGAAAATGTTTGCGCAAAAGGGATCTCTCTATGGCCCGGATCAATTTTTTGGCGGTGCTGCAGCCAGAACCTCGCGCTGTCCGTTGTGTTCGGGCGGACTGACGACACCGGCAGCTTCCATTTCTTCGACCAGCCGGGCGGCGCGATTGTAGCCGATGCGCAACTGCCGCTGGACACTGGAAATGGATGCCCGGCGCGACTCGGTGACAAAAGCCACGGCCTGATCGTAGAGCTCGTCCTGCTCGCCGCTGACCGCCTCGAGCAAGCCCGTTGCACCCACGGACATGCCGTCTGTGGTTATCTGCATATCCTCCAGGACATCATCGCGGTAATCGGGATCGCCATATTGCTTGAGGTAATTGACCACTGCGTGCACCTCGTGGTCGTCGACAAAAGCTCCGTGTATGCGCTCAGGTAAAGCAGAGCCAGGAGGCAGGTACAGCATATCGCCGTGGCCGAGTAACTGATCAGCCCCCATCTGGTCGAGAATGGTGCGCGAATCGATACGGGATGAAACCTGAAAAGCAATACGTGCCGGGATGTTGGCCTTGATCAGGCCGGTGATTACATCCACCGAAGGCCGCTGCGTGGCCAGGATCAGGTGGATCCCGGCCGCTCTGGCTTTTTGCGCCAGCCGGGCAATCAGTTCCTCGACCTTTTTGCCGACGATCATCATCATGTCGGCGAATTCATCGATTACGACGACGATATAGGGTAATGCCTCGAGATCAGGAGCCTTTTCACCGGCCGCCAGCAGTTCGGGCTGCCAAAAGGGATCCTTCATGGGTTTTCCCGCATCCGCCGCTTCACGCAGCTTACGGTTGAAGCCGGACAGGTTACGCACCCCGGCGGTAGCCATGAGTCTATAACGGCGTTCCATTTCAGCTACACACCAACGCAAGGCATTGGCAGCTTCTTTCATGTCGGTAACCACCGGCGTCAACAAATGCGGAATGCCGTCGTAAACCGCCAACTCCAGCATCTTGGGGTCGACCATGATCAAACGCACTTGTTCCGGTGTCGATTTGTACAACAGACTGAGAATCATCGCGTTCAAGGCCACGGATTTACCCGAACCGGTGGTGCCTGCAACCAGCAGGTGCGGCATGCGGGCTACGTCCGCAACCATGGGCCGCCCGGAAATATTTTTTCCCAGGGCCAGCGTCAGCGGTGACGATGATCGGTCGTAGGGTTCCGATTTCAGGATTTCGGACAGGAAAACCACCTGTCTGATGGCGTTGGGTATTTCCAGACCAATGGTGGGCTTACCCGGGATGACTTCCACCACGCGTACCGAGATGACGCTGAGCCCACGCGCCAGATCCTTGGCCAGATTGAAGATTTGCGCGGATTTGATTCCAGCCGCAGGCTGCAGTTCGAAACGGGTAATCACCGGCCCCGGATGCACCGCGACGACGTCAACCTGCACACCAAAGTCGGCCAGCTTCAGTTCCACCTGACGGGACAGGGCTTCCAGCGCTTCCTTGCTGTAGCCAGGCGGCTGATCGGGCGCGCTGTCCAGCAGTTCGAGCGGCGGTAAGGAACCTGCCGGCAGGTTCTTGAACAAAGGCTGCTGCCGCTCCCGCACGGCACGTGTGCTCGGCTGCACCTCTTGCTCCAGTAGCTGTGGCTCGATGCGAGGTTTGGGTTTGTTTTTCTGCCTGACCGAATCCGCCTTGCGCACTTCCTCGCGCTTGGCCTTGGCCCGGCGGCCGGCGAACCAGTCACGCATTCCGGCGACTGCTGCTGCCAGCCAGGTGAGTGCAGTCAGCGTATGACGGCCGGTCGCGTCCATCACGCGAAACCAGGAAATTCCGGCAAACAAGGTCAGGCCGATCAACACCATCGCCAGCAACAGCAGAGTCGAACCCAGCACCCCGCTGAACTGCAGCAGTGGCGTGGCGATCTGCAAGCCAATGACGCCTCCGCCCCCGGCCGGCATCGCACCCGTAGGCGGCAGCGCATGCAGATGCAGTAAACCGGTAGCCGAAAGCACGAACAGCACCAGTCCGGTGAGGTGAGCCAACCAGTCGACCAAACTGGTTTCTTCCGCCGGCAGTTCCGAACTGCGATAGACCAGCCAGCCGACATAGATCACTACCAATGGCAGGCTGTAAGCCAGGTAACCGCTCAGGAACAGAAAGAAGTTTGCCAGCCAGGCGCCCAAAAGACGGCCCATGTTATGTACTTCATTGCTGGCATACGAATTGAACGGACCTGGGTCGGTGGAAACATAAGTCAGCAGGCAGCACAACAGGTACACTGACAGCAGCACACTGAGGATGAAGAAACTTTCCCCGAGGTGATGCCGCATACGGCCATTGGAACTCGCAAAATAGGGCGATTTTTTTCGCGCTTGCGACAAACCGTTTTTCCTTGTCAGGCGGATTTAGGGCCTGGTATCCAGGTGTTTCGATTCCCTTTGCTTCTTGATATTTTTTCGCCGGCACCCAGTTAGGAAATCCGGATAAGTGAAATAATACAGCAAAGGTTTGCGTGAACCATCAGCAGGATGAATTCTGCTCGCCGTGGTGACCACAGCACAAGAACGACCAACAGGATGATTATACATGAGCGATACCAAGCACTGCCGGCTTCTGATCCTGGGATCAGGACCCGCCGGTTACACCGCTGCCATCTACGCAGCTCGCGCCAACCTGAAACCGGTCGTTATCACCGGTGTGGAACAGGGCGGACAGTTGATGACGACCACCGATGTCGATAATTGGCCGGGTGACGTGGAAGGTCTGCAGGGCCCTGCCCTGATGCTGCGCATGCAGGAGCATGCGCAGCGGTTCGAAACCGAACTCGTGTTCGACCACATTCACACCGTGGCACTGGATCAGCGGCCGTTCGGGCTGGAGGGCGACAGCGGGGCTTACAGCGCGGACGCACTGATTATTGCCACCGGCGCGAGCGCCATGTACCTGGGACTGGATTCCGAGGAAGCCTACAAAGGCAAAGGCGTTTCGGCCTGCGCCACCTGTGACGGTTTTTTTTACCGCGGGCAGAAAGTGGCGGTCATAGGAGGGGGCAACACGGCGGTGGAAGAAGCGCTTTACCTGTCGAACCTGGTTTCCGAGGTCACTCTTGTGCACCGGCGCGATACCCTGCGCGCGGAAAAAATCCTGCAGGACCGGTTATTTGACCGCGTAAAAAATGGCAATGTGCGTATCCTGTGGGATCAGGTGGTGGAAGAAATACTGGGTGATGATTCCGGCGTGAACGGTTTGCGCACGCGGCACACCAAATCGGGTGAAACCCGGGAGCTGGAATTGACCGGCGTATTCATCGCCGTGGGGCATGCGCCCAATACGGGAATATTCGCCGGGCAACTGGATATGAAAGGCGGCTACATTAAAATCAGAAGCGGCACGGATGGTTTTGCTACCGCGACCAGCGTGCCGGGCGTATTTGCCGCGGGCGATGTCGCCGATCACGTATACCGCCAGGCGGTCACTTCCGCCGGTTTTGGTTGCATGGCGGCTCTGGACGCCGAACGTTGGCTGGATGAACAGTCATTGCAAACTTCGGGAGCGCGGTGACTCGCACCACTCGAATCGTCACTGATATTGCCGCGATCGGCGCGCGCGACTGGGAAGCGCTGGATCACCACGATAACCCATTTCTTTCCCAGGCATTTCTGCATGCGCTGGAAGCCTCCGGCTCGGTCAGTGAGGCTTCCGGCTGGCAGCCGCACCACCTGTGTCTGTTTGAAAATGAGCACCTCGTGGGCCTGGCGCCAAGCTACCTCAAATCGCATTCGCATGGAGAATTCGTATTCGACTGGGCCTGGGCCGATGCCTATCAGCGTTACGGCCGGAAATACTATCCCAAGCTGTTGACTGCCGTACCCTATTCGCCGGTGTCAGGTCCGCGCCTGCTGGTACAACGTGATCACCCGCAGGGTCCATTGCTGCGCAAGGAACTCGTGCATCTGGCCCAAACCGAATGCGAAGCTTTGGGACTTTCCTCCTGGCACTGTAATTTCATCAGTGAGCCCGATATCAAGGCCTTGCAACAGACGCCCTTGCTGGCGCGCAGCGATTGGCAGTTTCACTGGTTCAACCAGGGCTATCGATCCTTCGACAACTTCCTGGCAACCTTGCGCTCGAAGAAACGCAAGAATATTCGTCGCGACCGCAGACTGGTGGAGCAGGCCGGTATTCGTTTTGTGCACAAAACGGGCGCACAACTCGGCCCGCCGGAACTGGAGTTTATCTATGCCTGCTACCAGCGGACCTTTTTCGAGCACGGCAATCACCCGGCTCTGAACCGGGCATTTTTTACCCGGTTGGCGGCCCAATGCCCGCAGGCCTTGCTGGCTGTATTGGCGCTTCGCGGCGAGCAGCCCCTGGCAATGAGCCTGTTCCTTCTCGGAGGCGGACGGCTTTACGGACGTTATTGGGGCTGTGTCGAACACGTGCCCGGGCTGCATTTCGAGGCGGCCTATCACCAGGGTATTGAATACTGCATTGCCCATGGCCTGCAGGTGTTCGAACCCGGCGCCCAGGGGGAACATAAAATCAGTCGTGGATTTACCCCGGTGCGCACACACTCCTTCCACCTGGTGCGTGATCCGGCCTTCCACGCGGCCATTGCTGAATTTCTGCAAAAAGAACATGTCTGGCTGGAACGGTACCGGCAACAGTTGACGGCACATGAGCCGTTTCGCGTGGAATTGCCACCATGAGTTTGCTGCATTTGCCCAGCCTGGGAACAGACCCCACTGGGCCGTTCCCGGCAACAACCGGAGCATTGCTGCGGCCAAATGGCTTGTTGGCATGGGGTGGCGATCTGCAGCCCGAGCGCTTGCTGTCGGCCTACCGGCTGGGGATTTTTCCCTGGTACACGGAAGGTGAGCCCATTTTGTGGTGGAGCCCCGCCCCGCGTTGTGTGCTCTTTCCGTCCGCGGTACATCTCTCCCGTCGCACCCGGCGGCGCTATCAGGGCGGCGGTTACCGTGTGACGGCCGATACGGCATTCAGCGCAGTCATGGCAGCCTGCGCCGCGCCGCGTAAGGGCGAATCGGGCACCTGGATCACTGCCGCCATGCAGCGGGCTTTCAACCGCCTCCACCAGCTGGGACACGCCCATGCGGTCGAGGTGTGGCGGGACAAGCAGCTGCTTGGGGGCATTTACGGACTGGCTCTCGGAAAAGTATTTTTTGGCGAATCCATGTTCAGCCGTGAAACCGACGCCAGCAAGATCGCCTTGATCGCACTGTGCCGCCAGCTTGAGGCATGGCAATTTGCCCTGCTGGACTGCCAGGTGCCCAATCCACACCTGCAGTCACTGGGTGCGGTGACGCTTCCCCGGGCAGACTTTGAGAGGCGTCTGCGGCACTTGGTGGCGCAACCGTGCGCGCCTGGACCGTGGACCGAACGCTTCACCGTCGAAGCGCGCTGGTAGAAAACCAATAAGCCTGTCATCCTTCAGCTCCAGCCACGAGTTTCTGCTTAAACGGACAACATGTCTCGAATCGCACAACATCCCGTTAAGGCCATCGGCATGATGCTGGGTTCGGTTTTCCTTTTTTCGACCATGGATGTGGTACTGAAAATGCTGGTGGAAAATTACGGCAGCTTTCAGGTGGTTTTTTTTCGCTGCGCCATGGCAATGCCTTTTTTCCTTATCTGGATCATCGCCACCAATCGATCTCAATTCAAAACCGCTTATCCCCTGGGGCAGCTGGTTCGCGGCGTCCTTGGCCTGGGCATGCTGTTCGCGGTAGGTGAATGTTTCCGGGAAATGCAGTTGGCGGATGCTTACGCCCTGTTTTTTGCCGCGCCGCTGCTGGTCACACTGCTTTCGGGGCCGGTGCTGGGTGAAGCCGCAGGCGTGTTTCGCATCGTGGCTTCGCTGCTTGGTTTTTCCGGGGTGCTCATCGTCCTGAACCCTTCAGGCCATGGCTGGATTGGATACGGCGCCATCATGGGCGTCGTGGCGGTGATTCTGTATGCCTTTTCATTGTTGTTGCTGCGTCGCCTGGGCCATAAAGATGGCGCTGTCACCATCGCGTTCTGGTTTGTCGCCCTGGTGGGGGCTGGTGCCGGGCTGCTGGCCATTCCGTCCTGGCAACCGTTGCGTTCCAGCGACTGGCCCTTGCTGTTGGTATTGGGTATCACCGGTGCCAGTGGACAGGTATTACTCACCGCGGCATTCAGACTGGCCTCGGCGGCGGTGGTGGCGCCATTCGACTATTGCCATATGATCTGGGCGCTGATTTATGGTTACATATTCTGGGGCTACCTGCCGGGTTGGCAAACCTGGATCGGTTCGGCCATTCTGGTTGCCTCCGGCCTGTTCATTCTCTACCGGGAAAAACGTAATATGCAGCGCCAGCAATCAGTCTGACGCGGCATGATCATGCGGGTCAAACATCTATGCGGACAGGCAAGTGTCCTCATGGCTCGATCAGGAAGTAAATGTGCGTAATCAGATCGGCGCTCGCTGTCTGGCCCGGATCCGAGATGTATTGCTCCCAGGACACCGCTCCCTGGCGCAAGCCATGTGCACTCATGTAAGCGGAAAGCTTTTCATAAGTGGGGATCATCTGATCGTAAGGTCCGCGATGCGTCACGCGCACTGCCCGGCCGGCCGGTGTAGTGCCAGCCCGCACATTTCCCGTCAACTCAACGTCGCGCATGATCACGGGAATGGCCGCATCGAACGCATATCCGCTCTTGCCCCCTGCATGAGTAATGGTCATCGGCTGGGCCGCTATCGCGATGTCATTTTCGTTCATGAAAGCCGTGATTTCCCGGTAAGCGCTTGCCAGCACATCGGCTATGTCGGCCGGATACTGGCTACTGCCGCTTTGTATGTAAAGAATATCCACCGGTTTCACGTCCAGGATCTCGATATCAATGCCGGAAAAATCGATATCTGGCAGCGTTTCGGCGAAAGTCTTCAGCCTGGCCAGACCCAGTTCATAGTCCGCTCCGATCCAGCGATCGAATAACAGGCCAAAATACCGCGCAATCAGGCTTCCAATCAGGTTCTGTCCGGCGGTAAGGTCCGCGTCAAAACCCCAGGTAAGCGTCGCACCACCGTTACGCTCGGTGATGGTGAAAGTGGTGATGGCCTTTCCTTGCTGATCGAAACTGAGGCGGCTGCGGACCAGCGACCAGGGGCTGCTTTCGATGATCTCCTGAAATCCCTTGCCGCTCAAACGCGGATCGCCACTCCATTCGATGTGAGCGCCGACGCCAGTGACCGGGCCGGAGATGGTAAAAGTGGCAGATGGATCACGCGCAGCCCAAGGCGACCAGGTAGTAAACGTGGCGTAACCATTGACCAGGGTAAATACGGTTGAAGCGGGGCGGTCGATCTCTATACTGCGTTCCACGTGTACGTTCCTGGCCAAGAAGAAACCAGTTACAATAAATATAATTATAATAATAACAATAGAATAGAAGATATTTTTAAACATATCTATAACTCATGCATGGCGCGGGCGTAAACCTCTCATTGCGGTGGCAGGTCCTTGTTCCCGGAGCGCGGAAATTCCAGTGGCTCATCTTTCTTTTCAGGGTACCACTCCGGCACACTGTCATCGGTTTCCCAGGCATAACGTTTGAGCGGTACGCGATCTCGTTTGCGATAGACCCAGGCCAGCAAGCCTCCGATCGCGGCGCCTGAAAGATGCAGTTCCCAGGACATGTTGGGACGTAGCGGGAACACACCCCAGATCATGGTGCTGTACAGAAACCACACCAGCAGCGAAACCGAAACCGAGCGCATGTCACGACGTAGTA
The DNA here is from genome assembly GCA_963708905.1 of uncultured Gammaproteobacteria bacterium. Taxonomy (GTDB): domain Bacteria; phylum Pseudomonadota; class Gammaproteobacteria; order Xanthomonadales; family SZUA-36; genus SHZL01. The sequence continues at coordinate 205,789 of CAVPUV010000052.1, read as the reverse complement.
CGCCACTCATGAACACAAATACCAATAAGCCGTAAAGTAGTCCGCTGGCGCCAATATGTATGTTCGGCCGGCCAATCAGCCAGCCCAGCAGCCCGGAACCCAGCCAAATCATCGGAATCACCCGCATCGAGGCAGTGGGGTAAAGATAGAGTATCGCGGTCGCCGCCACCAATAGTGGAATGCTGTTGTTGAACAGGTGTCCCACTCCACCATGCAACAGGGGCGCCGTGATGATGCCGATCAATCCCATCATGGATCCCGGACGCAGTCCAAAGCGGCTCAGATGCAGGTTAAAAAATGCATCGATAATGAAAATACCCCACAGCAAAGCCACCAGAACCAATGCCATCCTGAAGGCCAGGCGAAAGCTCGAACGGGCTTTGCCGGAACGCACATAGTCAGGGTCTGGCTGATGCAAGGACATGGATTAATGCAGTTCTTCCGGCAACCCTGAAGCAATGGCTTGCCGGGTCAAATCGAGCAGTTCGTCAAGCTGCCCCAATTCCATGCCTTGCGTTTCGATCGCCGGATGTATGAGCATGGTTGCGCGGCCAGGGAACAAGCGTACGGTTTTTGCCGGCAAAATCTCCCGCGTCCCCCGCAGGGTGACCGGCAGCAGCGGTAACTGCTGTTCGATCGCCAGGCGGAAAGCCCCTTTTTTGAAGGGCAGCAACTTTCCGTCCAGGCTGCGCGTTCCTTCGGCAAAAAACAATATGCCGACACCATCTCCCAGCCGTTCCAGAGCCTGCTTGACGCACGCCCGGGCCTGGCGGGGATTATTACGGTCAATGAAGATGTGACCGGCTTTCTCACAGCCTATGCCAACACCAGGAATCTTGCGCAACTCCTGTTTTATCACCCATTTGAGATCCAGATTCAGCCAGCCGTAGACCAGCATGATGTCATACAGACTCTGGTGGTTGCACACCACAACATAGGTCCGGTTGCGATCAGCATGTTCACAACCCTGCACGCTCACTGTCATTGGAGTCAGCCGGGCAATCAGCCGCGCCCAGGGGGCAGCGAAAAAGCGACTGGCGAAGCGTGGATTGACCAGCGTTGCGAACAGCGCAGTCAATAATCCGGCGGACAACGTCAGGATGGCCCCCAAGGGTAAAAAAATGAAACAGGCGTAAACCTGATAGGGCCAGTACAGGATTTTTTTCATCGATGTCCGTTGCCGGGGTCGGTTTGCGCAGCGTACCGGTACATCATGCCGTCCGCAACGATCAGTACCCCAAGAAAAGAGGGGCGCTGTTCGGCGCCCCTCCAAAACCACCGCAGAGTGATCCTGTCATGCAGCTTTTTCTTTCTCCTTTGCCTTGCCTGCCGCCTTCCCCTCCAACAGCCCCTTCTCGGAATGGATCTCGATGCTGCGGGGCTTCATGACTTCAGGCAACTCACGTTCCAGGTCGATGTGCAACAGGCCATTGTCCAGCCTGGCTCCCGTAACCCGGACATGATCCGCCAGGTTGAAGCGGCGTTCAAACGAACGCGTGGCGATGCCGCGATAAAGAAAGTGGTTTCCTTCGCTCTCTTCCTCTTCGCTTTTCTCGCCGGTGACCGTGAGCTGGTTCATCTCGCTGGTCAGCTTGAGCTCATGTTCGGCGAACCCGGCCACCGCCATGGTGATCTGGTAGCTGTTCTCGCCACGGGAAATAATGTTGTAGGGCGGATAGCCGCCGGCTTGCTCGGGGCGGTGGGCTGAATTGAGCATGGACGCCAACCGGTCAAACCCGACAGATGTACGAAACAGGGGTGAAAAATCAAATGTGGTCATTACCGTATCCTCCTCGGAAGCAATTCGGTTTTTGGGTAAATCCTTCCGCCTCGTGGCCGGAAGCTCCTGCGGCCCCCGTGGGCGGCCGCAGGATCAAGATGAGGTCGAGCGGAAAATTTTCAACCCGGAAAGTCCATCAGGAGGCGCGATGATCGCGAAGAGATTCGGATTCACAAGGGATTTTCTGAAGGAGCGCAATACCGGGCTGTATTGCCGACTGAAGAAAATTCCTTGTGGATTCAAAGATCGAGCGAGCGCGTGTCTCCTGATGGACTTTCCGGGTTCAATACCCCAAACGCAGGATTTACTCAGGATAACGTACACTGATCAGCACGTAGATTGCCGTTTTCTCCGGTAAATTGACCGTAACGCAATCACCCGGGCTACGTCCCAGCAACGCCCGTGCCAGCGGTGAGTCTATGGAAATCAAGCGCTGCAATGCATCAGTCTCATCGGCGCCGACAATGTGGTATCCATGTATGACGCCGTTTTCATCCTCGACTTCCACCTCGGCGCCAAAAAAAACCCGGTCACGCTGCGCCGGAGGACGATCGACCACCTGGATGACTTCCAGGCGCTTGGAGATATAGCGTATTTTCCGGTCGATCTCACCCAATTGCTTTTTGCGGTAAATATATTCTGCGTTCTCCGAGCGATCGCCCTCCGCTGCGGCGGCTGCCAGGGCCGGAACGACGTCCGTGCGGCGCAAATGCCACAGCTCGTTCAATTGCGATTTCAGTGTGCTGGCGCCCCGCGGGGTAATATAAGGGCTGCTTTGCTCAGGTGGTGGCCGCCAACGGCCCATAAGCTTCTCCCCTTCCTGGTTTTTCCGGCCAATGATATGACATTCCACTCGCAATGCGGTTTATCATCAACCCATGGACGAAATCAATTTTGCACCCGGAAGTCACGTCTACACTCCCAGCGAACTGAACCAGGAGGTCAGGCTCCACCTCGAAGCGGGTTTTCCACGGGTGTTGCTCAAAGCGGAAATATCCAATCTGTCCCGCCCGGCTTCCGGACACCTGTATTTTTCCCTCAAAGACGAATCGGCGCAAATACGCTGCGCCATGTTCCGCTCGGCTGCGATTCGATGTTCGCTACGACTGGAAAACGGCAAAAAGGTACTGGCCAGGGGCCGCATCAGCCTGTACGAACCACGGGGCGAGTACCAGTTCATCGTCGATGGTCTGCGCGATGCCGGCGAAGGACAGTTGCAGCAACTGTTCGAGCTGCTGAAAAAGAAACTGGAAGCCGAGGGCTTGTTCGCTGCCGCGCGCAAGAAACCACTGCCGCCCTACCCTTGGCGCATCGGTGTGATCACTTCACCCAGCGGCGCCGCCATTCGGGATATCCTGCAGGTGCTGGAGCGCCGCTGGCCGGTCGCGCAGGTTCGACTTTACCCGGTGTCCGTACAGGGCTCTGAAGCACCTGGTGAAATCCGCGCGGCTCTGGCGCGTGCCAATAAGGAAGGCTGGGCCGAGTTGTTGATTCTGGGTCGCGGTGGTGGCTCACTGGAAGACCTGCAAGCTTTCAATGAGGAATCCGTGGCCCGTAGCGTGGCGGCATCCACCATTCCGCTAATCTGCGCGGTTGGGCACGAAACGGATTTCAGCATCTGTGACTTCGTCGCCGACTTGCGTGCGCCTACCCCGTCGGCGGCAGCCGAACTGGCCACTCCGGATGGCGTGATACTCGGTGCAGAATTCGCCCGTTACGGGCGCATGCTGGAACAGCGCTTGCGCGGACAGTTGCAACGCAACATGCAGAGCCTGGATTATTTGGCGCATCGCCTGGCTCAACGCGATCCGGCGCTTAAACTGCTTGAACAGGGCAAGCAGCTGGCACGACTGGAAGATGCACTGCAGCGGGCCGCCCGTGGACACTTGCGGCAGATTCAGGTGCGGCTGGACGGACTCTCTGCCCGCATGCATTTACAGCATCCGCAAAAAAAACTGGCGGAATATCGCCGGCGGGTACATGCCTGCCTGAACTCGTGCAGCCGATTGGTCGAACAGCACCTGGAACGATCCCGCGACCGTCTGCAAACTCTGGGTAGAACGCTGCATGCGGTCAGTCCGCTGGCCACCATGGGGCGAGGTTATGCGGTACTTTCCGCCACCGCTTCGGGCACCATCGTCACGGCAACCCACCAGGTCGGCAGTGGCGATCGACTGAGCGCCCAACTGATAGATGGACGCCTTTATTGCATCGTGGATTCGGTCAGCAAAGAGCCTCCTGAAAGCTTGCAGGACTGAAAATTGTTCACACTCACCGCACCGGTAGCAGCTGAATTTGTCATACGGCAGAGCCGCTTTGTCGTGAATGCCTCCCCAGTGGCTGATCAGGCGGCAACCCTGCTCTTTTTCGCTGCCGTTGCCGACCCGGCCGCCAGCCACAATTGCTGGGCCTGGAAGCTGGATCAAGGCTATCGTTTCAACGACGACGACGAGCCTGCGAGCACCGCCGGCAAACCGATATTGGCGGCCATCGAAGGCAAGCAGTTGTGTCGCGTCATGGTGGTGGTAACGCGTTACTTCGGCGGTATCAAACTGGGCGTCGGTGGCTTGATCAGGGCCTATTCCTCCTGCGCCGCCAAATGTCTGGATCGGGGTCAGATCATGGAGCTGCACCCGACTTCACAGTGCGTTATCGAGGCGGGGTTTGAGTGGATCGGGCAGGTACATGCGGTGCTGGAAGCCTGCGCGGCCAGCAAGCTGCAGGAACAATATACCGCCAGCGGCATTCGGCTGGAGCTGGAAGTGCGTGATGATCAAGTGCGAAAACTGGAAAACCTGCTGCGTGACGCCACGCGCGGTACGGCAACGCTGACTCAAGGAGCCGGAGGCAACTCGCCGGTTACGATTGGGTAAGTCGAGCGAAACGAGACTCTTAAATCACTCGTTTTCCGTGGTCACGGCGCCGATCTGCATCACCACGCCCGGCAACGAAGTGGCATAGTCAGCTCCCATCAACAGCGAGGGGGTATAAAACCCACCCTCGACATCATGGCTGAGTAAATGTTCAACAATACCCAGGCTGGCCGTTGCGGTAAGGTCATAGCCATTGGGCGTGGTCATGGTCGCTGACGCATGCCGCCCGTCAGAACTGCGAACTTCACCCCACAATTGACAAGCAGTGCTTTTACGGCGGTCGTCGCTGGGGCCCTTGATGGTCTTGCCAATGCGTTTTTTGAGGAAATTTTGCACCCGGTCCGTGCCCAGCAAAGGCTGCAGCCAACGTATGCGGCGTAAACGCCGAATGGTCGCTGGCGCAACCGACATGTAGACTTCTACGTTGCCGATACCCGTGCTGACATACGCCGTGTAGACGTCGCCCCAGGGAATCGTCATGCCCATTCGACTGGCGTGCGCGAAGGGTATCTGCCTGGATTTATAAGCCAGTGGTACGGCCGTCAGTTTCCCGTCTTGACGGACTGCTCCTCCTTTCCCCAAGCCTTCCACACTGGTCCTGGCAGTGCCAGGACTGGGCCCGCCGCCCGCTTCGAAAGCCAGCACGAGGTGCGTTGCCGCGGGCAAGGCCTGCACCAGACTGGAAGCCAGACAATCAGAGGGCACCACATCAAAACCGACACCGGGAATGAGCACAACATCAGCCCGGCGCGCCGGCTCCGCTTGCTGATGGGCGTTGGCGAATACGGAAATTTCACCAGTGATGTCCAGGTAATGTACGCCAGCCGACAGGCAGGCAGCGATCATCGGCTGGCTGGTAACAGAAAACGGACCAGCACAATGCAGCACCAGGCGGCAGCCGCGGATGCTTTCCACGACCACAGCCGGTTGTTCCAAGGAGAAAATCCTCGACTCCAGGCCGAGCTCCGCCGCGATCTGCTGCACCGATTCCGCATTCCTGCCTGCCAGGACGGGAGTCAAACCACGTCGCACGGCTTCGGCAGCGGTGAGGCGGGCAGTATAGCCATTGGCGCCATAAATCATCCAGCGATCTGCACTCATGGTGCTTATCTCCTGATCAGGTGTCCCTTTCTGGTGACTGCGCGATAGTAACACTCCGGCCACCAGCGCTTGAGCCGCCATACCCAGCGCGTGGGCGCGTGGGTCAGCACCAGAAAACGGCGCTGCTTCATGGCTTGCATGACGCCTTCAGCCACGTCATCCGCGCTCACCCCCGACTGATCCATCCAGCGCAGCACCAGGTCCCGGTGATGGCGACTTTGGGTGCCGAGTTCATGGCCACAAGCTCGGCCCCGTCCGTGTCAAAACAGGCTGCCCTGATGGCGGCTATCCGCGGGTTCTTTGGGTGCTCTGGTCTTTTTCTCCGCGGCAGAACCTGCTTTTTCGATTCCTACCGATTCGCTCTGCTGTTTTGCTGGCTGCGGCGGAGCCGGATTCGCCTTGTGCGTATGCACAGCCGGAACGTGCGGCGGAACGGCTGCAGTCTCATGTACTGGTGCGTTCTCTTCAGCGGTCATTTTGCCTGCCCGTTTTGCGCTGGAGGAAAATAATTGCAACAAGCGGCCAACCGTGCACCTGGCCTCCAGGTTATGCCGCAAAGCCTTGCGCGTATTGATGTCATAGCGGTTGCAACGGCCATGCTTGGTGATGGTGATAAACCCCGCTTCCTGCAGCTCCCCGACAATTTTCTGCACAGCACGTTCGGTGATGCCCACATCATCCGCCACACTTCGCAAGCGTGCTTTATTGTCGCGTGCCAGGCAAACCAGCACGTGGCCGTGGTTGCTGAACAATGTCCAATCGCTCATCGTAGCCTCACTTTGTCATCGCTGAATATTCGTGACATACCTATTATGCATGAATAATAATTCGTGTTTAATTTTTCTGCAATATTTTTCTTGGTTTCGGGTTAAATTACCGCCGCGAGTTCGGAACCCTGTTTGATCGCCCGTTTGGCGTCGAGCTCGGTGGCGCGGTCCGCGATGCCGGATTCGCAAGGGTGTTTGGGTCGTGTTTGTGGGCGCCGGCGCCTCAGCGCCGGAATGCGGGGTTGAACCTGGAACTCTTCTACGCTTAGGCTGCTTGCGCAGTCTCGAAGCGCAGGATTGCCTCGAGTCTTTCGGGGCGGATGGGCTTGGTTATGAATTCGTCCATGCCTGCCGCGAAACACTGTTCGCGCGTTTCCAGCGCGGCGTCGCCGGTCAGCGCGATGATCCGCGGTTTGCGGTCGCCGTGCCCGTGTTGCCTGATCCAACGCGTGGCCTCGATGCCGTTCATGTTGGGCATGCGCAGATCCATGAAGATCATGTCGTACTCGCCGCTCATGGCCGCTGCGACCGCCATCTGACCGTCCTCGGCCTCGTCGGCCTGATAGCCGAGGTTGGCCAGGAACTGGCACAGTATGCGCCGATTGACGCGGTGGTCCTCGACCACCAGGATGCGGTGTGGATAATCGCGGCTGAAATTGTCGAGGGCGCGCAATGGCATGTCGGCCAGAATATCGGGCGCCGGTTGCCAGGCTGCCGCGGACGGGTCCAGCTCGGCGCGCATGGTGAACGTGACGTCAGTGCCTTCCCCTACCGTGCTCTCGACCCGGATCTCGCCACCCAGGAGGCCGACCAATCCCCTGCACAGAGGCAGGCCCAGACCCTTGCCTCCAAACTTTCCGCTGACCCGAGCGCCGGAAGGATCGAACATCTCGAACAGCGTCTGTACTTGTTCGGCCGGTATCCCGCAACCCGTGTCGGCTACGCATACCTCGATTTCCAGCTCGCCGCCACGCCGGCTGCGGCAGCAGGCGCCCAGGGTCACCGTGCCGTTCCGGGTGTGCTTCACTGCGTTGTCGATCAGGTTGACCAGCACTTGCTCGAGGTAATTGACATCGGCTATGCGGATTGCTTCGGGCAAGTGATCGGTCTGCGTAATCAGCTCGATACCTCTGCTGTTGGCCTGCGGGCGGTACAGGGCCAGAACCTTGCCGAGGCACGCTGCCAGGTCCACCGGACCGGGTTGAGTGCTATCGATGTTCGGCCGCGAACGAACCGCGTCCGGCATTGAGTCGACCAGTTGCTCCAGGGATTCGCAGCTGCGGCGAATAATCTCCAGGTACTCACCGGCCCGGCGACCGGAAATATCACCCTGGAGCAAGGTCGTCATGCCGATGATTGACGTCACGGGCGTGCGGATTTCGTGGCCAATATCCTTCAGAAAGTCCCTGCGCGCCTGGCTTTCTATGGCTTCGCGGCGCTGACCGACATCGGCCTCGAAGCGAACTTTGAGGTGTTCGAGATACCGGTGGCGCGCCTGCCCGCCATCCTGCACCAGCAGGGCCATCAGCAGCAGGAAGCCCAGGATCAGCAGCGCCTTGGTTGGTCCACCGACCCAGAAGACGGCGATGAACAGCGGCGCCAGGACGCACACCAGGAAAATGAAATGTGCACTGCGCCGCACCGACAGCGCGCTGGTGCCGGCGGCAATGCAACCGGCTGACAGCACAACCGTGAGGACGGCTTCCTGGGTCGCCCAGTATTGCCAGATCACCGTCGCGGCCATCACGCCAAAGGTAAGGCTCTGCATCGCGGTCAGGATGCTGAATTGCAGCACCGAGTGCTCACCGGATTGCTCATAGCGACGCTCGAATCCCAGCGCAAACCACACCCGCACCGCGCCGAGCAAAACGAGCAGGCTGGCTTCTGCAGCCGCCCACAGGCCGTAATCGGCAAGAATGGGTGTGCCGAACAATATGATCAACGAGACGACTGCGTAGACCGGCGCGCCGACGAGGGAGCGGCGCGCCAGTTCGAGTGCGGACGTTCGCTCAAGATAACGTTCGAGGTCTGGCGAAGCATCAGGCAAAGCGCGTTTCGCGTTCATGCGCTTGCCAACTGCTGTAAGAAATTCACAGGTATGTAGCCTGGCGCGGCGGGCTCGGCGCGCGCATCGATGCCGCGCAACAGATCCTGGAACGAGTCCGGAGCGAACGAGATCACGCACCAAAGGTGTATCGGCGCGGCATCGACCTGAATCAGGTGGTCGATGATCATGAGCGGGACATCGCCAGTTCCCAAGCCATGGAAGTTCACCGGAACCGCCTTCGGGTCTGCGACGTATTCGACCCGCGGCAAGGAGTGGCGCGTGCCGAGGGCGCTCAAGTCGTGGATCGAGCGTGAATAGATGCCGATCAGCACGTTTCCCAGTTCGGTCAGAGCGTCCATCATCTGCGCGTGAAAGCTGGCGTCTTCCATGGCCGGCATGCCCAGTTCCTCCATCCAGCCAGGGCGTGCGTTGTCCAGTGTTTTCAGGTCCGCGTCCGGACTGGAAAGAAACAGCAGGCTGAGTACGGGCTTCAGCAATTCGGCGAGGTAATTGTGATCACCCGTCTGCAGCAGCAGGTGAACCCGGCCCCGCAACTCGCCCGACAGGTCACTTGAAACGGCATAGAGTGGATCGGCGACGACGCCTCGCAAGGCCTCGCTGTCGTGGGCTCGTGCGATTTCCATCAGTGACTCGGAGCGCTCGATCTCAAGTTCGAACATGTTTTCGAACGCATTGAGGACTTTCCCGGTGCCACTTAAGAGGAACCGCTCGAAGGATATCGACTGGTGTTCACTCAGCAGCGGTAGTCGGCAAATCATGTGCGTGGCTCCCCTTGGTTTCGTGCCAATCCCATTGGATCAGGCCTCCAGTACCTGTTCGATCACTTTCAGGACGTATTCTTCTTCATAGGGCTTGGCAAGGAAGCACCTGGCCCCGGCCCGCAGCGCCTGCTCCTGGATCGCGGGATCGCCCATGCCGGAAACCATGATGACCTTCGCGCTGGCGTCGATTCCCATTATTTTCTCGAGCACCTGGTCGCCGTTCTCGCCAGCCATCAGGTAATCCAGCGTCACCAGTTCGGGCTGCAGGCTGGTGAAAAGGCTCAGCGCCTCGCGGCCATTCTCCGCGCGGCCGATGACCTCGTGCCCGGCGCCTTCCATGATAACTTTGAGACTGTTCCGCGCGAAGGCGGAATCATCCACGATCAGAATTCTTGCCATTGTGCCATTGTCCTGTCCTGTCACTGTCGAGCAATCCCCTTGTGTAGCAATGAATCCGCGACGCATTGCTCGCGCGTCCGGTTCTGTCACGGCGTTGGGGGGATGTTCGGGCGGTCGAAAACCAGGGTGAGCCCGATTCGGTCCCCTTCTCGTGCTGCGTAATATTGAACACTCGCCGCAGGCAAGCGGATACTGGGAATTGTTACAGTTCTGGGGGGAAAACCGGACAATCACTGCCCCAGTGGCGTGAGCCAAATACCCCCTTGGTTACACACCGAAAGCCTCTCCTTGATGGCTATCGGCTTAAGCAACGGGAGCAAGTCAGCCATAATTCCGTCGCATTTAGTGGTAATCGTCTTCGCGCTGGTGGCGTACCGCCAGCACCGTCACTGTTTGAGCATTCTCGACTTCAAACAGCGCGACATAACCATAGCCCCCAAAGCTGATCACCAATTCCCGCAGGAACGGGTTTTCCGGTGAGGCCTTGCGGCAACTGAACGGGAACGTTGGCAACACCTCAATTGCCTGGCCAATGACCACTCTGGCGCGCTCTGCCGCGTCCAGATCCTGTACAGCCAGGAATTCAAACATCCGCTGTAAATCTTCCGCTGCTGCTGGCGCAAAGCGGACTTGATAATTCACTTCTGACCGGCCGCCCGTTCGGCACGCGCCCTGCCGAGCGATGCGTCCAGGCGCTTGAGCATGTCATCGGACGAAACGTAATGCCCGGACTTTCTGGCCTCTTCGCGCGCAGCCAAGCCGCGCGCAATGAATTCGCGTTGCGCCTCACGGCGCTCAATGTTCAAACGCACCGCTTCCAGCACAAAGCCCGACAGGGTTTCACCTTCCTTTAAAACCGATTCGGCCGCCGTGCGCAATTCGCTATCTACTCGTAACGGGGGCAAGGTGGCGTCCTTCATCAAATCTCCTTAATGCATCGCATATGCAATGCAGTGTAGCTGAAGCTTATGTCAATGGCCATTAATGGCGCGAAGTGAACTGGACAGTGATGGTCTGTGTGTCCCCACGCGCGTGGGGAACACATAACCATGACTGCGTACGTCGGCATGAATGCCGGTTCATCCCCACGCGCGTGGGGAACACACGAGCCGCACTCGGTAGAAGGCGATGACAGCGTCCGGTTCATCCCCACGCGCGTGGGGAACACAAGTCTCTACCCTTCTTGATGACACTTCCTCGCGGTTCATCCCCACGCGCGTGGGGAACACTTCGGCGGGTACGGAACTGGCGGCCATCGCAGCGGTTCATCCCCACGCGCGTGGGGAACACTGGCGATGATTGAAGGTGACATGGCGGGCTATCGGTTCATCCCCACGCGCGTGGGGAACACGCCATGTTTGCAGGCACAAAGCCCTGCCGGTGACGGTTCATCCCCACGCGCGTGGGGAACACAACGATTCCGGCGACAGCTCATACTCGCCCGGCGGTTCATCCCCACGCGCGTGGGGAACACGGTTTATCGACATAGCGCGCACACCATAGCCGCGGTTCATCCCCACGCGCGTGGGGAACACACTGGCCTGCCGCGTTTGCGCACCAGCCCGGACGGTTCATCCCCACGCGCGTGGGGAACACATCATCTACACCACGCAAAGCGCGTGCAATTTGCGGTTCATCCCCACGCGCGTGGGGAACACCCATCACGAATGCCACGGATTATCGGAATTGTCGGTTCATCCCCACGCGCGTGGGGAACACATTTTACCCGCTTTTCCGCTTCCGGCCTCAGCCGGTTCATCCCCACGCGCGTGGGGAACACCGGTCAGGACGTTTGCGGCCTACCTATCCCGCCGGTTCATCCCCACGCGCGTGGGGAACACTGGTCTGCCGCAAATTGCCGAAATTGCCCAGACGGTTCATCCCCACGCGCGTGGGGAACACCGCCGTTGCCAGCTCCATTTGATTTTCCATTGCGGTTCATCCCCACGCGCGTGGGGAACACGTGATACCGATTGCGTCACGTCATCAATAGCGTCGGTTCATCCCCACGCGCGTGGGGAACACCAGGTCAATGGTCAGTCTGGAAATAGCCATTACGGTTCATCCCCACGCGCGTGGGGAACACTTACACTTTTCGCATCAGCGGAGTAACCCGCGCGGTTCATCCCCACGCGCGTGGGGAACACCGGATTGCCCTGGAGGGCGACACAGCCAAGGGCGGTTCATCCCCACGCGCGTGGGGAACACCCAGTCCAGATTTGATCTGTTGCCGCGCGAAGGCGGTTCATCCCCACGCGCGTGGGGAACACGGCTTTCAGCTCTTTGCGAAATTTCTGATGGCCGGTTCATCCCCACGCGCGTGGGGAACACAACGATTCCGGCGACAGCTCATACTCGCCCGGCGGTTCATCCCCACGCGCGTGGGGAACACGAAATAGGCCGCCACTCAGTGCTGTTCATCGTCGGTTCATCCCCACGCGCGTGGGGAACACCTGAAACGTAATCCGTGTTCTCAGGCTGCCGACGGTTCATCCCCACGCGCGTGGGGAACACATCCTGCTGAGCTTGCCTGTGTGCACGTTCACGCGGTTCATCCCCACGCGCGTGGGGAACACATTGGTGCGGTAGATGTCCACGCAGCCCGGAACGGTTCATCCCCACGCGCGTGGGGAACACGAAAACGCCCAGGTGGCGTGAGATTTTTTTAGCGGTTCATCCCCACGCGCGTGGGGAACACTATCAGGGAAAATCCGCCGATGCGGCTTCCCGCGGTTCATCCCCACGCGCGTGGGGAACACCCCTGCAAACCGGTGGCGAGACATCGAGAAAACGGTTCATCCCCACGCGCGTGGGGAACACTATTTGCAGCAGACATCAACCAAGTACCAGTACGGTTCATCCCCACGCGCGTGGGGAACACTTTTCCAGCTCAGATGCCAAGATACAATGCGGCGGTTCATCCCCACGCGCGTGGGGAACACTATTTGACATGGAGCGGAGCGGGGCCGGAATAACGGTTCATCCCCACGCGCGTGGGGAACACGAGGAGTTTCGCAAAGGCGGCCTGATCGGCTTTCGGTTCATCCCCACGCGCGTGGGGAACACATTTATCGACTTTGCCGCTTTTGAGCCATCCGCGGTTCATCCCCACGCGCGTGGGGAACACTTTCGCGAACCTGTCAATGTCGCGTTCCATTGCCGGTTCATCCCCACGCGCGTGGGGAACACCAAATTCATTTTGCCGTGATTTAATGAACATACGGTTCATCCCCACGCGCGTGGGGAACACTTCTTGACCTAGCGCAAGATCAGACGTAAACCCGGTTCATCCCCACGCGCGTGGGGAACACACGTACCAGGCTGCTCGCGCGCGTGATTTTATCGGTTCATCCCCACGCGCGTGGGGAACACGGTGAGGGCATTCATCGACTCTTTGATGTCGCCGGTTCATCCCCACGCGCGTGGGGAACACGGATGCCGTGAGAGAAAGCAGAGGACCTGAGACGGTTCATCCCCACGCGCGTGGGGAACACCAATGCTCGATGGACAGGCACTTGCCGTAGTGCCGGTTCATCCCCACGCGCGTGGGGAACACATTTGTTTTTTAGGGCAGCCAAACACGGGACAGCGGTTCATCCCCACGCGCGTGGGGAACACCCAAGCGTACCCTCGACGGCATCATCCAGTTCCGGTTCATCCCCACGCGCGTGGGGAACACAGAACCACCGGTCAGACCCTGACCCGCAACGTCGGTTCATCCCCACGCGCGTGGGGAACACAACATACGGCGGATCAGTAATCACAGCGTCAACCGGTTCATCCCCACGCGCGTGGGGAACACCCCCTCCCGGGACTGGCCTCGTGGGAATGTGCCGGTTCATCCCCACGCGCGTGGGGAACACGGCACGAGCGGCGGTGGTGTGGGTGGCCTCGGCGGTTCATCCCCACGCGCGTGGGGAACACTATCGACGGCCGCTTTCAGATTTGTGGCGTACCGGTTCATCCCCACGCGCGTGGGGAACACAACGAGCGGACCAGAGAATGTGACGAATGGGCCGGTTCATCCCCACGCGCGTGGGGAACACGATCGAATCGTATTCCACGACAGATAAGCAGACGGTTCATCCCCACGCGCGTGGGGAACACATCGCGTACGCACTCGGCTCTTGGGCGTTGGGCGGTTCATCCCCACGCGCGTGGGGAACACGTTGCCGTTTCTTGGCCAGCCGGTCGCCGAGGCGGTTCATCCCCACGCGCGTGGGGAACACTCCAAGGATTTGATAACACCGGAGTACAGTACCGGTTCATCCCCACGCGCGTGGGGAACACCAGTGCGTTTGTCATGGCTATATTAAGTTGTTCGGTTCATCCCCACGCGCGTGGGGAACACCAAACAGATTGCGGCAAACAAGGCATTCGCGCCGGTTCATCCCCACGCGCGTGGGGAACACTTCTACATCAACACCCTCGGGCATTTCATCGTCGGTTCATCCCCACGCGCGTGGGGAACACCCCGTCGAGCCTTGCAAGCTCCGCCTTGGCCATCGGTTCATCCCCACGCGCGTGGGGAACACGGCCCAGCCCGGTGCGCGAGTGCCAGCGCCGGACGGTTCATCCCCACGCGCGTGGGGAACACGCGCTACGCTTTCATGCGCGAACTGGTAAACGCGGTTCATCCCCACGCGCGTGGGGAACACCAGCAACTAACGATCAATCTGCGGCTGAAATCCGGTTCATCCCCACGCGCGTGGGGAACACGGCCGAGGCGGCGGTGGCCGGCGCATTATCGCCGGTTCATCCCCACGCGCGTGGGGAACACGCGCCAGGTCGGAAGCGGTCAGTCTGCTACCAGTGCGGTTCATCCCCACGCGCGTGGGGAACACGTGACAGGCTGTCGAGGTATTCGCTTGATGGCGACGGTTCATCCCCACGCGCGTGGGGAACACTGCTGACAGCGATCAGCTCATAATCACTGGAGCGCCGGTTCATCCCCACGCGCGTGGGGAACACTCTTGCAGAGTCAGCCAGTCGAGCATGATCAAGCCGGTTCATCCCCACGCGCGTGGGGAACACACTTCTTCTATCCCGCTGATGTACCAGCGGTTTTCGGACCATCTGGATTCTACCGAATCCAGATCAAGTCTGAAGACAGATAAATCATACTACCAAATTGTTAAAGAACACCCTCCCCGTCCGAGATTGGGAGGAACGAAACCAGCTTCGCACCATCGAGTTCCACCGGTATGCGCCGATTCGTACCCAGTGTCATGAAGTCGAAGCCAGCCTCATTGCTGGTACGCCATGCCATGACCGCGTTACCTTCGCCAATGCCGTGCTCGACCTGGCCCCAAATGTTATCCCGGACCCTGGCGGAATAGTTCCCCACATACACGCCTGCGCGAATTTCAAGCAACCAGATGGCCAGACGACCACGCAGGCGCGGTGGTACATTTTCAACTACGATGACCAGCATCGCCGAGATTCTCCGGATTGGGTATGGCTGGTGGTACTGCATCCTCCGGTGGCTCGGGTGGTTTGACTTCCCCGGCGGAGAGAATGGTCTCGATGTCAGGAATGATGCGCTCCAGTAACCGGGTCGCCCGGAATACATCGCGACAACCGAGACGCACTGCCTGCTCGGGGCTGCCCTGGCTCCTGGCGGCAACACGAAACGCCACGGGTACGACGGTCTCGAATTTGTAGATGTCAGCGATGTCGTAGACGAAAGACAACGGTTTGCCGGTATGAATAAAGCCCACAGCGGGTGCATAACCGGCCGCCAGCACCGCGGCTTCCGTCACGCCGTACAAACAGGAGGTGGCCGCCGACAGGCAGCGATTGGGCAAGTCACCCTTGTTCCAGTCATCGGTGTCGTAATTACGCGCTTTCCATTGCACGCCGTGTTTCGAAGCCAGGCGCTTGTACATTTCGCGCACCCGCGCACCTTCGATGCCGCGCAACTGCTCCACGCTGCGCCTGGCAGGCGGTTCCTCGCCAAACCGCACTGCGTACATCTTGCGCACCACCTTCAACCGCAATACCGGGTCTAAAGCCAATTGCGCCTGGTAGAGCAGCCGGTCCGCCCTCGCCCCGCCCGGCTGGCCGGACGAATACAAGCGAACGCCGGCTTCACCTACCCACACGAGCAGGGTGCCCACCCGCGCAGCCAGTGCGGCCGCCGCGTGGGAAACGCGCGTGCCAGGCTCCAGCATCAGGCAGGCCACGCCGCCGACCGGGATATGCGTACGCACACCCGTTTTGTCCACCACAACAAAGGCGCCATCGAGCACATCCAAATGACCTTTCTCAATAAACAGGACGGAAAGACGCTCCTTAATGGCAATGGGCTTGAGTGGAGGTAGAAGATTGTTCATTTAGATGCGGGAAGTGCGCGTTGTCTGATCCCATCCAGCGTAACCACGGTGAATTGGCCGCTTAACACGGAATCGCCCAACTCAATCAGGCTCATCAGAATCTTCTCCAGCACTTCTGGACTGGGCGGATAAAGGCGAAGGTAGACCACTGCCGGGGGAGGCACGACAGCTTGACCGAAAATCAAATCACCGTGATCGCGGTCAAACGATAGCAAAATGCATTGGCGATCTACGGCGATTTGAATAACCTGTTCATCGGGGGCGCTGGGGGCACAACTGGCAACCGATAAGACCTCCTGCCCGTGTTGGCGCAGTAGAGCGATTGCGCTATTTGGAATATTCTCGTCCGCCAGCCACTTCATCAGGCTACATGGGGCAGCGGCAGATACTTCTCTTCTTCAATCAGCGCCTGCGCGAAAGCAAAGACCGCGCGCAAATCATCCGTACTGATTTGCGGGTACTCTTCAAGAATTTGTGTTTCCGCCCAGCCCGCCGCCTTGAGACCCAGCAGAAATTCAGCCGTCAAGCGAGTGCCTTTGACATGCGGCCGCCCTCCGCAAATACCGGGAGTGGATTCAATATGATTTTTCCAGTCCATGGTCAGCCCTTAATATGGATAACACAGCCAATCTAAACCAAACGTCGTACCAGAAGCAAGCCACAGCCGAAGGCTTTGGCGGTTCCTCAATGGCTATAGGTTTGAGTGGTGGGAGCACGAGAGATAAGCGGAAGTAACTTATTGCCGATCGGACTGCGCCGGGCGAAATCTCAACCGTCCGGGTTCAGCCGTCACGATCGCACCCAGCGGCAAATCCTTCCCATGCAGGGCAAGCGCTTGCTGGCACACCGGGGCCTGCTGTCTTGCCGCCACATCAACCAATCGCAGGATGCCGCTGTGTAACGTGTCATGGACGATTGCAAGCTCACCGAAATCCTTATCGAGCGTAACCAGAATTCGTGCCTCACGGTGGGCGCGCGCCAGAATTTCTTCGTCCCCCGGGTCCTCTGGCCAATCGCCGGCCCAGATCACATCATGTCCCAGGGCCCGCAGTTGTTCGCAGGCTCCACCCCACACGCACGTGTCCAACAAGAGCCTCACGTACCGGTATCCATCCTCAGCAGTTCAACCCGTTCGTGCGCGACGAGGCGATGGGCGTAGACCAGGCAAGCCTGAACATCGGCCATCTCCAGCCATGGATACCCTTCAAGAATGGTTTCTGGCGTATCCCCGGCGGCGAGCATGCCCAGAACGTGCTCGGCAGCCAGCCGGCGACCGCGGATAATCGGCTTACCGCCAAAGATCTTGGGATTTACGGTGATCCGTTCCAGTAACTTTGCTTCATCTGTCATGGGAACCCCCGGTTAACAAGCGTATTTTTCATTATACGCGACGCACCAACAGCAGACCGCAGCCGAAGGCTTTGGCGGGGCCGATGCCGTTTTCAAGCAAGCCGATCAAGCGCGCTGGATCCTTCACCCTCAACACGCCTTCGAATGTTACGGTGACGAGCTTTCCGCCGCGACTCCCTTTGCGGAAATACAGGGGGGCGTGAGGCAGCACGCTAACTGCTTCTACTTCGCCTGAATCGCGCAGTTTGCGGGAAAGCCATTGACGCTGAGCTTCCTCCTTGATGAGCGGTACACGGCATTTTTCCGACTGCTTGCCAGACTTATTTTCGCGTTGGGTATCAATAATGGTTTTGACCGGGTTGGCGGTGAGTAGAAAAGCCAGGTGTTGATCGGCGCTGGGACACGGTGACAGCTCGCGCGTACCGATCAGCATCACCCCGCCTGCCGGTGCGGGTGATCGGCGCGATTGCACCAGCACTCTTGCTGGTTGTCCTGTTGCGTTGTCCTCGATTCGAAATAGAAAACCTTGTCTGACTTCATCTCTATCCTTGCGTGACTCGCGTTCTTCACCCGGAAACAGATGCCAGAGCTGTCGGTGTAGGTTGTACGGATTGCGTGCGGCATCCCAGGGAATTTCAACACGGCTCAGGAACATGACGGCTCCTTGTGCAGATAGACGAGATGAGTGCCGAACTGGCGCGTGTGTCCAGGTATGGGCACGTCACGCATGCGCACGGGTTGCCCCGAAATATCTAGTTCGCTGTAGATGAGCCCACCGGCAGGCCTTACGTTGGCCAGAGCTGCCAGTGAACTCTCTGCTTCGTACAGTCCTTCAAACAGCGGACGGGCAAGAGGGCAGGCGCGCCGTCCAAGCGATGGGGTGTAAAGCGGACGGCGCAGGGCTTCAGCTAGTGCGGCCAGAGAGATAGGCGCGTCCGGCTTGCTGCCTACCGCCACCGTGAACGCAGCGTCGAACAGATATTCGCGACGAGAAACGATTGGATGCTTGTTGACCGAACCGTCCACTTTGCGTGCCGCCATTACGGTGTGGAAATCCGGCAGTTTCACGCCCGGCTTGAGGGTGGCCTGTTCCTGCTCAGACCGCTGGATCTGTCGGTCGATGCGCACAGCGAATTCAACACTGGCGCCGAGCCGATTCAAGCCGCCCTGATCGTTCCGCTCAATGCCGAGACAGGCTGCCAGTAATCCGAGCAGACCACTTCGCGTCGGAAACAGATTGGAGGGCCGGAAATCCTCGAAGGTATGCGTGCCCCATGCCTGCATGGGTCCGTCTAGCCGCAGGATGAGAAAGGTCGGCATGCCTCACTCCTTCCCATCGCCAACTATCCAGGCTTCCAGCTCTTTGAGGGTGGTCAGCGCGGGTTTGTCGCCAAGGGTAATGCCAGCATCCAGTGCAAAGGCTTCGGCAGTTTCGCCGAGGTCATAGGCGCGATTGAGCCGCGACCAGTAGTCGGCCAGAGCCTTGATTGAGGGCATGAGAAAGCCGCCGTTGCGGTCGCGCGCCACCGGCATCTCAAAAGCATTGGCGAGTGAAATCGGCTGGTCGGCAAAGCTCACGACAGCGAAATCCGCCAGGTTGTGCGCGGCAAAAGACTGCTGCTTGGCTGAGGGTACGACAGTCGCCAGCAGGTGAAACACATGCCGGGCGATCTCCAGCGCTGCTTTGCGCGAATCCTCTGTTTCCGCACTTTTCATATCAGCAAGTAAACCCAGGTTGACTTGCAGTTGTTTGAGGTTGAGGCTGGCATAGCGATAGAACACGCCGGACGAAAACTGTTGAGTATCCAAATGTCCCGCACCGGTCTCGCCTGCGTCCTGAGTGAGATCATCCACGGCGGTGAACCAGTCCACGTCCTGCGGCTCGACGGCGTGTGTGGTGATGGCATGGGCAATCGCCATAGCGCCGTCGACCGGCAAGTTGCTCATCAAACCACTGGTTGCCATACGCCCAGACAATGCAATATCTTTAGCGTTGCTCATGGCAACGCGAAACGGTTTTGCTTCTTTTTCAATCAACTTTTCAAGTTTCTTGGGGTCCTGCCCCTCATCGCCGAGCAAAGCGCAAAAGTGCGCTACTTCATCCAATGCCCAAGGTGCGACGGCATCGTCGGTGACCCCTGCAGCGATCCCTTCTTTCCCAGATATCCATTCGACCGCTCGGGTGATGCGTTCAGCATCGAAACGATCCTTGAGCATATCGATCAGGCGCGCCTGCAGTTTGGCCAAGTCGCGGGTTCGCACCGAAGGCGTGCCAAGGTGCTCCAAATGATAATCGCTGGTGCGCATCGCACGTTTCAACGACTGACTGGAAATCCGCACACGGCTGACGCCGCCGAACACGGCGGTTTTTTGCATGTTCATGTCGTCGCGGTTGAGGCACGACGGGCTGTGCGAAATCAGCACATGAAAATTGATAAAGTTCTTGGCGGACATTATTTGGCTCCTTTGGCGGGGGTGAATTGGGCAAGATAATAGTTTTCGACGAGCTGGCGCTTGGATTGGTCATTCCAGTACCAGAGCGTCCGACCAAATTCCTGCCAGTCAACTGTCGGTTCGGCATAGACCAACAACCTTCTCAGCTGAATCAAATCCAGGGGCGTGCGGGCTCGGGCTACCTGCAATATGCGGGCTTCCGCAATTTTGGCAGCAGCGAGTTGCGCCCCCAGCGTTTTGGCTTTGGCCTCGTGTCTGCAGGAGGGCAACAGGAATGCCACGCGCAGGTGGCGCTGGTCGGGCTTTTGCCCCGGAAACAGCCGATACAGAGCTGGGCAAAAAGCGACCTCGTCCAGTCCTGCCACTCGCCTCAGCTCGGCGCGCGCGCCGGTCGGAAATGCGTCGCTGTCGAAACGCAATTTCAAGGCTGCAAAATCCGGCAAGTCGCTGCTCATGCTTCCTCCATAAGTCTTTTCAGGTCAGTGTTGAGCGCGCGCCGCGCCCAGGCAATCACCGGGATCAGTTCAGGCTTCATGGCGTAGGGTTCGGTGAGTTCATTGAAAATATCCTTGCAGTGTCCGGCCATGTGTTTGGCGAAGATTTCCCGTGCAGCAGCCCATTCTTTCCACGTTTGTTCATTGGAAAATGTTTCGTGAATCAGGGTTTCGGTGCGGGCGTAGAACAGTTTTTCGGCGGTTTCATGAATGGCTGCACCGATGCCTTTGAGACCTTTGTCTTTGTTGCCTTGGGCAGCGAAATACAGTTTGCCGCGCAGCGCTTTTTTTGCGTCTTTGCCAATGTCCACCAGTGCTGGTAACCGCTCCTTGTCATCGCGCCAACCCTTCGCCAAGCTAATCAGCTCGTGGCGACGTTCTAGTACCGATGCTTGTTTAGTGCGATAACCGCCAATCAACAGGTTGAGTCTATCGATACCGAGTTCCGTAGCCTGAACTGCTGGCCCGGCGGGATGTGATCCTTGTTTGCCATCGCCATCCTGCAAACTGTGGGGAACGATGAACTCGCTCAACTGAGTCCAGGCTGGCGCGGTGGTGGTGAAACTGGCAAATTTCTGTTCCAACTCACCTTTTTTCAGGCTCATGTTGAGCGTGCCATGTGGGTGTGGCCAGACACCTTCGACCGTGAAATTGAATTTCTCTTTGCGAAAGCCGCTGTAACCTGGCACAGCTTTACCACCCAGCAAGTCACAAGGATGATAAATTTCTGCCCGGATCAATTCGACTTTGGCCGGTTGCCAAAACAGGCCGCGCATCAACCCGATTTGATCCCAAGGGATAGTGGATTTTTCAACAATGGGCTTTACCCAAGTAGGTTGGTCATGTTCGAAGCCCGGAATGGCAATTTGGCGTTCTCCAACGCGTTGGTGCGTGAGTACATTGCGCCAGATCGTATTTCGCAGACCACTCCCGAATACCATGGTTGTAATCGGCGCGCCGCCGCGCAGACTACCCTTGAAGCCGCCCCCGAAACTGGGGCAGTTGGATGCCTGATTGAATAATGCAATGGCGGCGAGGGAGCCACTCAAGTGGCGGACTTCCCCTACTTCGTTGAAAAAAGCGTGATTGTTACCTTCCGGCAAGCCAATCAGCAATTTCTGGATAGGTGTGCTTTCGGTGGCTTCCACCCCGCGCGCCTGCATGAAGGGCTGCGTTGGATGGTCGAGGTCGAACCAATCGTGACAGGGCTCGAGGCCCGTGGCGAATTCCTCCGGTGTGAGTGGTGTGTGAATACGGGCCAGCAATGCACGGTCGTCTTCCGGCAGAAACATGACCTGGGTCATGCATACCAACAACTGCAGGCAGGCCAGTTCCAGGTCATCGCGCGGTAGGCTCACCTGCCAGTCGCCCGGTTCGCACAAAAGCGCCCCGTAGGTGAGTAACTGGAACGCGCCGGTACCGCCATTGGCACGCACGGGAATCCAGGGATCTTTAAGCAGATTCATCGCGTGTTTTCTCCAATCCAAAGTCGTTCGAATAGTGGAATTTGCCGTCCAAAGCCGACCAGATTCCGATTCCTTCCTTGCTCATTGTGAGTTGCAAATATCCAGCAAGCGGACCTTCGGTCTCCATATGGCAATCCCGCAAGTGGTTCTTCCAACTGGCTGGCGCCGGAATGGCATTGCGGTTCAGCACCTCAGCCTGTTCGCGCTCGGCTATACGGTTCAAATCCTGGTCATCCAGCAGTCGTCCGTCCGGGAGGATGGGCAGCACGTTCAGGCTCATTTCGCCGTCGCGGGTCAGGCCGCTTATGCGTTCGTCTTCGTCGCAAAAGCTCCTGACGGTCATGGTAGTAAGTCTTAACGCCTCGGTTTCTCGCATTTTCTGTGCGTCCCTCCAGCTCAGATAATCGCCGTAGATCGTGTCGGGCTCGTTATCCCAAACATCGTTTGAATAAACCCGCTCGATCCAATCGCGGTAAGCTTCAGGGAAGGTGATACGCTCACACCTGAGCAACAATTGCTCAGTGCGCCATAGTACGCGGGTATTGCCGTAAATAAGCTTGTGCGCACCGTAGTCTTCGCCAGGGACCGACAGCACTGTACAGCGGGGTGACTCGAACCCTGCGGGGCGGAGTTTGCCTTCATGCCGGTGCAAGCGCCCAAGTCGCTGAAACAGCAAATCCACTGGGCAAATCTGTGTAAGCATCCAGTCGAAGTCGAGATCGAGGCTTTGTTCCACGACCTGGGTGGCGACGAGTATGCGTCCAGTTTGACGCGGCGCGAAACGTTTGTAGTGCGCGACCGTGGCTTCTTCTTTTTCCTGGCGGTCGGCAAAGCGAAAACGGGCATGGAAGATATCGATTTCGATGGCGGTCTGGCTGCGCAGGATCCGCGTCAGCCGCTGCGCGTCGTCAACCAGGTTCATCACGATGGCGACCTGTGCGCCTGCTTCGGCCGCAGCCAGAATGCGGACAATAAGATTCGGGTCCGGGAAGGCGTCGGTGAGCTTCAGACATTCAATCGCCACCTCACGCCGGACGGGTTGCTGGTTTTCCGAGACCGTTCGGGGCATGGTTTCACCACTCGTGGCGTGCCACAACGCCGGGTAGGGAGCTATGTTCGGCCCGCTGGCATTCCATGCTTCCAGAAGTTTGGTACGCGTGTTGGCCGCAAGCGTGGCGGACAAAAGCACGGCACTGCCGCCGCTGGCCTTCTGTTGACGCAACACCTCGCCAAGCAACCCATTCATGTAGGCATCGTAGGCATGGACTTCGTCAACGATGAGTACTGATTTGGCCAGTCCAAAACCGCGTACGAACTTATGCCGCACCGGCAAAACCGACAGCAGCACCTGATCGATAGTACACACACCAACCTGGCCGAGAAAAACGCGTTTGCGGCTGCTGGCAAGCCAGGCGGCGCATTGCACTGCTGCCTCGATCTTGCCTTGCGAGGTAACGTGCTGGCCACTTGCGGCGAGCTTCTGAAAGGCTTCGTTGAATTGCCGTTTGCCATGCGCCAGCACCACATTGGCACGCCCAAAGACGCGCTCGGCAAAGGCCTCGGCGCGAAGCAGCATGGCGTTGGCCGTGGCTTGTGTAGGCAGGGCGAAAACAATGCTGTCGGCCATGCCTGCATCCAGCAACCGCCAAGCGTAGGCCAGCGCAGCTTCGGTTTTGCCGCTGCCTGTGGGTGCTTCGACCAGCGTAAGCCCAGCGACATTGGGTAACCGGTCAATTTCGGTTTGTATGCCACGCGGCGAATCGCCTTTGTCTAGCAGTGTGACGATACCTGTGTAGCCCGTAGCGTGTCCCCACAAGCCAAAGCGGCGAAGTAAATCCTGAGCCTGGATATGCTCAAAGCGCGCGTTGAGGTAATCGGTTAGGGCTGCACCCAGGGTATGGTAGCCGAACTCGTTTGCGTTTGACCCGATCCAGTCGCTCACGGCGCAAAACCCTGCCAACAAAGCGCGCGCACAGGGCGATCCAGGAGGTGGCAAGTCGTGCAGGCTGAACCCCGCAGGCTTGAGAAAGAGCATTTCCAGCGCCAGCACAAAATCCTGTCGCGCGCTTCGATCACGCTCAATGAGCATCTTGTCGGTATCAAGCTCTAAACTCGGCATGATCGCATCATGGAAATCACCGTGATGTCCAGTCACGGCGGAAAGCCACGGTTGCCAGCTTGCCCAAATGATCTGTTCTCGATCGGGCGAGCCAATCCAGCTCGTGTAACCCCGCCGCGCCCAGGCCAAGCCTGCGTGGCCGTGGTCAAATCCCTGGATTTCCCTGGTCGCAACCCCGTGATCGTTCTTCTCCAAACGTCGCCATGCTGTGGCAAGTGCCTCCGGCGCTTTGAGCTGGAAACGAATGTCAAATTTTCCAAGGTCGTGCAAGGCAACGAAAAACAACACCCAAGCGCGCAGTTGAGTTGACGTCAGCGGACTGACGAAGGCCACTGAGAAGTTGCGTTGCAAAACAGGGGAGGCATCCCACCATGCAGCCGCAACCGCCGCCACATCCAGGCTGTGATAAACCAGCGGATGCCACTTCGGTTCACCTGGGTAGTTGGGATCCGCCTTTCCCCAGTATTGGTATAGCAACTTATCGGATGATGGAGACTCCCCTATTCTCATTTAATTTGAATTCCTACCTCGCAATGTCCGGCTCATCTGGTTGCTCGACGTGCCGCAGAGCTCATTATCAGTTTTTTTCGAGTCGGGTCATCCCTTGATTGCACCAAGGAGCTGAACCCCCAGCTTGCATGATGATGCAGGATATTCTCAAAACACGAGAAAATCAGAATTCATACGGCGGACTTGCTTTGGCAGATGGTGGGTTGGTAATTGGATTTTTCTGTTTTGCCCGGTCTTGCCAGGTCAGCAGCAGCACTGCGGGTAAGCCCCATGTTGGATCAAATCACCGCCGCGAGTTCGGAAGCCTGTTTGATCGCGCGTTTGGCGTCGAGCTCGGTGGCGCGGTCGGCGCCACCGATCACGTGCACGGTCTTGCCGGCATCCTGCAGCGGTTGCACCAGCTCTCGCCGGGACTCCTGCCCGGCGCAAATGACCACGTGATCCACTGCCAATAGCCGGGCCGCTCCATCGATCTCCACGTGCAGGCCATCGTCATCGATACGCCGGTAGTTCACGCCGGGAATCATCCTGACACCGCGATGGCTCAGACTGAGCCGATGAGTCCAGCCGGTAGTTTTGCCCAGATCTTTACCCGGCTTGCTGGCTTTACGCTGCAACAACCAGATTTCCCGCGGTGAGGCTTCCACTTGTGCCTTGATATCCTTGACGCCGCCCCGTGCCTGCAGGCTCATATCGATGCCCCACTGCCGCGCGAAGCTTGCCGGCGTGGGCAGGTCCGGGACATCGGCCGCATCTTGACCGGACCGGGTATGGCTCAAGTATTCGGCAACGTCGAAACCAATGCCGCCGGCGCCGATCAGGGCGACCCGCCGACCCACCTGGACCTTCCCGGTCAATACCTCGACATAGCTCAACACTTTGGCATGCCCGATGCCATCAATCGCGGGAATACGCGGTTTGACCCCGGCGGCAAGAACGACCTCATCGAACGCCGCCAATGCGCTGAGGTCTGCAGTCTCGGCCAGGCGCACGTCCACCTGTGCCAACTCCAGCTGACGCCGGTAGTAACGCAGCGTCTCGTGGAACTCTTCTTTGCCGGGAATGCGTTTGGCCATATTGAACTGCCCGCCGATGGCTCCGGCGGACTCGAACAGCGTGATGCGATGTCCGCGTCCGGCGGCTGCACAGGAAAAAGCCAGACCGGCCGGCCCGGCGCCAACGACGGCGATATTCCTGGTCACCCTGGCCGGGGCGAAATTCAGCACGGTTTCATGACAGGCGCGTGGATTGACCAGACAGCTGGCCAGTTGCCGGGAAAACGTGTGATCCAGGCAGGCCTGGTTGCAAGCGATACAGGTATTGATTTCATCCGCCCGCCCCTGCCGGGCTTTGCGCACAAAGTCCGCATCGGCCAGAAACGGCCGTGCCATGGAAACCATATCCGCGTCACCACGAGCCAGCACGTCTTCGGCGACCTGCGGTGTGTTGATGCGGTTGGTGGTCACCAGCGGTATCCCCACTACTCCTTTCAACCGGTGTGTCACCCAGGTAAAAGCAGCGCGTGGCACCATGGTGGCTATCGTCGGAATACGTGCTTCGTGCCAGCCTATCCCGGTATTGATGATGCTCGCGCCGGCCGCTTCAATGGCCCTGGCCTGGGCAACGATTTCCAGCCAGTCATTGCCATCGGGCACAAGGTCCAGCATGGAAAGGCGGTAGATGATGATGAAGTCCTGGCCAACGGCCTGCCGGATTCTGTGCACGATCTCGACCGCAATGCGGTAGCGATTCGCCGTGCTCCCACCCCATCGGTCCCGGCGGTGGTTCACCCTGGGGGTGGTAAACTCGTTGATCAGATAGCCTTCCGATCCCATGATTTCCACGCCGTCATAGTCACCATCACGCGCCAACTGCGCTGCACGCACGAATCCGCGGATCTGCCGCTCGATACCGCGCGCCGACAATGCGCTGGGTTTGAACGGCGAGATCGGTGAGCGGATGGCGCTGGGCGCTACGGCCAGGGGATGATAGCCATAGCGCCCGGCGTGCAGCAGCTGCATGCAGATACGGCCGTCAGCGGCATGCACCGCGCCGGTGATCAGCCGATGCTGGCGCGGCTGCCAGGGAAACATCATGCTCGAAGAAAAAGGGGCAAGCCAGCCACGGATGCCGGGCGCAAATCCCCCGGTCACCATCAGGCCGACACCACCGTCGGCGCGCTCGGCAAAATAGGCAGCCAGACGCGGAAAGTCCCTTGCATGGTCTTCGAGGCCAGTATGCATGGACCCCATCAGCACTCTGTTTTTCAGGGTCAGAAATCCCAGCTCCAGCGGCGCCAGCAGGTGTGGAAATTCATGCATCAGCGAACACGTGGTTAACCTTAAGCGTCACCCAGCTGACGCACCAGCGCTTGTACCAGTGTGCGTACGCGCTGCATCGGTTCGCGCAAGGTTGCTGCTATGTCTGCTTCGGACAGCGGCTCATCAGTGATACCCGCTGCGAAGTTGGAGACCACGGCTAGGCCAGCGTAGTCGAGACCCAATTCCCGCGCCAGCCCGGCCTCGGGCAGTGAAGTCATTCCCACCATGTCGCAACCATCGCGGCGCGCGCGCTTGATTTCGGCTGCGCTCTCCAGCCGTGGGCCCTGGAACACACCGATGCAACCGCCGTCAATCAGAGGTATATCCGTGGCTCTGGCGGCCGCCAAAAGGGCCTGGCGCAGGGGCCCCTCGTAGGGCCAGGTAAAATCCACATGCACCAGCGCGACTTCGGCAGAGTCGCTGTAGGTGTGTTCGCGTCCCCAGCTGTAGTCGATCAGTTGATCCGGCGCAGCCAGCGTGCCAGGCGCGTAGCCTGGGCCGACACCGCCCACCGCGGAAACCGCCAGCACCTGGTGTGCTCCGGCCGCGCGCAGAGCCCACATGTTGGCGCGGTAGTTGACGCGGTGCGGCGGAAACCGGTGCGGACTGCCGTGCCGCGGCAGGAACAGCAGCCGCACGGGCCTTGTGGCAATGACCCGGATGGCTGCGGCCGCGGGACCATAGGGTGTATCGATGCTCAAGGCTGCAGCGTGTTCATCCAGTTCCGTCAAACCGGTTCCGCCGATCAGCGCCAGGGTCGATTCTCCAGAACTCATGCCGTTATCTCCAGCGCCCGTATCTCATCCAGGTGGCGCCAGTGTTCATGGGCGTCCATGCCGCAGCCGAATACATATTTGTCCGGCACGTCCAGGCCAATGAAGCGGGGTAATTCACCCGCGGTTTCGCGGTCATGCAGTTTGCGCACCAGTACGGCACTGTTGACTGAACTTGCTCCGCGAGCCAGGCAATAGCGTTCGATCAACTCCAGCGTCAGACCCACGTCATAGATGTCATCCACAATCAAAATGTCATGCCCTTGCAAGTTCAGGCGCGGCGGCACACGGAAATCCAGCTCGCCACCCTGGGTCTGACCGGCATAGCGGGTGGCATGGATGAAGTCCATGCGTAGCGGCATTTTCAGCCGCGGAGCCAGCCAGGCAGCCGGAATGATCGCGCCGGTCATGACGGCCAGCAGAATGATGGGCTCATCGCCATAGAATGTGTTGATGTCTTTGGCGAGACGGGCAACCGCAGCGGCAACTTCTGCTTGACTGGCCACCAGCGAAGATTGCTCCAGTATGGCGCGAGGGTCGAGCGTTTCTTGATCGGGCATGCATTACACTCCAGGGTGATGTTGGGATTTGCTAAGTGTCTGTCCATAAACGGGCATCCCAGCCCGTTTATGGAATCGCGCAGCAAAAGCGTGGTTTTGCTGCGCTCTCATTTTCAATGACTTACGTTATTAAAAATGGCGGCACTTCCATGTGCCGCGTTAGTGCGCATCCATTTCTGGATGCGCACTGCTTAGTTGGCTCAGGCTATCCTGCCAATGCTGCCATTCACCGGCGCCCAGAGCCTTCGCTGTAGCCATTTCCTCATGGCTGAGACGCGCCGTGCCGTACATCGATGTAATGGCCTGGCTTGCATCCGGTATCGGGCTGTCGAACTGTCGTAACAATTCTTCCACATCTTCAGGCTGGCACACCAGCACGAGGTCGCAACCAGCCTCCAGGCAGCTCCGGGTTCGGTCACACAAACTGCCGGCGGCATGTGCCGCCTGCATGCCAAGGTCGTCAGACAGGATAACCCCCGTGTATCCCTGCGCCGCGCGCAGATAGTCAAGCAACCATTTCCGCGAGTAGCCAGCCGGCACGTTATCGACTTGCGGATAAATCACGTGGGCGATCATCAGTGCGTCGAGGTCTTGCGCCAGTTGCCTGAACGGAACCAGATCGTCGGCTTCCAGTTCGGACAGGGTTCGCTCATCCACTACCTCGTGGGTGTGCGAATCAGCGCTTACCGAACCGTGGCCGGGGTAATGTTTGCCCGTGGTTTTCATGCCGGCATCATGCATTCCTGCCAGGTACGCCCTGCCCAGGCGCACGACAATGTCCGCTGAGGATGAAAGTGAACGATCGCCGATGACAGCACTGCCGCGGTCGAGATCCAGCACCGGGGCGAAACTCAGGTCGATTCCACAGGCGAGTACTTCGGCGGCCATTACGCGCGCATGGCGGTAAGCCATATCCATGGCCCGGTCCGGATCGCGCGCATAGAGCCCGCCCAGCACACCCAGCGGCGGCAGAGCAGTGAAATCTTGCCGCAAACGCTGCACCCTGCCTCCTTCCTGGTCGACACAAATCAACAGGCGCGGGGAACGAATTTCTCTTATATCTCTAACTAATTCAATTAGCTGAGAACGATTTATAAAGTTTCTACTGAACAAGACCACGCCCCCGACCGCCGGGTGCAGCAACTGTTCGCGGGACCGGCTGTCGAGCACGGTGCAGTCGATACCGATCAGGATGGGACCGGGTGACATGCTGTCATTCATCTGCTGCGTTCGAACAAGGCAATCGATTCTACATGCCCGGTGTGAGGGAACATATCCAGGACGCCGGCGGCCACCAGCTGGAAACCATGGTCATGAACCAGGATACCCGCATCGCGCGCCAGGCTCGCCGGATGACAGGAGATGTAAACCAGGCGATGGGCGGCCGTAGCGGCAAGATGCGGCAGCATTTCCGCTGCGCCGGAACGCGGCGGATCGAGCAGAATCATGTCATAGGGCTGCCGCAGCCAGGCTGCACCTTCCATACCGGCCGTCAGATCCGCCACATGAAATACGGCATTTTCAATGCCGTTGCGCCGGGCGTTGTGCCGGGCTTTTTCCACCAGGCCGGCATCACCCTCGACCCCGACTACGCTGTCTGCCAACCGAGCCAGGGGCAAGGTAAAGTTCCCCAGCCCGCAAAACAGATCCAGCACCCGGTCGGAAGACCCTGGCTGCAACAACTGCAAGGCATGATGGACCATGGCGCGATTCAACTCGGCATTGACCTGGACGAAGTCGGAAGGGCCAAAATCCAGCGTGATGTCATACTCCGGCAGGGCGAAATCGAGTTCAACTTGTGCGGGTTCCAGCGCACGGATGCTGGCCGGACCGCCGGACTGCAGCAAAACCGCGATGTCGTGTTCGCGGGCGAAAGCAGCAAGGGCGTTCTCATCGGCCGCACTCAGGGGATCGAGATGACGGAACACCAGGGCACATAGATGATCGCCACAAGCCACTTCAATTTGCGCAATGCGTTCGCGCGCATGCAGTGAATCGATCAGGCCGGTCAGTTGCGGCAACAGCCTGGCCACCCTTTGATCAAGCACATGACATTCACTCATGTCCGCGACGAAACGACCCTTGCGTTCGCGAAAACCAATCAGCAAACGCTCTTTTCCGGTCACGTAGCGGACCGAGAGACGCGCTTTGCGCCGGTAGTACCAGGAGGGTCCGGTCAATGGTTCCAGTATGCGCTGCGGCGTCACTTTACCGATGCGCTCCAGGTTTTGCAGCAAGCTGTCCTGCTTGGCCAGTATCTGCGCAGCCGGATCAAGATGCTGCAGCGCGCAACCGCCACAGAGGCCAAAATGCGGGCAGCGGGGTTCCACCCGCTGCGGCGAGGCCACCAGCACCTCCACGGCTTCTGCTTCGTCATAGCGCCGCAAACTCGCGGTCAGCCTGGCGCGGACGATCTCGCCCGGTAATGCGCCATGGACGAACAGTTTTTTGCCGTCGATTTCAGCCACGCCACGCCCATCATGGCTCAGGCTGGTGATCCTCACCTCGACAGGTTCTGTCGGAAACTGGTGTTTTCTGCGCCTGCTCACCGATAAAAACCCCTTGTTGAAAAAACAACCGGGCCCTGTTGGGCCCGGTATTCAAAAGTGCGATGGACGCTATTTTTGCAACCAGGCGCCGCTGGCATCCTGATAGTACCAGCCTTTGCGGGCTTTGCTGACCCATTCACGGGCAAAAGTCTGCTGTACGTCGCTCTCCCATTCCGGATGGCCGTTGGCCACAGCGATCTCGCGATAGACCGCAGCGCGATCACGGTTCTCATCAGTAACGAGGCCTTCAAGGTTACGGCGATCGCTCAGGGGTACCGCCGCCCGGTCACGGAGCGTGATCAGGCCGTCATTACTGAAACCGATGGCGCCCGCATCAAAGAAAGCATTCAGGCTGTCGCGCTGGCGTTGCGCCATGCGCGCCTTGATGGCATTGATTTGCGGCGTGTTGATGTCAATGGAAGCTTGTTGTGCCTCGGCACTGGGTATAAAGAAATCCATGACGCCACTGGCTGCCAGCAGCAAGGTTTTTCCGCCCAGATCCAGGGGCTCGAACAAGTAACCGTCTTTCTGCGGTTCACCGAGCACGTCTCCGACAAATTTTTCCGCCGCCTTCTCGGCTGCGGCAGCCGGGAAATAGACGTTGATGGTCACACAGGCGCCGACGATCAGAATGGCGCACAGAATCAAGGCCGTATTCAACTTTTTCATCACGATCTCCTCATTTTTCCCGCAACCGCGGACAGCGGCGCTGAACATGATATCAGACCGCAGGATATTTCATTGGTGCGAATGCGTGACAGGACACTCAGGGTTTATCGCCGATTTTTATCGACTCTCCCTGTGAAGCCGCGGTGAGACCAGCCACCAGTGTCGGAAAGTCCATTTGCCGGTTGAACGCGCGGATCATGATTTTAGGCACACCCGCACCCTCCATGATCAGAACACTGCTGGCATCATCGTCCAGACCCCTGACTTCACAAATGTTGTTCTGTAAGCGGCAGCCAAGACCGAGACGCTTGTACGAGAAGTTATTGAATAATTTCAGCACGGGGCCCGAGAGCGCAGCCGTCGCGCCGCCACCACCTATGGTCGTCAGGTGATTGACCGCCTGGCGTGAAATTTTGTGTGACCCCGCCTCCTGCTCCGGCGTGCCGAACCAGGCGTCGAACGCTACCGGCTGCCAGTCCAGCATGCGTAACTCATGCACAAAACCACTCATGCGGCCGGATATTCCGCCAAAAGAGAAAGTATGGGTCAACTGCTGCAGATCGAGGTCGCGCGCTTCCAGGTCCGCCGCCAGGCTGGGCAGAACGCCAAATGGCCGCTCGATACGCAGCCCTGAAAGCACAATCTGGCCGGCAAAAACCTTGAACTCGATCTGGCCTTCAACGGCAAGCACACCGTCAGTCAAGAGTCACACCAGGAATTTTCCCGCTGATCGAGCCGGTAAAGGAAGGCCAGTCCAGGGCTTTGGTCAACTGTTCCATATCCATATCTTCCAGCGTGGCGAACAGCCGGATTTCGGGCTCGGTTTCAGCAGCGGCGGCATTTCCGGGCAATCTCACGTGTAATTCTTCAAGCGCAAGGTGTCCGCCCAGCACGTTCAGCCGCAGCGGGCTTGCCAGGGAAAACTGCCCCGCATCCGCTTTCACCGCCGCCTCGCCCGCCCCCAGATTGATACGCTGCAGCAGCAGTCCGCGCCAGGAAAAACGTGAATCAACACCCTGATCACCCGGCAGGATGTGCGCCGCCAGGCCGGTCACCGCAAAACGCCCGCGCTTGCCATCGACGATGCTCAGATCCGCCACATCCAACACACCGGAAGCTGGCGCTCCAGCCTGGCCTTGCCCGCTCCACAGCAGGCTCCCCGTCACGGTCAATCCATCCAGTGTCCATGCCGATGCCATCGATTCGATGTATCTTTCATAAGCTTCTGGAAAGTGCATTTCAAAGCGGCTGACCCGGTAATGTAGCGATGCCATGGGGTTGTCGAGATCCAGTTCGGCTTCAGCTTTGATATCCAGTGAGCGGCCGTCACTCACATTCAGGTTGCCGAGACTCAGTGAATTGCCTTTTTTGCTTACCCGCCCCCCCCATTCAAGACCGCTGTCAGAGAAGGTGGTATAAAAATTATCGATCAGCAATGCACCGGAATGGATATCCCCACTCACTTGTGCCTGCAGCATGTCGTCAAGCTGGATAGTGCCCGCCGCCTTGAGTCCAAGATTCTCGCCGGCAAAGCGGCCGTCGGGGGAATCAAATCCCAGGCCCTCGGCGGACATTGCATAATCGATCGAGGCGGAACCGTTCGTTGGCCAATGCAGCGTCGAATGACCGCTGGAGAGTCCCGCCTTTACCCATTCGATTTGCTGCGCGACCCATGGCAGGGCGGGCAGATTCGCCATCTGCTGTCCGTTCCAGGCAAAAGTCGCTTCTACCTTGTCCGCAGAACTGTGCGCCGAAAAACGGGCGAGGAATTTTCCACTGACCACGCTGGATTGCAGCGTCCGCTCATCGTTGGAGTGAGTCAAACCATCCAGGATGCCACTGAACGGCAACTGCCAGCCACCCGCTGCATCCGCAAGTGCAAAAGACCAGGGACCACCAGCACAACCATCGCCGGAAGCGAAATCCAGGCGCTCACAGCGCACTGTCAGGTCGCGTAAAACCAGCCCCATATCGTCAGGGGTAATGACACTTTGAACACCAAGCACCGCGCCGCCATCACGCAGCTGTACCGTCAGGCCGGCCGCAGTGTAACCTTCATACTGCACCTTGGCCGCGGCGATCCTGAGCTCAAGCGCCTGAGCCACTGGCGGAATGCCGGTAGCGATCAGCAAGCCCAACAAGATCACCGCCGCCCTGCCATAATGCGATGACCGGCAGTTCCCGGATTCTGTAATTGCAATCTTGGCCATACAGGCTATTCTGACAGAAGGGACGGGGTTCGGTTCGAATGGATAAAGTGGCGGGAAAGGGGTAGCCATGGACAAGCCCGGCAAGACCATGCCTGCGGTACTGGTGGTCGACGACGACCCGGTTTGCCGCCTTTTCTGTGTGCAAGCACTGATGGCGGTAGGTTATCGAACCTTCGCCGCCAGCGATGGCCGCAGCGCGATCCAGATCGCACTGCGCGAACGGCCGCGGCTGATCCTGGCGGACATGCATTTGCCAGACATGACCGGGGCAGAAGCGATGGCCCAATTACTTGAACTATGGCCTCAGGCAAAAACCGACTGCCGGTTCATTGGCCTGAGCGGAGACGATTCAATCCCGGCTCGGACTGCCATGCTGGCTGCCGGATTCGCTCTCATCCTCGTCAAACCCTTTCAGATCGAAACACTGCTGGCCGATGTGCGCAAAGTTGAAAACCAGCTGCCGGGAGTTGCCACAGCGCAAGCCCAATGTCGTCCGGCCACCGCGCTCGGCGCACCGTTCCCGCAACCCCTGTCAGTGATCCAGCTGCAGCGTCTTTTTCGCGCCGAACTGGACCAACAACTATCCGAACTCGACCGCCTGATCACGTCACTGGACTGGAAACGCGCCATGGAAATATCGCACCGCCTGTGCGGCGCTGCGGCGCTGGCCGGTTATTCCGCTTTTGCCCGGCGCGGCCGCTTGTTATTACAGCAGTTACAGCAACCGCATGACCATTCCGGTCTGGCAGAAACCTACCTGGACTTCCTCGGCGAGGCTGCTGATCTTCCCTGGGACCAAGCGCTTGGCGCCAAACCAGTCCTCAGGTCCGGCGAATGAGCACACGCATTTCTTGCACGGCCGCTTCCAGGCCGACGAAAATGGATCTGGCGATGATGGAATGGCCGATATTCAGTTCCGTCATGTGCGGCAGGCGCGCCACCGCAGCGACGTTTTCCAGGTGCAGGCCATGACCGGCATTGACCTGGAGCCCAAGCGCATGCGCCTGTTCACACGCCAGGTGCAATCGGCGTAATTCCTGCTGCTGCGCTTCGCCGCTGGCGTCGGCATAGGTGCCGGTGTGTAATTCCACCACCGCAGCGCCGGTGGACTGCGCTGCCCGGACCTGTTCCGGCTCGGGATCGATAAAAAGGGAAACTTTGATACCCGCCGGCTGCAAGCATTGCACTGCCCGAAAAACCGCTGACTGATGCGCGATGACATCCAGGCCGCCTTCGGTGGTGAGTTCCTCGCGCTTTTCCGGCACCAGGCAAACGTCCGACGGCCGGTGTTGCAGCGCAATATCCAGCATTTCCGGCGTTACCGCCATTTCCAGGTTGATGCGCCTGGCGTGCCGACCGCACAAGGCCTCTACATCGGCGTCCTGAATATGACGCCGGTCTTCGCGCAGGTGAATGGTGATGGAATCGGCGCCGGCGCGCTCGGCATATTCGGCAGCTGCAATCACCGATGGGTAAAATGTTCCCCGTGCCTGCCGCACCGTTGCCACGTGATCAATGTTCACACCCAGAAGAACCGTCATGCTTGCCTGCTCGCTCCTTTGCCTCAGTTATTGGAACAGCGATTGTGATATCAGCGGTTTGTCACCGAGGTGGTAACGCAGCACCCGCCGCATCAACTGTTTCAGTTCGTTCATATGACACGCCTCAATCCGGTTGGATTGTAATGCCAACAGCGCTGCGCCGGAAATCAGTTTGCGGTTGCCGGAACCGCCCGCTGGCGCCGGGTCACGCCGGACCAGTCCACGTTCGGGCAGATAGGCATACCACGAGCCGGCCACTACCGGGGAACCCGTAGCGTATTCACACTCCAGCTGCAAGCCAAAACCCAGCGCATCCAACAGTTGCTTCTCGAACACACGCAGAACAGGCTCCGGCTGAAATTGCGCCGCCAGTTCATTGAGCAGCTGCCGGTATGCCTCGAACAATTCCGGGTGGGCATCCGCACGGTGCAATGAACGAATCAGCAGTTCATTTGCATACAGCCCACAAAACAGGGCTTGCCCTTGTGCCGGCGGTGGTGAGGCAACCTGGTCGGCTGCTGTCAGCGTTGCCAGTTCACCGCGTTGACTCCAGCTCAGCAGCAGGGGTCGAAAGGGTTGCAGCAGGTTCTTCCAGCGTGAGCGGGATCCTCGCGCACCGCGCGCCACCAGGCCCGTGCGTCCGTGATCCCGAGTAAACGCTTCCAGCAGCAGGCTGGTTTCCAGGTACGGCCGGGCGTGTAACACGTAGGCCGGTTCCAATATCACCCGTTGCATCTTCAGCCTTTCAACTCTTCAAAGCCCAATTGTTGCAATGACTTTTCGTTATCGGACCAGTCCCGGCTTACTTTGACCCAGGTGCGAAGAAACACTTTCTGCTCAAACAACTGCTCCAGTGCATTTCGGGCTTGCGTGCCAATCTGTTTCAAAGCCTGGCCTCCTTTGCCAATAACGATCTGCTTCTGGCTTTCGCGCTCGACCCAGATCACTGCGCCGATGCGCAGCAGATGAGGCTCGCGTTTGAATTCCTCGATTGCCACCGTCAGGGCGTAGGGTAATTCCTGGTGCAAACGCAACATCAACTGTTCGCGGATCAACTCGGCCGCCAGGAATCGTTCGCTGCGATCAGTGAACTGGTCTTCATCGTAAAACGGCCGGGAAAATGGCAAATACCGCAACACCAGCGCCTCCAGATCTTCCACCCCGTTGCCATTTTTCGCTGAAACCAACAGCACGTGATCGAACCGGCTGGTGTCCACTTCATTTTTGAGAAAACCGAGCAAGCGTGACTTGTCTGCAACACGATCGATCTTGTTTACCACCAGAATGACCGGTACTGCATTCTCCTTGATCACCCGCGCGGCGTATTCATCCTGTTGGGTCCAGCGCTCCGCCTCGATGAGGAACAGCACCACGTCAACGTCGCGCAGCGCCGCGCGCGCAATGCGATTCATGTAACGATTAAGTGCGCGTTTGGCAGCCAGATGGATACCCGGCGTGTCGAGATAAACGATCTGACCCTGCGCGGTGGTCTTGATGCCGGCCACTTGCTGCCGCGTGGTTTGCGGCTTGGCGGTGACAATGCTCAGCTTTTGTCCCACGAGACGGTTCAACAGCGTCGACTTGCCTACATTTGGCCGGCCAACCAGCGCGACATAGCCGCATCGATAATCTGATTCGTGGCTTTGCGTGGGCTTTTCCCCGTCCATCACCCTTTCCCGGATTTGCTGCAGAGCTGTGCCAATAAATCACCCGCGGCGGCCTGTTCTGCTTTACGCCGGCTGTTGCCAGCGGCGGTCACGGCAAAACGGTCATCCGCCAGGAAACACCGCACATGAAAATTTTTCGCATGGTCGGCGCCTTCCTCGCGCTCGAGCTCATAAACCGGTAGAGGCCGGCCGCGCGCCTGCAGCCACTCCTGCAGCCGCGTCTTGGCATCCTTCAGCTCTTCGGCGGAAGGCAGGTTTTTGATCAGCGGGTCACATAAGGCGATGATCACATCACGACAGGCCTGGTAACCGCCATCCAGGTAAATTGCGCCGAGCAGGGCTTCAAGAGCGTCTGCCAGGATCGATGAGCGACGAAATCCGCCCGCTTTCATTTCGCCGCTACCGAGCTTCACCTGCTGGCCGAGATTGATACCAAGTGCTATTTCACTCAGGGTCCTGCCGCGCACGATGCGCGCGCGCATGCGGCTCAGGTCACCTTCGGAAGCTTGCGGATACAACTCGAACAGTCGCGTGGAAACGACCAGATTGAGAATACTGTCACCGAGAAATTCCAGCCGCTCATAGTTGCAGCGGCCAAGGCTCCTGTGGGTCAGCGCCTGGTGCAGCAGCTCGGTATTGTTGAAACGATAAGCAATACCGGGTACTGCGTTAACCGGCATATTGCACCGGTATCATTACACCATCATCTCAACGTCACTGTTTTATTGAAGTGGAGCAGAAGGTCGATATTACCGATCCAGGTTTTTCTGACTTCGTAGGCAACCTGTATCTTGACACCATCGCTGCGGCTGATCCTGATATGTTCATTCTTGATATTGTTACTGGCATAGCTGACCCACAGGCTGCGCTGAATCCTGTCCCGAATCCTCGCCGGGCTCATGCTGGCCGCTTCAGGCATGTTCTGCACGGTGTGCAGGGCATTTACCAGAGCATTGTACTCAAGGTAGGCAGGTATGATTTTCATCCCTGTGTAGGCGATAACCAAGCCTAAAATCAAAACCAGCAAGAACCCGATCAGCGTCAAACCACGTTGTATGCGAATGTTCATGATCCCTCACCTTTCTCTGCTATACGCGCGCCTCTGCCAGGACTGAATACAACCCGAAACAGGCATTCAGGTTTCATACTATAACGCCAAAAACCCCCGGCAGGCATTTTCCGCCACTGCCCTGAAGGAACACCCGCCTGTCTGGCGGCATGCAAGTCAATGGTTCAGCGAATTTTACTGCCGATGCGGGAAAAGTCTCCACAGCCCTTGTTCCAGTCGAAATTCATCCAGATTCCGACCGCGCGGCCCATCAGGTTCTGTTCCGGAACGAATCCCCACTCTCGGCTGTCATTGCTGCGGTCGCGGTTATCGCCCATGACGAAATAATGGCCTTCGGGTACCACCCACTGGCCATCGCGGCCCGGTGTACCCTGATGAAACAGGATATCGTGTTTGACGTCTCCGAGCTGTTCCTGCAGCATCTTGGCGTCCGGGCGGGGTGTGGAACACTTCACATCGGCGCTGCCGTAAGCACCCTTCTCGCTATTACTCACCGGCTCGCCATTGATATACAACTGTTTGAGGCGGTAGGTGATCGTGTCACCTGGCAGTCCAACCATGCGCTTGATGAAATTGATTCCCGGATCCACCGGATAACGAAACACGACGACGTCACCGCGTTCAGGTTTTCCAATGGCAATAAACTTGGTATTCAGCACCGGCAGCTTCAAGCCGTAGGCATACTTATTGACCAGGATAAAGTCACCTATCAATAAGGTGGGTATCATCGAGCCTGAAGGAATCTTGAATGGCTCAAACAAAAAGGAGCGAAACAGCAACACGATGAGCAAAACCGGAAACAAGGACTTGGAGTATTCGATAATGACCGGGTCTCGCAAGCGTTGCACTTTCCGCTGCACGGCACGGTCCATTCTGCGGCGCCGGAAAAAAAGACTGTCGATCATCCAGACCAGGCCGGAAAACAGGGTCAATACGACCAGCAATAATGAGAAATCTGGGATCATGGGGTTTATTTACCTCTTGGAATCCTGCTGCAAAACGGCAAGGAAGGCTTCCTGCGGGATTTCCACCCTGCCCACCTGCTTCATGCGTTTCTTGCCGGCTTTCTGTTTTTCCAGTAGTTTGCGCTTACGTGTGATATCGCCACCATAGCACTTGGCCGTGACGTTTTTCCTCAATGCCTTCACCGTGGTGCGAGCAATGACCTGAGCCCCGACGGCTGACTGGATGGCGACATCGAACATTTGCCGCGGTATCAATTCTTTCATTTTAACCGCCAGGTCCCTGCCGCGCCGCTGGGCCTGGTCACGATGCATGATAAGTGACAGGGCATCAACCCGTTCTCCATTGATCAGCACATCCACCCGTACAAAGGGCCCGGCCTCGAACCGTTTGAAATGATAGTCAAATGACGCATAACCCCGGCTCACCGATTTTAACTTGTCGAAGAAATCGAGCACCACTTCGGAAAGCGGCAATTCATAATGGATGGATACTTGTCCACCCAGGTATTGTATGGATTGCTGCGCACCGCGCTTTTCTTCACACAAGCCAATCACGGCCCCAACGTAGGTTTGTGGCACCAGGATGTTGGCATCGATTATGGGTTCGCGAATTTCAGCAATCGTGTTCACCGGTGGCAGGTTGGCCGGGTTTTCCAGCGTAAATACCGTTCCGTTCAGCAATTCGATTTCGTAAATCACCGTCGGCGCGGTGGTGATCAAATCGACGCCGTATTCCCGTTCCAGCCGTTCCTGTACGATTTCCATGTGCAGCAGGCCAAGAAAGCCACAGCGAAATCCGAAACCCAGCGCTTCAGATGTTTCCGGTTCGAACTGCAGAGCCGCATCATTGAGTTGCAATCGATCCAGCGCTTCACGCAAGTCCGGGAAATCATCGGCATCGGTTGGGAACAGGCCGGCAAATACGCGCGGCTTGACCATCTTGAATCCCGGCAGGGCTGTTTCTGCACCTCCTTTGGCCAGCGTAATCGTATCACCAACCGGCGCGCCGTGTACTTCCTTGATGCCGGCAACCAGGAAGCCCACTTCACCAACGCCAATGCGGGCCCGCTGCTCCTGCTTGGGAGTGAACACACCCACCTGCTCAACCTGGTGCTGATTACCGGAGGCCATCAGTTTGATTTTTTCGCCCTTGCCCACAGAGCCGTCGATCACGCGAACCAATGAAACGACACCAAGATAATTATCAAACCATGAGTCGATGATCAGTGACTTGAATGGAGCTGCGGCATCCCCCGTTGGCGCGGGGATGCCCTCAACCAGGGCTTCGAGCACCTCCACCACACCTTCACCCGTTTTTGCACTCACCTCCAGGCAGTTGACGGCTTCAATACCGATGATGTCCTCAATTTCCTGCCTGACGCGATCCGGTTCAGCCGATGGCAGATCAATTTTGTTCAATATCGGAATGACATGCAGGCCCAATTCAACGGCGGTATAGCAATTTGCCACGCTTTGGGCTTCCACGCCCTGCGCGGCATCGATCACCAGCAGGGCGCCTTCACACGCTGCCAGCGAACGCGACACCTCGTAGGAAAAGTCCACATGGCCGGGCGTGTCGATGAAATTCAGCTTATAGGTCTCTCCATCGCGGGCCGTGTAATTCAGCGTCACACTCTGGGCCTTGATGGTGATACCCCGCTCTCTTTCCAAATCCATGGAGTCCAGCACCTGATTGGACATCTCACGCTCGGACAATCCGCCACAAATCTGAATAAACCGGTCGGCCAGGGTCGACTTGCCATGATCGACATGGGCAATAATGGAAAAATTTCGGATATTGGACTGCTTCATGGCTGTAACAGGAAAAGGCCATCCGCTCCTCATGGAACGGATGGCCGTAAAAATTCCTGCAGGATTATAACTTACTCTTTGCCCGATGGTGTGAAAGCAATAAAACTCGTGGCGCCATCACGCAGTACCCGCAAGGCAACGGCTTTGCCTTCCGGTAAATCACTGACGATTTTCTCGAATTCCTCAATGCCGGTGACCTGCTGGTTGTTGATCATCAGGATGACATCCCCCTTTTGCAAGCCAGCACGGTAGGCCGCGTCACTTTCGACATTAGATATCATCACGCCACCTTTGGGGTCACCCAGGGCCTGCCGCATGTCGGCAGTCAGTGCTGTGACTGCAAGCCCCAGTGCGTTACTTTGTTTCGCCGCGCCATTGTCAGCCAGCGATTCCCCATTCTGGTCCGTTTCCAGTGCGTCCAGTGTGACTTCGAATGTGCGTTCCTTGCCGTCCCGGCTGACCAGCACATTGGCTTTCATGCCCGGTGGGTTGGCGCCGACCATCGGCGGCAAATCACCCCAGGTTTCTATGGCCTGGCCATCAAATGCCAGGATAACGTCACCCGGCTTGATGCCCGCACGCTCCGCGGCTCCGCCGGGAGAGACATCATTCACCAGCGCGCCAGCCGAACGACCGAGATTCATTGCTTCAGCCAACTCACGGGTAACCGCTCCAACAACCACACCCATCAGGCCTCGTGACACTTTACCGTTCTCGCGCAATTGCTTCACCGTGTTGACCGCTATTTCAATGGGGATCGAAAAAGACAGCCCGATATAGCCCCCGCTGGAGCTGAGAATCCACGAGTTGATGCCTACCACTTCACCATCCAGATTGAGCAAAGGACCACCTGAATTACCACGATTGATGGCGACATCGGTCTGAATGAAAGGGACGTATTGCTGCGCGCCACTGCTGCGGCCTTTGGCGCTGACGATTCCAGCGGTAATGGTTTGCTCGAAGTTGAAAGGTGAACCAATGGCGGCCACCCATTCGCCGGCTTTTAAAGAGGCCGAATTGCCCAACACCAGAGTGGGAAGATTTTCCGCGTCGATCTTCAACAAAGCAATATCACTGGTTGGATCAGAGCCGACCAGCTTGGCAGTAAACTCCCGCTTATCCGCCAGCCGGACAATGATCTGGTCCGCGCCATCTATTACATGGTGATTGGTGATGATGTAGCCATTTTCTTCAAATATGAATCCTGAACCGGCGCCGCGCTGATCCGGCTGATCACCATCGGGATTGCCTGGAACATCAAAAAAACGGCGAAACAGCTCCGGAATATCTTCCTGGTGATACGGCTGCGTCTGTTCGCCATTGTTTCCAGGGTGATTGCGCGCACGTTGTCCAAACTT
Organism: uncultured Gammaproteobacteria bacterium; assembly: GCA_963708905.1. Classification (GTDB taxonomy): domain Bacteria; phylum Pseudomonadota; class Gammaproteobacteria; order Xanthomonadales; family SZUA-36; genus SHZL01. The sequence continues at coordinate 163,818 of CAVPUV010000052.1, read as the reverse complement.
CGTCACTTGAATGTTCACTACCGCGGGACCGGCGCTTTCCACCAATTGGGTGAAGTCCGGCAAGCCGGAAACCCGGGCCATCACCGTGCCCGCATTCATCGTCAGCAGCACCACGTAAACACCGATCAGCATTTTCTTTAACACAAAATCACCTCATGTTGATAGTTGGATTCGACAAAGCCCAACGCGGCAAAATCCGGCCTCCGGCAACGACCGCTGATTCTTATCCATCTGCTTCTCCGCGTGTTGATTGACATAGGGAGGCTGCAGAAGGTTCCCGCACCAGACCGAGCAGTCGAATATTCAGTTCATGCGTCAATTTCAACTGACCACTTCGACCCGGATACAAGGCCAATGCAAAGCAGAAAACGGCAGCGAAAAAGGACATTCCATCCGCTGTTCCTGAATTGACCTGCATCAGTCCGGCCAAATATGGACTTTCCGGGTTCAACGGCTGTGCGGAACCATGGATTCACCAAACAGTTTTACCGTGACCGCCGGCACATCACCCAGCACGGTAATAAGTTCACCGTCCACTTCACGGGTAAAGACATGGGTTGTTCCCATTCTGCTCAACCCCATCTCCAGATCCGCGTTGGGCTCCGCTGCCTCGATATACACCGATACTGCAGCAATGCCGTCGCTGTAAACCAGGTGTTCATAAGCATCTCCCTGTTGCGACGATTGCAAGCGGTGTGAAGTCAGGCGGAAACCGGGTGGTATCTTGGCCGGCTGCCATTGCGCGGGTGGATTGGTGCTGGACCCGGTAGTGGCAGGTGTTGCCGCCGCTGGCTCAACCACTGGACGCGAACGCAACTCGCCAGCGTCAACTTCGGAACCCATTTTCAGCTCGGTGAACATCAATTTTGCCAGCGTTTGACCCCGGCTGTCAGTCAACTCCCATTGCAATAAAAGATTTGACTGGGTTTCCAGCCACAGGCTGTAGCCATAACGATATTTATCTTTTGACACGATATCCACACGGCGTCCTGAGTGACCCGCAATGCGATATTCGTTGGCGAGCCGGAATTGATACGACAATGCGGCGTGCTGGGAATCTTCCAGCGGCAGTTCCGGAAAAAGCGTTCTGTTTGCGCCGAAGTTCGGCAGCACCGTGCGGTCCTCGCCCGAAGTCCAGCGGACACCCTGGGCATCACGAATAATCTCGCGCGGAGTTCCGGAAACGGAAACCAGGCGTTCGTGCAGACCCTGGGCGTCAACGACATGAGTAATGCGCATGGATTCGACATTGCCATCGCGCACGTAGACAAAGGTCCCCTGGTAGTTCATCTGGCTCATGGCGGCGCCCATGCGCTCCAGCCACTGGAAAACTTCATCGTCTGCGCGCGCAAGCACCGGAACAGTGATCAGGCAGCAACTGAATGCAATCGCGAACAGGCATGCTTTCATCGCGAATCAGATTCGGTTTCCTTGACTTCCTCTTCGTAGCCGGAACGAGCAGCAGCTGGCGCCTGGGTGACAACGATGGGGACAAATGATACGAAACCCCTGCCACCGGCCCCCTCTGTCACCTGGTAGTGCCGCAGCAAATAGGCATTCATTCTCTGCCTGTCTTGCCCGGATCTGCCCGACAGGCTTACCGGTTGGGACATGGGAGACATACTCGAAATGTTCGGACTGGTAAAAGATTCCGCCGCTACGGTTTGCGTCATTTCCGCGGCGGGGCTTGCAGTGCCGGGCAGACTGCCTTGCGCAACCGTCAGAATCGCAATCAAGGCCACGGACGCCGCCAACGCAGCGCCAATAAACGGTTTGAGCCATGTCCTGCCGAAAACAAACCTGTGCGCAACCACGGGATCATCCGACAGCACACGCTGTACCCTGCTCGACAGATCGTTGCGGGTGAACTGCCCATCCTGGTAACGCAGGCAGTCACGGATCAGGTGATAACGCGCCCAGGTTTGGCGCAAACCATCATCCGCGCTCAGCCCGCGCATCAGGAAACGCCCGGTTTCCCGGCTGACTTCTCCATCCATGAGGGATGAAAGGTGTTCTCTTGATTCTGGGTTCATGGTCATAAGTAAGTATCCTGCCTGGTACTACTACCCTTCTATGAGGGGTCTCAGTTTTTCATCAATAGCTTCACGCGCCCGGAAAATTCTGGAGCGGACGGTGCCGATCGGACATTCCATGGTGGTGGCGATCTCTTCGTAACTCATACCGTCCATTTCACGCAACACGATAGCGGTGCGAAGATCTTCCGGTAATTCCGCAATCGTACCGTAAACCGTTTGCCGGATTTCCTCGCGCAACAACTCATTCTCCGGTGTTCCTTTATCCTTCAGACGGCTATCCATGTCATATTGTTCCGCATCCACGGCATCGATGTCGGAAGCTGGCGGGCGTCGCTTTTGAGCAACGAGCCAGTTTTTTGCGGTGTTTATGGCAATCCGGTACAACCAGGTATAAAAAGCGCTTTCACCGCGAAAATTGCCTATTGCCCGGTAAGCCTTGATAAAAGCCTCCTGGGCGACATCGAGAGCTTCGGCATGGTCATTGACATAGCGCGTCACCAGACTGACGATGCGGTGCTGGTACTTGCTGATCAACAAGTCGAAAGCGCGTTTATCGCCCCTCTGCACCTGTTCAACCAGCAACTGGTCTACTTGCGCTTCGCTCATGCGCGCACACTCCACCTCTTCCTTACGCTGCGAAACGACTACATTCGTTGCACTGTGAGCGTATTGAAAATTCGCCTGGTCAAGAGAAACCGTGCTAATTGCCGTCATATGTGTCGGCTCCATGGTTGAGCATATCACGCGGATATTGCCGGGTGTGCCATCGGGAATGAACAAAACCCGCACACTCGGTCTGGTCTGGTCGTGCAGTATGACTCGGTCCGTCAGTGCGAGTTCCCGCTGCGGAAAAGATTTATCGGCAAGCGGGAGTGCACCTGTCAGAGCCGGGTGCGATAATACGCTACCGCACCGATCAAATGGGGCAAACCGGAGCCCGGCAAGCCGCTGGCAAAAGGAAAATAATGATCATGGATTTTCTGCACGTCCTGGGTATCAAGGCAATCAACCCGGGGGCCTGTTTTGGCCCCGACGATTGGTCCACCACCTGCAACGCCGGAACCGTGGAGTCGGTCAATCCTGCCAACGGGGAACTGATTGCCCGTGTAAACGGCGCTTCCGTGGACGACTACGAGAAAATCATCTCCATCGCGCGCAGCGTGTTTGCCGGCTGGCGTCAGCTCCCTGCCCCGCGCAGAGGCGAAGCGGTCCGTCTTTGTACCGAGGCGTTGCGCCGGTACAAGGACCCGCTCGGCAGCCTGGTCAGTCTTGAAATGGGCAAGATAAAACCGGAGGGGGATGGTGAAGTCCAGGAAATGATCGATATAGGGGATTTTGCGCTTGGCCAGTCGCGCATGTTGTATGGGCTGACCATGCATTCCGAACGGCCTCATCACCGCATGTACGAGCAGTGGCACCCCTATGGCCTGGTCGGTGTCATCTCGGCGTTTAATTTTCCCGTCGCGGTATGGGCATGGAATGCCTTTATCGCGGCTGTATGCGGTAATGTAACCATCTGGAAACCATCTCCAAAGGGTGCCCTGTGTTGCCTGGCAGTGCAGAAGATTTGCAACGAAGCCCTGCGGGCCGGCGGGTTTCCGCCGATCTTTCTCAGTTTTATAGACCCCGGTCACAGCCTGGCGGAGAAGTTCGTGGACGATAGCCGCGTTGACCTGGTGTCTTTCACGGGTTCCACTGCTGTCGGCAAACAGGTTGGTGTACGAGTCGCGGCCAGATTGGGCAGAAGTTTGCTGGAACTCGGAGGTAACAATGCCATTATCATGGACCAGAGTGCGGACCTCAAGATGGCGATCCCAGGTATTGTATTCGGCGCTGTGGGTACCGCGGGCCAACGCTGCACAACCACTCGCCGCCTGTTTGTTCACGACTCCATCCTGCAGCAGGTCACTGATGCCCTGGTGAACGCCTATCAGCAAGTTCGTATCGGCGATCCGCTGGAGCCGGGAACATTGATGGGTCCCTTGACGGATGCCGCCAGCGTACGGCGATTCGAAGCCGCCGTTGCTGCAGCCCGTGCTGCCGGTGGGGAAGTATTGACCGGCGGCAAGCGCCTGCAGCGTCCCGGCTTTTTTGTCGAACCGACCATCATCAAAGCCAGCAGCGAATGGGAGGTGGTCAGGACCGAGACCTTTGCGCCGATTCTATACCTGATTCCCTTTGCCACCCTGGACGAAGCCATTCGCATGCAAAATGATGTCCGCCAGGGCCTGTCCTCAGCCATTTTCACCAACGACGTGCGGCACGCGGAACAATTCCTCTCCGCCATGGGCTCGGATTGTGGTATCGCCAATGTCAATATTGGCACTTCCGGCGCGGAAATTGGCGGCGCCTTCGGCGGCGAGAAAGAAACCGGTGGCGGCCGCGAGTCCGGTTCGGATGCCTGGAAAGCCTACATGCGGCGTCAAACCAACACCATTAACTGGGGCAGGGAATTGCCGCTGGCCCAGGGTATCAAATTCGATCTCTGAGGCGGAATGCGCCGGCGCATTCCGCCTCAGGACTCTGCTTTGATGCTCTACCAACTCGCACAAAAAGTGCTGTTCGCCATCGACCCCGAGCGGGCGCATGAGCTGGCGTTGCAAGGCCTGCGCCTGGCGCACAAGCTGGGTGCAACACCCTGGCTGTGCAAGCATCCGGGGTCGCCGGTACGCTGCATGGGCCTGGAATTCCCCAACCCGCTGGGCCTGGCTGCCGGCCTGGACAAGAACGCAGACTATTTTGAAGCCCTGGGTGATCTCGGTTTTGGTTTTATCGAGGTGGGTACGGTCACACCGCGACCCCAACCCGGCAATCCCAGGCCACGGATTTTCCGCATCCCGCAAGCGCAAGCGGTGATCAACCGGCTGGGTTTCAACAACAAAGGCGTCGACTATCTGGTACGGCGGGTACGGTCTCACCGCTTCAAGGGTGTGCTCGGTATCAATATCGGCAAGAATTTCGACACGCCGCTGGAGCGGGCAGCGCAAGACTATGTTCACTGCCTGGAAAAGATCTATCCCTACGCGGATTACGTCACGGTCAATATTTCCTCACCCAATACCATGCACTTGCGTGAATTGCAGGCCGAGCGTTCTCTGGACCACTTGCTGGGGCATATCGGGCAATGCCGCCAGAGACTCATGGAACACCATGGCCGGCGTGTGCCGATTGCAGTCAAAGTGGCTCCTGACCTTGAGATGGAGGCCATAAGAGACATTGCCCGCGTGGTCATCAAGCACCGCATGGATGCCATCATCGCCACCAATACCACCGTCAGCCGCAACGGCGTCGAAGGCTTGCCGCATGCGGCGGAACAAGGCGGCTTGTCCGGCCGGCCGCTGAAACCGCTGGCCGACGCGGCGCTCAGGTCGTTCCGCCGGCAGCTTGCCGGGGAAGTTGCGTTGATCGGCGTTGGCGGCATCAGCGCGGGCCAGGACGCCACGGATAAACTGGACATGGGTGCGGATCTGGTGCAGCTCTATACCGGCTTGATTTACCGCGGGCCGGCATTGGTCGGTGAATGCCTGGCGGCCATCGCGCGACGTGTGCCATCATGAAAGTTGTAGAGCACCCTTCCCTTCTTGCTTTGAACACTTTTGGCGTCGCCGCCTCGGCCAGGCTGCTGGTCGAGGTGGAAAACGATGAGGATGTTCTGTCCGTACCCCGGTTTGATCCGGCACAGGACTTCGTTCTTGGCGGTGGCAGCAACGTTTTGTTTGTCAGTGATGTGCCCGGAACCGTGTTGCTGAACCGCATCAGCGGCATCGAAGTTGTCGCGCAGGACGAACAGCAGGCATTGGTCGAAGTGGGCGCCGGTGAGATCTGGCATGGGCTGGTTACCTGGTCACTGCACCAGGGGCTATATGGCCTGGAGAATCTTGCGCTGATACCGGGACTGGCGGGCGCCGCGCCCATGCAGAACATCGGCGCCTATGGTGTCGAGCTGGCTTCACGACTGGATTCAGTGACGGCCTGGGATTGGCAAACAGCCAGCTGGGCCGTATTGGATCGGGAGCAGTGCAGCCTGGGCTATCGCGATAGTCTGTTCAAATCGGCGCAAGTGGGGCGGTATTTCATCACCTCCATCAGATTAAGACTGCAGAAACAATTCTCGGCGCAGTTGCATTACCCTGGCCTGGAAGAAGAGTTGCATGGCGCCGGCATCCGTCAGCCCACAGCGGCTGATGTCTGTGCGGCCGTGATGCGGTTGCGCCAGCGCAAACTGCCGGATCCTGCCGTGGCAGGCAATGCGGGAAGTTTTTTCAAGAATCCGCTGCTTGACCAGGACCAGTTCGAAATCCTGCGTGGCCAATTCCCCTCCTTGCCCGCCTGGCCCATGGATGATCAGCGGGTAAAAGTCTCCGCCGCCTGGATGATCGAACAGTGTGGCCTGAAAGGTTATAGCCACAACGGTGCTGCGGTATCCCGGCGTCATGCGCTGGTACTGCTGAACCGGCAGCAGGCCAGCGGCCTGGACATCTGGCAACTGGCCCGGCACGTGCAACGCGAGGTGCGGTTGCGCTTCGGTATTACGCTGGAGCCAGAACCCAGGATTTATCTGCAGTCAGAAGCCGGATAAACACAACTTGTCTTCAGCGCCATAAGCGGTTAGCTTGCATCTTCTGTTAAATAATCCTGGAATTACTGTGATGAGCTCTCGCTTGACCTGGCTTTGTCTTTGCCTGCTGGTGCTGTCCGCCTGCAGCAAAGAACCTGTTTCCTCTCCTGCTCCGGCAGCGGAAGTGCAAGCAATCACTCTGCGCGGCGCCAAACCCATTACCGACATGGATCGCATGCTGGCTACTATCGCCGAATTGTCTTCCGATGCCTACGGTGGTCGGGCCCCCATGTCGGAAGGCGAGAAACTGACTCTGGATTTCATCGAAGAACGATTTCGGCAGATGGGATTACACCCCTTGTTCGGTGACAGTTATTTGCAGCCCGTTGATCTGGTTTCCATCGAATCGGACCCGGCCAGGGCGCAGATGACATTTCACCTCGATGGCAAGGACCGGCTGGTCACTCACGGTAGCGAAATGGTACTTGGAACCATGCGGGTGGTACCTGAGTCCCGGGTGGAAAACAGCGACATCGTATTCGTTGGTTACGGTATCGTAGCCCCGGAATACGGCTGGAATGATTATGCTGACGTGGATGTCAGGGGCAAGACCGTGCTGATCCTCATCAATGACCCGGGCTTCGCCACGCAGGACCCGGCCCTGTTCAAGGGCAACGCCATGACTTATTACGGCCGTTGGAGTTACAAGTACGAAGAAGCCGCGCGCCAGGGCGCCGCCGCTGCATTGATCATCCACGATACCGCACCGGCGGCTTATGGCTGGGATGTGGTGCGTAACAGCTGGACCGGTCCGCAGTTTCATCTGGCCCGGCCCGATGACGACATGGGCCGGGTAGCCATCCAGTCCTGGGTGCAAAAACCCATAGCGCAGGAACTGGTGGCGGCTGCCGGTTACGATTTGTCAGTTCTGGAGCAGCAAGCGCGTTCGCCCGAGTTCAAGGCCGTTGCGCTCGGCAGCACCATGGATGCCTCGGTGCATAATCACATCATCCGCAACCAGTCCCATAACGTCGGCGCCATCCTGCCGGGCAGCGAACGGCCTGAAGAACTTTTCATTTACACCGCTCACTGGGATCACCTCGGCACCGACCATACGGTCGAACAGGGTCTGGACGGTATTTACAATGGCGCCGTCGACAACGCCTCCGGTATAGCCGCACTGCTTGAACTCGCCAGATCGTTTGCTGCCCTGCCCCGCGCCCCGCAGCGTAGCGTGGGCTTTCTGGCAGTCACGGCAGAAGAATCGGGGCTGTTGGGCTCGGCCAAATATGCCGAGGATCCGGCGCTGCCCCTGCGCCAGACCGCGGGTGGCATCAATATGGATGCCATGGATGTCTATGGGCCCACTCGTGACGTGATCGTAGTCGGTTACGGCAGTTCGGAACTCGAAGAAATTCTCAAGGAGAAAGCATCTGCGCAGAACCGGGTGGTGCGGCAGGAAGAACACCCGGAACGGGGTTACTACTACCGCTCCGACCATTTCAATTTCGCCAAAAAGGGCGTGCCCATGCTGTACGCCAAGGCGGGGTCAGACCACACCGAACTGGGCCCGGACTATATCAAGGCGAAAAGTGAGGAATACCTGAAAAATCGCTATCACACCCCTTTCGATGAAATTGAACAGGACTGGGATTTACGCGGCCTGGCCCAGGACATCGAGTTGTGGTTCGCGATCGGCCTGGCAGTGGCTGACAGTGATGCCTGGCCGGACTGGTACGAAGGCAACGAGTTTCGCGCCATCCGCGCGAATTCGCGCAGTGCTGCAGCACCATAAGCCAGGAACCGCGCGGTCAGCTTTCGTTGATGATACCGCTTGGAACATGCGCCGAAGGCACATGGTTTTTGGCCGATTCGATATGCATCTGCTGATCATCGAAGAAGATATCGGCGCCGAAGATCTTCAGGAACTCACCCTTGGATCGCCCGCCAAGAAACAGCGCCTCGTCGATACGTATACCCCATTCGCGCAGCGTCAGAACAACGCGTTTATGCGCCGGAGCGGATCGCGCGGTCACCAGGGCCGTGCGAATGGGATTGTTCTCTATCGGATAGGCTGACTGGATCCGATGCAGCGCCTGCAGTACCGGGCGGAATGGTCCGCCAGTCAAAGGCCGGTTGGCGGCTTCGCTCTCACTTTTCGCGAACGCTTCAAGGCCATGCTGCTGGTACACGCGTTCGGCCTCGTCGCCGAAAATCACCGCATCGCCATCGAATGCAATACGCAGTTGACCGCTGTCCCGGCCACTGGAACCACCGGGCAGAATGGTGGCCGCCGCGTGACCCGCTGCCAGGGCACTGCGCACATCGGCAGCATTGGTTGAAAGTAGCAGCTTGGCGCCGTAAGCCGCCATGTAGCGATAGGGACTGACGCCATTGGTGAATGCCGCGCGTTCGATCTTCAGCCCGTAGTGTTCAATCGTATTGAATATGCGCAAACCGGTATCGGCGCTGTTGCGTGACAGCAGGATGACCTCCACACCCGGGTGCTCGACCCCATCGTCGTTCAGGGCAAGCAATTTCCTCACCAGCGGGAAAGCCACTCCAGGGCGCAGAAATTCATTCTCCCGTTCAACCTGGTAGTCCGCATAAGTCGCCAGGCCCTGGCGTTCGAAAACAGAGTGGCTTTCGCCCAGGTCGAACAAGGCGCGGGATGAAATGGCGACCACCAGTTGCTTGTCGTCATTGCTCGGGCGCACTTGGTTTTCAGGGCTGCTCATCAGGTACCTTGGACAAATATGCCGCGATTACAGAAACTGCTCGTCGAGAATTCGATCTTCCAGCGAATGATCCGGGTCAAACAGCAGTTTCAAACGCACGGTCTTTTCCTCGTAAACGTCCACGCTGACGACATTGCGCACTTCCTCCGCATCCGCTGTCGCACTCACCGGCCGCTTGTCACAATCGATCACTTCGAAACGAATGTGCACGCTGCTGGGCAGCACCGCGCCGCGCCAGCGCCGCGGCCGGAACGGCGAAATCGGTGTCAGCGCAAGGGCCTCGGTGCCCAGCGGCAAAATCGGCCCATGGACCGACAGATTGTAGGCCGTGCTGCCGGCAGCCGTGGACACCAAGATGCCGTCACATACCAGTTCTTCCACCTTGACCGAACCATTCACAAGAATGCGTATATGCGCCGCCTGGTTCATTTGCCGCAGCAGCGAAACCTCGTTGATGGCCAGGGCGCCGGCTTCTGCGCCTGTTTGCGTTACCGCGTGCATGCACAAGGGAGCCAGTTCCACCTTGTTCGCCAGGTCCAGTCTTTCCAGCAGGTGTTTTTCCCGGTAGCGGTTCATCAGGAACCCGACATTGCCCAATTTCATGCCATAGACCGGAAGATTGGCTGAAAGTAAACGGTGCAGGGTGCGCAACATAAAACCGTCGCCGCCCAGAGCCACGATGACATCAGCAGTGCCCAGCTCATACTGTCCATAACGGCTCAGCATGGCGCGCAAAGACGGACTGCGCCTGTGCCGACGGGCTGGCAATGAAATGTGGACGCATGTACTTCATCAGCTTATTAAGTTTGCCGGGACAGCGTCATCAGGCCGGCCGGGTTGCACTGACCAAAACGTCCAGGGCCCGCACAGCCACTGAGGCCGTTGCATAGTCCATGGCTGGCTGGCCATGCATGTCATTCAGCACCAGCAGCACTTTACGGACTTCACCTTCATGGCTGGCAGACCAGCGGGCAACCGCATCCTGGCGTTTTCCCTGCTGGCGTAAAATGTCCTCCACCAGCGCGTTCTGCATCGACAGCAGTTCATCCCTGAGGTTGGCCCGCGCCAGTGCGTGCCACTGACCCTTGACCGGCAGATTTTCGAATTGCTCCTGCAACCATTTCAGCCGCAGCGACTCACCGAGGTCAAAGTAGACACGTGCAACGCCTTCCACATCCATTTTCCGCTGCGCTGCCGTTTCGACCACGTCCAGAACGGGGAACAGGCGGTGCAGCATGACGGTGCATCGAGCCAGATCTGCGGGGAATCCCCCTTCCACGTAGGCTTTCTCCTCGACCTGCAGCAATGCAAGTTCATTTTCAGACATGAAAGATTGCATGGTTTTCTGCATGACCGACATACCCGGCGCCAGGCGCTCCACCATGTGCTCGATATCCAGTTGGCCGCGACTGAGATTCAACACCCAACGGGTGGCCTGGCGAAGCAGGTTCCACATCGCCAGCATGGCGCTGGTTTGTAATTCCGCGTTAACTTTATTGTCCAGCGATTCAACCTCAGCCCAGAACTCGCGCGCGTCGAACACTTCCCTGGCGATGGTGAAGGCCTTGGCTACAGCGGCAGAATCTGCGCCGGTGTCCTCATGCATGCGCAAGGCAAAACTCACGCCCATGCGATTGATCATGCTGTTGGTCACCTGGGTTGCAATGATCTCCCGCTTCAGACGGTGTTGCTGCATCAGGTCGGCAAAACGCGTGCGCAAGGGCGCCGGGAAATAGCGAATCAACTCGCGCGAGAGGTAAGCGTCTGTGTGCAAATCCGAAGCCAGCAACTGCTGATATAAAACGATCTTGCTGTACGACAGCAGCACCGCAAGCTCGGGGCGCGTCAGGCCCTCACCGCGATTGCGTCGTTCGGTCAGTTCCTCATCACCCGGAAGGTATTCCAACTGACGATCCAGTATGCCTTCGCTTTCCAACACCGAAATAAAATGCTGCTTGGCTCCCAGGCGCGGTCCTTTCAACGTTTGCATCAGCGACAGGGCTTGGGTCTGCAAGTAGTTGCTGCGCATGACCAGCACTGCCACTTCGTCCGTCATGGAAGCGAGCAGGCCGGGACGTTCTTTTTCGGTCATGCGGCCAGCGCGAATGGCCTGGGCCAGCAATATCTTTATGTTCACCTCGTGATCCGAGGTATCCACGCCAGCTGAGTTGTCGATGAAATCGGTGTTGATCCTGCCGCCAGACAAGGCATATTCGATGCGCCCCTTCTGGCTGAAACCAAGATTTCCGCCTTCCCCCACCACTTGGCAGCGAAGTTCACAGCCATTCACGCGCAAGCCGTTGTTGGCCGGATCACCGACATCGGCGTTGCTTTCACTGCTGGCTTTGACATAGGTGCCGATACCACCATTCCACAACAGGTCCACCGGAGCTTTCAACAACAGCTGGATCAGCTTGCTCGGCGCCAGCTGGGCTTCCCTGGTATCCAGCCACTGCCTGACCTGCGGGCTGAGCGGTATGGTCTTTTCCAGCCGGGAGAAAACGCCGCCTCCCTCCGATATCAATTCTTTATTGTAGTCGTCCCAGCCGGATCGCGATTTACGGAACAGGCGGCGGCGTTCGGCAAAACTGGTTTTCGCATCCGGATCGGGATCGAGAAAAATATGTTGGTGATTGAAAGCCGCCTGCAAGCGGATGTGCCGGGACAGCAACATGCCGTTGCCAAACACGTCCCCACTCATGTCACCGATACCAACGACGGTAAATGCGTCTTTCTGGATGTCCCTGCCGGCTTCGCGGAAGTGCCGCTTGACGCCTTCCCAGGCACCCTTGGCCGTAATCCCCATGCGTTTGTGGTCATAGCCAACCGAGCCGCCGGAGGCAAAGGCATCGGCCAGCCAGAATTTACGCTGCAGGGAAATCTGGTTGGCAATATCCGAAAACGTCGCCGTGCCCTTGTCCGCCGCCACGACCAGGTAGGTATCGTCATCATCACGCCGGACCACGTCATCCGGATGCACAGTCCTGTTCACATCTAAATTATCGGTAATATCTAATAACGCATTGATAAATTGAGAATAACAGCTAATACCTTCCTGCAGATATGCTTCGCGACCTCCCTGCTGGGGCGGGTTCTTGACGACAAAACCGCCCTTCGCACCCACCGGAACGATCATCGTGTTTTTGACATTTTGCGCCTTCATCAGACCGAGCACTTCGGTGCGAAAATCCTCGCGCCGGTCTGACCAGCGCAGGCCGCCCCGGGCAATTTTCCCACCCCGCAGGTGGATGCCTTCGAAGCGTGGTGAATAAACCCAGATTTCGCGGTACGGGCGCGGTAAAGGCATATCCGCCACCTTGGCGGATTCAATCTTGAAACTGATAAACTCGCTCAGCTCTCCTTGCGCATTGCGGCGAAAGAAATTGGTCCGCAGAGTTGCCCGCATGGCATCGTAGAATGCATAAAGAATGCGGTCTTCACCGAGATTGGAGACCAGGTTCAGTGCCCGCTGAAAGGCGGTCCTGGTGGATTGGGTTTGCTGCTCGCGGTCAGCTGTTCTGGCGCGGACCATATCCTCTATATACTCGCTCAGCACTCTATCACTGCGGAATTCCTCGGTGAGCAGCGCATCGAAAGTGCGCGCCAGATGACGGGCGCCCTGCTGCTGGCGAAACTCGCTTTCTTCGTCGCGTTCCGGATCGAACATCGCTTCAAACATTTCCAGCAGCAAGCGGGAAATCAGCGGGAACTTGGCCAACGTTTCCGCCATGTATTGCTGTGAGAACGGTGAGCCGAGTTGCAGCAAATATTTGCAATAGGCGCGCAGGATGACCACCTGGCGCCAGTGCATCTGCGAGGCGATGACCAGCTGGTTGAAGCCGTCATTTTCCGTCTGACCGTCCAAGGTCTGCGCAAAAGCCGTCTGAAACAGCTCCCGTATGGCCTCCAGGTTCAGTTCACGCTCCAGCACTGCCGCAGTCATGTCGAAATCCTGGATCCACAATGCTTCATGGTCCGGCAACCGCAGTTCGTAGGGGCGTTCACTCAGTATCCGCAGTCCGAGATTTTCCAGTATCGGCAAAACATCGGACAACGGAATCGGCTGGTGCTTGCGATACAGCTTGAAGCGGATACTGCCGTCGTGTGCTTTACGCGGCCGGTACAAACTCATGCGCAGGTCTGCCCCCGCATCGACATCAATGACGTGGTCGACGTCCAGGGCAGCAACCCATGGTGTGACATCTTCCTTATAGGCTTCCGGAAAGGCAGTGCCGTATCGGGCCGCCAGGGCGAGCCCGGTTTCTTCGCCGTGTTTCTGCACCAGGATGGCAGACAACTCGTCGGTCCATGAGCGTACCGCGTCCACAATCTTCTGCTCCAGCAAAGCGACATCCGGGTGGATCTCGCTGCCGGGACCGGGCCGGATAATGACCTGCAGGCGCGCCAACATGGATTCGGCAACATGCACCACATAGTCCAGTCTGTGCCCCTTGAGCGCGCGCTTGAGTATGGCCTGGATCTTTTCCCGGTTCTCCGTGTTGAAACGTTCCCGTGGAATGTACACCAGGCAAGAGTAAAAACGGCCGTAGCGCTCGCGGCGGATAAACAGGCGCACCCGCCGGCGTTCCTGCAAATTGAGCACTCCTGTCGCCAGCTCAGCCAATTCCGTGGAACTGGCCTGGAACAGGTCATCCCGTGGCAGGGACTGGAAAATGTGCATCATCGTTTTCCAGGCATGGCTGCCCGGACGCAGACCCGAGTTTTCCAGAACCAGCCGCACCCGGCCGCGAATCAAAGGCGTGTCCATGACGCTGAGGGCATAAGCGCTGGAAGTGAACAGCCCCAGGAATCTTCTTTCGGCAATGGTATGCCCGCGGGAATCGAATTTGAGCACGCCGATATAATCAAGATAACCCACGCGATGAACCGTCGAGCGCGCATTGGTCTTGGTAATGATCAAGGGTATTTCCTTGCTGCTCAGGCGCACCTCTTCAGCATGACTGGTCAAAGGTCGCTCGGAGACAGTGGCGTCATTCTCACGCAGTATTCCCAGTCCGGAACCGGGCACGATGCGCAGGCTATAACCTTTCCTGCCCTTGACCACTTCGTAGTCACGCACCCCCAGAAGAATAAAATGATCTTCGGCCAGCCAGGACATGAATTCCTGGCATTCGCGCAGCAACTCACTGTCCGCTGTTGGCGCCCAGGACGGCATGATGGCTGCGGTGTCTGTGACCGCTCTGGACATGGCTTTCCAGTCCGCCACAGCTCGATCCACGTCGGTCAGGGCCTTGCATAGCCTCTTTTCTATTTCAGCCAGAACCTCCGCGCGAGTCTGCCGGTTGATCTGGATCCGGACCACGGATTCCGCGGTGTATTTATTGTCTTCCTTATCCGTTATCGCCAGCAGACGGCCATTCCTGTCACGCTGCACGCGGATCACCGGATGAATGATCAAGTGAACATCCAGGTTCATCTCGGATAAAGCCAGGGTAGCGCTGTCCACCAGGAACGGCTTGTCGTCATTCACCATCTCGATGATGGTATGAACGCTTTCCCAACCGTGTTTGCGCTTGAGTGGATTGAATACGCGGATCAGGGTTTCACCCGCGGCTCTGCGGCCGAGGAATTTCAACTGATCGGCAATGACTCTGGCCAGCACCTCGGGGTTGTCCCGGGTCAGCTCCTCCATCGGCACCTGGCGGAAATAATAAGCCAGGTAATCCCGCGCCAGCCCGGCCTGCCGCGCACTCAACTTGCCGTCCAGTGCCTGGCCTATCTGGTCAAGAAACTCCTGTTTTTGCAATTCCGTAGATAGGTTCATGATGTCTCAACGCAAGCCCGTTTCCAGCCTGCCAATGACCAGCCGTTGAATTTCACTGGTACCTTCGTAAATTTCAGTGATCTTGGCGTCACGGAAATAGCGCTCAAGCGGCAACTCTTTGCTGTAGCCCATACCACCGTGGATCTGCACGGCCTGGTGGGTGACCCACATGGCCGTTTCCGAAGCGAATAACTTGGCCACGCTTGCTTCCAGCGAATACCGGGCGCCCGACTGGATGGCCTGCTGTTTGGCCCAGGCTGCGCGCAGTGTCAGCAGGTAAGCCGCATCGAGGCGGCACTTCATGTCCGCGATTTTGGCCTGCACCAGCTGGAAGCTGCCAATTTCCCGGCCAAAAGCCTTGCGTTCGCGCGCATAAGCCAGGCTGGCCTCATACGCCGCCCTGGCGATACCCACCGCCTGGGCCGCGATACCGACTCTGCCGGCGTCCAATACGTCCATCGCTTCCTTGAAGCCCTGTCCCTTCGCACCCAACAGATTCTGCGCCGGACAGCGGTAGTTCTCGAACTCGATCTCACAGGTGGCCGAGGCCCTGATGCCGAGCTTGGGTTCAACTTTTCCCCGTCTAAACCCTGGCTCGGCAGTATCGATCAGAAAAGCCGAAATTCCCCGTGAGCCTTGTTGCGGGTCCGTGACGGCGAACAGGACCATAAAATCCGCCACCGGTCCGGAGGTAATCCAGGATTTTTTTCCATTAATGAGGTAGTGACTGCCATCCGGCGAGCATTCCGCGCGCACCCGCATGTTGACGGCATCAGAACCTGATTGCGGCTCGGTCAGGGCATAGGCACCGACCGCCTTGCCTGTTGCAACGGGTGTGACGAAGCGGTGCTTTTGTTCCTCGGTGCCATTTTTCAGTATGCCGTGGGCGTACAGTGAGTTGTTGACCGACATGATGGTCCCGTGTGCGGCATCCGCGGCGCTGATTTCCATCAGTGCAAGCACATAGCCGATCGCATCCAGGCCGGCACCGCCATACTCGGTGGGTACTTCGATGCCCATCAAGCCCAATTCACCCATCTGGCGTATGGTTTCCACCGGGAATTTGCCGCTGGCATCATAGTGAGCGGCTATGGGCACGATCTTCTGCTGGGCAAAATCGTGCGCCGCGGCCTGGATCATCAGTTGTTCGTCGGTCAGTTGGAATTGCATCCGCTTCACTCGCGTGGAATCATCGATCAAGGCCAGTAATTATAAACTCTCTAGGTCTGCAGAAGGGTATTGACCACACTTGTGAGGAACTTCTATTGACCTGTCCGCCGCTAGTGGATAGGCTTATATATCTTTAGATCAAGATACAGAGATATATGTCCGACAAGAACCCGGCCCCATTGGATCTGGAATTGGCTTCGCATCATTGCCGCTTGCTCGCCGATTCTACACGCTTGCGATTACTGCTCCTGCTGGAACGCGAGGAACTCAGCGTGGCGGAGCTTTCGTCAATCACCCAACTGGCGCAGCCCAGGGTCTCAACCCACCTGTCCAAGCTCAAGGAAGCCGGTCTGGTGGCTGATCGCCGGGAAGGGGTTTACGTCTATTACCGCATGGCTGCCAGCTTCCATGATCCCGTTCTGCGGACGCTGTGGAAGGTACTGCGTGACTGTGGCTCGGACCCTCTGGTGCAGCAGGATCTGGCTCGAATCCCGCAAGTTCTCAGCAAGCGCCACGGCGACACCTGGGCGGACAGCGTGGCGGGTGATATGGAACGTCACTACTCGCCTGGGCGCACCTGGGAGGCAATGGCATACGGTCTGGTGTTACTCATCGAACTGGGCGACGTGCTCGACATCGCTTCCGGAGACGGTGTCCTGGCGCAACTGTTGGCGCCACGCGCCAGGCACTTCACCTGTCTGGACATCAGCGCAAAGGTCGTGGATGCCGGCAGAAAGCGCCTGCAGTCTTGTGCCAATGTCCGCTTTGAATTGGGCGATATGCATGCCATACCTGCGCCGGACCAGTCCTACGACACGGTGTTGTTGATGCATGCCCTCACCTACACACGCCAGCCACAACTGGTCCTGCAGGAAGCGAGCCGCGTGCTGCGGCCGGCCGGCAATTTTTTGGCGGTGACACTGGCGCAACATCAGCACGAGAAGGCGGTAGAGCCCTATAACCATGCCAACCTCGGCTTTACCACAGGTCAGCTGGAAAAGCTGGCGCGCAAAGCCGGACTGAAAGTGCAATCCTGTACCGTCGCCACCATCGAAAAACGCACGCCCAATTTCGGCATCCTGACTTTATCCGCGACCAAGGCGTGAATCGTGGACCAGCTGCCTTATAGAAATCCATCCCGGGTCGCACAGCTGCAGGCCCTGATGCAACAAAGGATACTGGTCACAGACGGCGCCATGGGAACCATGATCCAGGCGTACCGGCTCAATGAACAGCAGTATCGCGGTCAGCGCTTTGCCTCACATCCCTCACCCGTGAAAGGCAATAACGATTTGCTCAGCCTGAGCCGGCCTGAGCTGATTGGCGATATTCACCGCGCCTTCCTCGACGCCGGCGCCGACCTGATCGAGACCAATACCTTCAATGCGACCAGCATTTCGCAGGCGGACTACGGCACCGCGCATCTGGTCAGGGAACTCAATCGCGCCAGCGCCGTGTTGGCGGTAACTGCAGCAGCACAAGCCGCTGCGGCGGATCCAAAACGCCCTCGATTCGTGATGGGTGCAATGGGCCCAACCAACCGCACGGCTTCACTGTCGCCGGATGTAAACCGCCCCGAATACCGCAACACCAGTTTCGATCAGATGCGTCAGGCATATGCCGAAGCGGCGCTGGGTCTGGCAGAAGGCGGTTGCGATGTGCTCATCGTGGAAACCGTGTTCGATACGCTCAATTGCAAAGCCGCATTATTTGGCATAGGAGATGCTTTTGAGCAACTCGCATACCGTTTACCCATTATGGTTTCCGGCACCATTATCGATGCCAGCGGCAGAACTCTGTCCGGGCAAACGGTGGAGGCGTTCTGGTATTCGATCCGTCACGCCCGGCCTTTCGCGGTAGGCCTGAACTGTGCGCTGGGGGCCACGGAAATCCGGCCGTGGATCCGGGCCCTGGCGCGGGTCGCGGACTGCCCGATCATCCTTTATCCCAATGCCGGCCTGCCCAACGAACTGGGCGAGTACGAGGATACCCCGCAACACATGTCCGGCGTCATTAAAACCTTCGCTGCTGAAGGACTGTTGAATATCGTCGGCGGCTGCTGTGGCACCACACCGGCTCATATCGCCGCTATTGCCGCCGCCGTCGCGGCTGCGACGCCGAGGAAGCAACCCGAACCAGCGGCTTTCTGCCGGCTGGCCGGGCTGGAGCCCCTGGTGCTCTCGCCGGAGCTGAACTTCGTCAACGTGGGCGAACGCACCAATGTGACCGGCTCAGCCCATTTTCGCCGGCTGATAGAGGAAGACAATTACGCTGCAGCAGTGGAGATCGCCCGTCAGCAGGTTGAAAACGGTGCGCAGATCATCGATGTAAACATGGACGAAGGTTTGCTCGATGGCCCCCAGGCCATGACACGTTTTCTCAACCACATCGCCTCGGAACCGGATATCGCCCGCGTGCCGGTCATGATCGACTCTTCACGCTGGGATGTGCTGGAAGCGGGCCTCAAGTGCCTGCAGGGCAAAGGCATCGTCAATTCGATCAGTCTGAAGGAAGGCGAAGAATCGTTTATCCGGCAGGCCAGAATGGTGCTGCGCTATGGTGCCGCGGTTATCGTCATGGCGTTTGACGAACGCGGCCAGGCGGATACCCTGGAACTTCGGGTCTCTGTATGTGAGCGTGCCTGGAAAATCCTCACCGGGACTGTCGGTTTTCCACCGCAGGACATCATTTTCGATCCCAATATCTTCGCGGTGGCAACGGGTATTGAGCAGCATGCCAGTTATGCTGTGGACTACATCGAGGCAACACGGAGAATCAAAAAAGCCTGCCCCGGGGCGTTGATCTCCGGTGGTGTGAGCAATGTTTCGTTCTCCTTTCGCGGTCAGGACCGCGTGCGCGAAGCCATTCACTCGGTGTTCCTTTACCATGCCATTCAAGCCGGCATGGACATGGGCATCGTCAACGCAGGCCAGCTCGAAGTTTACGATGAAATTGATCCGGAGCTGCGCGCCGCAGTCGAGGACGTGGTTCTCAACCAACGCGACGATGCCACCGAGCGCCTGCTGGAAATTGCGCAAAGGTTCCGCGGCGATGGCAACCGGGAGACCGCCGGCGAAGAATGGCGCGAAACTTCGGTGCATGACCGGCTGGTCCATGCACTGGTAAAAGGCATTACCACGTATATCGAACAAGACACTGAAGAAGCACGGCAACAGTCGGTGCGGGCCCTGGATGTCATCGAGGGTGCGCTGATGGACGGAATGAACGTGGTTGGTGACCTGTTTGGTTCAGGCAAGATGTTTCTCCCCCAGGTAGTAAAGAGTGCCCGCGTCATGAAGCAGGCTGTTGCCGTTCTGATCCCGCATATCGAAGAAGAAAAACGCGCCGGCGGTGAAGAAGCGTCCAGCCAGGGACACGTCATATTGGCGACGGTCAAAGGCGATGTGCATGATATTGGCAAGAGCATCGTCGCCGTGGTTCTGCGCTGCAATAATTTTCGCGTGACCGACCTGGGTGTCATGGTGCCAGGTGAAACCATACTTGAAGCCGCGCTGCGTGAAGGCGCGGATATCATTGGCCTGTCCGGCCTGATCACGCCGTCGCTGGAGGAAATGCGTCTGGTCGCGGCGGAAATGCGGCAACAGGCTTTCAAGCTGCCCTTGCTCATCGGCGGCGCAACCACTTCCCCGATTCACACCGCCTTGCGCATTGAACCGGAATATGACCAGGGCGTGTTCTGGGTCAAGGACGCCTCACGCGCCGTAGGCGTTGTCAGGCAACTGTTGAACCCGGAAGGCCGCAAGCAGCTACAGGAAAAAACCGCAGCCGATTACCAGCGCCTGAGAGACCGGCGGGAACAAGGCAGCCGCAGGGAACCGCCCGTCGCGCTGGCTGTCGCCCGCGGCAATCGGCTGGCCATAGACTGGTCCAAAGGAGTTCCTCCTGCTCCGCGGAAGCCCGGCATTCACGTGTTCAAGGATTACCCGCTGGCGGACCTGGTGGAAACCATCGACTGGACGCCGTTTTTTCAGACCTGGGAACTCGCTGGCCGATTTCCGGCCATCCTCGAAGACGCGGTAGTCGGCGAAGTTGCCACCGGCCTGTATCACGACGCACAGGTGATGCTGCAACAAATGATCAGCGAACGTTGGGTGCAGGCCGCAGCGGTGATTGGTCTTTTCCCCGCGGCTGCAGAAGGCGATGACGTGCTGATTTTTTCCGATGATGCGCAATCTGAAGTGCGGGAACGTCTGCTGTTCCTGCGCCAGCAAAAAGCCAAAGCCCAAGGCCAGCCGCAGGTCTGTCTGGCCGACTACATCGCACCCCGTGCAGCCGGCCTGTGCGATCACATCGGTCTGTTTGCCGTCACCGCAGGTCTGGGTATCGAAACGCAAATACAAAAGTTCGAAGCAGCCAACGATGACTACAGCGCCATTCTGCTCAAAGCCCTGGCCGATCGTCTGGCGGAAGCCATGGCAGAGCACATGCACTTGCGGGTGCGCAAGGAATTCTGGGGCTACGCCGCTGACGAAGCCCTGGACCATGCAGCCCTGATCGATGAAAGCTACCAGGGGATACGCCCGGCGCCGGGCTACCCGGCATGTCCCGACCACAGTGAAAAAGAAAAAATCTTCCGTCTGCTGGACGCCACCGCCGGGGCGGGGATCTCGCTGACCGGCGGCTATGCCATGCTGCCGGCAGCCAGTGTCAGCGGTTACTACTTTGCTCACCCCGCTGCCAGGTATTTTGTCGTTGGCCCGGTACTGCGGGATCAGATGGAAGATTATGCGCAGCGAAAAGCGTGCAGGCTGGATGACATGAAGCGACTGTTGCCGGCAAATTTTAACGACTGAGATTTACCAGATCAGGTCGTCCGGCACCGGGTATTGGGGGTCTTCTTCCGCGCCGCCGGCAAGGTCCGGGACATGCTCCGCGGATAAAGAGCGCACCTCGGCGACGTGCTCCGGCGCCAGAATGTGATAGCCGCCGGCAAGGTAAACCAGGCCCAGTGTTCCCTCATTCAGGGCTTTGAGCTGCGCGGCCGTCACATTGACCTTGCGGATGCGGCCCTTGTACATGAAGTTTCGCGACAGCTGGGCAGACGGGTCATTGAGCCGATGCGGTACGAGGATGGCGCGGATGTCGTCGTTGAGCCGCCGCCGTTGGAGGTCCTCCTGGCGTTTGCGTGCCCGGGCTTGCTCGGCCTGCTCCTTGGTTTGCTTTTCCCGCAGGCGGTAGGCCTGTTCCAGCGACAGTTCAGCTCCGGAACCCGGTTTTTCGGCAGCAACGGACCGGGTCATTTCCTTCCCTGCCTCTCGCCGCGATTTCTGCTTCATGCCTGATGCGGGATTGCGACTCTGGTCATGCGGCTTCCGGGCCGGTGATTTTTTCGCCAGGCCCAGCGCCTGTAACTGTTCCTGCAAGGATTTACTCATCGCGCACCCGGCCCCGTTTCCGCCTGCTGCCGGGCCGTGGCCAGGTGTTCCTGCATCCATTGATAGGTGCTTGCAATACCATCATGCAGCGACATGCTTGCTGACCAGCCCATGGCCTTGATGCGGCTGACATCGAGTAGTTTTCGCGGCGTGCCATCCGGTTTGGAGGTATCAAACACGATTTCACCGGTAAATCCGCTCACTTCCGCTACCATGCTGGCCAGGTCGGCAATCGATATGTCCTGGCCGCAGCCGATATTGACCTGTGAATTCCGCGCGGGAACGGCTGCCCAGAACTCGGCTGTGTGCATGCGCATGATGACACCACAAGCCATCGCCATATCGTCCACATGCAGAAATTCACGTCGCGGGGACCCGCTGCCCCAGACGACGACTTGATCATCTCCACGCTGCACGGCAGTGTGAAACTTCCACAGCAAAGCCGGCAGCACGTGACTGGATTGCGCGTCAAAATTGTCGTTGGGCCCATAGAGATTGGTCGGCATGACGCTGCGAAAATCACTGCCGTACTGACGATGATAGGACTCACACATGCGAATGCCCGCTATTTTCGCAATGGCATAAGGCTCATTGGTCGGTTCCAGAGGCCCGGTGAGCAAGGCATCTTCGCCCATGGGCTGCGCGGCAAGCCGGGGATAGATACAGGAACTACCGAGAAACAGCAGTCGTTTTACGCCGGCCAGGTGGGCCGCATGGATTACATGGGTCTGGATCTGCAGATTCTCACGGATAAAGTCGGCTGGATAGTCATTGTTGGCGAGTATGCCGCCCACCTTTGCCGCCGCCAGGAAAACGTGATCGATCGCCTGGTCGGCGAAAAACTGTTCTACCTCGGACTGCCTGGTCAGATCGAGCTCGCGACGCTCACGCGTCAGCAGATCAACGCTGTCATCGGCTGACAACTGGCGCACCAGGGCCGAACCAACCATGCCGCGATGACCGGCAACAAAGACCCGGGTCCTGGCTGTGGCGGACTGCTGTTCGGTGTTGCCGTTCACGCCTCGGCCCGGTGATTCTGGATGAGCGCTTCCTCCCTGGCCAGGCGCAGATCGCTTTGCGCCATTTCGCGTACCAGTTCATTAAACGGCGTTGCCGCCTTCCAGCCCAACAGTTCATGGGCCAGCGAGGCGTCCCCCAAGAGGGTCTCGACTTCGGCCGGCCGGTAGTAGCGCGGGTCGATGCGCACCAGTACATCGCCGCTGTCGAACTGCAGTTCAGGGTGTTTCGAAGCGGCGACCACGGCGTGTTCCCCCACACCTTCGCCAAGCCATTCAAGCTGCAGACCCATATGGGCGGCCGTGGCATTGACAAAGTCCCGTACCGAATGCTGCACGCCGGTGGCGATGACAAAGTCGCGCGCCTGGTCCTGCTGCAGCATCAGCCATTGGGCCTCGACATAATCCCGTGCATGTCCCCAGTCACGCCGTGCGTCCAGGTTGCCGAGATAAACACAGTCATCCAGGCCCCAGGCAATGCGCGCGAGCCCGCGCGTGATTTTACGCGTGACAAAAGTTTCACCACGCAACGGCGACTCGTGATTGAACAGGATGCCATTGCAGGCAAACAGCTGGTAAGACTCGCGGTAATTCACCACGATCCAGTAGGCATAGAGTTTGGCCACGCCATAGGGCGAGCGCGGCCAGAAAGGGGTCGTTTCCTTTTGCGGCGTCTCCTGTACCTTGCCAAATAATTCTGAAGTGGATGCCTGGTAGAAACGGCAGTCATTTTCCATCCCGAGATTACGGATGGCCTCCAACAAGCGCAAAGTGCCGACCGCATCCGACTCGGCAGTGTATTCGGGTTCTTCGAAGGAAACAGCCACGTGGCTTTGCGCTGCCAGGTTGTAGATTTCATGCGGTTTTACCGCCTGGACGGTGCGCAACAGACTGGAGCCATCGGTCATGTCGCCATAGTGCAGGTGCAGCCGCCCGTGTTCCACGTGCGGATCGATGTACAGGTGATCGATGCGCTGGGTATTGATCAGCGAAGCGCGCCTTTTGATGCCATGCACTTCGTAGCCCTTGGCCAGCAGGAACTCAGCGAGATAGGCGCCATCCTGACCGGTAATGCCCGTTATCAATGCTCTTTTAGTCATCTTTACCAGAGTCCGTGTATGCGCCACTCAGG
The DNA here is from genome assembly GCA_963708905.1 of uncultured Gammaproteobacteria bacterium. Lineage (GTDB taxonomy): Bacteria > Pseudomonadota > Gammaproteobacteria > Xanthomonadales > SZUA-36 > SHZL01. The sequence goes on along the minus strand of CAVPUV010000052.1, from coordinate 139,987 downwards.
GGCGGCCGATTGCATAATACGTAAACCCGCGCTGGCGCACGACCTGTGGTGACCAGATATTGCGCCCATCCAATATCACCGCCTGACTCATACCGGTGCGCAGGCGTTCAAAGTCCGGCGCCCAGTACAGCTTCCATTCTGTAAGCAGTACGAGTGCATCGCAACCCTGGGCTGCCTGGTAAGGATCGGCAGACACGGCAAAACCTGGCCGTCCGGCGAACAGTTGGGCCGTCGCCGCTCCCGCTTCCGGATCATGCGCCACGACGTTGACACCCTGCTGCAACAGCGTGTCGATCAGTTCAATGCTGGGCGCTTCGCGAATATCGTCGGTATTGGGCTTGAACGCCAATCCCCAGATGGCAATACGACATGAGGCCAGTCCGGTGCCAAAATGCCGCTGCAACAATTCATAGGGCTTGCTCTTCTGGCGGCTGTTCACCGCTTCCACCGCGCGCAGCAATTCGGCCACATAACCAGACTGGCTCGCCGTGCGCTCGAGTGCCCTGACATCCTTGGGAAAACATGAACCGCCATAACCAACGCCCGGGTAGATAAACGCGTAGCCGATTCGCGGGTCAGAGCCGATGCCAATGCGCACGTGCTCGATATCGGCGCCAACACGTTCGGCAATGTTCGAGAGTTCATTCATCAGGCTGATTTTGGTCGCCAGCATGGCATTGGCGGCATACTTCGTCAGCTCCGATGAACGGATATCCATGCTCAGCAACTTCTCATGATTGCGATTGAACGGGGCGTAAAGCTCACGCAGCAGCAGTTCAGCCTTGGCGCTTTCGGTTCCCACAACAATACGGTCCGGCTTCATGAAATCCGCAATGGCTGATCCTTCCTTGAGAAACTCCGGATTGGACGCCACGTCAAACGCGACTTCGACTCCCCGCTGTCTCAGTTCAGCTTCAATGGCCCTTTTGACTTTTTCGCAGGTGCCGACGGGCACGGTGGATTTGATCACCACCAGCAACGCGCTCTCCATGCACCGGCCAATGCCGGCGGCCACAGACAGGACATGACTGAGATCGGCGGAACCATCCTCACCGGGTGGCGTACCTACCGCGATAAGCAAAATGTCGGCATGAGCCACGGCATCGGCAAGCGAAGTGGTAAAATCAAACCGCCCCTGTGCTGCATTATGCCGCAGCATGGACTCCAGTCCGGGTTCAAAGATCGGGACGACCCCGTTGCGCAAACCCGTTATCCTTTTGTCGTCAATGTCCATGCACAAAACATGGTGCCCGACCTCGGACAAACCGGCCCCGCTCACCAAACCGACATAACCGCTGCCAACTATCGAAATTCTCATACCATGCTTCTCGCGTTATTGGGCCACCTGCTGGCGCGCCCGGAAAACGTCATTATTTCATCATTCAAATCTTGCATGTTGCGACTCGCTCACAAGCGGTAATATTCTTTGAACCAGGCGATAAACCGCTCCATGCCGTGAGCCAGAGACGTCTGCGGCCGGTAGCCGAAATCCCGTTCAAGGTCGCTGCAATCGGCCCAGGTATCCAGCACGTCACCGGGCTGGGCGCCGGTCATTTCCAGCCGGGCTTTTTTACCCAGACATTGTTCCAGCGTAGCGAGAAAATCCATCAGCTTTACCGGCGCGCCGTTACCCATATTGTAAAGACGAAAGGGCGCGGTGCTCGTTGCCGGGTCAGAATTCATGGCCACAGCGAAACTGGAGCGGGACACTTTCTGCAGCGCCACCGCCACCACCCCTTGCACGATGTCACCCACATAAGTGAAATCCCGTTGGTGATTGCCATGATTGAAAACACGAATGGTCTTTCCTTCGCAGATCGCCCGCGCAAACAGGATTGGCGCCATGTCCGGCCGGCCCCACGGGCCGTACACGGTAAAGAAACGCAGACCGGTGACCGGCAGGTCGTAGAGGTGGGCATAAGCATGCGCCATCAGTTCATTGGCCCGCTTGCTGGCAGCATACAAAGAAAGGGGATGATCTACCGGGTCATGTTCGGAAAACGGCACGTGGGTATTGTTACCATAAACCGAACTCGACGAGGCATAAATCAGGTGCGGAACCTGGCTGTGCCGGCAGGCTTCCAGGACGGAGGCGAAGCCCGCCAGGTTGGATGAAACATAGGCCATGGGATTTTCCAGCGAGTAGCGCACACCTGCCTGGGCCGCCAGATGCACCAGCCGGTCTGGCTGCTCAGCAGCCACTGTCTGAGCAATCGCCGCACCATCGGCGATGTCGAGATGAAAGAAACGAAAGCCGGCGCGCTGGCGCAAGATTTCCAGCCTGTCCTGTTTCAGCCGGAGATCGTAGTAGTCATTCAGATTATCGATACCGACCACTTCGTGACCACCATCGAGCAAGCTCATCGCGGTATGCATGCCGATGAACCCTGCCGCACCGGTGACGATCGTTTTCACCCGGGGTACCTGTTCATACTTGGTCTTCGATTGATGAGGGTGTAGGTCGCAAACATCGACTTGCATTTTACCTGCACAGGGGAGTTCCGCGTGAGAAAAAGGCACCCGTGGGTGCCTTTTTCCTGTCGACGTTCACTCGGGATTACTTGCCATCGATACCCAACAGCTCAACCTGGAATATCAAAGTGGCATTTGGCCCAATCGGTCCGCCGCCTGCCGCGCCATAAGCCAGATCGGGTGGAATGAAAAACATGAACTTGCTGCCGACCGGCATCAGCTGGACACCTTCCGTCCAGCCTGCAATCACCTTGTCAAGCTCAAAAGAAATGGGCTCACCCCTTGAATAGGAGCTGTCGAATTCCTCTCCGTTCAGCAAGGTGCCGCGATAATGCACGGTCACCTTGTCCGTTGCGGCTGGCTTTGGGCCTTTTCCCGTTTCAATAACCTGATATTGCAAGCCACTGTCCGTTACCACCACGCCTTCCTTGGCCCGGTTCTCCAGCAGGAACTTGTCTCCCTCTGCAGCATTCGTCGTTGCCAGGGCCTGCCGTTCGGTTTCCGCGGCAGCACGTCTGCTGGCGATGAACGCTTCACGAATGCTGGCAGCCTCTTCTGGTGTCAATTCCGGAGTCTCTCCCTTATAGGTTGTGCGAATGGCCGCGAACAGAGTGTCCAGGTCGATATCCGATCCCTGCTGCTTCAGCGATGTGCCTATATCCATACCAATGATGTAACCGAGTTTCTGGGCATCTGTTTCCGGTTTTGCCGCCAGCGCCGTACCGCTCATGGGTGCCAATGCCACCAGCAAACCCAAAGCAAAAAGATTTCTCATTACCTGTTCACTCCTTGTCTGAAAACTCACGGGATCCAGGTCCTTCGAGATACCTGGGTCATTCGAGTAGCGAATTGTCCTACTAACAATGGGCCATGGCAAATCTCTTTGCAGACATCATCGACCTGCATCGGTGCAAGCTGCTTGCATTATCCAAAATCAGTGTTATACTTCACTACATCACTAAAGAATACAGAGCCAGGGTAATCACCATGTTGCGCCTTCGCCAAAATTTACCACCCAGAGTTTCCAACAGTCTTTCCGTAATCAGCGCTATATTGCTGTTGATCGCATTTCTGGCGGGAAACAGTGAGCCGATGTTTACCAGTGACCGCTCCTTGAACCTGTCCGCCTCCGCCGGGCAACAGCCATCGGAGCCAGAGCAGGAATCCCTCCCCGAGGTGCAGACAGTTGCTCACCCGGGCTTCAAGATCAGCCTGATGATTTTCCGCTGATCCGCTGATGTCGACACGTTGGAATGACATAGAACCGATCTACTGGCAACTCAAGGAACGCACGGTTGCGATGATCCTGGATGGAACCCTGGCCGAGGGTGACGCACTGCCTTCGGTGCGTACCGTGGCATCCAATTTTCAACTCAACCCGATTACCGTTTCCAAATCCTACCAAGCCCTGGTGGATGATGGCCTGGTGGAGAAACACCGTGGACTGGGGATGTTCGTGCGCAAAGGCGCCCGCGCCAGGCTGATTGCATCGGAGCGGGACAAATTTCTGAACAAGGAATGGCCGGCCATTCTCAAACGCATAGAACAATTACAGATGGATGTAAATGAACTGCTGAACAGTACGGGGACTAACGGGGGCCAAAAAGAATGAATGCGATCATCTCCGCTCACGGATTGAGCAAGCGCTTTGGCCACACTTTGGCTGTCGACCATGTCGATCTGGAGATTCCGGCGGGACGTATTGTCGGCCTGATCGGACCCAATGGCGCAGGCAAGACGACGTTAATGAAAGCCATTCTTGGCTTGACGACTTTCGAAGGCCATCTGGATGTGCTGGGACTTAACCCGGCAAGACACCGCGCCGAGCTGATGGAAAACGTATGTTTTATCGCCGACGTCGCGGTGCTGCCGCGCTGGATCAAGGTCTGGCAGTTGATCGAGCTGACCGGCCAGCTGCACCCGAAGTTTTCCAGGGAAAAATGTTTGCAGTATCTGGCCCGGACAAAGATTTCGCAGGACAGCAGGGTCAAGCAGCTTTCCAAGGGCATGGTAACGCAACTGCATCTGGCTCTGGTCATGGCCATAGATGTGAAATTACTGGTGCTGGATGAACCCACCCTGGGGTTGGACATCCTGTACCGCAAGCAGTTTTACTCGAACCTTCTCAACGACTATTTCGATGATCAAAGAACCATTCTGATCACCACCCACCAGGTGGAGGAAGTGGAACACATTCTGACTGACCTGGTGTTCATCAACGATGGCAGGATCGTGCTGAATTGCGGCATGGATGAAATCGAAACCAGTTACGCCGAGCTGACGGTCACGCCGCTCAATGCCGATGCGGCGCGGGCGCTGGGGCCCTTGCATGAACGCGAAATGTTCGGCCGCCATATCTTTTTATATCACGGCGGAGATCGAAAAAAGATCGCAGAGTTGGGAGAACTACATACACCCAGCGTTGCCGACCTCTTTGTCGCCACCATGAGCGAGGCTGAGTCATGAAACGTCTGATAGCCCTGCTGTACAGGGAATTCTGGGAAAACAAAGGCGCATTCCGTACCACACCACTGGTCATTGGCGGTATTTGCGTGGCCTTGCTGTTGATGGCGATTTTCACCACTGCTCATTTCGACAATGAACTGTATACGTTCAAGGAAGGGGTGCGTGCGCTGGCGCAGCAGCCTGCTGAATTCCGCGCTGCCCATTTTCACGAAGTGATGCTCGGCACTTCGGTGTTTTTCACCGTCGTCCTGTCATTCGTGGTGTTCTTTTACCTGCTCGGGGCTCTGTATGACGACCGCAAGGACCGCAGCATCCTGTTCTGGAAATCCATGCCTGCCTCGGACGCGCTGACCATAACATCCAAGCTGCTGGCCGCCATGCTGCTTGCACCAGTGATGTTCTGGATCGTTTTTGTCCTGACCCAGGTTGCCATGGCCATCATCGCCTCGGTGATGGTGATGTCCGTCGGCGAGAACCCGTGGACGCTGTTCCTGAGCCTGGCCAATCCACTGCACGGCTGGTTTATGGTTCTGTTCAGCTACCTCACCGCATCGGTTTGGTTCCTGCCCTTTTACGGTTGGCTCTTGTTGGTGTCGGCGTTTGCGCCCAGGATTCCACTGTTGTTCGCCGTGCTCCCGCCGGTGATCTTCGCCGTGCTGCAGATCTGGATCGATTTCCTGCGCACATTCACGCTGGACAGCAGCCTGTTCGGCCTCATCGGTGAATGGGTCGCCAACAGCCCGGCCATACTGACGGTACAGGTTCACGACCGCCAGGGCACGCTGGCGCTGGGGGTTCCCGGCAGCGGCACATTCGATCATGCGGTCACCATCGCCAATATGCTGCACCGGCTGTTCTCGCTGCAGATGCTGGCAGGACTGGCGGTGGCAGCGGCCTTCCTGGCTGGTGCATGGTGGTTACGGCAGCGGGCGACCGACAACTAGCACCGGCCCACCCTTAACCCTTGATCCCGCCTCTGGTGATTTCCAGCGGATCCAGCAAACGATCCAGTTCCTCGGCTGAGAGATGGGTGGTCTCCAGCGCGACATCCTTGATGGGCCGGCCCTCTTTATAAGCCTGCTTGGCCGTCGCGGCGCCCAACTCATAGCCAATCACCGGGTTCAGCGCCGTGACCAGGATGGGGTTGCGTTGCAAGGCCTTGCTGATGTTGTCCTGGCGCACCTTGAATCCGCTGATGGCTGCATCGGCCAGCAAACGGCTGACCGAGGCCAGGATTTCCAGGCTTTGTAACAGATTCAGGGCGACCACCGGCAACATCACATTGAGCTGGAAAAGGCCCGACTGTCCGGCAATGGTGATGGTGGCATCGTTGCCAATCACCTGTGCACAGACCATGCACACGGCCTCCGGAATTACCGGGTTGACCTTGCCCGGCATGATGGAAGACCCAGGCTGCAATGCCGGCAATTCGATCTCGCCGAAACCTGCCAGCGGTCCGGAATTCATCAAGCGCAGGTCATTGGCGATTTTCATCAGGGAACAAGCCAGAGTTTTGAGCTGACCGGACAACTCCACCGCGGCATCCTGTGAACTCATGCCCTCGAAATAATTATCCGCGGAACGAAATTTGACACCCGTCCTTTGCTCCAGCGCCGCAGCCACGCGCGGGCCAAACTCCTCGTGCGCGTTGATCCCCGTTCCCACCGCCGTGCCGCCCTGGGGCAGTTTGCGCAGGCGCTTGAGCGCACTCTTGATGCGTTTGATGTCGGAACGGATCTGAGCGGCCCAGCAGCCAAGTTCCTGTGTAAACGTGACCGGCATCGCATCCATCAGATGGGTGCGCCCGGTCTTGGCGATTCCGCTGAGTTCCTCGGCCTTGATATCCAGGGTTTCGGCCAGATGCCTGAGCGCCGGAATGAGCTCCTCGCTGGCCAGCAGACAGGCGCTCACCTGAATCGCGGTCGGGATGACGTCATTCGAGCTCTGGCCCATGTTGACGTGATCATTCGGGTGTATGCCCAGACCACCCTCCCGGTTGGCGAGGTAGGCAATGACTTCATTGGCATTCATGTTCGAACTGGTGCCTGAACCGGTCTGGAAAACATCGATCGGAAACTGCTCGTTGACCTCCCCCGCAGCCACCCTGTGTGCTGCCGCCTCAATGGCCCCGGCGCGGCCGTCGTCCAGCAGGCCCAGCTCCCGGTTGACATGCGCTGCGGCTTCCTTGATCAGGCCCAGTGCACGGATGAACTGTTTGGGCAGCGGCAAGCCGCTGACGGGAAAATTCTGTACTGCGCGCTGCGTTTGCGCACCCCACATAGCGCTTGCGGGCACTTCGAGTTCACCCATGCTGTCACGCTCGGTTCGATATTCTTCGGTCATTTCCCACTCCGTTATCGTTAAACCTGGTTTGTCGATCATTTATTGTACGGCGGGACGGCAGTGGGTGTAAGCCAGCCAGGTCAAGCAAAACGGTTTCTCCCCGTTTCCCCGGCCATGTGATTCACGCTGTTCAGTGTTCATCGTCAGCGGCTACCGGTAGAATGGGGCCGGGCCATCAAGGAAGGCATTTCACGTGACAGACCTGACAGAAATCACCGCGATTTCCCCGCTCGATGGCCGCTATGCGAGCAAAACATCCGTGCTCAGACCTTATTGCAGCGAGCATGGTTTGATCCACCGGCGCGTCATCGTCGAGTTGCGCTGGTTTCAGGCTCTTTGCGCGGAACCGGCCATCGCCGAATTGCCGCCGTTGACCGCGGCGGCGCAGAACTATATCGAAGGATTGATCAGGAATTTCAGCCCGGCCGAATCCAGCAAGGTTAAAGCGATTGAAGCCGGCACCAACCACGACGTAAAAGCGGTCGAATACTACCTCGAGGAATGTTTCGGCCAGTTGCCGGAACTGGCTGCCTGTACTGGATTCCTGCACTTCGCCTGCACCTCCGAAGACATCAACAATCTGGCCTATGCGCTTATGTTGCGGGACCTTTACCGTGACCTGCTGTTGCCCGCATTCAGCCAGCTGGACAATAGCCTTGTGGCGCTGGCGCATGAACATGCGGAGCGGGCGATGTTGTCGCGCACGCATGGTCAGCCGGCCTCCCCCACCACTCTGGGCAAGGAACTGGCCAACACCCGGCAACGGCTGCTGCGGCAGATACAACAGCTTGCAGGCCAGAAATTCCTCGGCAAGATCAACGGCGCGGTAGGCAATTTCAACGCACACCTGGTGGCCTACCCCGACCTTGATTGGCCACTGCTGGCGCAACGGTTCGTGGAATCACTGGGCCTGCAATGGAACCCATATACCACCCAGATCGAACCGCATGACTGGATGGCCGAGCTGTTTCATGCGCAGAGCCGGCTGAACACCATCCTGGTCGATTTTTGCCGCGATCTCTGGGGTTATATTTCGCTTGGCTATTTCCGCCAGCGGCCGGTTGCCGGCGAGGTCGGTTCATCCACCATGCCGCACAAAGTCAACCCGATCGATTTCGAAAACGCCGAAGGCAACCTGGGACTGGCCAACGCCCTGCTGTTACACCTGGCGGAAAAATTGCCGGTGTCGCGCTGGCAGCGCGACTTGAGCGACTCCACCGCCTTGCGTTCCGTAGGCACCCTCTTTGGCCACGTCATCGTCGCACTGACTTCGCTGCAACGGGGCCTGGCCAAACTGGAAGTGAACCAGGCACGGCTGGACGAGGACCTGGACGCCAACTGGGAAGTGCTGGCAGAACCGATACAAACCGTGATGCGCCGCTATGGCATTGACCAGGCATATGAAAAACTCAAGGCATTGACCCGTGGCAAGCACGTGTCCCAATCCGATTTCAAAGCATTCATTACCGCACTCGATATACCGCAACAGGCGCGTGACCAATTGCTGGCACTGACACCCGCCACGTATACCGGCAATGCGGCAGGCATGGCCCTGGATTGCAGGCAGGAAAAATGACTGCGCCGCTTGGCGAACTGGATGTCCAGACTTTCCTGGATGAGTACTGGCAAAAAAAACCCTGCCTGCTGCGTCAGGCGTTTCCCGGGTTCGTGCCGGAACTGGACGAAAATGACGTCGCCGGCCTGGCCTGCGACGACCTGGCCGAAGCCCGCCTGATCAGCGGCAGCTACCCGCGCCAGGACTGGCGGATAAAGCATGGTCCTTTCACTGCGCGCGAACTGCGCAAGTTACCCGACAGCAATTGGACCCTGCTGGTGCAGGACGCAGAAAAGCATTACCCGCCCCTTGCCGCTGTGCTGGCGCATTTCAACTTCCTGCCGGCATGGAGGCTGGACGACCTGATGATCAGCGTTGCCGCCGCGGGCGGATCTGTCGGCCCGCATTTTGATCAATACGACGTCTTCCTGTTGCAGGCGTCCGGGCGCCGGTGCTGGCAAATTGCTTCGAGTTATGACCCCACCTTGCTCGCTGACATCGAGCTCAAAGTACTGGCATCGTTCACGCCGGAACAGGAGTGGAACCTCGAGCCCGGTGACATGCTCTACCTGCCTCCCGGCGTAGCACATCATGGTGTGGCACTGGATACCGGCATGACCTGGTCGATCGGATTGCGCGCCCCGAGCCAGGCGGACCTGCTGCAGGCACTGGGCGAATGGCTGGCCGAGCACGACAACGAAGGCCAGCGCTACGAAGACGGTGTCCTCGCAGTGAATCCGCGTCCGGGTGAAATCAGCCCTCAGGCCATTGGCCAACTGTATGCGCTGACCAGCCATCCTTTGGCTGCGCCCAGGCAGCTCCATTCGTTCCTCGCCAGTTTCCTCACCCGCTACCGGCTGGCGCAGCAGCCTGCCCCACCAATCCAGACACTCAACGAAAATGAAGTCGCTGCCGCACTGGCGGGCTCTGCCCGGCTGCAGCGAAACCCCTGGACCCGGCTCGCCTGGGTCGAACTGGACGGGGAAGCCCTGCTATCCGCCGCCGGCGACGAATACAGCTGCAGCATTGCCACTGCCATGCTGCTTTGCGCCAATCGATTTGAAGTTAGCGGTGACCTGCCAATGGATGGCGCAAGGCTGCAGCTCGTGTGCCACCTGATCAATGATGGCCATCTTTTTTTCGCGCAGTGACAGAACCATTTCATGGTTGGATTGGTCTTCTGAGTCCGGATACAAGATATAATTAAGGATGTTCTGAATTAATCAGAGTTTCCTTAACAATCCGGCAAGTTTTATTGGGGCGCGAAACAGACCAGTGGACCACAAACTCGAATCGCTCAGGCGATCTTCCCATCTCTACGGCAGCAACGCACCGTTTATAGAATCACATTACGAAGCCTGGCTGGACGACCCGGCCAGTGTTCCCGCGCAGTGGGCGCGGGAATTTTCCGCCCTGAGCAACGGCGCCAGCGAAACCGGTCATCTCGGTGTCCGGGAGAAGTTCCGGCAACTGGGAAGGCTTGCGCCGGCAGCAGCGCAGGATATCCGCGTCAGCGACCACAAGGAAGCCGGCGTGCTCAATTTGATCAAGGCCTACCGCAGTCGCGGACATGAAAATGCCAGGCTCAACCCACTGGGTGAGCCCCACCGGGGTGCGGTGCCTGACCTGTCTCTCGAGTTCAACGACCTGGACGAGTCGGACCTGAATCTTGAATTTGATACCGGCACCCTGGCGGCGGCAAAACGGATGAAATTGCGCGACATCATCGCCCTTTGCCAGCGCGTCTATTGTGGCAGCATCGGTGTCGAGTATATGCACATCGTCGACACCAACAAACGCTACTGGCTGGAGGGGCGACTGGAAAGCGGCTGCGGATTGCACGATGTAACGAATGAGGAACGGCTGCGCATCCTGCAGATGCTCACCGCTGCCGAGGGCCTGGAAAAGTACCTGCACACGCGTTACGTTGGCCAGAAACGCTTTTCCCTGGAGGGCGGCGACAGCCTGATACCACTGCTGCACGAAACCATGCTGCACGCCGGAGCACGCGGCGTGAAGGAAATCGTTATCGGCATGGCGCATCGGGGACGCCTGAACGTACTGGTTAATCTCCTCGGCAAGTCACCCAACATGCTGTTCGCCGAATTTGAGGGCAACCTGAAAGACAAAAATCCCTTGCGTCCAGGTGACGTGAAGTACCACCTCGGCTTTGCTTCCAACATTCAGACAGCCGGCGGAATGGTGCACATGGCGCTGGCCTTCAATCCTTCACACCTGGAGATTGTCAACCCGGTGGTAGCCGGTTCAGTCCGCGCCCGCCAGGTCCGGCGCAAGGACACCGACCACAACCAGGTGATGCCCATCCTGATTCACGGCGATGCCGCATTCGCCGCCCAGGGCGTGGTGATGGAACTGTTCCAGATGTCAGAGGTCCGCGGTTTCGCAGTGGGCGGCACCTTGCATATCGTGGTCAACAACCAGGTGGGCTTTACCACCAGCGATTTGCGCGACGCACGCTCTACCCTGTACTGCACCGCCATCGCCAAAATGGTCCATGCCCCTATATTTCACGTGAATGCGGACGACCCGGAAGCCGTACACCACGTGATGAAGATTGCCTGTGACTTTCGCAGCCAGTTCAAACGCGATGTCGTGATCGACCTGTTTTGCTACCGGCGCCACGGCCACAATGAAGCCGACGAACCCGCGGCCACCCAGCCGCTGATGTACCAGAAGATCCGCAGCATGAAAACCACCCGGCAGAAATACGCCGAACAACTGGTTGCGAGCGGTTTGATCGAGGCCGGAGAACCACCGGCCATGATGGCGCAATACCGTGACCGGCTCGACCGCAGCGACCAGGTGGCGGACGTATCGACAGAGCCGCGCAGCGACACCCACGCCGCCAACTGGCGTAAATTCAGGCATATCGAGGCGTCTGTCGAAACCGATACCTCGGTTCCGCTCAGCAGGATCCGCCAGTTATCCAACCAACTCACCACGCTGCCAGCTGGGTTCGAGCTGCATCCACGCGTGCAACGCATCATTGAAGACCGGAAAATGATGGCAGCCGGGGAACTGCCCATCGACTGGGGATTTGCCGAAACCATGGCTTACGCGACGCTGATCGATCAGGGCACAAAACTGCGCCTGGTAGGGCAGGATTCCGCGCGCGGTACCTTTTTCCACCGCCATGCCGTATTGCATAACCAGCAGGATGGCGCAACGCTTCTGCCGCTGGCGCGGTTAAGACCGGATGTCCACGTCAGCGTTATCGACTCACTGCTGTCGGAAGAGGCGGTCATGGGCTTCGAATATGGTTATGCCACGGCAGCACCGGAAACTCTGGTGATCTGGGAAGGCCAGTTTGGCGATTTTGCCAACGGGGCGCAGGTCGTCATCGATCAGTTCCTGACCTCGGGTGAGGCCAAATGGGGCCGCTTATGCGGCCTGACATTATTGCTGCCGCATGGTTACGAGGGACAGGGACCGGAACATTCAAGCGCCCGGCTGGAACGCTTCATGCAACTGTGCTCCAACGACAACATCCAGGTCTGTATCCCTTCCACGCCGGCACAGATGTTCCATATGTTGCGGCGCCAGGTGATGCAGGCAACGCGCAAGCCTCTGATCGTGATGACGCCGAAAAGTCTGTTGCGCAGCAAGGCTTCGACATCCACTCTGGATGTCCTGTCCTCTGGCCGGTTCCAGCGTGTCATCGGTGATCGCGGCCCCGGCAAGGTCAATGCCATCAAGCGCATCGTTTTGTGCTCCGGCAAGGTCTACTACGACCTCGCGGAAAAGCGAGCCGCGGATAACCTACACACAGTGGCGGTAATGCGGCTGGAACAACTGTACCCCTTCCCGCTGACGGAAGTGACCAGTTTCATTGCGGAATTTCCATTCGCGGCCGAACTGGTGTGGTGCCAGGAAGAACCGCAAAACCAGGGAGCCTGGTACCAGATCCATCATCACCTCCAGGCCTGCATCACGGACAAGCTCGCGCTAAAATATGCCGGGCGTTCCCAGTCCGCTTCGCCGGCGGTGGGTTACCACGCGGTGCACCTCGAACAGCAGAAAGCGCTGGTCGCACAGGCGTTGACCGGCGATGAAGATCAGGTTATTTAGGGATTCCATAACGGGCTGGGATGCCCGTTTATGGACAGACACCAAATTTAAAATGGATTCAGCTCATGACCATTGAAGTGAAAGTGCCGGTACTGCCCGAGTCGGTGGAAGATGCAACGATTGCCGCATGGCACAAGAAAGCAGGAGAGACCGTGCGACGCGATGACAATCTGGTCGACCTGGAGACCGATAAAGTGGTGCTGGAAGTGCCCGCTCCCGTTGATGGCGTGTTGAAGGAAATCACCGCAAAGGAAGGCGAAACCGTGCTCAGCGGCCAATTGCTTGCCTTGATTGAAGAAGGCTCTGTAGCGCCAGCCGATACACCTGCTGCGAAAGCGCATCTGCCGCCTGGCCAGCCAGCCGCGTCGCCGCAAGAGAAACCCGCGGCATCGAAGCCGCCCTCCCCGCCTGCGGCGTCCACGCCCGGCAAACTCAGCCCGGCGGTGCGCCGCGTCGTTGCAGAGGAAAAAATCGATACGGCAAACCTGGATGGCAGCGGCAGGGGCGGCCGCATTACCAAGGGTGATGTGCTGTCGTACATGAAATCCGGCGGTTCGCGCCAGGAAGAACGGGTGAAGATGACGCGCTTGCGCAGCCGTATTGCCGAGCGCATGAAAGAGGCGCAGAACACGGCAGCCATTCTGACCACTTTCAATGAGGTGGATCTTGCAGCCGTAATGGCCCTGCGCAGCAAATACAAAGACGAATTCCTTTCACGTCATGGGATCAAGCTGGGATTTATGTCTTTCTTTGTCAAAGCGTGTTGCCATGCGCTACGCCAATACCCCCTGGTAAACGCGTCCATCGATGGTGATGAAATTATTTATCACAATTACCAGGATATCGGCATCGCAGTATCGACCGATCGCGGCCTGATGGTGCCCATCATACGCAACGCCGAAAACCTGGACCTGGCCGGAATCGAACAAAGCATCGAACATTTTTCCGCGGCAGCGCGGGACGGCTCTATCGGCCTTACCGACCTGCAGGGCGGAACTTTTTCCATTACCAATGGCGGTGTTTTTGGTTCCCTGGTATCAACCCCGTTGTTGAATCCACCGCAAAGCGCGATTCTGGGTATGCACGCCATCAAGGAACGCCCGGTCGTCATTGATGGCGAAATCGTCGCCAGGCCCATGATGTACCTTGCGCTGAGCTACGACCACCGTATCATTGACGGCAAAGAGGCAGTGCAGTTCCTGTTGGCAGTCAAGCAAAGCCTGGAAGATCCGACCCGTTTTTTACTCGGCCTTTAATATAAGAAGGATAAAGCATGGCAGATAAATTCGACGTAATCGTAATCGGTGGCGGGCCCGGGGGCTATGTCGCCGCCATACGCGCAGCGCAATGCGGCTTGAAAACGGCCTGCATTGATATGTTCACAGGCAAGGACGGCAAGCCGGCGCCCGGTGGAACCTGCCTGAACGTCGGCTGTATTCCTTCCAAGGCCTTGCTGGATTCCAGCAAACACTTCCGCCACATCGGGCATGAATTCGCAGAGCATGGTATTACGGTCAAAAACGCCGCCATGGACATCCCCAAAATGATTGCCCGCAAGGATGACATCGTCAGGAAACTGACCGGCGGGGTGACACAGCTGTTCAAAGGCAACAAGATCGAGTACTTCCATGGCAAGGGAAAACTGCTCGCGCAGCGCCAGGTTGAAATGACGCCGGTAGACGGAACCGCCACGCTGCATTTGCAAGCCGACAACATTATTCTTGCCTCTGGCTCTGTCCCCATCGCGCTTCCGAACGTGGCATTTGATGGCACCTATATCGTCGATAATGAAGGCGCTTTGGATTTCACCTCGGTGCCCAGGCGCCTGGGAGTCATTGGCGCCGGTGTCATTGGCCTGGAACTGGGTTCGGTCTGGAGCCGGCTGGGTTCTGAAGTGGTGCTGCTAGAAGCATTGGAGCAGTTCCTGCCCGTTGCGGACGTGAGCATCAGCAGCCAGGCGGCCCGGGAATTTGGTAAACAGGGCATGAAAATCCAGCTCGGCACTCTGGTCAGGAGCGCCACGGTGGTGAAAAAAGAGGTGCTGGTAACCCTGGAAGACCGGAACGGTGAGAGCCAACTGACCTTTGACCGCTTGCTCGTCGCAGTCGGCCGCCAACCGTATACCGAAGGTTTGCTGGCTGCTGACTGCGGAGTGCGCCTGACGGATCGGGGTCAGATTGAAGTCGACGAGCACTCCAGGACCAGCGCGGCAGGCGTCTGGGCAGTCGGCGATTGCGTTCGGGGTCCCATGCTGGCTCACAAGGCCTCCGAGGAAGGTATCGCCGTGGCCGAAATGATCGCCGGCAAACCCGCTCACATCAACTTTGATACCGTGCCCTGGGTAATCTATACAGAACCCGAGATTGCCTGGGTGGGCAAAACGGAGCAGGAATTGAAGAAGGCAGGCATTGAATATCGCACCGGTTCTTTTCCGTTTGCCGCCAACGGCAGAGCCCTGGCTGGCGGACACAGCGCCGGTTTGGTCAAGATATTGGCTGACGCCGAAACGGACGAGATCCTGGGTGTGCACATTTTAGGCGCCAATGCATCCGAACTGATCGCTGAATGTGTCGTTACGATGGAATTCCATGGTTCCAGCGAAGACCTGGCGCGTATCGTCCATGCTCATCCAACACTGTCGGAGGCGGTGCATGAAGCGGCATTGCACGTAGACGGACGAGCCATCCACCGCAGCAATTGATGACAAAGCCCATGACCCAATTACCTGAATCCTTCAACGCCTTCCGTATCCACAACGATGAAGAGGGCTTTCGCTCGGGGGTCGAGTCTTTGACCATCGATGAGCTCAGTGAAGGCGACCTGACGGTGCGCGTGGACTGGTCGAGCATCAATTACAAGGACGCTTTGGCCGCTACCGGCAAAGGCAAAATACTGCGCAAATTTCCACTCAACGGCGGTATCGATATGGCCGGCACCGTAGTCGCATCGGCGGTCGACAAGTTCCAGCCAGGCGACGAGGTCATCGTCACCGGCTGCGGCCTGTCCGAAACCCGCGATGGTGGCTACAGTGAGTATCTGCGCATTGACAGTGCCGACGCCGTGCCATTACCGTCCGGACTGAGCACCAGAGAGGCCATGATCCTCGGCACTGCAGGATTCACCGCCGCGCTCAGCTTGTGGCGCATGGAAGCCAACGGGCAAACGCCCGCATCAGGCCCCATAGTGGTCACCGGCGCCAGCGGTGGCGTCGGCAGCATTGCCATCAATCTGTTGGCCCATGCCGGTTACGAAGTGCATGCGATTTCCGGCAAAGTTGAAGAATTCGACTGGCTGGAAAAGCTCGGCGCCAGCCAGTGCATTTCCCGGCATGATCTGCATTGGGGCCAGAACCCGCTGGAGAAAGCCATTTGGGCCGGCTGCATCGACAGCGTGGGCGGTGACATGCTGGCAGGGATCAGCCGGGTCATACAGCTTGGGGGAAACATTGCGTGCTGCGGCATGGCCGGTGGACAGGGTTTGCACACAACCGTTTTTCCGATGATTCTGCGCGGGGTCAGCCTGCTCGGTATCAGTTCGAACAATTGTCCGTACCAGACGCGGAGAATCCTGTGGGACCGTCTGGCCAACGAGTGGAAACCCCCTTTACTGGAAGACATTCTCGCCCAGGCGTCAGTCTCAATGAAATGTACCCCGTATTCGAAGCCATGCTGGCAGGTGAAAGCAGGGGCCGTTCAGTGGTTAGGGTTGGTCATAATTGATGTTTCAACCCGGAAAGTCCATATGGACTTTCCGGATTAAATCGGGTCCTGCCCTTGTAACGGCCAAACTGTGGCACTATTTTCAGCTGTAACGCTGGACCTGCAGGTCCAGCGGGTCCAACAACACAAGGAGAGAATTTCATGACCATTAAAGCCGGAGACAAGATTCCTGCCGCGACCTTTACCATCATGTCGGAAACCGGGCCCAAGCCGCTGACGACGAATGAACTGTTCGGCGGCAAGAAAGTCGTGCTCTTTTCCGTTCCAGGCGCGTTCACGCCAACCTGTTCCGCCAAGCATCTGCCCGGCTTTGTCAATCATGCCGATGAAATTCTCAGCCGTGGAGTCGATACCATTGCTTGCATCGCGGTGAATGACGTGTTTGTGATGAATGCCTGGGGCAAAAGCGCAAACGCGGCCAGAATTACCATGCTGGCGGACGGAAACGGCGATTTCGCCCGGGCCGTTGGCCTGCCCCTGGATGCTTCAGCGTTCGGCATGGGACAGAGATCACAGCGCTTTGCCTTGATTGCCAAGGACGGCGTCGTTTCTCATCTGTTTGTGGAAGCGCCGGGAGAATTCAAAGTGAGTAGCGCGGAACACGTTTTGTCTGCTTTGTAACAAACTACAAGGGATAGTTTATGGACCCATATCCCCACCGGTACCAGGTGGGCGCCACAGCCGGGACGGTGGGGGCTGTAGCGCTCGACAGCAAGGGTTTGAGCACGCTGGCCTCGTTGCCACCCGAACAGTTTGGAGGGCCGGGTGATCACTGGTCACCCGAGTCTCTGCTGGTCGCGGCATTGGCGGATTGCTTCATCCTGACATTCCGGGCCATTGCCCGCGCTTCACAACTGGCCTGGCTCCGCCTGGATTGTAAAGCCGATGGAATTCTGGACCGGGTGGACAATGTCACCCGCTTCACCCGCTTTGATATTCAGGCCACGCTGACGGTGCCGGCTGGCACTGATGAACAAAAGGCAACGCGCCTGCTGCAAAAAGCCGAAGCCGTGTGCCTGATCACCAACTCGCTTAATGCGGAAAAACATCTCGAAACCCGCATTGAAATAGCGGGCTAGCAGCCTGTCTGACTCAGGCTGTTTCTTCTTCCTCGACGTCGCCTTCGGCGGCGATTTTGGCCACGCCAACGAGATGTTCCCCATCACGCAGACGGATGAGGGTCACACCCTGGGTATTACGTCCCAGGGTTGAAATCTGGCTGGCGCCGGTGCGCACCAGGGTACCCCCATCCGAGATCAGCATGATATCGTCATCGTCGCTTACCTGTTTGGCTGATATCAATCGACCGTTGCGTGCCGAGGTGCTGATGCCAATCAGGCCCTGTCCGCCCCGGCCCTGGCGCCGGTAATCGTCCACCCGCGTGCGTTTGCCGAAGCCATTTTCGGTAACGGTCAGGATATCGCCTTCCTCCACCACCAGCATGGACACCACGTTCTGGTCGTTTTGCAAACGCAGCCCGATCACTCCACGGCTGACCCGGCCCATGGAGCGGACATTGCTTTCGGCAAATCGAATGCACTTACCCGAGCTGGAAAACAACATGATGTCCTTTTTACCATCGGTGAGGTAGGCATTGACCAGTTCGTCTTCCGGCGGCAAATCGATGGCCCGGATGCCGTTAGCTCGCGGGCGTGAATATTCCGACAACGGTGTTTTTTTCACGATGCCTTTACGCGTGGCGAAAAACACGAAGAGATTGTCGGGGAATTCCCGTACGGGTAATACCGCATTCACGCGCTCGTCTTTTTCCAGTGGCAGCAGGTTGACCATGGGCTTGCCGCGACTGGCATGGCTGGCCTGCGGCAACTCATAGACTTTCAGCCAATGAACCTTGCCGCGACTGGTAAAACACAGCAGCGTGTCATGGGTGTTGGCGATAAACAGCTTGTCGATGAAATCCTCACCCTTGACCTGGGTCGCCGATTTCCCCGTCCCACCGCGGCGTTGTGCCTGGTACCGGTCTGGTGATTGCGATTTGGCGTAACCACCGTGTGACAGGGTGACGACAACGTCTTCCTCGGTGATCAGATCTTCCAGGCTCAGGTCGAGCCGGTCACGGAGGATTTCAGTGCGGCGGGCATCGCCGTATTGTTCCCGGATGGCGATCAGTTCTTCGCGAATCACTTCCATCAGCCGGGCCGGACGGGTCAGGATGTCCAGTAAAGCCCTGACACTGTGCAGCAGTTCCTCGTATTCGCGTGTCAGCTTTTCCTGTTCCAGGCCGGTAAGGCGGTGCAGGCGCATATTGAGAATTTCCTGGGCCTGAACCGGCGAGAGCTGGTAACCATCGTCCCGCAGTCCATACTGTGCTTCCAGGTTCTCCGGCCGCGATGTTACCGCGCCTCCCTGCCCCAGCATGGCGGCGACCACACCCGGATTCCAGCATCTGGCCAGCAGCCTTTCGCGCGCATCGGCCGGGGTGGATGATTTCTTGATCAATTCAATCACTTCGTCCAGATTGGCCAAAGCGACCGTAAGCCCTTCCAGTACATGCGCGCGTTCACGGGCTTTGCGCAATTCGAACAAGGTGCGGCGCGTCACCACTTCGCGGCGGTGGCTGATGAAGGCCTCCAGTATTTCGCGCAGGTTGAGCAGCCTGGGCTGCCCTTGCACCAGAGCCACCATGTTGATGCCGAATACACTCTGCATCACGGTTTGCTTGTACAGGTTGTTCAAAATGACTTCGGGCACCTCACCGCGACGCAGTTCGATCACCACTCGCATGCCGTCTTTATCTGATTCGTCACGCAGCTCGGTGATGCCCTCGATTTTTTTTGTCTTGACCAGTTCCGCAATTTTTTCGAGCAAGCGCGCCTTGTTCACCTGGTACGGCAGTTCGTGAATGATCAGTGCCTGCTTGCCGGTGGATTCGTTGGTTTCGATCCCGGTACGCGCGCGCATGTAAATACGCCCGCGTCCGGTATGGTAAGCCTCGTGAATGCCCTGGGCTCCGTTGATGACGCCGGCCGTGGGGAAATCGGGTCCGGGCAGATAGCGCATCAGGCCATCGATGCTCAACTCCGGGTCATCGATCAAGGCCAGGGCGGCATTGATGACCTCGATCAGGTTGTGCGGCGGGATGTTGGTCGCCATGCCCACGGCTATTCCGGATGAACCATTGACCAGCAGATTGGGCACCCGGGCCGGCAACACCTGTGGCTCCAGCTCCGATTCATCGTAGTTGGCCGTGAAATCGACCGTTTCCTTGTCCAGGTCCGCCAACAATTCGTGCGCCAGCTTCGACATGCGAACCTCGGTATAGCGCATCGCCGCAGCTGCATCGCCATCGACCGAGCCGAAATTCCCCTGCCCGTCGACCAGCAGGTAGCGCAGGGCAAAAGGTTGTGCCATGCGTACGATGGTGTCATAGACGGCGGAATCGCCGTGCGGGTGGTATTTACCGATTACATCACCGACGACACGGGCTGACTTCTTGTAGGGTTTATTCCAGTCATTGCCCAGTATGGACATGGCGAACAGCACCCGTCTATGCACCGGCTTCAGGCCATCACGGACATCCGGCAAGGCACGGCCGACAATGACGCTCATGGCATAGTCCAGGTAGGACTTGCGCATCTCGTCTTCGAGGTTTACCCGTAGCACTTCTTTGGCCAGTTCAGCCATATATCAAACCATCTCAGGAATACAACAAAAGCTGTTGTTTTAAAAGCAATTTAGCCTACCAATCTTGCGAGGAAAAACGAATGGTTCCAGCGCTCTCGGACAGGCGTGCATTGTAGCATGAATATGCCCCTGTTTGGCCGCGGACAATAGCCTGTCGAACGGCCACTGGTGGCTGCCGGCACGGATACGAAATCCGCTGTGACAATCCGTTCTCCGGCAGCAGAGTGCGTCATCACTGGCCGCAGCCTTCTTCGGTGAGTATCATGCGGGGCTGGTATTCCGTAACCGAGGAAACAAGCATCATGAACTATTTTTTACCACTGCTGGCTGGCTTGCTGCTCTGCACCAGCCTATCGGCGCAGGAAAGTGCGTCGCCCGCCAATCCAACAGTCATCCTGCATACCAGCATGGGAGACATCTCGCTGGAACTGTATGCCGACAAGGCCCCGATCAGCGTGGAAAACTTTATTCATTACGCCAACAGCGGGTTTTATGACAGCACGATATTTCACCGGGTCATCAGCGGTTTCATGATCCAGGGTGGGGGATTCACCGCGGACATGCAGCAAAAGCCCACCAATGAACCCATTCTCAATGAGGCCAACAATGGCTTGTCGAACACACGCGGCACCATCGCCATGGCGCGTAGCGGTCATCCCCATTCCGCCACCTCACAGTTTTTCATCAACGTGCAGGATAACCCGAACCTGAACTACAGCGGAAACAGCAGTTCCCGGGCCTGGGGATACGCGGTATTCGGTACCGTGACCGCCGGCATGGACGTAGTCGACGCCATCCGTTTGGTCGAAACCACCACCATTCCACCCTATGCCGATGTTCCCAAAATGCCCGTGATCATCGAACGGGTGGAAATTGCTTCGCCTGCCACGGATTAATTTTTAGCACGTTTCCATGCCGTGAACACACTGTTCATTTCCGACTTGCATCTTGAAGACAACAGGCCACAAACCACTGCCCTGCTGACTGACTTCCTGCGCGGGCCGGCCAGCAAAGCAGATGCACTCTACATTCTGGGCGATCTGTTTGAGTTCTGGATTGGAGATGATGTACTGAGCGAAACCGCGCAGCGGGTAGCGGATAGCCTGGCTGAGCTCGGCAGCCGGAGAGTTCCGTGCTATTTCCTGCATGGCAACCGGGATTTCCTCGTCGGGCCCGCTTATGCGGAACGGGCTGGTCTGAAATTGCTGCCACAGACCTTTGTGGCAGATATCTACGGTACTCCAACCCTGCTGCTTCATGGCGACACGCTGTGCACGGATGACCTGCAATATCAGGTTTTCCGTCAGCGCGTGCGCACCCAGGATTTCGCCGACAGGTTTTTGCAACTGCCCACTGAACAGCGTCAGGAAATGGCGCACAAGGCGCGTGACGCCAGCAAGCAGCATACTGCCAGCATGGCGCCCTCGGACATCATGGATATCAACGAAATGGCAGTCCGCGAAGCCTTCCTTGCGCACGGAGTTCAGCGCATGATTCATGGCCACACCCACCGGCCCGCGTTTCATCAACACGACCTGGGTGCAGGCTTTACGGGCAAGCGGCTGGTGCTGTCGGACTGGCACAACACCGGCAGCTATTTGCGTGTGGACCCGCAGGAATACGAACAGCTGACGCTTGCCGGGACGCCATTATTTTAGCGCTTCCAACGCCGCCATCTCGCTTGCCGTGAATCCAGCTGCAAGACGTGCCTTGGTATTGAACGGTCCGCGCACCGTTCCGCTATAGCGCGTTTCCAGCAAACCAAGAAAGGTGGCAATCGGGTCCTTGCCTTCAAGTTCACAGCAGTAGTTGAACCAATGGGAGCCGATCGCAACGTGGCATAATTCTTCAGCCAGGATAACTTCCAGCACCGCTATGCTTGCGCCATCACCGACCTGCTGCAGCCGCTCTATCAGGCCCGGAGTTACGTCAAGCCCGCGTGCCTCAAGCACCCGCGGCACCAGGGCCATGCGCACCAGGCATGAGTCCGTGGTCCGTTCGGCCATTTCCCACAAGCCATTGTGCGCCGGCAAGTCACCGTATGACGCCCCCAGTTCCGCCAGCCTCTGCGACAACAGCTTGAAGTGCCGGGCTTCATCAGCCGCGACAGATATCCAGTCACGGTAGTAGACTTCGGGCATGCCGCGAAAGCGGCACGCCGCATCCAGTGCGAGATTGATCGCATTGAACTCAATATGGGCAATTGCATGAACCAGGGCAACACGTCCAGCCGCCGTGCCCAACCGCCGCCGGGGTACTTTGGCCGGGTCGGTCAGCACGGGCAACTCTGGCCGTCCGGGTTGATCGACCCGCGGCGCTGGCGTGTTGGCATCGAGACAATAGGTGCCCGCCGTCACAGCCGCGTGCAGCTCCTCAACTGCCAGGCATTTGGCCGCAGGGTCGCATAGCAACAGACAGCGGGCTGTTGCGGCAAACAGCCCCGATTTCATCGCTCCAGCCGCCCCTGATGATTCAGAGGCGCTTGATCAGCGCATCCGCGAAGCCGGAGGTGGATACCTCGGTGGCCCCTTCCATCTGGCGCGCAAAATCGTAGGTCACGATACCCTCACCCACCGTCTTGGCAAAAGCCTTGCTGATCAATGCCGCCACTTCCTTCCAGCCAATGTATTCAAACATCATCGAGCCGGAAAACATCAGCGAGCTGGGATTGACCTTGTCAAGATTGGCGTACTTGGGCGCCGTGCCATGGGTGGCCTCAAACACCGCCACGTGGTCCGCCATATTGGCCCCAGGGGCGATGCCCATGCCGCCGACTTCCGCCGCCAGAGCATCCGACAGGTAATCGCCGTTGAGGTTGGTCGTCGCGAGAACATCAAACTCGGCCGGCCGCAACTGCAGCAGCTGGAACATGATGTCGGTGATGCGATCCTTGATAATGACTTTACCGGCTGGACGCTTGCCGTCGAATTTGGACCACAGTTCATCCTCGGTAATGGTTTGCGCGCTGAACTCGTCACGCGCCACTTCATAGCCCCAGTTGCGAAAAGCCCCTTCGGTGAATTTCATGATATTGCCCTTGTGCACCAGGGTGACGCTTTCCCGGCCGTTGTCGATCGCATACTGGATGGCCTTTCGCACCAGGCGTTTGGAACCAAAAGCGGAAACAGGCTTGATACCCAGGCCCGCGCCTTCGAAAAACTCCGCACCCATCTCTTCACGCAGAAACTTGGCCAGTTTCTCGTTTTCCGGTGTTCCAGCCTGATATTCGATGCCGCTGTATACGTCTTCCGTGTTTTCGCGGAAGATCACCACGTTGACGTCTTCCGGATGGCGCATGGGTGAAGGCACGCCATTGAAATATTCCACCGGACGCACGCAGGCATAAAGATCGAGTTCCTGGCGCAGCGATACATTCAATGAGCGGAATCCGCCGCCGATGGGCGTGGTCAGCGGTCCCTTGATGGCGACCACGAGTTCCCTGATCGCAGCAAGAGTTTCCGCCGGAAAATAATCGCCGTCATAGAGTCCGCCGGCTTTCTCACCGAGATACAGCTCTGCCCAATGAACCTTGCGCTTGCCCCCATAGGCCTTGGCAACGGCTGCATCCCAAACCCTGAGCGAGGCGCGGGTGATGTCTGGTCCAATACCATCACCTTCAATGAGGCCGAGTATGGGGTTATCGGAAACCTGTAAACGGTTGTCCTGTACGGTGATTTTCTGCCCGCCTTGCGGGATCTTGATGTGACGATAACTCATCGATAATTTCCTTTGGAGTGCTGATGAAAAATTCGGACCATTATACCCTGCCCCAATGCTTCAGTACGTGCTCAGGATCAGCTCGAAGGAGCCAATATGCCGCAACCCGTCGAGCTGGGAAAATTCAATCGATTAAGTCCGACAGGCTCTTTGGCGATTTACGCCAAATCCCTGGGGCCTTCGCCACATTCGCAGCGCAATTCACCACCCGATCGCAGGCACGAATCTTCAACCGGTCCAGTAAATCCGCATGTCTTGGCGCCCCGGCAGTTTAACCCGGCCGTTGGCATGTATCCTGCATATTTAATGGTAAGGATCAGGATTTCATTTTCAGCCATAAGGAGCCAGCCATGGGAAGCGGATACTGCGGCAATGTGATTGCGGCTTTGGCCAGTTTTTTTATTCCGGGATTGGGGCAGCTGCTGCAGGGCCGCTGGCTGCTGGCGGGCTTCATGTTTCTACTGACCGCCTTGCTGTGGCTGATACTGCTGGGCTGGATCATTCATCTCTGGTCCATCATCGATGCCGCCCTTTACAAGAACGAGCGGGCCTCGGTGCGGCATTACTACCGCGAAATCTATTGAAAACATCCGGGACTGGCCTGTATATCCTGACCCAGTGAGGATTGAAATGACCAATAATCCTGTGGATTTAACGCAGCGCAAAGTGGCGGGCGGTTGTTTTTGCACAGCCGTCCGTTTCACCATTGACCTGCCCAGTAAATGGTGTGCCCATTGTCATTGCAGCATGTGCCGTCGTATCCACGGCGCTGGCTATGTCACATGGGTAGGCGTGGACAGCGAGCACTTCACGCTGTTGGCGGACAGTCAACTGCAATGGTATGAATCATCACCAGGCGCCCGGCGAGGATTTTGCCAGTTATGTGGCAGCAGCATGCTGTTTGAATCCACGCGCTGGCCAGGTGAAACGCATGTGGCCCTGGCCTGCCTGGATGAGGCCATTGACCGCAAGCCACAGGCCCATGCCTTTCACGACTCACATGTTGACTGGATGCCACTGGACGAAACCCTGACCATTGTGCAGCCATGACGGCAGGTCAAACCCAGCGTATCGGCTCCTGGCCATGCTCCTGCAGGTAGCGATTGGCTTTGGAAAAATGCCGGCAGCCAAAAAATCCGCGATGTGCCGACAGGGGTGAAGGATGAGGCGCAGTCAACACCAGGTGACGTGAGCGATCAATCATTGCGCCCTTTTTCATGGCGTAGCTGCCCCACAGCATGAAGACGAGGTTACTCCTGCCGCCATTGAGTTCGCTCACCACACGATCGGTAAATTTTTCCCAACCTTTTCCCTGGTGCGATCCGGCACGACTTTGCTCCACGGTCAGCACGGCGTTGAGCAACAGCACGCCCTGCCCCGCCCAATGCTGCAAGTTACCTGAGGCCGGCGGCCGCTGACCAATATCCTGCTCGATCTCCTGGTAAATGTTGATCAGGGAAGGTGGAATGGCCACACCATCCGGCACGGAAAAGCACAGGCCATGAGCCTGACCCGGGCCGTGATATGGATCCTGACCCAGGATAACCACCTTAACCTGGTCGAAGGGCGTCGAGTCCAGGGCATTGAAAATTTTCTGGCCAGGTGGATAGATCACTGCACCCTGCTGCTTGCGCTGCAGCAAAAAGTCGCGCAGCTGCTCCATGTATGGCTGATGGAATTCATCTTCCAGGCGGGCCTTCCAGCGAGGTTCGAGTCGGATTTCCCGTACTTGATTCATTCAGCGAGCCACTAATCGTGAAATAATGCAGCAAAGCATACATGGCAACACACACCGCGCGGTAAAATCCGCAAATACCCAGGAAAACTCTGATTAATTCAGAGTTTTCGTGGCACAGGGATGTGCCGCCATTTTCAATGAGTGCAACTCATTGAAAATGAAGCCAAACAAAAATCACATTTTTTGTTTGGCGTGCTCTGATAATGCATGGATGTATTATTCAGAGCTTTCCTAACAACTACTTACGGGAAAAGCATGAGCATCAAAACCGACGTGGTCATCATTGGCGCCGGTCCGGCAGGACTGTTCCAGGTTTTTGAGCTGGGTCTGCTGGATATCCGCGCGCATGTCATTGACTCATTGAAACAGGTTGGTGGTCAATGCGCTGAATTGTATCCCGACAAGCCCATATACGATATTCCGGCCATCCCGGTGTGCAGCGCACAAGAGCTGGTAGACCGGCTGATGTTGCAGATCAAGCCGTTCGCGCCCGACTTCCACCTGGGTCAGATGGTGAGCAGCCTGCAAACCAGGGACGATGGCCGCTTTCTGCTGGAGACCAGCGAGGGCAAACGATTTGATACCGCCGCGGTGATTATTGCGGCCGGGCTTGGCGCATTCCAGCCGCGCCGGTTACGGGTGCAGGATGCCGAAGCCTGGGAGGGTTCGCATATTCATTATCGCATCAGCGCAGCGCAACGGGTGCATGGCAAGCGGATCATCATTCTCGGTGGCGGTGATTCCGCGCTGGACTGGACGCTGGAGCTGCACGGTAAAGCCAGTCATATCACGCTGGTACACCGCCGCGCCGAGTACCGGGCGCAACCGGCATCGGTAAACAAAATGAAAGCGCTGGCGGAAGGCGGCCAACTGGAGGAATTCCACGGCATGGTTCGCGGCGTGTTCTCAAGGGATGGCGGATTTGGTGGCCTGGATGTGGCCGATCCCGAGGGAAAAATGCACCACATTGAAGCAGACGAAGTCTATGTTTTTTGGGGCCTGTCGCCCAACCTTGGTCCTATTGCCGAATGGGGACTGGACCTGGACAAACGCCACATCCATGTGGATACGGAAAAATTCCAGACCACCGTACCTGGAATATTCGCCGTGGGCGACATCAACTCATACCCGGGAAAGAAAAAACTCATCCTCAGCGCGTTCCACGAGGCCGCGCTGGCTGCCTTTGCCGTGCAACAACACCTGCATCCGGAGCAGAAAGCCAGGTTGCAGTACACCACCACCAGTCCCATCATGCATCGTCGCCTGGGCGTGGTGGACGTCTGATTTTCCCATCCCGCCCATAAAAAAATCCGCCATGATGGCGGATTTTTTTATGGGTGGGCCGGCAGGGCAATCACAACCCTGCCGGCCTTTACACGATACTGGCCGATGCTGCTTAGAAAGCCCACCTCAAGACTGCACCGATCGTTCGCGGACGCGCTGCCACGACCGAAGCGGGGTCCTGGAATGCCGCAATACCATCCTGTATCGCCAGTTCATCACCGACATTTTTCACGTAGGCGCCAACGGTGAAGTGATCATTGATATCATAATTGGCATACAAGTCGACCAGCGTATAGGAGGGTATCGCCAGATTGAACAGGCTGTCGGTGCGGAACTCCGTATTGGTCTTGCCGCGATAAGTGGCATCAGCGATCAGGGATAAAGTGTGGCCCATCAGCTGCGCATTGTATTTCACTGAACCATACAACTGTGTCTCGGGAACGTTGGGAATGGTGTCGCCGGTGAGACCCGCGATAATGAACGATGAAGCTCCCGGCAATACCGGCTGATCCGTGGTCAATTCTCGATCAATGTAATAGGTTCCGGTTAAATCAAGTTCCAGGCTCTCCGTGGCCAGCCACTGGAACGCCCACTCGATACCGTTGACTTCAGCTTCGCCACCATTGGTGGTAAACGGAATGTTGCCAACCGGGTCACGCGGTTCAACCTGGATATCCTTCCAGTCGATCAGGAACACCGTCGTATTCATCTGCAGACTGTTGTTCAGCCAGCGCGATTTGATGCCGAATTCCAGGTTGTTGAGTTCATCAGACTTGAATGTAGCGGGTATACCGGGGGCAAACGGCTGATTCGCGTTATTGATGCCACCGACGCGAAAGCCCTCGGAGTACAGCGCGTACAGCATTACCTGGTCCGTAGGACTAAAGGACAGACTTACTTTCGGCCGCACGGTATCATCATTGGTTTCGATCAGGCCGATCGCATTACCGTTGGCATTAGTGCCGATCTGGGTTCCGGCCACCGGACCCGAGACGCCGCCAAAGTTATGAAGGGTCTGCTGGATCGATTGCTGTTCCACATCGAAGAAGCGGCCGCCGACCAACAACTCCCAGTGGTCCAGGAAACTGTAGGTAATCTCGCCAAATACGGCCTTCTGCTCGATGTCATCGTTACGCGAGCGGCCAAAGAACGTCGTTCCACCACCAAAGAAATCGTTGGCGTTACTCGGATCCCACGGTACCGGATTGCCGTTGCCGTCGGTCGATGGTACGTGCACCTCAAAATCGTTCTGGTCTTTCTGATAATACAGACCGGTGACGAAATTGAGCGGCCCAGACAATTCCGAGGCAAAACGCACTTCCACCATGCGGGTCTCGTAGGATTGCGGTTGCACGGTCGCAGCCGGGGCAGCGGCGCCGAAGAACAGCAATATGGGCGTACTGTCGAAGCGGAAGTCGATGTCGTGGTTGAAGAAACTCGCTGAAACGGTAGCGGTACCGAAATCAAAATGGTGGGCCGCGGTTACACCGAACAACTCGAGCTGATCGTCACGCGGGTTGCGCGTGATATCCGCGTTGACAAACTCCCGGTCCGGTGTCAGCGCCAGCAGTCCCGGCAGCGGAACCGGTGGACCGACATCCGGCGCGGCAATGGTCGCGGCGAGCAATTCTGGCGACAGGTCCGGCCACGCAGGATTTCCCGGCAGCGTAAAGCGCGATGAACCACCTACCTCCAGGTCCTGGTTCATGTACATCAGATCGACCGTGGTGTGTTCATCGGGAGTCCAGCGCAACATCAAGCGTCCGCCATTGGTCTCTTCGTCATTGATATCCTTGGCATTACCGGTGTAACTGCCGGGGCCATTTTCCAGACGCGGCTGATCGATCCAGCCATCCGCGTCGGTGCGCCAGCCAACAAAGCGCAATGCCAAAGTATCCTGCACCAGGGGAATGTTTACCGCGCCGCTGACGGTATAGTTGAAACCACCGTTTCTGGTATCGGAGAAATCAGTATCGACAAAGGCGTCAAATGCCTGCGCATCCGGTTTACGCGGAATGAATTTGATATTACCGGCCATGGAGTTGGCGCCATACAGCGTGCCTTGCGGGCCGTTCAGCACTTCCACCCGCTGCATGTCGATCAACTTGATGGGCGCGTTCTTGCCACCGCCATCCTGCTGGTCATTGGCGGTAATGACATACTCATCAAAATAGGCGCCGACCACTGCCGGCCCATTGCCGTTGATACCGCGGATGATGTATTCCTTGTCGCCGGGGCCGAGGTCCTGGAATTGCAGACCGGGAACCTGTCCGGCAAATCCGTCGAAATCCTTGATACCCCGGTCTTGCAGCGAGTCGCCACTGAGGGCGTGGATGCCGCCGGCAATATCCTGAACATTGGTATCACCACGCTTGGTCGCGGTTACGATGACTTCCTCAATACCCCGGTGGCTTTCGTCTTGAGCCTGTGCGGGCTCCGAGGTCAGGCTGCCAAACAGTGGTAAAAATAGAACACCCACGGCGGCAATAGCTGCCCGTGATGTAAGTTTTCTTTTGATCATACTTTAACTCCAGACTGTGACAAAAAAGAGTGAACAACTGCAATGAACCGGTTCGTTGTCATTATAACCCGCAATCCCGGTAATTGCTTGATAATTCATGGATGCATGATTCAGGGTTCGCTGAATAAACAAGTCTCGCTTCGGCCGACTTACCCAACCGGGGTCGGCGACTGAGCAGAAATAGGAAATACTCAAGGTGATGCAGGACGGCCCTTACACGCCAATATCTTCATTCCACAATTCCGCGCTGGTGGCGATGAAGTCCCGCATCAAGCGGATACATCCGGCATCCTGCAGCACTTCGACCTCCACTCCACGCGCGCGCAGCAGGTCTTCTTCACCCATGAAGGTGCGGTTTTCACCAACCACTACCTTGGGAATGCCGTACAAGAGGATAGCCCCGGAACACATCGAACAAGGCGACAAGGTGGTGTACAGGGTGCATTCGCGGTAGTGCGAGGCTGGCAGCCTGCCGGCGTTTTCCAGCGCATCCATCTCGCCGTGCAACACGGCGCTGTTTTGCTGCACCCGGCGATTGTGACCGCGACCGATGATGACGCCGCGATGCACCAGCACCGAGCCGATGGGAATTCCCCCTTCGTCCAATCCCTGGCGTGCTTCCGCGAGCGCCGCCTGCAGAAAAGTGTCCACGGTTTGCTCCTGACATTCCGGCATGATTCAGGATAGCATTTTAGCAACAGGATGATATCCTGAACGAACCGAGCAACCCAATCGCCAGTCGAGGAACCAAGCCATGAAGTCTTTGCTGATCCGCAATGGCACCATCGTCACTGCCAGTGACCACTACCGGGGTGACCTGCTGATACAAGGCGAAAAAGTCGTCACCATCGGCCAGAAACTGGATGAACCCGCGGATCAGGTCATTGACGCTGCCGGTTGTTACCTTTTCCCCGGAGGCATAGACGCCCATACCCACATGGAACTGCCGTTCATGGGCACCCATTCCAGTGATTCATTCGCATCCGGCACGCTGGCCGGCCTGCACGGCGGCACCACCAGTATTGTGGATTTTGCCATCCAGACCCAGGGTGACAGCCTGGAAGCCGCCATCATGGCCTGGCATGGCAAAGCCGACGGTCATGCCGTTGGCGATTACGCGTTCCATTGCGCGGTAACCGATTTCAACGACAACACCCGCAAGGAAATTCCCCGGGTGATCCACGAACACGGCATCAATTCGTTCAAGACCTTCATGGCCTACAAAGGCGCGCTGATGATTGATGACCGGCAGATGTTCGAACTGATGAAAGAGTTGGTTGCACATGGCGGCATCATTACCTCGCACTGCGAAAATGGCGATATGATCGATCACCAGGTGCAGACGTTTCTCGCCGCGGGCAAAATCGAGCCGCGCTACCACGTGCTGTCCCGACCCGCCCTGTGTGAAGCCGAGGCCAGCGGACGCGTGATCGACCTGGCCTGGCAGGCCGGTTGCCCGAATTACATTGTTCACCTGACCTGCGAGGAAGCGCTGCAGAGGGTACGTGCCGCCACTTCACGAAATCAGAAAGTCTATGTTGAAACCTGCATCCAGTACCTGTTGCTGGACGAATCTCTCTATTTCCAGGATGGATTCGAAGGCGCCAAGGTGGTCATGAGCCCACCGCTGCGCAAGATGAAGGACCGGGAAGCTTTATGGGCCGGCATCAACCAGAACCTGGTGCACCATGTGGCCACCGACCACTGCCCGTTTCTGCATGCAGCAGAAAGAAATGGGCAAAGACAATTTTGCCAGGATTCCGAACGGCGCACCGGGGATCGAGAACCGCATGGAATTGCTGTATTCAGAAGGCGTGCATCAAGGCCGCATCTCCCTGAACAAGTTTGTCGATGTCAGTTCGACAGCCGCGGCCAGGATTTTTGGATTGTTCCCGCGCAAGGGTACCATCGCAGTGGGTTCCGATGCCGATATCATCATTTTTGATCCGGCGGTCAAACATACCGTGTCCGCCAGGACCCACCATATGAATTGCGATTATTCGGTCTATGAAGGCTGGCAAGTCCAGGGCAAGACCCGCACCACCATCCTGCGCGGCACCGTGGCGGTGGATGAAGGCAAAGCATTGGTGGACGAGGGTTTTGGCTGCTATCTGCCGCGCAAGGCTTTTGCTGCCCGCATCTGAACAGGCCCTATAGGAGATTACCATGCACAAAAGCCAACTCGCCGGCTTCATCATCGATTGTGCGACAGACGATGTGGACGCCGCCGCGAAATTCTGGAGCGCGGCGCTGGGACTGGAGCGCAGGAAGGACAATGAACCGGCGGAAAAAAACTACGTCGCGCTCAATACCCGCCCAAATGACTACCATATCGAGGTGCAGAAAGTGGACCACCCCAGCCGGGTGCATCTCGACATCGAATGCGACGACATCGAAGCGGAAGTCCGGCGGCTGGAAACCCTTGGTGCGCGGCGCATCGGTCCGGTCAAGCGCTGGGTGGTGATGGAAGCCCCTACCGGACAGCGCTTTTGCCTGGTGCGCCCGCAACGGGCCAATTTTGCGGAAACCGCCAACCGCTGGGATTGACGCGCAGTACCCGCGTACGACGGCGCCGGCGTCGATCAGACACACGCCGCCAATGCACTCCGCGCGTATAATACCGCGCCTTGATCACATTGCCATCAATCCAGAGTCATGTTGCAACTTAACCAGGTCGGCCTGCGCCGGGGCGAGCGCCTGCTGTTCACCCATGCCACTTTCCAGGTTCATCCAGGACAGCGCCTGGGTTTAACCGGCGCCAATGGCAGCGGCAAATCATCCCTGTTCGATGCGATCCTTGGCCGCCTGGATGCCGATGAGGGCGAAGTGAACCTGGTCGCAAACGCCCGTGTTGCGCACGTGGCGCAGGAAAGTCCTTCGTCCGCTCAGGCTGCCCTGGATTACGTGCTCGACGGCGACCCCGAACTGCGCGCCATCCAGTCCGCTTTACAGCACGGGGGTGCCAGCGGGCCGTCGGCAGAGCAACACCTCGCCTGGGACCAGCTCGATGCCATTGACGGCTACAGCGCGGAGGCGCGTGCCGCGCGCTTGCTGCATGGACTGGGGTTCGGCCATGCCACGATCCGCCAACCGGTCAGATCATTTTCCGGTGGCTGGCGCATGCGACTGAACCTGGCACAGGCTCTGATGTGTCGTTCTGACCTGTTATTGCTCGACGAACCCACCAATCATCTCGACCTGCCCGCCATCCTCTGGCTTGAAGGCTGGTTGAAGCGATATCAGGGCATGTTGTTGCTCATCTCGCATGATCGCGATTTTCTCGATGGCGTATGCAACCGGATAGCCCACATCGAGCGACAGCAGATCAATCTGTATAACGGCAATTACAGCCAGTTTGAGCGCATACGCAGTGAACAACTGGCGCAGCAACAAGCCATGTATCAGAAGCAGCAGAGAGAAATCAGCCACATTCAGAGCTATGTCGACCGCTTTCGCTACAAAGCTTCCAAAGCCAAACAGGCGCAAAGCCGCCTGAAGATGCTCGACCGCATGACGCAGATCGCACCTGCGCATGTAGACTCCCCGTTTCACTTTGCCATTCCCGCACCGGACAAGCAGCCACCGCACCTGCTGCAGCTGGAAGACGTGGCAGCGGGTTACAGCACCGGTCTGCCGGTGCTGAATGAGGTCAACATCAGGCTGGCTGCCGGTGACCGGCTCGGGCTGCTCGGGGTCAATGGAGCGGGCAAGTCGACGCTGGTCAAAGCGCTGGCGGATGGCAGCACGGTGCTTTCTGGCGCGCGCATCATTCACCGGGATACCCGTATCGGTTATTTCACCCAGCATCAGCTGGATTTGCTGCAGCCGGAACAAAGTCCGCTGGCTCATTTGCGCGATCAGCATCCAGCAGATCGCGAACAGGAACTGCGTCACTATCTCGGTGGCTTCGGTTTCACAGGTGACCGTATTTTCGATCCGGTCGCACCTTTCTCCGGTGGGGAAAAAGCCCGCCTGGTGCTGGCGCTGATCATTCGCCAAAAACCCAATCTGCTGCTGCTCGACGAACCTACCAACCACCTCGACCTGGACATGCGACAGGCGCTGAGCATGGCGCTGGTCGAGTACGAGGGCGCGCTGGTCGTGATCTCGCACGACCGCCACTTGCTGCGCTCGGTCTGTGATGAACTGGTCATCGTGCACGATGGCCGGGTCGAAGATTTTGCTCGCAGCCTGGATGACTACCCGGCCTGGCTGGCGCAACAGGAGGAAATCAAGGCCAGAGGAGAAGCGCCGGACGAGCTGCCGGCTGCCGTGAAGCCGCCGGGCAAAAAGGAGCAGCGCCAGCAAGACGCGCGAAAAAGATCACGGCTCAAACCGCTGTCGGATCGCGTGCGTCGACTGGACAGCGAGATGGACGCCTTACGACATGAGCTGAAAGGAATTGAGATTCAACTGACCGATGAGACACTCTACCTCGACGGCAAGCGCAAGCCCGAACTCACTTCCCTGATCAAACTTCAGGCCGACATACGGGCGCTGCTGCAACAGCGGGAATGGGATTGGCTGGAGGCAAGCGAGGAACTGGAAAAGGCGCACGCAGGATCTGCCCACATCGGTTAAACTCACTGCCAAACTGAAACTGAATAAGGAAACTGAAGATGTCTGAAGCGGTCATTGCCAAACGACAACCGTGCCTGGAAACCGTCCGCAACGGCAAGAAATATTTCTGGTGCGCTTGCGGGCGATCCGCCAATCAACCCTTTTGCGACGGCTCGCACAAGGACACCGGCTTTGTTCCCGTGGAGTATATTGCCCAGGTGGACGGGGAAGTTTATTTCTGTGCCTGCAAGCACACCCGATCCCAACCCGTTTGCGACGGCACGCACAAAAACCTCCCCATCAATCCCGTGGAAGCCGGACGATGACCCTGGCGTATTTTTTGCATGTTGACGGGCCGGCAGGACAAGAGGAAAAACTGCAGGCCTGGGCTGATGGCGTTTTCGGCCCGGCGCTGCACCGCAGCGCCCCGGCAGTCCGCATCGAAGCATATTCCCCGCAATCCGTTGAGGATCCCTATCTCGGCTGCGAATCCGGCAAGCTGCTCATGGTTCAGGCGGATTTCGCCACGCGCGCCGGGCTGGAAGAAGCCATGGCAAATGCCGCGGTGGCTGACGCCCTTGCCGCAATGCCCCGGAACGGCGATTTCCAGGTCACCACGGAAGCATTCAGTGCCCGGCACTTTCCGCTGCTTGACGGCTCCAGTCCACCGCGCCGCGCGCCGGTCTCCTTTGTCGTGCGCTACTATTCCCCGGTCGAAAAGGCACAGGCTTTCAGAGATCACTATTGCGCTCATCATCCGCCGATCATGGCGCATTTTCCCCGCATTCGAAATATCCTGTGTTACAGCCCCGTTGACTGGCGGGACGCCAACCGCCTCATGTCCACGGACAGTTTTCTGGGCAATGAAATTGTGTTCGACAGTATTGCAGATCTGAACGCCGCAATGGCTTCGCAGGTACGCCATGAGCTGCGCGCCGATTATCACCACTTCCCGCCCCACGAGGGCGCAACCAGCCACCACGCGATGTACAGACGCGTGCTTTTTGCCGGGTCCGCGGACTGATGGCATTAACCCTGTCGGGTGATCCCGGCCGCGCCACCTGAACCAGCATGTTCAGGTCTTGATGACCATTTTGCCCAGGTGTTCGGATCGCCCCAATACCTCCAGCGCTTCCGGCGCCGCAGATAAATCAAAGGTTCTGGAAACCACGGGACGCAGTGCTTGCGCGTTGTCCAGGCCAATATCAACCAGCCGGTTGAGCATCGCCGGATCATTCATCGGGCGAAAAATGGTAAAGCCGTGGAAGCTCACGTCTTTCATCATCATATCCATGATGGAGATGTTTGCCTGCGTGCCGCTGATACACTCGTAACTGACAATGGCTGCGCCACGCGCGGCCGCTGCCAAAAATCCGGGATAGAAGGCTGCGCCCACCGGATCGAGCACCAGATCAACCCCTTGTCCATTGGTCGCTTTTTGCACGCCTTCCACCAGGCCGGCGCTATCTTTACACACGATCACCCGATCAGCCAGCTGGCCCAGCTTTGCCGCTTTATCCGCCTTGCGCGTGGTGGCAATCGTGGTGGCGCCCCAACTGCTGGCAAGTTTGAGCGCCAGTCCACCCATGCCGCTGCTGCCGGCCGTGATCAGCACCCGCTTGCCGGCAGCCGTAGCGGCGGTCATGCCGCCCATTTCCATCGCTCCCCCCATCGTGATCATCGCGGTCCACAAGGCTGCAGCCTCTTCATCGGAGTAAGAAGCGGGTACCGGCACCAGGTCGGCTTGATGGTACAAGCCGATGTCACGATACACGCCCATGGCAGCACCATTGACGCGCCCCGAGAGCGTCCCCACCCGCGCTCCAATGTCCAGTTGCAGCCGGCTTACCGGCGCGGGTCCGCTGTTGGTCCGCGGGCCCAGAGCAATGATCTCGCCAACCGCTTCGCCACCCAGGCAACTGGGGAATTTCCCGCTTGGAAAATGCCGGCCCAGCACACAGGTCCAATCCGAATAGTTCATGCCGATCGCATGGATTTTCACCCACGCCTGTCCCGGCCCCGGCTCGGCAAGTTCCTGTTCGCGCCACTGTAGCGTTACGCCTGGCTCCCCATAGGCATCAAATTGCCAGCTGTTCGATTTCATTATTTGACCGGCTTAATATCCGCTGTGCTCAGCAGCCGGTTGAAATCGCCCAGGTCTTCATCGAGAATCCGCTGCAAATCGGCCTTGATACCCGCCCACTGTTGGCTGATTTCAGCGTAACGTTTTTCCGCTCCCTGCGTTACCGGAGGATCCTGGTCGATGGCACTTTTCAAATAAAGATATTGCGTGCTCAGCAGCCGGTTGGGGACGCTGACAAAATCCTGCACGCCTCCGGGCAACTCCGCCTGGGGCTCATGAATTTCCCACGCGTCCAGCAAGGCAACCAGTGCAGTCCCCTGTTCAGCAATTTCCTTTGCCTTCGGGTTATCCCCGGCCTGATCGATCACCCGCTTGATCTGCGCGGATAAAAATCTGCTCCGGTTGGCAGACCTGTGCACGTCGTTGACATCACGCCAGATATTGGCCAGCAGCTCTTGTTGATGGGCCCAGGCCGCAGCGGCAACCGGCGCCCGGCGAGGATCCGGTATCACCGCAAACGTCTGCGTGACCGATTTCCCATTTTGGCTCAGACGCGCGGTGTATGACCCCGGCGCCACGTGATAGGCTTCCGCGCTGACATAACGAATCGCGTTGGCCACCGGGGTCAGGCGCTCGACTTTGAGATCCCAGACATAGCTGTTCATCCCGCGCTTCACCGGCAGCGGCGGCGGCGGTCGGTCCCCCTGCACACCTTTCACCAGAACATCTTTCTCTTCTGCTGCCGCAGCACTGGTAAACGTGCGGATAACCGTACCTTGCGTATCGAGAATTTCCAGCTTCAGCGGCTCAGTCGTCCGCGGCCGGCGGCGGTGCCAGCAGATAGCGGAGCACCACTCCGTTCGGCGGGTTCTTGCCGGGTTTCTGGCCCCAGCCCGAGGCGAAGATGTGGTAGCTGGGCTTGGGTTTGAATATGTGGAGATCCGCGTCTGCGCTATCCTCATTCAATTGTTGCAGTGGCGTTATGTCATCCAGGATCCAGAACGCGCGGCCCTGGGTCGATGCCAGCAGGTCATCGTCATGCACCCGCAGGTCGGTAATGGGCACCTGGGGCAGATTGAGCTGCAGCGACTGCCACGCACGCCCCTCATTGAACGATACGTACATTCCCGCTTCAGTACCGGCATATAACAGGCCTTGGCGCCGGGGGTCTTCGCGCACGACGCGGACGAATGCCTGCGCATCTATGCCTTTGACAATTTCCGTCCATTTCTTGCCGTAATTATCCGTCCGGTAAATATGCGGCGTGAAATCGTTGAACTTGTAACGCGTCACCGCGAGGTATGCGGTAGCGGGATCGTGCGGCGATATCTCGACCATATTGATTTGTGCTTCCGGCATGCCGTGCGGCGTCACGTTCTGCCAGTTGGCGCCGCCGTCCCGGGTGAGGTACACCAGGCCATCATCCGAGCCGGTCCAGATCGTCGACGCATCATGCGGTGATTCGGCAATATACTGCAGCGTTCCGTAGTGCTCGCCACCTGCTCCCTCGATGCTGATCGGGCCGCCGGTAGTGCCTTGTTTGCTCGCCTCGTTGCGTGTCAGGTCGGGACTGATCACATCCCAGCTCTGGCCTTGATTTGTCGACTTGAGGATCTTGTTGGCGCCGTGATAAATAACGCTGGGATCATGCATGGAAACAACCACCGGGGCATTCCAGTTGAAACGCAGCTGCAACTCCCGTATGGGCCGGAAAGCGGAAAAATAGGGATAGGCTTCAATATCACGCAGCTCACCCGTTTTCTCATTGAGCAGGGCGATGGTGCCGAGTATGTCGGTGCCGTAGATCAGTTCGGGATTATCCGCGTCGAAGGCGATCTGGGCGCTCTCGCCACCCGCCACCGCATGCCAGTCCTCCTGTCCGATGCCATTGTCCATCGTGCGCGAGGGAATGCGCACGGTGGAATTATCCTGCTGACCTGCATACAGATTGTAAGGAAACCGATTATCCACAGCCACCCGGTAGAGTTGGGCAGTGGGTTGATTCATGCTGCTGGACCAGTTCTCACCACCGTCATAGGAAACATTCGCGCCACCGTCATTACCGTGCACCATCCAATTGCTGTGCTCGGGATTGATCCACAGGTCATGGGTGTCTCCATGCGGGACCTTGATTTCCGTGAAAGTAACGCCGCCATCGGTCGACTTCACCGTGGCGTTGGCCAACACGTAGACCGTGTTTTCATCCTGCGGGTCCGCGAAGATATGGGTGTAGTACCAGCCTCGGTCGCGGATGCCGTTGTCGCCATTGACCCGTTTCCAGGTCGCCCCCGCATCGTCGGAACGGAACACACCACCCTCTTCCGCCTCGATCATGGCATAAACGCGATCGGAGTTTGCCGGCGACACGGCAGCAGCGGTATTACCCATAAGGGCAGGCAAGCCCGCGGTCAGTTCGACCCAGTTGTCACCACCGTCGGTGGTCTTATAAAGACCGCTGCCCGGGCCACCGCTGATGACGGTCCAGGGCTTGCGCCGATGATCCCACATGGAGGCGTAAAGCACCTGTGGATTGTGTGGATCAATGGTCAGAAAACTCGCGCCGGTATTCTCATCCACGTACAGCACTTTTTTCCAATGGATACCGCCGTCGGTACTGCGGTAGATGCCACGTTCTTTGGTCGCAGCCCAGGGGCTGCCCTGAGCGGCCACGTACACGATATTTGCATTGGCGGGATGGACCACGACCTTGGCAATCTGGCGGGTCAGTTCAAGACCGATGTGCTGCCACGTCTTGCCCGCATCGCTTGATTTATAAACGCCGTCGCCATGCGAAGTCGAGACTCCGCGAACGGGTGATTCGCCGGTGCCCGCATAGACCACATTTGCGTCCGACGGCGCCACCGCAATACCGCCGATGGTGCCGGTATGGAAATACCCGTCCGATACGTTTTCCCAGGTAACCCCGCCATTTTTTGTCTTCCACACGCCGCCGCCCGTGGCGCCCATGTAAAAAGTGAAGGGTTCGGCGGCATGACCCGCCACTGCCGTTACCCGGCCGCCCCGATAAGGGCCGATATTGCGCCATTCCAGAGCCTGATAAAGTTGTGGCTGGTAAACAGGTTCTGCAGCGGCCACCTGCCCTGGCAAACTCATCAGCACCACGATC
The DNA here is from genome assembly GCA_963708905.1 of uncultured Gammaproteobacteria bacterium. Classification (GTDB taxonomy): domain Bacteria; phylum Pseudomonadota; class Gammaproteobacteria; order Xanthomonadales; family SZUA-36; genus SHZL01. Next base: position 100,668 of record CAVPUV010000052.1, on the reverse strand, counting down.
ACCAGGTTGAACAGTCTGAAGACTGCCCAATCGGCCCATGGAAATGTTTTCATTATGACTACCTCATATCAGTGCGTTGCGGGCTGGCCATGGAGCTCATTTTTCGAAATATGCCTGCAAGCGGTCCATGGCTTGTTCAATCACTGCATAAGGCTCGGCGCCAAAACAGATTCGCAGATGCCCCTCGCCGGCGGGTCCGTAAAAAGAACCCTCCTCTGTTACCACAAAAGTCTCCGCCAATATCTCCTCGGCGATCTGCTTCGACGGTTTGCCGAATGAGCTGACATCGGGAAAAGCGTAGATGGTGCCCTCGGGTGACGGGCAGACGATCCCGTCCATGGCATTCAGGCGCTGGCATACCAGTTTCCTGCGCCGGTCATCTTCCCGCAGCATTTCCGCGAGACAGTCCTGAGGTCCGGTGATTGCCGCATAGGCGCCGTGCTGAATAAACACGTTGACATGGGCGACATCATTGACCGTTATCTTCAGCAATGCCGGCATGAATTCTTTCCTGCAGGCTACGTAACCCAGCCGCCATCCGTCCATGGCGAATGCCTTGGTGAACGCAAAGGCGCTGAAGGTGCGCTGCCACATTCCGGGCAGTGTGGCGATACTGATGTGCTGATGGCCGTCGTAGGTAATCTGTTCATAGACCTCATCGCTGATCACCAGCAGATCGTGCTTTGTGGCCAGATCGGCAATGATCTGGAGTTCGTCACGGCGGTAGACCCGACCGGTCGGATTGGCCGGATTGACGATGCAGATCATTTTTGTCTTCTGTGTAATCCGCGACTCGATCGCGGCCCGATCTATCTGAAAGCCGTTGTTGCGGTCCAGCGGCGCGGTCACAACCTTGCCGCCGGCCAGTTCGATCTTGTTGATATGCTGTGGATAGTAGGGTTCCAGCAAAATCACTTCATCGCCCTCGTCCAGCGCTGCCATGAATACGGCGTAGGCGGCATGGGTGAGCCCATTGGTTACCAGAATCTCGTCGGGCGCAACCTCCAGCTTGTTGAACGTCTTGAGTTTGCCTGCCAGCGCCTGGCGGAGCTTGTGGTCGCCGGCAAACTCGCCGTAATGCACGATGCCATCATCGAGCGCCTTCTTGGCCGCCTCCTTGATGTGCAATGGAGTATCGAAATCCGGCCGGCCTACTTCGAGGTGGATGACATCCTTGTTCTGCTCCATCAGCTTCATGGCTTTTTCGTACATACCGAAGCTCTTGGGTGAACTCTGTGTGATTCTATTCGCCGGCCATTTCATAAAAACTCCTTAGTATTGATCTGCAATTGAAAAAGGTCTAGTGTTCCGCCACGTATTATCCGGATCCGATCATGACTGACGCCACGCCCACCACCCCGACACTGGATGAAATTCGCGCCGCCGCAAGAGTGCTCGCACCCTACATCATTCGAACGCCTTTGTTGCGTCTCAATACGCCCGACGGCAAAAGCGAAATTTATCTCAAACTGGAAAACCTGCAGCCCATAGGAGCCTACAAGGTTCGCTCCATGGGCAATATCCTGCTGACCGCGGACCAGGACGCGTTGCGCCACGGCGCCTATACCGCCAGTTCCGGCAATGCCGGTCTCGGCCTGGCATGGATGGCGCAGCAACTCGGCATCAGCGCCAGGGTATACGCCCCGGAAAGCAGTCCGGAGGCAAAGCTCGGCGCCATCAGAAAGTTCGGTGCTGTCGTTCATCTGTTGAGCCACGATGCATGGTGGCAGATTATCGAGAACCGCGGCCATGCCACCGATCCAGGCTTGTACGCCGATGCGGTCCGGGACCCCGCTGCATTGGCAGGAAATGGAACGATTGGTCTTGAAATCATTGAGCAGCTGCCTGACGTTGCCAGCGTTATTGTGCCCTTCGGCGGCGGTGGTATTGCCTGCGGCATTGCCGCCGCAATCCGCGCATTGAAACCGGACACGCGCATCATCGTTGCCGAAAGCGATGCCGCGACGCCCGCCACTGCGGCATTCAAGGCCGGCCAACCAGTGCCTGTTGCGGTGCATCCGTCCTTCATTTCCGGTGCTGGCGCTCCCACTGTGTTGAAGGAAATGTGGCCTCTTATCAACGCGCTCGTTGACGCAACCGTGGTCGTACCGGTATCCGGGGTTGCTGCTGCCATACGCTTTCTGTGCGGCCATAACCATGTTGTGGCAGAAGGCGCCGGGGCCATCGCCGTTGCCGCCGCGCTGGCCGGAAAGGCCCCGCCAGGCAAAACCGTTTGCGTTGTAAGCGGCGGCAATATCGACCTGGAAGTCATGGCAAAAATTCTTCAGCAGCAACTCTGAGCGCAGACGAGTTCTCGTCATCAGGCCTTGCGCCAGCCGGCAGCAGCTTGCCCGGATTCATCAGATTGTGCGGATCCAGGGCGGCCTTCAATGTCCGCATCAATTCGAGCCCTGTTTCGCCAAATTCCAGCCGCAAATATTTCTGTTTGCCCAGGCCGATACCGTGTTCGCCGGTGCAGGTGCCGCCCATGCGGATGGCCCGTTGCACCATGCGCTCGCTCAATTGCAGCACCCCCTCGAGTTCCGACGGAACTTCGGGGTCGACGAGAAAGACATAGTGAAAGTTTCCATCACCGATATGTCCCAGCAGAAAAGTCGGTATCCGCGTACTGGCCTGAACATCTTCACGCGTTTCGCGGATGCAGTCGGCCAGTCTCGATATCGGCACGCATACATCGCTGGCATAGGCTTTCGCCGCCGGTTTGACCGCCATGGCGGCATAAGCAGCCGAGTGACGCGCATCCCACATTTCCCGGCGTTGCTCTTCATAGGCGGTCCACTCGAAGCCGGACCCGCCCAGGTCCGCGCAAATTTCACCCACAGCTTGCGCCTGCTCTTTTACCGCTGCGGTACTGCCGTGAAACTCGAGAAACAGTGTCGCCTTTTCCGCGTAGCTGGTGCGGGAATAGCGGTTGATGGCCTGCATTTGCGCCGCATCGAGCAGCTCCACGCGGGCGATGGGAATGCCACACTGTATGGTCTGGATCGCGGTTTTGACGGCGCCGTCGATTTCATCGAAGCAAACCCTCGCGGACGATACGGCTTCCGGCCGGCCGTGCAGGCGCAAGGTCAGTTCGACAATGATGCCCAATGTCCCTTCGGAACCGACGAATAGATGCGTCAGGTCATATCCCGCCGCGGACTTGCGCGCGCGCTGGCCGGTGGTGACCATGCTGCCGTCCGCCATGACCACTTTGAGGGATAATACATTTTCCCGCATGGTGCCGTAACGCACGGCATTGGTGCCGGATGCACGGGTGGCCGCCATGCCGCCCAGTGAGGCGTCCGCACCCGGATCGATCGGGAAAAACAGGCCGCTATCGTGCAGGTAACGGTCCAGTTGCTTGCGCGTGACCCCAGGCTGCACCACGCAATCCAAATCCTCCGCGTTCACTTTGATAATGGAATTCATGTACGAAAGATCGACACAAACGCCGCCCTGATGGGCCACGGTGCCGCCCTCCAGGCCGGTACCCGTACCAAAAGGGATGAGCGGAATTCTGTACCGGTTGCATATTTTTACTACCCCGGACACTTCATCCGCACTGTTGACAAAACAAACCGCGTCGGGAGGCCGCTTTTCGTGCCATGATTCATCTCCCGAGTGATGATCGCGGACGGCTTGGCCCGCACTCAGCCTGTCGCCAAGGAGTTCATTCAACTCCTTGAGTGCACGCGCAAGATGACTCGTTGGTTTATCCATCTGTACCTTGATTTTGCTGATCGGCGCTTGCCACTTGCCGGGTATTTTTCGCGCAGCTCAGTGGTTGATCGGCAAATCCAGTGCGGAACGATCGATGATCTGGCCGGACTTGATGACCTCAACGATCTGCCCGGCATTCCTGATATCTGCCGTAGGATCCGCCGCCAACAACACCAGGTCTGCAATTTTGCCTTCCTCGATGGAGCCCAGGTCTTTTTCCTTGCCAAGGAAAACCGCCCCGTTCAGCGTGGCGATGCGAATGATATCGGCCGGGGGAATTCCGGCATCAGCCAACAGTTCGAGTTCACGGTGCAAGGCCGGCCCGGTGGTCTGATCGGTACCCGCCACCAGAATGCCGCCGGCATCATGTATCTTGCGCACATTTTCCTGCGCAATGGTGGTCATGATTTTCATCCACCAGGTCCATTTCCGCTGCTGGTATTCCTGGCGTTTTTCCGTCTTCAGGTTGGCTATTTCTTCGGCCGTCAGCGTGGCCTGATACAGCGGCCCGTCCAGATACTCGGGGTGTTCGGCCAGGCGGCTGTAATTCTCGCCAATGGTCAGCGTGGTGACCATCGGAGTTTTTTTGGCGCCCATCAGTTTGGCAAAGCTGTCCGTGATGGGTCCCTGGATGACCGGATGTGCCAGTGAATCGATGCCGGCGTAAATGGCCTGGCGCGCGCGGTATTCGCTGGATGTGTGAACGGTGGTGCGGATACCGCGATCATTGTAGTACTCGATGATGTGCTGCATCAGGCCCACGGGCAGGATGGGGATCATGGGCCGTGCGCCCCAACCGCGCTCCTCGAACGTGAGTTTGACAATATCCGGTGCGCGCGCGACGTGCGCTTTCAGGGCAGGAATGGCCTGCGGCCAGCTGTCCACCAGCGTGGCGAATTCATTACTGCCGTGACTGCCCGGATAGGTCACGATACCGCCGGTGGCAAATATGCGCGGACTCACCAGGGTGCCGCTACGCTCCTCGTCTCTCAGCCCCAGGATATAGTCCGGCACGTTGCCGGCATCATAGACCGAGGTGACGCCGGTATACAGATAACTGTGCAAGGCACGGATGCCTTTGGCCTTGTCATTGCCGGTCACCAGCAAGCCTTCCGGAGTGACCTCGGCACTGCCTTGCAAATGGATGTGCATATCCATCAGGCCGGGTATCAGGTATTTGCCCGTGCCATCGATGCGCTGTGTTTTCGCCGGCGCATCGATGGGCTGGCGCGAGACCAGGCGGATCCGGTCACCTTCAATCAGCACCGAAGCAGTGGCGACGGGTGGGTGCCCGGTGCCATCGATCAAGGTCACATTTTCAATCAACAGCGTGCCGGCAAACGCCGCGGGGCCGCAACTGAACGCGGCGGCCACAACGAGCGTTGGTACAAAGCGCAAAAGTATCCTGGAATTCATGCTTCAGTACCCCGCTCAATCCTGCTGCTTGAATACGACACCATCCCGCATGATGAACTGCAGGCGCAGTACCGCGCTGATGTCCTCGAGCGGGCTTTGCGCCATCGCCACGATATCCGCTGCCTTGCCGGGCTCTATGGAACCGGCCTTGCCGGTGATGCCACCCGCCTCCGCCGCGTTGACCGTGCCCGCCTGCAGCGCTTCCATCGCCGACATGCCGGCATTGACGTATTCGATGAATTCATTCGCATTCTCGCCGTGCGGCGATACGCCGGAATCGGTGCCCAGCGCAATCTTGACCCCCATGCTGTGGGCCAGCCGGGTCATGTCCTTGGGCTGTTTGCCGAGGCGCAACAGTTTCTCCATGACCGGCGGCGGCATGTCCTTGAATGGACCTTGCCGCATTTTTTCCGGAGTATCGCCAACGGCGGTGATGGGATAGACCGTGGGAATCATCCAGGCACCGGTCTCATTGAACAGTTTCATCGTGCCTTTGTCCGCCCACATGGCGTGTTCGATCGAGTCGAATCCGGCATGCAGTGCGGCTTCTATGCCGGCTTTTTCATGCGCATGTGCAGTAACTTTACGGCCCAGCGCATGGGCGGTATCGGCAATGGCGCGTAGCTCTTCATCGGTGAATTGCTGCCCGGTACCGGTCGCCGTTTCACTCAACACGCCACCGGTCACTGTGACCTTGATGACATCGGCGCCGCGCTTGACCTGGCGGCGTACGGCCGCGCGGCAGCTGTCGGCGCCGTCACAAACCCCGGTCGAAGGCAAGGCATCCAGCACTTCCTGACGGAAGCCGTGGAAATCTCCGTGTCCGCCCGTCGGTGTGATGGCGTCTCCACAAACGAGAATCTTGGGCCCGGCGACTTTACCCGCCTTGACCGCATCACGCAGCGCGAACAGGGCATCACCCCGCGAACCCAGATCACGCACCGTGGTAAACCCTCCCAGCAATGTCCGCTTCGCATACATCTGGGCGGTCAATGCGGTATCCGCGTCCGTCGTGGTGACTGCATCCAGTTTGCGGTCGCTGCCAGCCTGGCCTGAAAGGTGTACGTGCAGGTCGATGAAGCCCGGCATCACAAACTGCTCTGACAAGTCGATCACTCGAACCTCACCTTCGGCCTGGAGGTCCGCCGGCTGGATGTAACCCGGCCGAATTTCCACAACCTGGCCGTTACGCACGATGATGCTTTGCGCCTCGAGCGGTGCTTTACCTGGAACCGCCAGCAAGGTGCCGGCGTGGATGATGGTGGTGCCGGCGGGCACGGAGTACTCCGCGGGCCTGTAATAGTCCGCGGCGGTCGCGTTCAGACTCGCCAGACAGGCGAGAAACAGCGTAACAGCAATGACACTTTGAATCAGGTTCTGACGCATGTTGATATCCCTTCAAAAAAGAAGGACAGTCACCGGGTGCGGGTGACTGTCCTGTGGTGGATCGTACTCCCAGGGGTGTCTGGCACGCCACCCGCAGGACAAAATCCCTAGCGGCCGAAGCCCTTGGTGACCTGCACGCCGACAGTCAACGGGCGATTGGTTACTTTGCTGGTCGGCTCTCCGCCGGAGCCACCACCGATGAACACGTCACCGCGCTTGTCAAAAATGTTCTCGACAAACAGCGTGAAGTCCAGATCCATGGGGTCATTGTGGAAACTGGCCCGGGCGTTAAAGATCGAATAGGAGTCCTGGTGACGGTAGTTGGCGGCATTAGGATCGAATTGGGTAAACGAGTCGTCCGTATAGCTGCCCTCCAGCCGGAACGCCCCGCCCCAACCGGCAATCGGCAGCTCGTAACTGTATTGTGCGGTAAACGCCGCCAGCCATTCCGGTACGCGCGGGATCAGATCGCCCTTTCTGCCGGGCGCGATGATGACATCTGAAATCTGGTCCTCGGTCAATTCATGCTTGTCCAGGTAAGTAAATGACGCGGTGACATCAAAACTGTCCGTGACCGCGGCAGCGAATTCGCCTTCCAGACCGCGCACTTCCGCTTTACCGGCATTGCCGATAAAGCCGAAGGCGCCGGTCAGATCCTGGCCCGCAACCTGCATGTTCTTCCACTCCATGTAAAATGCCGACAGATTGAAGGTCACGCGCCGGTCGGCCCATAGTGACTTGACACCGGCCTCATAGTTGGTCAGTTCATCACCCGAGAACTGCTCGGGAATGAAGATCGCTCCGATGCCACGATTGTTGGTGCCGCCCAGCCGGTAACCGATTGCACGCAGACCGTACAGGGTAACATCCTCCGAAGCGCGCCAGGCAAGCGCGACCTTCCACGGCACCTCTTCATCGCTCAGATTATTGATACTGAACGGAGTGGCCCCATCCGGGGTGGTCGGGTCGGGCGGGTTCGGGGCGAAAGCGGCGAACTGGAAGTTGGTGCGCCCCGCCTCGGTTTGATCGACGTGGAAATAGCGCGCGCCGAAATTCAAATCCAGCACATCGGTGATGGACCAGTTGACCTCGCCGAAAAATGCGTATTCCTCGATTTCCTTGTTATCCTCGCGGGCGAATACACAGGGAATACAGCCCGGAATGCCCGAACCGATCTCGCCGGTGGGCGGAAGGGTGACCGGGGCGACGGGATCGAATACCACGCCGTCGGTGTTGATCACCGGCACGAAACTGTGGAAGCTGCTATCCCGTTTGCGGTAAAAGCCGCCGGCGACCCACTTGATCGCTGAGTCAGACTCCTTGGAGTTGAAACGGAATTCGAACGCATTCTGCTCCAGGCTCTGCTGCTGGTCGGTCAGAGCAAACAGCAGATCCGAGCGCAAACAGTCACCTCCCGCGGGAACTCCGGTCTCACAAGTAGGCTTGCCGAGGTCATCCTGCAGCAGGAAGGTATCGATCCAGGTGGAGTCGAATTTGAAGTCGAAGTCGCGCTCATAGCGTGAGGCCGTGGCCGTCAGATTGGCGAATGGCAACTCGAACTCGCCGGTCAGGCTGTATATTTTCTGCTCATCGGGCTTGGGCGTCAGCGCGAAGTCGCCGCTCTTGAATTCACCCTCCTGGAAAAAGGTAAAGGCCGCGACTGAATCCGCGTGACCGGCGTAGACCGGATCGGTCGGGTCCGGGTTGTAGGCATCGAAGGGGTGATAGCGCGAATCGCCGCCGGTCTCGCGATCCTGATACCAGAATTGGCCCTTGATGCGCACCGTGTCGCTGGCCTCCCACAGCAGGTTCGCACGCAATCCCGTGGTGTTGCTCCAGTTGTAGTCCTGCTGGTCCAGGCAGGACAGCTGCGTGCCTGGGTCCTGCGGATCTTCTGCCGGATTGGTGGCGCGGCAGCGCGTATTGTCGATGTAGCCTTTGTCCTCGCCATCATAAACCAGCACACGCGCAGCGAACGTGTCGCCGACGGGCAAATTGGCCACGGCCTGGTAGTTCCAGTTGTTATCGCTGGAGGGATCGGTGCGCGACGTCTCGCCGCTGACATAGGCCTCCCAGGTACCCAGTTTCGGTTGCGTGGTGATGAAGCGCACCGTGCCGCCCTGCGAGTTGGCGCCGAAGACTGTACCCTGCGGGCCGCGCAGTACTTCGACCCGCTCCATATCGTACAGCTTCAGGTCCGTGGTCTGGCCGCCGCTGTCCGAAGTGGAACTTTGCACGCCCGGCAGGGGAACTTCATCGTAATAAACGGCGACCTGTTGCTGACCGGCGGACTGGATGCCGCGGATCACGTAACGCCGTTCGCCGGGGCTGGTATCGAGAAAGCTCAGTCCGGGAACCTGGCGGGCGAAATCCTCGAAATCGACCACCATCATTTCCTCGAGGGCTTTTCTGTCCAGAGCGCTGATCGCCGCGGGAATATCCTGCAGGCTTTCCGCACCCATCTTGCGCGAGGTGACGATGATTTCTTCCATCGCCCCTTTATTTTCAGTTGACGCCTCACCGCTCCCGGTCGCTTGCGCGAACACCAGGCCGCTGGTGGACAGCAACAACGGAGCCGCCAAAGCATGTATCAATACTGCAATTTGCTTGTGCCTCATTATATTTCTCTCCAGATCGGATCGTACAGGTTTACTCGGGGGACTACATCAAGCTGTTAAATTTACGTAAGCATATGCCATATCATATATACATTCAAGACGAAATTCACTTGGCCCGGTGACGCAAGTAAATCAGCGCCACGCCCGGTGCCTGTCACCCTTTCGAGCTGCTTCTGAATTACCCGTGGCTTGAAATATTATTCTGGATGCGCTCAAGAAAACCAATCAGGGTTTTAATTTCCTGCTGATTGAACCCCTTGAGCGCCTGTTCCTGGTGCTGGGTGGCTATCGGGTAAATTTCCTTGAAGGCATTTTCGCCTGCCGGGGTCAGTATTACCTCTACAAACCGCGAATCCGCACCAGAGGATTCCCGCATGGCCAGCCCTTCGCGTTCCAGCTGGTCCACGATGCGGCTGACCGTCGGTTGCTCGATGAGGGTATGTTCCACGATCTGGCCCATATTCAGCCGGCCATGGTCCTGTAATACGGACAGCACCCGCCAGCGGGCGATATTGACGCGGGAACGCTTCAGGTTTTTGCGCAATTTGCAGTTGAGGTGATTGGTAATGCGGTAAATGAGATAAGGGACAAACTTCCCCAGCCAGGGCTTTCCGGTTTCTTGCGTTGCCATATCAGAGATTTCCCCTGTTTGAAATTATATCCGTTATCATGTAGTTTACACGCGTCTGTTGCCCGGCGCTCGTGGCTGGCGCCAGAGGTCTTCCCGCCTGCGGCAGATTGGTTCAGACTTACTGGCACAGCTTCTCAGTGTCTTCAGGAATAATCAAGTGACCAAATCAAAAAACGGACAGAGCTGGGAACAAATACGAGCCCGATTCCCGGTATTACAGAAGCAGACCTACCTGAACAGCTGTTCCTATGCAGCCCTGGCCAGCGAGGTGGAAGCCTCGCTGCAACGTTATCTCGCCGCCCGCAACGACCGGGGCGCGGATTGGGACTACTGGCTGGAACGCAACCAGGCGGTCAGAGACTCCGTGGCCAGACTGCTCGGCGCCGCGTCCGATGAAATAGCGGTAACTGCTTCGGTATCGGCGGGCATCAACGCCGTTGCCAGCGCTTTGAACTTTGCTGGGCCGCGTAACAAGGTGGTCATCACCGATTTTGAATTCCCCACCAATGCACAGATCTGGTATGCGCAGGAACTGCGTGGCGCGCGCGTCGTCCGCCTCACCGAAGAGAACGGCAAAATACCGCTGGAGAAATTTGCCCAGGCCATCGATGAAGAGACGCTGATCGTTGCCACCGCACAGGTGGCTTTTCGCCACGGTGCGAAACAGGATGTGGCGGCCATCGCCGAAATCGCCCGCAGCAAGGGCGCCCTGACGCTGGTGGATGGCTACCAGGCACTGGGGACCCTGCAGTTCGACGTCAAAACGTCGGGAGTCGATTTCGTCGTCGGCGGTATGCTGAAATACCTGCTGGGAACCGCCGGCATCGGCTTCCTGTATGCGCGCCAGCAACTGATCGAGTCGTTGACGCCCACGGTCACGGGCTGGTTTGCGCAGGAAGATATCATGGCGATGGATATCACCCGCTACGCGCCGGCAACTACTGCGAGACGGTTCGAGGCGGGTACGCCGGCTGTTCCCAACACCTATATGGCCGAAGCCGGACTGGCGATTGTGCATGAAGTCGGGCTGGAGGCGATCGAGCACCGCATCGGCGAACTCACCGCAGCGATCAAGAACGCGGCCACGGCAGCAGGTTACCGTCTGGCATCACCGCTCAATCCGGCGCAACATGCGGCGATGATCACCATCCGCTGCAGCGACCATAATCGACTGGTAGCCAGTCTGGCCGAAGAAAACATCGTGGTTTCCGGCCGCAATGGCAATCTGCGCATCGCCCCGCACTTTTATAATAATCAGGCGGACATCGATCATCTGTTTCATGCCCTGGAGCAGCGGCGCGAACTGCTGCTCTGAAGTCCCCGCTTTTATTCTATCCGGAGAACACAATGGCATCAGCTTCCGTCCATGAATCCTGGTCATCCCGATCAGCATTTCTGCTGGCAGCGACAGGCGCGGCGGTAGGACTGGGCAACATCTGGCGGTTTCCTTATGTAGCCGGCCAGAATGGCGGTGGTGCATTTGTGCTGGTCTATGTCGGGTTTGTCCTGTTGCTGGGCATTCCCATCATTGCCGCGGAGCTGGCCATGGGCCGGCGCGGTCACCAAAGCCCGGTGGTTGGCATGTCCAATCTGGCGCGCCAGGAAGGCCGCCATCAGGGCTGGCAGGTGATCGGCTGGCTCAGCATCCTGGTCCCCCTGCTCGCCCTGACTTATTACAGCGTGGTTGCCGGCTGGGCCGTCGATTATGTTTTCCAGGCTGCCATGGGCAGCTTTCGCGGATTCGATGGCGACCAATCCGGCGCTTTTTTCAATGCACTCCTGGCCTCACCCTGGCGCCTGTTCTTCTGGCATTCGATCTATATTGGTCTGACTGTCTTCGTTGTCGCCAGAGGTGTCCGCAAGGGCTTGGAGCGCTCGGTCAAAATCATGATGCCGGCCTTGTTCATTATTTTGTTGTTCATGCTCGGCTATGCCATGATTACGGCCGATTTCAAGGCGGGACTGCACTTCCTGTTTACCCCGGATTTCTCCAAGCTCACCATACCGACGGTACTGATGGCCCTGGGGCAAGCCCTGTTTTCACTGGCGGTGGGTGTCGGGGCCATGATGACTTACGGCGCCTATGTGCCCAAGAACATCTCATTACCTTTCGCGGCCACGGTTATCGGCATCGTCGATACGCTGGTGGCGATACTCGCCGGCCTGGCCATATTTCCCCTGGTTCTGGGTTACGGACTGAATCCCGGTGAAGGGCCCGGTCTTATTTTTGTTACGCTGCCGGTGGCCTTCGGACAGATGCCGGGCGGCGCGATGGTGGGTAGTTTGTTCTTTGTGCTGCTTGTGTTTGCGGCGCTCACCTCCTCCATCGGCATGCTGGAACCGGTGGTCTCATGGCTGGTGGAACATCGCGGGTTCAAGCGGCCGCTGATGGCACTGTCGGCGGGATTCCTGGCCTGGCTGGTCGGCCTGGCCGTTGCGCTGTCCTTCAACCTCTGGGGCGAGTTCAGGCCCCTGGGAATGTTCAAATTCTTCGCGCAAAAAACCCTGTTCGACTGCATGGATTTCCTGGTGGCGAATATCATGCTACCGCTCAACGCCTTTTTGATTGCGGTGTTCGCCGGCTGGATGATGTCGAGAAACTCAACCCTGCAGGAACTCGGTCTGCCGGACGGCGCCAGATACAAATTCTGGCGATTTATCCTGCGCTATGTCGCGCCGCTGGCATTCGTGCTCATTTTCTACTCGAGCCTGAAGTAGCCGCCGACGGCAAGGCGCGCATGAATTCGATTGTGCAAAAAGCATGGTTGCGGCGGTTCAAGCAAAGTACGGAATGACGCTCGCGCCCATCAGGCGTATGGCTTCAGCAGCGTCCGGCCCCAAGGGACCGCCCAGGTTGACCTGGGTGATCCCCATGGCAGCCAGGGCTTCTATCCGCCGGATGACGTCTTCAGGGGTGCCCCGGATCGCCAGGTCGGTCATTTGATCGGTCACCAGACTTGCGGCTTCATCGTACCGGCCTGCCTCCACGTGACCTCCGATAACTTCGAAATCTCCCGGCGTAAGGCCGATCGTTGCCAGGGCTGGCGCTTCCAGGTAAGGGCCAAAGTAGCTGACCATCTGGCGCAGGACGTTTGTCGCCTCCGCGCGATTGCGTGACAGCGACAGCCACCCGCAGCCGGCAATATCCACCTCGGCTGGATCACGCCCGGCCGCGCGGGCGCCGGCCGTGATCGCCTTGACCATGTAGGTCGCGGATTCCGGGGGTGTAATCATCGGCAGGCTGCCGTCGCCGATGGCGCCACTCAGGGCCAGGTATTCCGCACCAAAGGCACAGACATAAATCGGCACCGCATTGCGGTAAGGCTTGAAGCGCAGATAACATTGTTCGGTCCACTGAAATGCTTGACCCTGGAAGGCCACGACTTCGCCGCGTAACAGCGCCCGGATGATGGCCACCGCCTCGCGGGTGCGCGGCAGATAATCGCTCGCGTCCAGGCCGGTCCACTGCACCATCTTCTCGGTATGCAACCCCAGGCCCAGTACGGCGCGGCCAGCGGACAGCTCATCCAGCGTCGCAATATAAGTCGCAATTTCCGCCGGGTTGGTGGTGTAGGGATTGGTCCCCACGCTGCCGATGCGGATACGCGAAGTGTGTGTGGCAACCGCGCTGGTGAGCACCCAGGTATTGCCCATGAAGGTGTCATGAGGAAACCATACGTCATCAAATCCGGCTTGCTCGGCCAGCACCGCCAGGCGGAGCAGTTCACGCGCATTGCCCAGGTATCCGATCAGTCGAACGCCGAATTTCATCGTATCCTCTCCGTGGAAATCAAAGCATCTTCTTTTGCAGGGCTACCAGGTAATCGATGTCTTCTTCCGTGTTGAAGAAATGGGCGCTGATGCGCAGGTTGCCGATCCCGCCCAGCGCGCGCATGGAGATTTTGACGGGTTTCATACAACGGCCGGGTGCGGCACAGCGCTGAAAAAAAGCGCTGTCCCTGGCGTAATCACCCGTGGTATAGGTAATCAAACCGTGCCGTTTTGCCGGGTCCGTGGGACTGGTAATGGTACAGCCAATTTCCTGCAGACGGTCGATCGTATAACCGCCCAGCCGGCGCACACGTTCTTCCACGTTTTTGATGCCGATCTTTTCATAGAACTTCAAGGTCGCGATCCAGCCAAACAAGGCCGGGCCTATGGTCACGTCCTGTGAAAACTGATTGGCAGTTTTGACTGGCGGATATTCCCAACTCAGCAGTGTATCGTGATCCTTGTCAGCAAACGGGATGCCTCCGGGGAAATCCGCCCAGATGTAATTGCGATAGCGCGCATCGATCCGGTCCATGACCGCACGCTTGATATAAAACAGCCCCGCCCCTTCCGGCCCGCATTGCCATTTATAGGCGCCGGATATGAGCATATCGACGTCATCATCCTTGACGTCTATATCCACCGCGCCCAACGTCTGCATGGCGTCGTCCAGAACCAGCGCGCCCTGGGCATGGGCAATCCGGCACACCTCTTTCATATCAAACGTAAAGCCGCAGAATGCCGTGGTGCGATCAACGATGACCATGCGTGTATTGCCATCCACCTGCTTTTCCAGGTCTTCCATCAGAATCTCGCCGTTGACGTTGCGCACGACACGGATTTCAAGGCCATAGCGGCGTTTCAGATCCTGCAGAATATAGGGTATCGAAGGGTAAGACAGATCGGTAATGACGACGTTGTCGCCCCGGTGCCATTCGAACATGTTATACAGGATCAGGTTTGCGGTTATCGCGGGACGGTAGGCATTGGTCACTTCGTCCTTGTCGGCGTTAATAAACTTTGCGCTGCGTTCTATGCTTTCATTCCAGGCAGCGAGCAAAAACGGATGCGTGGCAATGTCCGCGGTCGGGATATCTTCCATGCGGCCATATTCAACGAAATTATAGAAATCGCGCACCGCCGCCAGCCAGTAATTGCCGGGGATCATCTGGTCCGCCGCATTCAGATAGACCCAGTGGTCCAGTAACTTGAACTCACCGCGGATCGCGTCCAGGTGTTCGTCAATATAATTCGTATGCATAACTACCTTTAGATGTATTGAAACTTCATGCGGCGTGTATTTCAGCCTTCTCGTGCGATATTACATGACATCTCATATATATTCCATCATAACCCCAGATGCCGCCTGAGCCGTTGAATATCGGCATAACGGCTCGGGATATCAGCGCGATCGGCAGCAAGCCTCAGATCACGTAATTTTTCCAATGAGCGCAGCAGCACATCCAGCGGTGGGCCGCTGGCAGTAATGTTTTTGAGATATTCAGCCGGCAGCGCCCTGGCCGGGTCTTCGATGAATTTATTGACCAGTTGATCATGGTGCTGTGCCGCCGACTGACCGTGCGCAGCACAGACATCGAGAAACATCCGCGCATTCTTTTGCCACCACTTTTCCGTACCGTCAGATGGCAATAGTTCGAGAAAGCTGTCCAACAGGCTCCGGCGCCGCATCACATCGCGCAGCCGTGACTGGTCTTCGGGCATCATATAGAGGAATTTGTCGACCAACAGTTGCGAGTAAGACAGGTTATCCGCGCTGCACAAACCCAGCAACAGGTCGATTTCATTGATGCCCGCGAAGTCGCCGGCATTTGCACCCCGGTATTCATTCGGTCCGACACGGTAGGGCTTGTAATAGGGACGGACACAATAAAAGAAACGGTCCCTGTCCAGTTTTTCATAAAGCGCCTGGTTGAACTGGATGACGTCCATCAGCGCATCTCTTGCCGCCGCCAGCAGATCGTAAGTGACCGGATGGGAAACGCCCAATGGCAAAATGCGCACCAATGCGTCCGCTGCCCGCTTGTAAGCCAGTACCCCGCGCGTGTTGTATTCGAGAAACAGATACTCCGCTGCCAGCGAGGTAAAGCTTTTGTAGCTGCCACGCAGGGCAAAATTGTGCGTCGCCAGATGACTGGTGGCAAAACGTGGCGTGACACCCAGCGATGCCCCCAATTGCAGAGCCAGTGCCGAGGCTTCGATCAGGGGTGATGTCCGTTCGCGTGACGGCTCGGTAATTTCATGCCTGCGGCATGCGCCCATGTACAGACCCACATTGCCCAGCAAGTCAAAACCGGGGTCAAAACCTTCATCCGTGTTGCCTTCATGCAGCAGGCCGGCGATATGATTCCTGCCTTCTTCCTGCAGCCGCGATTTGATGGGCCCGCCCACCGATTGCACCGCCGCCCTGTTGTCCTGGGCGAAGTAAATTTCCTCGAGCTCGGTATTCATGTCTCTGAAGCTGCTGCGGATCCAGCGATCGAAAGCAGCTGCTTTAGCGGTTGTACCCATGGTTTTCGCCAGTCTGGTGGCCGTGTGAAGTTCGCCTGCAAATGCAGACATTCAGCAAATCAGGTGATGCGGAGTTAACGCCATCAATCTGTCCGCCTTGTCGAGGCCGGCAACAGCAGGCCGGCGGCAGCAACCGCGAGGCCGGCAATGACACATATTGCCCCGAGCAAGGCCAGAACCGCTGGCACCGGGCCGGAAAAAAACATTTCCAGGAAGGACCCCAGCGGCAGTGTCACCGTCCCGAAAACCAGAAGCGACGCCAAGTATACTCTGACCCGTTCGGTGAATGCCAACTGCTTGAAAAACAGTCCCAGCACCAGCAGCAGAGTACTGAGCGCCGCCAGGTGGCTATGGGTGTGGACATCGCGGAGGTATTCGAAGCGGGTCGCGCCATAGGCTTGCAGAGACTCGCGGGCCTGACCCATTTCCCCCGCGGCGACTTCGGCAAAGGCACTGGCCAGGGACACGCCCATGTGCTGCAGGGTCGGATGTTCATCCACCAGCGCATACCAAAAACCGTATGCCATGCCCAGGATGGTCAGAGCGAGGCCGGCAGACAACAGAATTTTTTGCGATCCCGTCATGCCTCATCCCCCTCTGTCGCATCCACTTTTCCGGTATGGCGCAACACGCCGATGAACATCCCGAACAGGGACACGATCAGCATGAGGCCGGCGAAATCCGCCACGCCACCGGCCACCAGCCCGTACCACATCTCCGCATAAACGGCTGCCGGCAGCGCCGCCGCGCCGCCCAGCATCATCCACACCAGCCGGCGGCGCCAGGCACGGCGCAGGAATACGTAGGGTTGAGCAATGGCCATCATCAGCGCCAGCAGGCCGAATTCGATGACATGCGCATGGGCTGCGATCATCACGCCCCGCTCCGCCTGCAAACCGCCGTAAGCGCTCAGCCCCTGGTTCACCGCTGCGCCATCCCCGGCGGATGCCTGCTGCATGAGCTCACCAAGAATGGCCAACTCACGGCGCCCGTGCTCCTGCATATGAACGCCGGCGTAATACGCGCCAAACAGAAAGCCCGCCAGCAGCAGCAGGATGCCGCCGGCGAGCAGGGTACGGCTGTTCCTTTCAACAAGCTGAATGATGGCTCCCTGTCGCTCACCGCGCCCGCGCATGGTGCGCCCTATTCCGGCCAGCTCGACCACCAGGACCAGGGCCAATACCAGGCCGGCAAGGTCGGCAAAAATGCTGGCCCAACCAATGCTCTGCAAGGGGCTGTACACCAATCCGACGTAATGGATGAGGAATATGGCCACGGGCAACACCACCGCGGCCCAAAGAAACGTTTTGGCCAACAGCAGTTTGGACCTGGGCGCCAGGGCCACCCATGGCTGCAGGAAAGCCAGCAGAAACGCCACGTAGCCGGCATGAATCATGTGTACGTGGGCGTCTTTCTTGGTGCCCGCATTTTCCAGCAAACCACCGATGACGCTGAAATGGCCGAATACGCTGTTTGCATCACCGGCCGCGGCAGCGGAAACCGCCGCGCCCAGTTCACCGCCGATGGTGCCGTTATTGGGGTGCATGATGAATACGGCATAGAGATCACCGAAAAGCATGCCGGCGATCACCAGCAACATGCCACCAATGACAAACAGCCTGGCCGGATCGGCCGCGCCGAGAAAATCGCTTGACGCCGGTTGGCTGGCAGCAGGTGACATGGCTCTACTCCTCTACCGGATGCCCACTTTCCGGGTTTAACGGTTGCTGGTAAACCCGCAGGCGATACCCGAGATAATCATCTTTTGAATGTTGGACGTGCCTTCCACCACCTGCAGGGATTTGGCATCCCGGTAAAATCGTTCCGCGGCATACTCGGATGAAAAGCCATAGGAACCGAAGATTTTCATGCACTCGTTGGCAGCATGCACCGCGGCTTCCGATGCCGCCAGTTTTGCGATCGAAGTCTCATACTGATTCGGCTTGCCCTGGTCCTTCAACCAGGCTGCGTGGTACACCAGCATTTGCGCCGCACGGTGTTCCACCACCATTTCGGCAATCTGTGCCTGCACCATCTGGTGTTTTGCAATGGGCTTGCCAAACTGGGACCGCTCGTTGGCATAGTTGATGGCCAGATCCAGCGCGCCACCCGCCACACCCAGCGCACCGGCCGCACAGCCTATGCGCGTATTTCCCAACTGCCACATACACATCTTGAAGCCTTCATTGAGCTCGCCCAGCAGTGCGTCCTTGGGAATTTTGGCGCCCGCAAAGGTGAACTCACCCGTCGGCGAACAATGCAAACCCAGCTTGGTCTCTATGGGCCTGGCTGTGCAACCGTCCAGATTCTTGGGTTCGAGGATGAAACAGGACATTCCCTTGTTGCCCTTTTCCCGGTCTGTGTAGGCGTATAGCAAGCCGGCATCACCCACGTGAGCATTGGTAATCCATAACTTGCTGCCATGCAGCTCCCAGTGGTCGCCTCTGTCGATGGCATGGGTCTTCATGCTCGATACATCGGAGCCGGTATTGGGCTCGGTCATGGCAAAAAAGCCCATTTTCGTGCCATTGATCCAGCCGGGAATGTACTTCTGCTTCTGTTCATCCGTGCCCCATTTGGCCACGGACAAGGGCGCACCGAGGTTTTGCATGTTAAACGGCAGGCGCCAGGAAGCGGAGACTTTGGCCACCTGCTCTGCCATCAGGACGGATTCCAGAAATCCCATGCCATTGCCACCCAGTTCTTCCGGCAACACGCAGGACAGGAAACCCAGTTCCCCCATCAGCGCCACCCGCTGCTGGCGGAATTCATGGTTTTTTTCTTCCGTTTCCAGCGTGGGCGCAATTTCCTCCAGGGCGAAACGCCTGGCCGTGTCCTGCACCAAAGTCTGTTGTTCCGTCAAATCAAAATTCATGCTGCTATTTCCTCAAATTTACCCATCACTTTTCTTCTATGGTCAGAAGCACTTCATCGTCCTCGACGATATCGCCTTTCTTCACCCGTATTTCGGACACCGTGCCGGCGCAGGGTGCATAAACCGGGTTCTCCATTTTAAGCGCTTCAATGATGATCAACTCGTCATCGGCATCGACTTCGTCACCGACCTTGACGAGCACTTGCCAAATGCTTCCTGCCAATGGAACCAGAACTTCTGTAGCCATGCTGCTACCCCTATTTCAGGATTGAGATGAATATGCCGGCCGCAATCGCGGTTCCGATCACGCCGGCGATGTTGGGACCCATGGCAAACATGAGCAGATAATTCTGTTTGTCTGCGCTGGCCCCTACTTTTTGTACCACACGTGCTGCCATGGGCACGGCGGATACACCCGCCGCGCCTATCAGGGGATTGATTTTATTGCTGGTGAACAAATTCATGAACTTGGCAAACAGTATACCGCTGGCGGTGCTGACACTGAATGCAAATAAACCCAGAAAGAAGATGAAAATACTATCTTTGCGCAGAAAATTTTCCGCGTTCATGCTGGCGCCGATACTGACGCCGAGAAAAATGGTGACGATATTCATCAAAGCGTTTTGCGCGGCTTCATTCAAGCGTTCCACCACTTTGGATTCGCGGAACAGATTGCCCAGCATGAACATCGCGATCAGTGGCGCCGAAGCCGGCACCAGCAGGATGATCACCATGGCGGCCAGCAGCGGAAAGACCTGTTTTTCCCTGGTCGTGACCTTGCGGCCTTTCTTCATCCTTATTTTGCGCTCGGCCTCGGTGGTCAGCAGCTTCATGATGGGGGGCATGATCAGCGGCACCATGGCCATATAGGAATAGGCCGCCACGGCACAGGCGCCCAGCAGTTGCGGTGCCAGCTTGGCCGACAGGTAAATGGTCGTGGGTCCATCCGCACCACCGATGATGCCGATGGTTGCGGCCTCTTCCAAAGTGAAACCCATGGCATAGGCGACAAAAAATGTTATATAGACACCCACCTGCGCCGCCGCTCCGAGAAATATCAACCGCGGTTGCGACAGCATGGCGCCGAAATCCGTCAGTGCACCCAGTCCCAGAAAAATCAGCGGCGGGATGACCTCCCACTCGATGCCATAATGATAAAAGCGCCAGATCAGGCCCGCGCCCGGTTCCATCAGGTAAGTGAGTGGCAGATTGGTCAGCATGATGCCAAAACCGATGGGCAGCAGCAACAGCGGCTCATACTGCCGGGTAATCGCCAGGTAAATCAGTATCAGGCCGATGGCCCACATGAACACCATGCCCGGCGTGAGCGCCAACAGGCCCATGTTGTCGAAAAATGCCATGCTTATTCTTCCTTTTTATCCACTTGCCGGCCGGCCAGTAAGGTATTGGCCTTGATGGCAACATACAGCACGGCCAGACCTATAAAGACGCCAAAAATGCCGTTTAAAAAAACTTCGATTGCAGCCTGCATGGATCTACCTCATCGGTGTTTGCTTGTATTCATGTGCTGCTGCTCATCCCTTGATCACCCGGGGCAACAACAGCTGGTGGCGGGGGCACAAGGATATCGGATTCTGGTAGGCTGCGCCCGCAAATGCCTGCAGGTAGCTGCGCAGATCCCGCAGTTTGACGATTTCATCGACCAGACCGTAACGCGCGCAATAATCCGGTTGTGAGTGCTCATGGTACTGTTGCGCCAGTTCATTCATTTTATCGACTATGGGTTGCAGCGGCCGCCCCGCATCTTTTTCTTTTATGGCACGCCGGGAATAGGTCGCTACCGCCGCGGTTTCACCGTGCATGACCGCAATTTCAGTCGCCGCCGTGCCCAGAGTGAATGCATTGTGCCGGTTTGCCGTCGGACCACCGAGGATATAATGCGCTGCCGCACTGCCCTTGCGCAGCACCACCAGCATCATTGGCACATCGGTCTGCTGGATTGAATAAATCAGCGCCTGGCCCAGCCCCAGCAATTCGGCTTTTTCCGCGAGGTCGCCGACATCGATGCCCGAGGTATCCTGGAACCAGATGACCGGTATCCGATCGCGGCCGCACAGGGTCACGAACTCATTCATCTTGATCAGACCCTGGCGATAGAGCTTGCCGCCCATGCCCGGGTAGTCGGCGTATTCCGGATAACCTTTGCCCAGGAAGCCCTGACGATTACCAATACAGGCCACGAGCAGGCCATCGAGCTTGCACAGGCCGGTGTACATTTCCGGGCCATAATCCGGCCGGAATTCGATGTGTTCGCTGCCATCGACCAGACGCGCCAGCACGTCATCGAAACTGTAGACCTCTTTCTGGTTGGCCGGCAGCAATGAATACAGGTCTTCAGCGGGAAACTCCGGTGCTTTGGGTTTGGCTACCTGGAAAAATTCGGGTTTGTAGGCCGGAATGGCCTGCATGTACTCCTTGAGTCCATCCAGTACACCGGTTTCTTCCGCGTAAACGCGGGTAAAAAAACCAGTGACATCATAATGTGTCGCCACGGATCCCGGCGGGCTGGCGCTGAATTCACGGGTCTTTTCGATGAGTTCCTCCAGCATTTCCACGTCAAACCCGCCTCTCGGGGCCATGCCGGAAACGATGCCCACACCACCGACGGCCATGTTGGCGTCCTTGTGGGCGATCAGAATGGTGGGGCTGATACTCTGGTAACCCCCTCCAGCCGGGTTGGTGCCATAAATGCCGGCGAGTACCGGGATGCCTGCCTGTTCGAGCTCTGCATGGCGAAAGAAAGGGGTGCCGGCACCACGTCGATTGGGATAAAATTTTTCCTGTTCCGTCAACTTCGCGCCGCTGCAATGGACCAGCCACACCAGCGGGATGTTCAGGCGTTTTGCCAGATCGGTAACGCGCAAAATGTTTTCCGCCTGTCCGGGCAGCCAGGCGCCGGCCATCACCTTGTTGTCAAAGCCAATGACCACGGCCCAACGGCCTTCGATCCTGGCCAGTCCATCCACCACGTTGGTGGTGCCCTCTTCATTATCGACGGGGTTGTAAATGCTGTGCAGGGGATGCCAGCTGCCGGGATCAACCAGGTATTCGATCCGCTGCCACACGGTCATCACCCCACGCTGGTTCATTTGTTCCGTGGAGAAACCCGCTGCTTCCACGTCCTTTTTCAGTTGCTCTATATTGCTCTCGGTTTGCCTGAGTTGTTCGGAGCTCGCGACCGCGCGCGTCACGCGTGCTTCCTTGAGCGTCTTTCCCAGGCGCTCCATATGTTCAAAATACGGCTTCATTTACTTTATTCCATGAGTAGTAAGGCAGGAAATGCCGGGTTCTACAGCAACTTTACTCGATCGCAGTCCCCGGCAATGGATAGTATCAAAAAAATCTTCCAGCGACCGCAGGACCGCACATCAAATCTGCGATTTCCTTGCCTTGTCCGCCGGCCGCAGCATCCAGCGGACCGTCCGTCGCACACCCAAAATAGCCAGATTTCCCGTCAGCACCAGGGTCATACCCAGCACCAGGTGCCACTCAACGACAAGATTCTCGAACAACACAGACAGCAGCACCGCAACCACCGGGAACATCACCATGGCATAACCCGCCTTGTGCGGTCCGACGCGTCCCAACAACTTCAGATAACTGCCGAAGGCGATAATGGAACCCGCTACCGTGAGGTAGATCAAGGAACCGATGTACTCCGCGGTAAATTCGAAATTCAAGGGCAGTCCCCGAATCAACACCACCCCTGCCGTGATGAGCGCGCCGTAGAGCATGCCCCAGGCATTGGACTGGACAATGGGCAGACGTTCACCCTGGGCCTGGTGTGAAACCATGTTGCCCAGTGAAGCCATGATCGCCCCGGACAGACTGAGCCCCGCGCCCAGCAGGGTCCGGTCCGTGAGATTGATGCTGCTGATGCTGGGCCAGAACAGGATCAACAGGCCCAGGATCCCCAGGGTGGCGGCCACGTAAACCCTGGACTCAATATGCGTGCCGAAAAACAGGCGTGCATACAGTACGTTCATCCACATCATGGTGGAAAACACCACGGCATTGAGCGCCGAGGGTATGTACTGCTGCGCGGAATAAGTGACCATGTAATTGAAGCTGAACATGAATATGCCCATCAACATGAAATAA
Source organism: uncultured Gammaproteobacteria bacterium (assembly GCA_963708905.1). Classification (GTDB taxonomy): domain Bacteria; phylum Pseudomonadota; class Gammaproteobacteria; order Xanthomonadales; family SZUA-36; genus SHZL01. The sequence continues at coordinate 77,597 of CAVPUV010000052.1, read as the reverse complement.
ACATGGGCGCGAAATCCAAATCTCATTTTGAGGCCACGCATGGCCGACCAGACAAACAGGATCAAAGCCGCCAGGGCATAACGGTATAAAATGGATACTTCAGGAACGACAACACCCAGTTGAAAGTTGATCACCAACCAGGTCGAACCCCAGATGAGCACGGTGATGACGTAAAGGGAGAAATTATTCATCACACTGTCTCATGCGCGTAACCGGCCACACCCGGCTCGCGGTCCGCAAGCAGGGCATCAGACGGCGGACGGATTTTCTATTTCAGAGGCTTCCTGAAGCGCAGGGTCATGCGGTCGCTTTCGCCAATGGCTTGCCAGGCGGATTTGCATGCCTCCTTCTCCGCCTCCGCCGTGATCTTTTCACAGACCACTAGTCCCGGGGGCAGGCTCCACACTCCATCGGGATAATCTTTGCGGTCAGCAGGATTGGCGTTCAACTCGGATCGCGCCTCCAGGTACAGACCCGCCGACCTGGCCAGGGCTATAACCGCTTCCTCCGACACATAACCGTTTTTCGCCGTGGCTTGCGCATCCGTGCCCTTGTCAGCGCGGTGCTGCACCACCCCCAACACGCCCCCCGGCTTCAACACACGCGCCATTTCAGAAAATATCTGTTCGGCGAGGCCATCGGAAATCCAGCCGTGCACGGCACGAAAAGTGAGCACGAGATCAACTGAAGCGGCTTCCCCCAGCGATGCGGACTGAGGTGGTGAAAAGGGAATCACCGCCACCTGGTCGTAAATGCCAGGATTGGCGGCAAATTTGTCCAGCAGCTGCTGATGCTGCCGGGAACGGTATTGGGGTTGTCCTGCGACCCCGAGGTCATAGCTTGCCACCAGGAATTGACCGTGGTTGCGCACGACCGGCGCCAACACCTCGGTATACCAGCCCTCGCCCGGCCACATTTCCAACACCGTCATACCATCCCGCAAGCCGAAGAACGTCAAGGCGCCGACCGGGTGCCTGTAGCGATTACGCGCGAGGTTTTCCGCGGAACGGTGCGCGCCCAACATGGCTTGCTCGATGCGCGCCTCGACGGGCAAATCAGCGGCGAACAGGGGCAAGCCGGACAATAATAAAAACATCAGGCTGGCAAGTTTTTTCACGATCTTGATCTCCATGGTAATAGGGAAGCTCTGAATAATTCATCCTTGAATTATCAGAGCACGCCAAACAAAAAATGTGATTTTTGTTTGGCTCTCATTTTCAATGGCTTACAGTCATTGAAAATGTTGGCACATCCCTGTGCCAAGGAAACTCTGAATAAATCAGAGTTTCCATAGGTGTCAGTTCTTTCTATCATCATGGGCCAGGCGCTCCCCCGCTGCAATCGTTCAACCTGCGTGCAGGTTTTTTGACCGGACTTCTGAACGCGCGCCGGAACGTGATACCAATACACAGGCCACCAATCGAGGCAAGCGGCAAAATCACCTGCGGCATCGACTCCAGCCCTTGCAAGGTCGCCAGAATGCCAATGACCATGCCCGCTTTCACCCGTGCGAGGTCAAGGTGCTCCTGTTTCACATCGCCCATGGAATCAACTTTTTTCAGCAACATAAGGTGCAGGAAAAACAACAGGGACGCCAGGACTGCCAGCCATTTCAACAGCGTGTCGGGAACAAATAACGGCCACCACGTCACATCATAATCCACGATGTAGACTACCATGCTGCCAAAACAAATCAGCGCAAATAACCATTGTCTCTTGCAGGGTTTCCTGAGCACGCCATCAAGAAAAAAGGCCAGCGCAGCCACGGCGCCGAACCATGGGCTTTGCGTGGCATACACAGTCCAGATTACGAGCAAGGACACCACGGTGGAATCGCTGCTACGGGCCCTCAGGCCCGAGCTGCGATTCAGCACCCGCACCAGACCGATGGTGGTAAAAAGCACCAGCAAGCCGGGTGTTAAAAATGCAATGGCGGCAAGAAAACCAAGCGCCATGCTGACAAACGCCGCGATATGATCATCAGGCAATAATTCCCTGGCCAAAGCCCAGCAGCCAAATACCGCCAGGGCAAAAATGACCGCACGGTGCAGGGCCGCCCCAATCCCCGCCCCGGCAAACAGCGACAAACCAAGACCGGCAAGCGCCGCCAACGGCAGCAAAATCAGAACGGCTTTATTGCTGGGCCAGTTGGGATCCAGCGGCCGGCCTATCGCCGTGTACTTGTATATGCGCTGTTGATTCACATTGCGCTCCGTGTATTCAAGCTGCTCAAACTGTCCCTCAGGCCTTGTGACCGGAAACCACCGATCGCTGCAGTTGTTCGATCAGCCGGCTCACGTGCTGTGGCGACGACGTCCTGCGCGCCAGCAGCACGTACAGTGCCGGCACGATGAACAAAGTGAACACAGCCGAAATGGCGACACCGAATACCACCACGATACCAATGGGCTGGCGGGATTCGGCGCCGGCGCCGGTACCCAGAAGCAAAGGCAAGGCGCCAAAGGTCGTGGCCGCACTGGTCATCAGGATGGGCCGCAATCGCACCGTAGCCGCATCCAGCATCGCTTCCTTGATCTGCTCACCGCGGTCACGCAGCTGGTTGGCGAATTCAACAATCAACACACCGTTTTTGGCCGATAATCCGATCAATAAAATGGCGCCGATCTGGCTGAAGACGTTAATGGAAGAGCCATAGAACCACAGGCCCAGCAGTGCCCCGGTCATGGCCAACGGCACGGTTACCAGTATCACCAGCGGATTGATAAAACTCTCGAATTGCGCCGCCAGTACCAGGAACACGATGATCAGGGCCAGCCCAAAAGTAACGTAAAGTGACTGCCCCGACTCAAGATACTCCGTGCTTTCCCCATCCCAGCTGATGCGTGCCGCCGCCGGCAGCGTGGCCGCGGCCGCCGCGCTCATCGCGGCAATACCATCACCCAGCCTGATGCCATCCGCCAGTTCCGCGGAAATGGTAATGGAGCGCATACGGTCATGCCGGTTGAGTGCCGAAGGTCCGGCCGATTCGGTAATCTCCACCAGGTTGGCCAGCGGCACCAGGGAACGGGTCAACTCGGAACGAACGTAGAGGTTATTCAAGTCGTCCGGACTGGCGCGATCGGCTTCCTTACCCATCAGCACCACGTTGTACTCCCGGCCACGGTCGATGTAGGTGGTCACTATCCGTGAACCCAACATGGTTTCCAGGGTGCGGCCCACGTTTTCCAGGGAAACGCCCAATGTGGCGGCGCGGTTACGGTCCACGGCCACGTTCATTTGCGGCTTTCGTTCCTGGTAGTCGCTGTCGGGGTTGAGCAATTGCGGCACGGTTTCCAATTTGAGCATCAAGGCATCACGCCATTGCTGCAATTGTGCATAGTCCGGCCCGCCGAGCACCATCGCCACCGGCCGCCCATCCGAGCGTATGCCCAGGCTGCTGCCGGAGGTAACCAAGGCTCTGACGCCTGCCAGCTCGTTCAGCTTTGTACGCAATCGGGCGCCCACATCCTTGTCCCCTTCGGCGCGTAAATCCCAGTCTTCGAGCAGCACAACGGCCCGTGCGCTATTGACTTCGCCGCCGCCGAACGAGCCAGGCAAGCGGGTCAGGAAGCGACGTACGGATTGACCTTCCTTGATTTCATCCAGCAGGATTGCTTCCATCTCGCGGGTATAACGATCCATGTATTCAAAACTGGCTCCTTCGGGTGCGCGCAACATGATTGAAAACGCCCCGGTGTCTTCGGCCGGCGCATATTCTGTCGGCAGAATCGCCATCATCCAGGCCGCCAACAGCGTCAGCGCCGTGACTGCGATCAAGGATACGGCAGGCCTCCCGATTATTCTTTGCAGCCAGCGCCGGTACCTTCCGGACAGCCTGGTAAAAAGCTGATCCACCCGGTGCGACAGACCACTACGCAGGGCTTCTCCCTGCAATAACTTGGTGCACAGCATGGGGGTCAGGGTGAGCGCTACCAGGCTGGAAAACAAAACGGCGGCGGCCAATGTGATGCCAAATTCCCGGAACAGCCGGCCAATATCTCCCTCGATGAATGACAAGGGTACGAACACCGCAACCAACACCAGGGTAGTGGCAATTACCGCGAACCCTATTTCACGCGAACCCTCCAGCGCCGCCAGCAGGGGTTTCTGCCCCAGTTCGATTCGCCGGTAGATATTTTCCAGCACAACAATGGCATCATCCACCACCAGGCCAATGGCCAATACCATGCCCAGCAGAGTCAGAATGTTGATGGTATAGCCCAGCGCTGCCATCACCATAAATGTGGCGATCACCGAAATGGGCACCACCACCGCCGGTATCAGTGTCACGCGGAAAGATCCCAGGAACAGGTAGATAACCACCAGCACCAAAGCGAGTGAGACAATCAGTGATTTGTACACCTCAACCATGGATGCTTCAATGAATGCGGCGCGGTCGTAATTGATGACCAGGGACATACCCTCAGGCAAGTCAGGTGAAATGGCAGCTATTTCCTGCTTTACCGCGCGTGACACCGCCACGCTGTTGGCTTTGGATAATTGCTCGATCGCCAGAGAGACCGCCTCAACTCCATTGGAACGGGCAATGCTGCGTTCGTTTTCGGCTCCAATCCGCACTTCAGCGACTTCTCCCAGCCGCACGATCTGGCCTTCCGCACCACGGCCCACTACCAGTTGGCGAAAATCATCCTCGGCAATAAACCCGGTTTCGGTGCGCAAGGTGAATTCGCGGGAGCTCGATTCCAGCCGGCCCGCGGGTAACTCGACATTTTCCGCCCGCAGGGCATTTTCGACATCTGCCACGGTCAGGCTGCGGGCTGCCAGCGACTCGCGGTCCAGCCACACGCGCATCGCATAGCGGCGCGCGCCGGACACGCGCACTCGAGCCACGCCCGGAACCGTGGATAAACGGTCAATCAGCAGGCGCTCGGCGTAGTCGGTGACTTGCAGGCCATCATGACGGTCGGAGCTGAGGTTGAGGTACATGACAGCCTCGGACGTGCTGTCGGCCTTGGCAATCTCGGGTGGATCGGCTTCCTGGGGTAATTGATCAAGAACGCGCGCAACCCGGTCGCGAATGTCATTGGCGGCTGCGTCCACGTCTCTGTTAAGCGCAAACTCAACGCGAATTTCAGAACGCTCATCGCTGCTGCTGGAAGTCAGCTTTTCAATGCCTTCGATACCGGCAATCACATCCTCGATGATCTGGGTGACCTTGGTTTCCACGACTTCAGCGGAAGCACCACGGTAGCTGGTCTCGATGGATATGACCGGGGAATCTATGTCCGGGTATTGCCGCACCGGCAGGCGGAACAACGCAGCCAACCCGAGTATCACCAGCAACAGGGAAATAACCGCGGCAAAAACCGGGCGGCGTATGGAAAGGTCTGAAATGAACACGCTCAGGCTCCGCTGCCCGCTGCGGGGCGAAGAATCACCCGCACGCTCTGCCCACTGCGCACTTTCTGCGTGCCTTCAGTGATCACCTGCTCCCCCGCGGCCAGGCCTTGCAGCACTTCCACCTCGCCCGGCCGGCGCCGGCCGGTACGGATCTCCCGCAACTCCGCCACCCCGGTCGCGCCGACCACGAAAACAAACTGCTTGCTGCCTTCAGGCACAATGGCTTCTTCCGGAACCATCAGGGCCTGTAAATCTTCCTTGAGCAGGGACACCGTAAGGAACATACCGGGACGCAACCGGCCCTGTTCGTTGGGCAACAGCGCGCGCACGATAACGGTGCGCGTGACCGGATCCACCCGTGTATCGATTGTTGCCACTTCACCTTGAAACAGGGTGTCGGGCCAGGCCGCGCTGCGTGCCGATACGCCCAGGCCGGGTTCGAGGTTGGCGATAAAGACTTCCGGCACGTCGAAATCCAGCTTGATCACCGATGTGTCATCGAGGGTGGTGATTACGGTGTCGGTATTCAAAATGCTGCCGACACTGACCCGGCGCAAGCCCAGCCGGCCGGAAAATGGTGCACGAATAACGGTTTGCTCGACACGGGATTGGGCTGCGTTGACGGCTGCCTGGTCCGCTTCCTGCTTGGCCCTGAGCTGTTCCAGCTGCGAGGCGGCAACCACATTGGTCCTGAACAATTCCTCGGAGCGCTTGAGCTGGCTGCTCGACTCCACCAGGGCGGCTTTGGCCGCCGCCAGTCCCGCCAGTTGTTCCGCGCTTTCGAGTGTCGCCAGCACCGCGCCTTTTTCCACCCGCTGTCCTTCGGTAAAGTGGATCGCGGTCAGTGCCGCGGTAATTTCCACCCGTATTTCAATGGCTTCATTGGCGCGCGCATTGCCCAGCGCCTCGGCAGAGAGGGGAAACGATTTGACCTGCGCCGCGCTGATCATGACGCCAGGCACTTGTGCGAAGGCAGCGGCAGCTGGCGCCAGCAGAAGGAAAAACGGGATTGTGATGAAAGGTGTTTTCAAGCGCTCATGATATTTGCCTGGACGAACTCCCATGATACCTGCTGCGCCCCTGAATATGGAGTGCCGCCGGTGAATCTGCCGACGTGCCGAACTTCTTTATTGAGCCAGATCGAGGGGCGATGTACCTTATGCCCCCAGGCATCGTAAAGGCCTACATCATGCTGAGAATCAAGTGCCCCTGGTGCGGCGAAAGGGACCAGACCGAATTCCGCTACGGCGGCCAGGCGCATATTGCCCGGCCGGCAAATCCGGCCCAGGCGGATGACCGGGAATGGGCGGATTACCTCTTTTACCGTGACAATCCGCAAGGCCTGCACCGCGAGCGTTGGGTGCATGCCTGGGGTTGCCGCCAGTGGTTTAACGTCGCACGCGACACCGTGACGCATGAAATCCTGCAGGTTTACGCCATGGGGGAGTCTGCCGCCAGCGCATTACCTGCGGAAGACCCAGCCGGCCACGCACCCGGGTCAATGGCAGTGAAGCCGCAATGAAGCAAGCGTTTCGCCTGTCCACGGGTGGCGCCATAGATCGTGCGCAGACGCTTTCCTTTCGCTTCAATGGACGGCTGTATAGCGGCTATGCCGGCGACTCGCTGGCTTCCGCGTTACTGGCCAATGGCGTGCGCATGGTCAGCCGCAGTTTCAAGTACCACCGCCCGCGCGGCATCTACAGCGCTGGCGAGGAAGAGCCAAATGCGCTGCTGGAAATTGGCCAGGGTGCGCGCCGCGAACCGACCTGCCGGGCGCCACAGGTGCCGTTGATCGACGGCCTGATCGCACACAGCCAGAACGGCTGGCCGGCCCTGGGGTTCGACCTGGCGAGAATACTGGATTACACGCACGCGCTGTGGCCGGCGGGGTTTTACAACAAGACCTTCAAATGGCCGAGCTGGCATGCCTGGGAGGGCATGGTGCGACGCCTCAGCGGCCTGGGGCGGCCTTTGCATGACCCCGACCCGGATCACTACGAACAGGTGAATGCCCATTGCGATGTGTTGGTTTGCGGCGGCGGACCGGCCGGCCTGATGGCGGCTTTGGTGGCCGGCCGTGCGGGTTTGCGCGTCATTCTCGCAGACCAGGACGTACAGTTTGGCGGCGCCCTGAACTGGGAACAGGTGGGTCTCGACGGTCAGCCGGCGGCACAATGGATCGCGGAAGTCGTGGCGGAACTGGCATCGCTTCCCGGCGTTTTTCTGCTGCCGCGCACCACCGTTGCAGGCAACTACGACCATAACGTCACCACGTTGCTGCAGCGCGGCGATGGCGGCAGCTGGCGCGAGTGCTTCTGGACGGTACGGCCACGGCGCATCGTGCTGGCGACCGGCGCCATCGAGCAGGGACTGATCTTTGCCAACAATGATCGACCAGGGATCATGCTGGCCAGCGCCATCCGCCACTACCTCAATCGCTATGCCGTTGCCGCGGGACGCCAGGCAGTGATTGCGACCAATAACGACACCGCGTATCAGACCGCCAGCGACCTGTGCGCACGGGGCCTGGACGTAAGGGCGGTCGTTGACAGCCGGCCGCAGGTGCGGGACGAACTCAGGCAACTGCTGGCAGGCCTGGGCGTGCCGCTGTACACCGGATCGCGCATCAGCAATACCCGCGGCACACGGGGAATTTGCGCTGTCAGCATAGAAACGCTGGCAGGCAAGCCCACTGGCCGGGTCGCCTGTGACCTGCTGGGGGTGTCCGGCGGCTGGGCCGCGCGCGTTCACCTGTTCTGCCACGCCCGCGGCTCCCTGAGATTCGATGCAGCTAGCCAGAGTTTTCTGCCCGATCGACTGCCTTTTGGTTTTCGCGTGATGGGTGCGGCTGCCGGCCTGGCTGACCTCAGCGGAATCCTGGCCTCGGCTGCTGCGGACTGCATGAGTCTGTGTGCAGAACTGGGGTCCAGGTCCTACCACGTGCACCAACCCCTGATCACACAAGGCGTCATCGAGTCAGGCCAGACAGGCGCCGCTGATCTGCGCCCGGCGAAACAGCGCCAGTGGATCGATCTCGCCCATGACGTCACCTTCGCCGATGCGCAACTGGCGGTGCGGGAGGGCTATGATCTGCTGGAACATTTCAAGCGTTATACCACCACCGGCATGTCCGTCGACCAGGGTAAAACCGGCAATCTGAATGCGTTCCTGGCTCTTTCGGCGCTCACCGGACGCAGCATCGGAGACATCGGCACGACCACGTTCCGGCCGCCCTACATGCCCGTTACGCTGGGGGCCATCGCCGGGCGCAACCAGGGGGAGTTCTATGCGCCGCGGCGTTACCTGCCGGCACATCGAATTCACCAGCGGCTGCGGGGACACTTCGAAGATTACGGTGGCTGGCAACGTCCGGACTGGTACCCACAGCCGGGCGAGACCCCACAGGCATCGATTGCGCGTGAAACCCGGGCGGTGCGCACCAGCGTCGGCATATTCGACAATTCCCCCATCGGCAAGATCGAGGTGCGCGGACCGCACGCGGCGGAATTCCTCAATCGGATTTATCTCAACAACGTGCACCATCTGGCGGTGGGGCGCGTGCGTTATGGCCTGATGCTGAATGAAAATGGCGTGATCATCGATGACGGCGTCTTTTCGCGCCTGGCTGATGATCATTTCCTGGTCAACACCACTTCGGGCGGTGTGGCCCGCATCATGGCGCTGTTCGAAGAATGCTTACAGTGTGAATGGACCGGCCTGCGGGTGCTGGTCGACGATGTCACCCCGCAGTGGGCCAACTTCACTTTTGCCGGTCCGCGCGCCCGTGATCTGCTGCAAAAACTCGGTACCGGCATCGATCTGTCGCCCACCGCCCTGCCGCACATGTCGGTAAGCAGCGGGCAACTGGCGGGCGAAACGGTGCGCCTGGTCCGGGTCAGCTTCAGCGGCGAAGCCAGTTACGAAGTCAACCTGCCCGCCAACCGTGCCGGCAGTTTCCTCGCCAGGGCCCTGCAGCAGGGCGCTGAATTTGCCGTAAAGCCATACGGCATCGAGGCCCTGATGACCCTCAGGCTGGAAAAAGGCTATCTGCATGTTGGCAGCGATACCGATGGCGCAACCACGCCGGACGACGTCGGCTGGGGCCAGGCAGCGCGCAACAAGCAGGCTGACTTCATCGGCAAACGATCGCTTTACCGGCCGGCCACCCTGGACCCCGACCGCAAGCAACTGGTGGGGCTGTTGGCGCTGGACAAGGAGCAGAGAATCCAGGCCGGCGGACATTTGCTGATCGGCGCAAGCCGGCACGCACCCGCTGCCACCGACGGCTGGATCACTTCCGCCGCCTGGAGTCCCAACCTGGGGCGTTACATAGCGCTGGCCATGCTGCGTGCCGGCCACAGCCAGCAAGGCACCGTGCTCAGCGTCATCGATGACCACAGCACTTATCCCGTCAAAGTCGTGACCACGCCCTTCTGGGACAAGGAAAACGAGCGCTTGAAGATATGAATCCGCATACGACCAACGGGACACCAGGCGGCTCCAGCGCCATTAGCTGGCAGGATTTGATCGATGAAATTCACGCCACGGCGCTGCAACAAGCCGGCCTGAGCGAGAGCAGTTACAGCGGCAACTCCATTGTCCTGCATGAACTGACCGGCGTCGCTTTATTGCGCCTCCACAGCCTGCTGCCCTTTGCAGCACTGCGGGACGAGATGGCCGCTGGCGACATCCCGCTTCCCGCCGAGGTCAATCAAAGCCTGGGGCAGGATCCCGCCGTCATCTGCCTGGCGCCTGGTGAGTGGCTGCTGTTCAGCGAATACCTCAGCGCCAGCCGACTGTTCGAGCAAGTGCAGGCAGCGGTCGATCCCCGCCATACGGCGGCACTGGATATGTCCGCCGGACTGGCCGTATTCCGCCTTGCGGGTAGCGCTGCACCGTGGTTGCTGAATAAACTGTGCGGGCTGGACTTCCAGGGCCATCGTGCCGCAGCGGCACATGCTGCGCGAACGCGGCTGCAGCAGGTCGCCGTAACGCTGCATTACCACCGTCCTGGCGGCCTCGGCAACGAATGCGTGTTTGACCTGATCTGCGATCGCAGCCTGGCGCGCTACCTGTGGCAGCTGTTGATCGCTTCGATACCGCACGCTGAAGAACTTGAGCAAAAATATGGAACCCATCATGACCCGCTGTGCATTCATTCTAAAGGCCAGTTGTACTGATACCGTCGGGATTGTCGCCGCCGTGACGGGCTTTATTGCCGCGCGCGGCGGCCTGATTACCGAGATGTCGCATTATCCGAATTACTGGTGCTGGCGCGCTACATGCAGATCCTGAGCGCGCATGCCCGTGAGCAACTGACAGGCCGGGCGATCAATATCCACCATTCTTTCCTGCCCGGTTTCAAAGGTGCGCGACCTTATCACCAGGCTTACGAGCGTGGCGTGAAATTGATCGGCGCCACGGCACACTACGTCAACACCGGGTGTTTGAAAACGGCCATCGCACGGTGGTATTGCGGCACTGATGGCTGCATTCACGCAACACGATAACTGGTCTTCACGTCTCACCTTCCTGATGGCCGCGATAGGCGCGGCGATCGGCCTGGGCCGCATGGGCAAGCAAAGCCCGCCGCGCGCACTGGCCATCGTGGCCATTTTCCTGTCCAACCTGTAGTTCCAAAGCTGAATTCCCCATAGCTGTAGCGCGCGAAGAGGAAGCTTCCGGTCTATAATAGCGGCCCGTTCCCCTACCTGAGCAGAGAAACAGACGCGATGCCCAAGTACGCTGAAATTACCGGGTGGGGTAAATGTGTGCCGCCGGCGATCATGACCAATGAAGACATGTGCAGCGTCATCGACACCAGCGATGAGTGGATTCGCAGCCGCAGTGGCATCCGCGAACGCAGGGTTTCGCATGTGCCGGTCAGCGAGCTCGCCAGCGTTGCAGGTCAAAGGGCACTGGCCGCTGCCGGATTGCCGGCGGAAGATGTTGACCTGCTGATTATCGCAACCTGTTCGCCGGACACGGTCATACCCAGCACCGCAGCGCATGTGCAGCGCAAGATGGGCGCACACCATGCCGCAGTGTTTGATCTCAACGCCGGCTGCAGCGGATTCATTTACGCACTGAGCGTGGCGACGGCCATGATTCGTGCCGCCGGCTACCGCAAAGTATTGGTCATTGGCAGCGAACGCATCACCTGGTTTCTGAACTGGTCCCTGCGCGATTCCGCCGTGCTGTTCGGTGATGGCGCCGGGGCTGTCGTGCTGCAGCCCAGCGAAACGGAGACAGGCTTGCTGGCCGCCCATCTCGGCTGCGAGGGTGATGCGCTGGACGTGCTGCACGTTCCCAACTTCGGTACCGCAGGCAATCGCTTTGTCGACAACTACGGTATTTTTGGCGTCAGGTTCAATGGCCGGGAAATATTCCGCCGCGCGGTCAAGGGTATGAGCGATGAGATCAGGCTCGTGCTGCAGGAGTCGGGCCTGGAGCAAAGCGACATCGACCTGGTCATTCCGCACCAGGCCAACCAGCGCATTATCGAGTCTTTGGCAAAGCACCTGGAAATCGACATGAGCCGCGTTGCACTCAACATCGGCCAATATGGCAATACCTCCGCTGCATCGATTCCAATAGCACTGGCTGAAGCGCTGGAACAAGGCCGTGTGCCCGCTGGCGGCATGCTGTTGCTCGCTGCCTTTGGCGCGGGCCTGACGCGCGGCGCCGGACTGCTGCGCTGGGGCGAGAGAATAACGCCCCTGCAGCACAGCGACGCCGAACTGCCGCCGTGTGATCTGACCGCACTGGAAATCATGCAGCAAGCCATCGAGCACACCCGCGCCACACCAGGCAAAAACTAATTAGTGCGCATCCGGAAATGGATGCACGCTAACGCGGCACATGGAAGTGCCGCCATTTTCAATGTCGTATTCATTGAAAATGAGAGCGAAGCAAAACCACGCTTTTGCTTCGCGATTCCATAACGGACTGGGATGCCCGTTTATGGACAGATATTAATTAACAGGAGGACGAAGCGTGAGTGCGAAATCCCGACTGCATATTCCCCAGGCGCACGCACGGCCCGGCGAACGACCTGATTTCAGTTACCTGGCCTTGTCTGCCGCCGGTGCGGTGGACCGGCCCGCAGTTGATTCCCGCGTTGCTGACATAGAATTCCTCACCAGTGAACTGGTGCGGGTACTGGATGACGACCACATCGCGCAAGGGCCGTGGAACCCGCGGCTGGATCAATCCAGCCTGCTGGAAGCGATGCGCCTGATGGTGTTGGTGCGGCAATATGATGATCGCATGCTGCGCATGCAGCGCCAGGGCAAAATCACGTTTTACATGCAGTCGCTGGGGGAGGAAGCGGTTTCCATCGGCGCCGGCCTGGCCCTGCGTGCAGGCGACATGTTGTTCCCGCATTACCGCAACCAGGGCCTTTACATCCTGCGTGAAACCGGGCTGGTGGAGATGATGAGTCATTGCCTGTCCAACACCCATGATTTCTGTCGCGGCCGGCAGATGCCGGTGTTTTACCAGAATGCGAAGAACCGGGTATTCACCATTTCCGGCAACCTGGCCACGCAGTACCCGCAAGCGGTTGGCTGGGCCATGGCGGCGGCCATCAAAGGCGAAGATGACATCGCCGCTTCCTGGGTGGGTGACGGCAGTACCGCCGAGGCCGACTTTCACTATGCCCTGACCTTCGCCGCGGTCTACCAGGCGCCGGTGATACTCAACGTGGTCAACAACCAATGGGCCATATCCACTTTCCAGGGCGTCGCCGGCGGCGAACAGCGTTCCTTCGCGGCGCGCGGGATCGGCCTGGGCATACCGGGTATCCGCGTGGATGGCAACGACCTGCTGGCCGTCTACGCGGTGACGCAATGGGCCGCGGAACGCGCCCGCAGCGGCGGAGGACCCACCCTGATTGAACTGGTCACCTACCGCGGCGGCGCGCATTCCACCAGTGATGACCCAAGCCGCTACCGTCCCAAGGACGAGTGGGCGGCGTTTCCCCTGGGTGATCCGATGATGCGGCTGAAAAATCACATGATCCTGTTGGGCATGTGGTCGCATGAGCAGCACGCCGCGCTGGAAGAGAAAATGAAGCAATACGTCATGGATTGCTGGAAACAGGCGATCAGCTACGGCACGATGACCGAAGGCCCGTTCCTCGATGTGCACGAGATGTTCGAAGATGTGTTCGAGGAAATGCCGGAACACCTCAAACGCCAGCAGGCTGAGCTGCTGGCGCTGGAGGGACTCTGATCATGGCGCAGATGAGCATGATTCAGGCGATCAATTCAGCATTGGACATCATGCTGGGTATCGACCCTTCCGTGGTCGTTCTGGGTGAGGACGTGGGCTATTTCGGCGGCGTTTTCCGCTGCACCGAAGGCTTGCACAAAAAATACGGTGAGCACCGGGTCATCGATGCGCCCATCGCGGAAGGCGGCATCATAGGCGCGGCGATAGGCCTGGGCGTCAACGGCCTGCGGCCGGTAGCGGAGATCCAGTTCGCCGACTACATCTATCCAGGGTTTGATCAGGTCGTCAGCGAACTGGCCCGCCTGCGTTATCGCAGCGACGGTACCTTTTTCTCACCGGTGACCATTCGCACACCCTGTGGCGGCGGTATCCGCGGTGGTCAAACGCACTCGCAGAGTCCCGAAAGTATCTTCACTCATATCTCCGGCGTAAAAACCGTGATGCCGTCCAACCCGTTTGACGCCAAGGGTTTATTGATCAGCGCCATCGAGTCGAATGATCCGGTGGTGTTCTTTGAACCCAAGCGCATCTACAACGGGCCCTTCGATGGCGATCCGGACAAGCCGGCGCTGGCATGGTCCAGCCATCCGCTGGGCGAAGTGCCGGAAGAATATTACAACGTGCCCCTGGGTAAGGCGGCCGTGGTCGAAACAGGCGACGAGCTGACCATCATTACCTATGGCACGATGGTGCACGTTGCCCAGGCCGCGGCGAAACTTACCGGAGTCAGCGCCGAAATCATAGACGTGCGCACCTTGATGCCGCTGGATGTTGCAACCCTGCGAACCTCGGTAGTCAAAACCGGCCGGTGCCTGGTGGCGCACGAAGCCACGCGTTTTTGCGGCTATGGCGCCGAACTCGTGACTACCGTGCAGGAAGAATGTTTCTGGCACCTGAAAGCACCCATCGAAAGAGTCACCGGCTGGGATACCCCCTACCCGCATGCTTTTGAATGGCGGTATTTTCCCGGTCAGAAGCGGCTGGCGGCCGGTATACGCAAAGTTATGGAGGCGGGATGAGCGAATATATTTTTAAATTACCGGACCTCGGTGAAGGTACGGTCGAAGCGGAAATAGCCGAATGGATGGTGAAGATGGGGGACATGGTGCAGGAAGAAGACACCATCTGCGCGATGCTGACGGATAAGGCAGCGGTTGAATTGACCGCGCCGGTCAGTGGCCGGGTGAGCTTCATGGCCGGTGCGGTGGGCGATACCATCGGCGTGGGTACGCCACTGATTATCTTCGACACCGCGACCGCGGCGGCAAGCGCGGCAGCAAAGCCAGAACACGGTGCACCGCCGGAAAACAAGGATCAGCCGGCCGTCGCCACCCCCGTCGCGGTAGATAAAGCGGTCCAGCCCGCCAGCGTGCCGCTGCTGCCGGACAGCCCGGTCAGGACCTCGCCCTCCATTCGCCAGCGCGCCAGGGAAATGGGCATCGATTTGAACCGGGTGAAGGGAACCGGGCCGCAGGGGCGGATTCTGCAAGCGGATTTCGATGCCTTCCTGGCCGCGTCTTTACTCCCTGCCGCAGCCGTTCCAGGACTTGCCGGCAGCAATCGCACCGAGGGCGCCACGGAAATCAAGGCCACGGAAATCAAGGTAATCGGACTGCGCCGGAAAATTGCGCAGCGCATGCAACAGGCCAACCAGGAAGTGCCGCACTTCGCCTACGTTGAAGAAGTGGATGTCACCGAACTGGAATCACTGCGCCGCCATCTCAACAGCAACAAGGCCGCGGGTGAAGATACCTTGACCTTGTTGCCCTTTATCGGCCTGGCGCTGCTACGGGTTCTGGAGCAATTCCCGCAATGCAATGCCCATTATGATAAGGAACGGAATGTGCTGATCCGGCATCATGCCGTGCACCTCGGTATCGCCACTCAAACCAGCGACGGCCTGAAAGTTCCCGTAGTGCGGCATGCCGAAAAACATTCACTGGCAGCCCTTGCCGCGGAAATCCGGCGGCTGACCCGGGCCGCGCGGGACAACACGGCGAGCCGCGAGGAACTGAGCGGTTCGACCATCACCCTGACCAGCCTGGGCAAGCTCGGCGGTATCGCCAGCACACCCATCATCAACCTGCCGGAAGTGGCCATCATCGGCGTCAACAAGGCCGTGGAACGTCCCGTGGCGCAGAACGGACAGATTGTTATTCGCCTGATGATGAATCTGTCCTCATCCTTCGATCACCGTTTCGTGGACGGTTATGACGCGGCTGCGATGATCCAGGCACTGAAACAGATGCTGGAGCAGCCGGCGACGATTTTCATGTCCGGCTGAATCATCCCGGCAAGTGAACATGAAGCATGATCTGGCAGTTTCGATGTTGTTGGCTTGCGCTTTCCTTTCCGCCCAGGCCGGGCAGGAACCCGTAGCGCAATACCGGCAATGGGTCGAGCAGATGAAAGGTTCGCAGCGCGGGCCGTTCGCGGAAATCTTGTGGTTCTGCAACGATGGCAGCGTGCAGGCTCCGGTCGCTTTTGCCTGCCGCGAGCACGGCGGCGGTTACCAGCACGGGCAATGGAACAGCCACGCCATGGCGTTGCGGCGGAACGGCTACAAGATCGCCAACGTACTGGCCGGAATCGACGCCGCAGCGGCCATGAACCAGTCAGACTTCCGCGATACCTTCGGCCAGATCCTGGTGGAGAAATACCTGGTTGGTGTTGACGATGGTTGGATCCTGCGCCGTGCCATGCATTACCGGGGCGCATTGCAGGACGAGGATGAGCGCACGGGTGCCCGTGCATTATTGCAAGCGATGGCCGACAGCGCGCAATGGCTGCAGGCAGGCTATCTCACTTTGCGCACGGGCGCGAAAATACTGCCGCACGGCAGCGACAACGCCTCCATCCAGAACATCAGACAGCTGTCGGCATCGCTGGCCGAACAGGATCACGCTTTTCAGGCCTTGCGCTCCAGGATTCACGGCGCACCAGACGCCAGCGATGCGCAGCGCGTGCGTGATTATGCAGCGGGTATAGCTGCAGAATCCTTGCGGCACGCTTACCAGCAACTCGCCGATGAAATAGACGGAGTGTATCAGCCAGCCCCGCTGGACGGGGTGTTGAAGGAACGTGCCGCAGCCTACAATCTTGCGCCCTGGCTGCAGCAAATCCTGTTCCACGCCGCCGATGAAATGGTCCGCGATCAGGCGCCATTGAATCGATTCCGGCAGACCGCTTCCCTGCTGGCGGAACTGCGCGGTGCCTTGCCGCGCATCCAGGCGCCTTTCGTGCGCGTGCAGGTTTTGGACCTTGGCCTGCGCGCCGAGCTGGAGCATTTTCGCGCCGCCGCGGAACTGCGGCCGCAGCTGGCGTCGATGACCCGGCTCGAGCTGATTTCCCTGCTCCATTCATCCGCACAAGCCGCCTACGGCGCCGGGCTGATCAACCAGCGCCTGATGGGCGAACTGGACGCGCTGAGAGCGCAGGATATGACCGCACCCGCAAAGCTGAATGAGTACCTGTCACTGCTGGCCACCATGGGCCGCGTGCCGGCTTGGGCCATGCAATCCTTGCGCATGCAATTCCAGCAAGCCATGACTACGCTGGCGCAACTGGAACCGGCCGCAAACGGGTTCATTCAGGACCAGCTGCGTGGCAGTCCCTTATTGTTTTATGCCGATGTTCTGGACCTGCTGATGCGCGATGTCAACCGTCTGCGCGGGGTCAAACATCATGTCTTCGGCAGCGAGATCGGTTTCGGCCTGACGGCGCTGAACCCGGGTATGGCAAGGGGAATCCTGCACGCTGACACAGCGTCAGGCGGCCTGCAAAACTTTGCCGCCAACGGCATTTACCTGCTGCCCGAAACCATAGCCGACCTGCCCCCGGTTGCCGGAATTCTTACTGCCGGCGCAGGCAATCCGCTGTCGCATATCCAGTTGCTGGCGCGTAATCTGGGCATACCGAACGTGGTGGTGAGCGCGGCCTTGATTGCGCAAGTGGCCGGCCACGACCAGCAAGCAGCGGTGCTGGCCGTCAGCCCGGGCGGCCTGGTGGAACTGGCAGCCGATGGCAGCAACTGGGACCCTTATTTTGTCTCCAGTACCAGGGCCAGCCACACGCTGATCCACCCGGACCTGCAGAAGCTGGACCTGGAAGAACAGACACTGCTGCCACTGAACCGCTTGCGGGCTGGCGATTCCGGCCGCATCGTAGGGCCCAAGGCGGCCAAATTGGGCGAACTGAGCGCACACTTTCCAGATGCAGTAGCCCGCGGCATCGCCATTCCATTCGGCGTTTTCTACCGGCACGTATTGCTGCAGCCTTATCGCGGCGATCCAGCGGCACGGACCACCGTATTTGACTGGATGGTCGGCCAGTACCGCCTGCTCGAATCACTGCCCGCGGCCAGCGAGAAACGGCTGGCGCTGACCGAGAGTTTCCGTGCGGAGTTATACGATATCGTCGTCACCACCCCCATCGGCAGCGAGCTGCGGCAGGCGCTGCAACTTGCAATCGAAGGAACTTTTGGCCGCGGAAAAACGCCGGGACTGTTCATTCGTTCCGACACCAACGTGGAAGATTTGCCCGGGTTTACCGGCGCCGGATTGAATCTGACCCTGCCGAACGTGGTGGGCTTCGACGCCCTGCTGCAAGGCATTTCACGCGTCTGGGCTTCGCCCTTCACCGCCCGGGCCTTTGGCTGGCGGCAATCGCTGATGACCGAGCCGGAGCACGTGTATACCTCGATCCTGTTACTGGAATCCGTGGCGGTGGAGAAATCCGGAGTGCTGGTCACCCAGGACATCGATAGCGGGGACCCAACGGTACTCACCGTTGCCGTCAATGAAGGCCCCGGAGGCGCGGTGGACGGACAGGCCGCGGAATCGCTGCGGATCCCTGTGGATGGCTCGCGGATCAAAGTTCTGGCTACCGCAACCGCCCCGACCCGGCGGGTGCTGCTGCCTGAAGGTGGCGTGCAGGTGGTGCCGGCCAGCGGCAGCGATACCGTGCTGCAAGCCGGTGAAATTGCCCAGCTCATCGATTTTTCCCGGCGCCTGCCCGCGACCTTTCCACCCATTGTCAATGAACTGGGGCAAGCCGCCGCGGCGGACGTCGAATTTGGTTTTCTCAATGGCGAATTACATTTGTTCCAGATCCGGCCGTTCCTGGACAACCCCACCGCCAGGGGTAGCGAGTACCTGCGGCGCATGGATGCTGCCCTGAGCGGCCATGCCGATCTTACGGTCGAACTCGATGAGGTGCCCCAGCCGTGAACCAGCAACGGGCGCTGATGCTTGTTGCCGCCTGTCTCGCCATGCTGCCAGCGCTGTCCTGGCCCTGGCCGCTGGATGGCTACGCTGAAACCGGCATACGTCGTATCGAAGCATCGCGGCTGGCCCATGAAGGTCTGGTTCCAGGCGGCAAACAACCGCCCGGCGCGCTTCTGTCCACCGCACAGGTGCAATTACGGCTGACCCATACGGACCTGCAGCACCTGCCCAGACCTGACCCCGAATTCACCCACGAGGTGGTCGCCATCCTGGGCGATCAGGCTGACCGCTACAGCCTGTTGCTGCTCGATCTGACCGTTGCGGATCAACCCCGCTATGCCGAACATCGTGGCAATGAAAAGCAGAACGTTGGCAGCGTGGGCAAACTGCTGGCTGGACTGGGGCTGTTTCAGGCCCTGGCCGACGCATGGCCGGATGATATCGAACGCCGCCAGGCGGTGCTGCGCGATACCGTGGTGACCGCCGATCCGTTCTCGGTATCGGACTATCACACCATACGGCTGTTTGACGTTGCTACCAACACGCTGGTGCGCCGGCCCATGCACATAGGCGACCAGGGCACGCTATACGAAGAGCTCGACTGGACTTTTTCCGTCAGTTCCAACTCCGCCGCGTCCATGGTGATGCGCGAAGCCATGCTGCTGCGGCAGCTGGGCGCCGATTACCCCATGCTCGATGCGGCGATTGCCAGCTTCTTCAAAGATACTCCGGTCAGCGAACTGACGCGCCTGTTCCAGGCCACGTTCTGGGAGCCGGTCACACGCAACGGCATGGATCTGAGCCGGATCCGCCAGGGCAGTTTCTTTACCGCCGGCGGTAAAAAGCAGGTCAATGGCGGCGGTAACAGCTATGCCACGGCAAAAGCGCTGCTGCAGATGATGCTGTTGATGGAACAGGGCCAACTGGTCGATGCCTGGAGCAGCCTGGAATTAAAGCGCCTGCTGTATGTCACCGAGCGCCGTATTCGTTACGCTGCCTCACCGGCGCTAATCAACGCCGCGGTCTACTCCAAGTCGGGTTCATGGTGGGGCTGCAAGGAAGAAGCCGGCTTCAACTGCCGGCCGTATCATGGCAACCTGCGCAATTACATGAACTCGGTGAGCATCATCGAAGAACAGACCGAAGGAATCAGCCTGTATTACATGGTGGTGCTGATTTCCAACGTGTTACGCGAAAATTCCGCCGTCACCCACCAAACCATGGCCACCCGCATCCACCAGCTGATCCGGCGGGAACACGGCTTGCCCACACCGGAGTAGCGTAAGCATAGCCCATGGCGGTGGCATGAGCGGCAGTGCCGATCACGATCAGGTCAAGGGTGTGGTCGGCGCGCCGCGCGCCAGCGGACCACCTCATTGGCGCAGGTTTGAAATTCATTATTTTCTCTGCGGGGTGCAATGCTCACGCCGCGCAACAAGACAGTTGTTTGACGTCCCGGGTGAAGGTCTGGGCGCACAGTTTCAGCCCCTCGACCATCGTCAGGTACGGGAACAACTGGCCGGCCAGTTCGTCAACGGTCATGTTGTGGTGGATCGCCAGCGCCGCGCTCTGGATCAATTCTCCGGCCCCGGCGGCCACCGCCTGTACGCCCAGAATCTGGCCCGTGCCCGCCTCCGCGACGATCTTGATGAAGCCACGCGTATCGAAATTGACCAGCGCGCGCGGGACGTTGTCGAGCGTCAGCGTGCGGCTGTCGGTTTCGATGCCCAGGACTTGCGCCGCGGCTTCCGACAATCCGACGGTCGCGATCTGCGGGTCGGTGAATACCACCGCCGGCATGCTGCGCAGGTCCAGAGTCGCATCGCCGCCGGTCATGTTCTTCGCCGCACGCGAGCCGCCAGCGGCCGCCACATAAACGAACTGCGGCTGGTCGGTACAGTCACCCGCCGCGTAGATATGCGGCACGCTGGTCTGCAGGTGTGCGTCGACCGCGATCGTGCCACCCTGGCCGGTGCGCACACCAATCCCATCAAGGTTCAGGGCCTCGACGTTCGGTGCGCGGCCAGTGGCGATCAGCAACGCATCGCCGGTGAGCATTCCGGCGGACGTCTCCAGCACGAACTCGTGGTTCGCATGTGCCGCCGAGTGAGTCTGGGTCTGGCGCAGCACGGTGATGCTCTCGTCCGCAAACACCTGTTCCAGCGCCTCGCCGATGGCGGGATCGTCACGCAAGAACAGTCGGCTACGGGCGACGATGGTCACCTGGCTGCCAAGGCGCGAATAGGCCTGCGCCAGTTCCACCGCCACCACCGACGAGCCGATCACCAGCAGCCGGGGCGGAATCGTGTCGCTGGCCAGTGCCTCGGTGGAGGTCCAATAGGGTGTGCCCTGCAATCCGCGTATCGGCGGCACGGCCGGGCGCGCGCCGGTGGCGATCAACGCGCGATCGAAGGGCACGGCCCGCTTGCCGCCGCTGTTGAGCGTGACGGTGAGCGAGCGGGCGTCCTTGAAGCTCGCTTCGCCATGCAGCAGGGTGATACTCGGATTGCCATCGATGATCGCCTGGTACTTGCTCGCGCGCAGTTCCTCGACGCGGGCCTGTTGCTGGGCCAGCAATACTTTGCGATCGATCCGCGGCGCCGCTGCCGAGATGCCGGAATCAAACGGGCTTTCCTTGCGCGCGTGGGCGAAATGCGCCGCGCGGATCATGATCTTCGAGGGCACGCAGCCGATATTGACGCAGGTGCCGCCGACCGTGCCGCGCTCGATCAGGGTGACCCGGGCGCCCTGCTCGGCGGCCGTGATCGCCGCCGCCATCGCGCCGCCGCCGGTACCGATGACCGCGACATGCAGCCCGCCGCCAGTGGCGCACGAGTCGCAGGTCATGCCGTCCACAGTTAGATCGATCAATTTTTTTCTCCGGCCCGGATCAGGGTTTTCGGATCATGCATGCTCATTTCTTCACTGATGACGGATAGCCCGCATTTGTGGTCGCCTCGGTCAGCGCCTGGACGCTGGTCCTGGCATCATCGAAGGTGACGACGTCTTCGAGTTTTTCGAATGTCACGTCAACTTTATTGACGCCTTCGACTTTGGTAAGCGCAAGTATGGCGATAAGTTTGTTCATGTGAATCTCCTGTCAGTAGAACAGTGGAAGGACATAAGGGAAGGCCAGCGCGACCACTACCAGGGCAGCCACAATCCAGAAAATAAGCTTGTAGGTGATTCGCACCTGGGGTACAGCACAGACCTCGCCCGGCTTGCAGTCCTGCAGCGGGCGAAAGATGCGGCGCCAGGCGAAGAACATGGCCACCAGCGCCGCCGCGATAAAGATCGGGCGATACGGTTCCAGTGCGGTCAGATTACCAATCCATGCACCGCTGAATCCCAGGGTGATCAGGACCAGTGGGCCCAGGCAGCACGCCGAGGCAAAGATCGCGGCCAACCCGCCGGCAAAGAGGGCGCCGCGTCCTGTTTGAATTTTGCTTTGCGACTCGGACCTTGGTAGTTCAGTTGGTGGTGCTGACATGCTTTTTGACCTGTTGAAGCTGGAATGCAGGGCGTAACATTACAACCGTACCCAAGTACGGACTCAAGTGATATGCAAACCTTTTTTCAGAATCTGACGATCGGCGGTTTCGCCAGGGCTGCCGTGCGGCTTATGTGGCTTATCTGTTGTGCGCGATGGCGGGAAGTTTTTTCTGCAGGCTGACCATGTCGTTGATAGGCCGGGCCAGTTGTGCCAGCCATTTGCCGCCGTTCCTGTTATGCGCCAGGCCGACGATGATGTAGGTCTGATCGCGGAAATGCACCAGCGCGCTGTCAGCATGGAAATCTTTCCAGGTACCGGATTTGCGATAGACTTCGATGCCCGGCACACCCTGTAGACCCTTGACGAACTTGTGCGGAATTCCCGGATGCGACAGGGCATCGAGCATCAGTTCGGTGTACTCGGGGTTGACCAGGGTGCCGGCATTGAGCCGGTAGTAGAAACGGGCGACCTGGAATGCCGTGGCGCCATGCGACAGGTTGTGCAAGGGGTCACGATGATACGCCGGACTGGGGCCGTAATCCTTGCCTACCCACAGGCCCCCTTCGCCGTTGGCATCATAAAAATCGTACTCCGGCGACTGCAGCAAGTTGATCAGATTCTCGCGGCCGACCTGTCCGAGCACCCGTGTCGCACACTCGTTCGATGAATAGCGAATCATGTTGACGATGTCCGCCTGCAGCTTCGCATCCAGGTCAAGCTTCCCCTCTTCGATGGCCACCGCGGCCCCCAGCAGGATGGCGATCTTGGGCAAGCTGGCCGCGTACATCATTTTGTGGCCATTCAAATCCGCCATCTGCGGCTTGGCCGGATCCGTCACGATGGCCAGCACCAGTGACAGTTCACCACGCTCGACGGCAGGCCACAAACCCTGCCTGCGCACCAGCTTTTCCAGCTGCATCTGCAAATTCCTGTCCGCCGCAGCGAGCAAGACCGGATAGCTTGTATCTGCGGCCACGGCGGGGACGGAACAGGTTATTGCCAACATGATGAACACGACGAATTTGATCATGGTTTTCGTTGTAATCCGCCGGAAAGGACAATGGGTATGGGTTAATTGGCGGAATAATACGTGCTGTCCCGGCCCACGTCCATAGCGGGCGCCATACTGCCCATCAGCCGGTCGATTTCGAATTTGCCGCACTCACACGGCCGATGAGCCTGCCGAACGGGCCCAACTCAAGGGGATCAGGGCCAGGGTGATGAAGTAGTAGTCCTGCCCCGGTAACGCGGATTGCGGTGAAAATGCGGCAACCAGCTGCGCAATGGTTACGGGTACCAGGGCGGCAACCGTGCCCAGCAGCATCGAATTGATCTTGAGCGCCCGGCGTTGGGCCTGGTCCGTACGACTGTAGTTGCGCAACACCTGGAACAGGCTGAGCAAGAAGTAAGACCCGGTGATGACGCCGGCCAGGGTGCTGGTCAGCACATTCAATGCAGGGCTGGCGGCCGGCGTAAACAGCACCCGCCAGGCAATCAACAACCACAGCACAAACGCCGGCAGGTAGAGCAACTTTTTGCCATGGGGCCGTCGCAGCCAGGGACGCCGCTGCGGAAATACGAGCAAAAACTGCAGCAGCGCCGCTACTCCAAATAACACGAACAGGCTGGTGATCGCGATGGTCAGCGCACGCATGCTGAATGCAGCGATGTAAGGTCCGTTCATGAATGCCAGGCTGAGACCGATACCCATCACGGCGAGCACGCGGGTAGCCTCGATGGGTTGGCGATAAAACGCCAGCAGTGGCAACAACAGGAAACAGAATCCGACAATCATTGCCGCATGCGCCAAACGGAGTTCACGTTCCGGCAATGGGCCATAAGTGATCAGCAACTCTTTGGATTGCCCGGTACTTGCAAGCGTGAGGCGTTGTACCTCACCCACTTTCTTGCGCGCCTGACGCGCGATGGTAGCGGCATCCTCGACCGGAACACCGTCGACATGGGTGATATGATCTCCCGGCCCCAGGCCTGCAGCCTGTGCCGGACCGCCGCGGTAAACCTGCGTCACGGTATTGTTGCCATTGGTAACGAATCCCGCCTGTGTCTGGTTGGCGAGGTCGAACCATCCGAGAATGCCCCAGGTACCCACCACCAAGGTGAGCACACTCAGCAGCATACGGCCATCTGCGGCATCCCGATTCATGATATCCATCTGCTGTCCTTTACCGCTGCTGCAAAAGCGGCTCCAGCGCTTGCCAGACATTGTGCAACAGCAAGGGCTGTGCCTGTGCCGTGGGGTGGATACCATCGAGCTGCATCAGGCTGGGTTCCAGCGCGATACCTTCAAGCAGGAAAGGAATGAAACTGACCTTGGTATCAGCAGCCAGGGAAAGGAACATGGCACTGAACCTTGCAGTGTAGGTCTGGCCGTAATTGGGTGGCAGGCGCATGCCCGCGAGCACAATGCTGGCCCCTGTGGCCTGGCTCTGATCTATCATCGACTGCAGATTGTTGCGCGTGACCTCCAACGGCAAGCCGCGCAGGCCATCATTGCCGCCCAGTTCAATGATCACGATGGCTGGCCGCTGCTCGGCCAGCAGTCGCGGCAGCCGGCTCAGTCCTCCTTCGGTGGTATCGCCAACGATACTCGAGTTGAAAACCCGGTAAGCATGACCATCTTCTGTAAGCCGGTGCTGTAACACGCTGGGCCAGGATTCGCCCAGTTCCATTCCATAAGCGGCGCTGAGGCTGTCACCGAGAATCAGAATCACCCGGTCGCTATCTGCCCACCCGGCCCGGGCGAATGACAGAGTAATAACAATGAACAGCGAAAGAACTGAGCGCATGATCGATCCTGTTTCGGTACTAAGGGCTGAAAACCTGTGCAAGCAGGTTAACAGCCCGGAAGGCCCGTTGACCATACTCGACCATGTAAGCCTGGATATCCTGGCCGGTGAAACCATAGCCATCGTCGGCGTGTCCGGGGCGGGAAAATCCACCTTGCTGGGACTGCTCGCCGGCCTGGATGTTCCCAGCGGGGGACAAGTCTGGCTCAATGACACCGAGATCACCGCGCTGGATGAAGACGGCCGCGCTGCGCTGCGGGCCAAAAACGTCGGCTTCGTATTCCAGTCCTTTCACCTGCTGCCCTCGCTGACTGCGCTGGAAAATGTGATGTTGCCGCTGGAACTCACCGGCGTGGTTCATGCCGCCGGGATAGCTCTTGCTGCATTGCGCACCGTGGGCCTGGAACAACGCCAGGGCCATTACCCGCATCAGTTGTCCGGAGGTGAAAAACAACGCGTCGCCATTGCGCGCGCGTTTGTGGTGCGGCCAGCGGTATTATTTGCCGATGAACCCACCGGCAACCTGGACCAGCTGACCGGCGAGCGGGTGATCAATCTGTTGTTCGAGCTCAACCGCGATGCCGGCACCACCCTGCTGCTGGTCACCCATGACGTTTCTCTCGCTTCCCGCTGCAGCCGCGTGTTGTACATGGACGCCGGACGCTTCGTTGCCGCGAGCTCCTGATGCGCACCGGCATGAACGCAGCGGGACTGTCGCTGAAGCTGCTGGCCCGCGACTGGAGGGCGGGAGAACTCACCGTCCTCGCCACTGCACTGCTGATCGCCGTCAGCGCACTCACTGCTGTCGCATTTCTGACCGACCGTGTCGGCCAGGCCGTGGCGATGCGGGCCGCTGAATCACTGGCCGCCGACCTGCGCATTGCCTCGACGCAAACCATCAGCGCCGATTATGTCCAGCTGGCACAGAGCGCAGGTGTGAGCACGGCAGTGACTACCAGCATGCCCAGTGTCGTATTCGCCGGTGAAGCCAATACACTGGCCGGAATTCTGGCCGTAAGTCCAGGTTATCCCTTGCGCGGCCAACTGCAAACCGCACCTCGTTTGCTGGCGCAGGTGACCACGGCTGCGGGCGTCCCGCCAGCAGGTGAAGCCTGGGCATCGCCGCGCTTGCTGTCAAGGCTGGGAGTGGACACCGGCATCGTTATCGAGGTGGGCGCGGCAAAGCTGAAGCTGACCCGGGTGCTTGAACACCGGCCGGATGAAGGCTGGCGCTTCGCTGACCTGGCTCCAACTTTGCTCATCAACGCGGCTGACGTCGGGCAAACACAGTTGATTCAACCGGGAAGCCGGGTTTCCTACCGCATGCTGTTCGCCGGCAAACGCACGGCTATCGAGCATTTCAAAGCCCTGCTCGGGGCCAGGCTGCAAGCCGGTGAGGAGTTGAATGACATCCAGGATGCCAATCCGCAGATCCGCTCTGCCATGGAGCGCGCCGGGCGTTTCCTTAATCTGGCGTCACTGGTCTCGGTGCTGCTGGCAGCGGTGGCCGTGGCGATGGCGGCCAGGCGCTATTCACATCGTCACCGTGATCGGATTGCACTGATCAAATGCATGGGCGCAAGCCGCTCCTGGCTGGTGCGCTCCAGCCTGTTGCAATTGCTGGTAGTGGCGGTGACCGGTGGGGTGGCGGGCAGCGTCATCGGTTATCTGGCGCAATATGGGCTGGCCTGGCTGATGCGCGACATGATTGACCAGGTCTTGCCTCCAGCGGGCATGGCGCCAGCCGTGCTGGGCGTAGTGACGGCTCTGTGCATCCTGGCGGGTTTCGCTCTGCCCGATCTGCTGCAGATGAGCAGGACACCCCCGTTGCGGGTATTGCAGCAGGACCTCGAACCGCCGCCTTTACGTTATGGCGTCAGCTGGATCGCGGCCATTGCAGCACTGGTCGCTTTGCTGTTATGGATGGTGCGCGATGCCCGCCTGGTGCTGACCATACTCGCGGGCGCCGCGGTCACGTTCGCCACATTGGGCTTGAGTGGCTGGCTGCTGGTCCGCTTGCTGCAGCGCCTGCGTGGCGTGGCGGGTATTTCCTGGCGTTTTGGCCTGGCCAACCTGGCGCGGCGCGGCCGCGAAAGCATGGTGCAGATCGTGGCTTTCGGCCTGGGGCTGATGGTGCTGTTGTTGCTGACCACAGTGCGCAACCAACTCATGGATGACTGGCGCCGAAGCCTGCCGGAGAATGCGCCCAACCAGTTCCTGATCAATATCCAGCCACACGAATTGGCCGCGATGGAAAGCTTCCTTGAGGAACGCCAAATTCCTCCACCCCGATTCGTGCCGCTGGTGCGGGCGCGCATGACCACCATCAACGGCCACAACGTCACGCAAATGACCTTTGAAGATCCGGAAGGAGAAGGCTGGGCGCGGCGCGATGCCAATCTCAGCTGGAGCAATGCATTGCAGGATGACAATCGCATCGTGGCCGGCCAATTCTGGCATGGCGAGCCCGCCGAGCCGCAAGTATCGGTCGAGCAGAAATTTGCCGCCGAACTTGGGCTGTCACTGGGTGACGTCCTGGCTTTCGATGTCGCCGGAGAAACTGTTTCCGCAACCGTCAGCAGCTTGCGCAAGGTGGCATGGGATTCCTTCAGCCCCAACTTCTTCATACTGTTCTCGCCCGGCGTGCTCGATCCCTATCCCGCCACCTATATTGGCAGTCTTTTTATTGCGCAATCGCAGCGCGTGGCCTTGCTGGAACTGATGCGGGCATTCCCCAGTGTCACCGCCATTGATTTAGACGCCATGCTGGCGCAAGTGCGCGATGTAATGGACAAGGCCGCCCTGGCGGTGCAAGCCGTATTCGTGTTTACCCTGCTGGCAGGACTCACCGTGTTATGGGCTGCGGTGCAGTCCACGCGGGATGAACGCAGCTACGAAAGCGCCATGCTGCGTACGTTCGGCGCCTCCAGGCGGCAAGTGCTGTCGGGCGTGGCCACGGAGTTTATCTGTATCGGCCTGCTGGCCGGCATACTGGCCGCGGCCGGCGCCAGTCTGGCGGCCTACCTGCTGGCCACCAGGTTGTTCGAGCTGGAGTACCAATTCAGCACCATGTTGTGGCTGGCCGGCCCGCTGGCCGGCATGATCCTGGTAAGCCTCAGCGGCATGGCGGCCACCTGGCGCGTGATCACCCACGCGCCGGTGAATGTTTTGCACGGCAGTTGAATTTCGTATATTGACCATACAGAGGTCCCTTGGCATAGTGCGCTGAATCAAAAGATGAAAACACATGGACCTGAAAACTGACTACGAGCGCAATGGTTTCGCGGTGGTGGAGTCCATCATCCCCGCGTCAGCCCTGGCTTCCATCCGTGCGGCTGCGCTGCGCATTGTCGACGATTTCGACATCGAACAGCAGCGCAGCGTGTTCACCACCAAAGATCATGACCGCGGGCGTGATCAATACTTCGTCGCATCAGCCGAGGCCATTCATTGTTTCCTGGAGGAAGATGCGCTCGACGACAGCGGCCGGCTGCTGCGGCCGAAAGCACTGGCCATCAACAAGATCGGACACGCCCTGCACGATCTCGATCCGGCATTCAATGCGTTCTGCCGGCAAGCCATTCTGGCCGACCTGCTGCAAGAACTCGGCTACCAGTCACCGCAGCTGTGGCAAAGCATGTACATCTTCAAGCAACCCCACATCGGCGGTGAAGTGCGCTGGCATCAGGACGCCAGCTACCTGATCACCGCACCTTCTTCGGGGGTCGGTTTCTGGGTGGCAGTGGAAGATGCGCGCCGCGACAACGGCTGCCTGTGGGTGCAACCCGGCGGGCACCACAGCCCGCTGCGCGACATCTACGAATATGACCACTTGGCGCAGCACGGTGAATTGCGCCAGGTGGGTGACACGCCCTGGCCGGAAGAAACAGAAACGTTGGCGGTGGAAGTGCCGGCGGGCAGCCTGGTCATTTTCAATGACCATATGCCGCACTACAGTTCGCCCAACCGTTCCGAAAAATCCCGCCACGCCTTCACCATGCACTTTGCCGAATCCAGCTCCAGGTGGTTGCCGGAAAACTGGCTGCAGCGGCCGCGTCTGGGTCCGTTTCTGCTCTGACACGGCCTCCCAGGCGGGACCATCGCGCCATGCTCACAAATGAGCTGCCGCCCTTTTCCGCGCCCTCAGGGATGATTTATCCGCTGCACTGAGGAACGCCATATCCATGGCATTGAGCTGAATTTGCCGCAACATGGCGGAGTCCAGGCCGGCCAGGGGAGCGGCAACCTGGTACTCATGGGCCAGGTCGATACCACTGATGCCGGGATCATCGGTATTCAGATTGATCTTCATCCCATGCTGCAACAGCTGCCGCGCGGGGTGACTGGCCAGATCGGTCACCGCGCTGGTATGAACATTGGACGTCAGGCAAACCTCGATCCCGATACCCTTCTCCGCCAGATAATCCATCAGACGTATATCTTCCACGGCCCTGATGCCATGGCCGATGCGTTCCGCACCAAGGTCTTCAATGGCTGACCAGATACTGTGTGTTCCATCGGCTTCACCGGCGTGCACCGTGACATGCAAACCGGCGTCGCGAGCACGGCGAAAATGCTCGCGAAACAAGCTGGCCGGGAAGTTCTTTTCGTCACCGGCCAGATCGAGTGCCACCAATCCTGCCCGATGCGTCAACAGCGCGTCGAGTTCCACCGTGCAGGTATCTGGCCCATAGGTGCGGCTGAGAATCCCGATCAATTGAGCTTTGACTCCGGTGGCCATTTCACCCGCCCGCGTGCCATCGATCACTGCCGCCACCACTTCGGCCGGATCCAGTTGGTGTGCCTGCGCCATGAACCAGGGGCTGAAGCGCAATTCGATATAATCGATGCCTTCATGCAGCGCGTCTTCGACGTTCTCGCGCGCAATCCGCCGGCAAGCCTCCGCGTCTACCAGCACCTCACTGAGATAACGGAACTTGGCGATAAACTCCATCAGTCCGGACTCGGCGCCAACCACCTGGATGTGGGGCCTCAGCGCTTCAGGTGTTTGCGCCGGCAAGTCAATGCCATGCTGCTGCGCCAGTTCGAGAACGGTCTGCAGGCGTATGCTGCCATCGAGGTGACGGTGCAAGTCGCATAAGGGTAAAGCGGGATCGATGTTGGCTACCTGATTCATGTGGCGGTGATTTTGGTTACAGCCAGCAGACAAGTCAATCATGCGAGTAATTCACCCTGGATGGCCGTGATTACCGCCGCCGCGGAAATCCCGTCTATAATCCTTTTTCTTTCAACGGCAGTGGCGCTAACCTCAGGGAACAAGACTTGAACCAGGAAGCCGACAACTTTTTCCATAACGCGATATCCAACCCGGAACAACCTCTGGTGATGTTCGCCGTGGAGTGGTGTGAGTTCTGTTGGGCGGTGCGCAAGCTGTTTGCCGCGATTGCAGTGCCTTACCGCGCCATAGATCTGGATACAGGGGAATTCCTGGAAAACAACCACGGTGAAAACATCCGCGCGGTTCTGAAAGCACATACAGGCTCACCGACGATTCCACAAATCTTTATTGGCGGCAAGTATATCGGCGGCGCCACCGCTACGTTTGACGCTTATAAACAGGGTACCCTGCAAACCCAGCTCAGGCAGGCTGGGCTTGGCTTCAAGGACATCCCTGGTCTGGACCCCTATCACCTGTAAGATTTGGGGTCAGAGTAAAAATTCGGGTATGACCCCAAATCTCGGCAAATCTCGGTAATTTTTACTCTGACCCCAAATCTCTATTTTGTCTGCAAGACTTTTATTCCAGCACGTTCATCTGCCATAAGTCCTTCCGCTCCATCTGCAGGAAGGGTTTCATCGCCAGGATACCGGTCTTGCCGATGCTTTTTTCCAGGTAGTGCAATTCCTGGAATTTTTCCCGGGTGCGTTCACCCACCGGTACATCGAGCCCGTTTTCCCGCATCAGCAACACGCCCTTGGCGCGCACGGCCAACTCGGTATAGATACGCAGGTAACACAGCAAATCCACCACCACGGGGCCGGCAAACTTGGTACGCAGGTCATTGAGGTACACACCGATCTTGCTGTCATGGAAATCACTGGAATTAATCAGCTCCAGCAATTCTGTATCGGCATCGAAATCTATCT
This sequence comes from uncultured Gammaproteobacteria bacterium, assembly GCA_963708905.1. Lineage (GTDB taxonomy): Bacteria > Pseudomonadota > Gammaproteobacteria > Xanthomonadales > SZUA-36 > SHZL01. The sequence goes on along the minus strand of CAVPUV010000052.1, from coordinate 46,368 downwards.
CCAGCCACGCATGCATGGCGTGCGCGCTGCGGTTGAATATCAGATAGAAGACGGCCGGAAGCACCATCAGTGTGCCCAAGGTGGCCAATATGGGGGATCCTGGAAAATGGTTGAATATGGAATGCAGCACGGAAGCCAGCAACAGTCCGGGAAGGTAATACATCAAATGGAGTTTCATGCTGCGTTCGGTCAGGGTTTGCGCCAACACGCCGAAAAGCGCGGTCACACCGCCGTGCATGATGGCGGTACCGAATCCACGCACAATCCAGACACCCATGTTGGTTCCGGCACCGGAGTAGAGGTAATAGAAATTTTCCACCACGGCAAATCCTGCGCCAACCGCAAAACCGAAGATGGCAGCATCCACCAGGAAACCGATGCGGCTGGTGCGGAACAAATACACCATCACTATTCCTTTCAGGGTTTCTTCGGCCAGCGGCGCAATGTAGCGTGAATATTGCAGGAAATCGAAGCCGCTGCGCTCGATCAGGACGCCGTTGACGAAGTAACTGGCCACCGCCGTGGCGCCACCCAGCGTAATGACCCACAGTACGGCATGTAGCCGCACCAGCTTGTAACTGTCCATGTACACCAGCACACCCAGGAATATGACGACTGGCAGCAGGCCCACCGGAGCGCGGGCCAGGATGTCATACAGCATCGGCATACCTCAGTTGCAATATCAAGCCACCCTTTTGTTGCAGGGGCAAAGTTGATTCCAGATATTTTTTCAAAGAATTTTCAATGAGAATATGAACTCATCGTCGATTTTGTTGCCATCGTTAAAACCTCGGGCATACCCTAACGACAACGTCATCGGCAAACGATGCACCACGGTAAATTCCAGATCGATCTGCAAGCCAACGCTGGTATAAACCTCCTCAAATTGCCCATCGCCAATGTCTGCCACCAAAGCACCGACAAATACCGCGGAACGCAAATCAGTAAGGTAAAAACTTGGAGTTCCCATACTCTTGAAACGCATGGGCGGAAGATTCCATTCAACGATGGATTTGGCAAAATTCTGACTGGCAATCTGGTCGATTTCAAATCCCGGGAAACTGGAGTACTCGCGGTAACGCTTCACTTCGCGGTCATCGACATAATTGTTGCCGAACGCGCCGAAGTACCAGTTGGCCAGGGATTTGTCACGATTGCCGTCGGCAATTCCAGCGGCGTTATACAACCAGATCGAAGAATGCTTCAGTGGCAGGGCAAAACCGAAATCGAACCCTGCGCGCAATTTTGCAAAGCTGGTGCCATTGGCATGGTCGAGGTAAGTCACCACGTCCCATTGATACCCTTTCTCATGATCCACCGCACCCTGGGATTTTTTTGTATCGGTGTATTTCAGGCCAGTTTGCGCAGACCAAAGTTCGGTGAACTCCGACTCCACATTCTGGTTTCCCGGTAAGGTATCGAGGCCTGTGTAATAAGCCAGCTCCGCATTGAAATCCATTCGTCGCGGAAGATCAAAAATCACGGGCGTATCGTAAGCGATGATGAAGGCATCTCCTTTACGACTGCGTTCGGTCGGACCAAAAAGATCATAAAAATCAGCGTCATTGTGCCAGTAACGAAAACGCCAATCCAGGTGCTGATATTCCACGTCGGCATGCCAACGCTGACCGGAGCTGATTGAGCTGTCCAAGCTGTAGGAAAGGTCTACCCGCAATGTGTTGAATACCAGCGGGTCCTGCAATGTAAAACTCCAGCCCGCCGCGACACCATTGAGGTAACCCTCGATGATGGGGTAACCCCAGGCATATTCGAGCTCGCGATGCGGGATGTACTTGCCTTGGTGGGTGATCAGCGTATCCAGCTTGACATCCGCCGGCGAGCCAACAGCCCAGTCCCGCACTACCGGATGTTTTTTGACGATTTCGTTGCCTAGCAGAGCGATCGTTCCCAGGTCCTGCAATGGCACTGGGTCAATGCGGGTCGGAATGAAGCCCTGGCCACTGTACTCGAACACAATCAGGGAACCGTCACTAAGGGGAATAGGCCGAAAATAACCGGTCTCGGCATTGCTCACGGCTTCAACTTCCCCACTGGCGATTTCATAACGAAAAATGTTTGAAACCCCGGTGTAATAGGCGCTACCGAACAAGTAACGGCCATCCGGAGAGAACACAAAGCCCTCGGGGATCGCACGGCCAAAATCAAACTGGTCCGCGGGTTCCACGTTGCCTTCCAGCAGATCATCAATGCGAAATATCTGTAATGACTGGTTGCCGCTGACGTCCTCCATCGTGGCTGATAACAGGGAACCGTCAGGAGAAATGTCGAGATCGGTCATAACCAAGCCATATGGCCAGGCGTGTACCTCGACCAATTTTTCATAGGGTGCCGGAATCCCCACCAGGGTTACGATTCCGTTCACGTGGGTCAATCCCCAGAGCGAATCGTCCGCCGGGTTAAATGCCAGGTCTCCAATACGTACGTTTTCCCCGAGCATACGGGTTTTGCCGCTGGGTACATCGATCGCCATCAAGTCACGCTGACGAGCATTGTCAGCGGTATAAAAAAGAGTTTTTGTCTTGGCGTCGTACGCAGTATGGGTCACTTTGTATTTCATCGGCCCTTTGATATCAACCAGTCGTCGCAGGCTGCCATCGTCCAGTGACATCACACCGATGTGCGCAACCACGCCAGGATAATAATAGCCGCCCACCATGGTGTGAGCCTGCTCATCCACGAATGAACGCGAAATTGAACCCAAAGCCTGAGTGACAAGAGCCTGGCCTTGGGTCAATGGATACTGCCGCACGGATTCCAGGTTGGAGCGTTGGAACTGATGTTCAAATTCAATCCATTGATTCCATACTGCTTCCAAAGGCTCGCCAAAAACCAGTTGAAACTGGTCCGAGTAATAGCGCTTGCTGTCTTCCCCCCGGCTCAGCCATTCGATCACCTGTTGCGGTGAGCGGCTATGGGCCAGGTAACTCATGAATCGTGTGCCATAAAGATAAGCACTGGTCACGGTCTGGAAATCGATATGGGTGCCCTCGGAGACGATTCCCAAGTTACTGTAGAAAGGCGCATCGTCACGCACCATGGCGCGGAAAACCATTTCATCGTAGGCGCCTTGCGCCCTGCCGATACCACCCGACATCCAGGTCTCCATGAATACCGCGCTGCCTTCAAAGTACCAGCGTGGCGCAGCATTGCGCGGCGCTGTCAAATAGGCATAAAGAACGGATTCTGGATGCTCCCCGGTAGCCCACGGCTTGCCACCAAAAAAACGCCGCCATTTAAGGTCCGTGCCATTCCAACCGTCAACAGTGGCGAGATGCACCAACTCATGATTCATCAGCATGTAGATGCGCTCGACCGACGGAAAGGTCTCAAAAGTGTGATCCAGCGGCGAAACCTCGACCAGAACGATATTGCGTGGCGAGGAAAAGGACGTGGCATTACCCTCATCGCTGTAATCCCGCAACATCACCGTGGTTTTTTCGTAGGGTACCCAGTTGAAGACGTTGCGATGAAACTCAAGGGAATTGTGGAAACTGCGGATCACATGTGGGGTCAGATAAGTGCTCTGTGGATCCAGATAAACCAGTCGAAGATCCTCGGTCTCGATCATATCCAGGTCTATCGAATCATCTGCCCTTGCACCTGCTGTAAATAGAACCAGCACAGGAACCATAAACAGTATGCTTCGCATATCCCTGGACTCCCTCAGTTTGAGCTGGTTGGCATCATATCAAATACAATCCGCGTACACAGACAGGTTGCGGGAACAGAACCTTTCACCTGTCAGAGAATGATGCTCTTTGCACGCACAAAAAAACCGCCGGTCAAAAACCGGCGGCTACGACGTTCCATCGAACACTAAATATTTCTGAGAGACTATCAGTTTGTTTTGTCGTCTCTTGGTTCTAGCCGTTGCTCAGGCCATCACGACCCGTGCCGTCCAGATCCCTACCTAGTAGCGTCCAGTCCCTTGCCATCCAGGCCTCTGCCATCCAGACCCTTGCCGTCCAGACCTTTGCCGTCCAGACCCTTGCCGTCCAGGCCTTTGCCATCCAGACCCTTGCCGTCCAGGCCTTTGCCGTCCAGACCCTTGCCATCCAGGCCTTTGCCGTCCAGACCCTTGCCATCCAGACCCTTGCCGTCCAGACCCTTGCCATCCAGGCCTTTGCCGTCCAGGCCTTTGCCATCCAGACCCTTGCCGTCCAGACCCTTGCCGTCCAGACCCTTGCCGTCCAGGCCTTTGCCATCCAGACCCTTGCCGTCCAGGCCTCTGCCACCAAGCCCGGCACTCTCATCAAGCTGCTCGGTCTGGGTTGAGTCCGACCCTGAAGCCGCTTCATCACCCAGGACTACGTCATCACTGGTGATCTGGTTGGCGCGATAGCGCTCTGCCGGAACAATCGTGCCTGATACATTTTGTTCGTCGGGTGGAAAGATCCCACCAACATACAATACGGCGCCGATGGCAGCCGCCAGCACTGCTACCAGAACCCATACTTTGCTATTGCCTGCCTGTCTCGATTTCATCTTGCTACTCCCTGGTTGATTTCCAAATCTCGTTCCCAAATTTCGTTCATTGTCGCAAAGGCGGTCATTACTCAACTCGGCCTCAGCCTCTTGATAACAACTACAAGGTTGCTTATAAAAAGTTGGTAAGTGAGAGATTCTGGCGCCCAGCGGGCGCCAGAACCACTCGTCTCACCCCCCGGATTCCAATAAACCCCGGTATACAGTTTCGCCCAGACGGTTCACCACAATCCCTATCTCCTGTGGGCCATCACTCGCCTCAGGCGCCCTGCGCAGGAATAACACAAATTGATGACTACCCTGGTTCGTCATCCGTACTTTCCCTTCGGAAATTTCCATATTGTCGACTCCGGCATTCTCGTCCTGGTTGGCATATCCGCCGAAACTCAGTCCACTGCCAGCAAGGTCGATGGCGACTTCCACCGCATCCTCGGATTTCAAATCAAACTCAAGCGCCCATGCCAAATTGAGGCTCTTCATCCGCACCTGCCCCTGCACTCCCGCAAGATCGATCGCCAGTTCACTGGTCGCCGGCCTGGCAAGGTCATGACCCTGGCTGACCATCGTTCCCACCAGGCTGCTCATATCCTCTGATCCCTGTGGCGTCGACATCTGCGCGACACCGATGGCCACCAGCACACCGGCGGCAACTGCCAAACCATAGGACGCCGGTCTTTGCCAACCCGACAGCCCTGGACGAGCCGGCAGTTTGATGCTGTCGAGAATTCGCCGCCTGAGACCCCATGGCGGGTCGATATCCGGCACATCCGCCATCAATTTTGCCACCCGGGTCAATTCATCGTGAAACTCCCGCGCCTGGGCAGAGTTTTCCAGTGCTGCCGTCAGTTCGGCACGATCCACCGCAGCCAGTTCGCCATCGGTGTCCGCCTGTATCAGTTCCGCAATCCGTTCATCCAACCTGTTCATATCAGCCCCTGCTCGGCCAGCTGGGCTTTCATCAGCTGGCGTGCGGAATATAGCCGGGATTTAACGGTTTTTTCCGGAATGTGCAAGACCACGCTGATGTCCCTGTAGCTCATATCAGAGAAATGCCTCAATACGACCACGACACGGTAATCATCCTGCAATTCCATCAAACCGGCCTGAATGATGCGGGACAATTTGTTGGCATCAACATCTTCTTCCGGGTTGGAGACACCCGCAATATCCTCATCTTCGAGGGATTGCAGATTTTTGTTCCGGTTGTGCAGGTTGATGGACTCATTGACCGCTATCCGGTAAATCCAGCTGAAAAATTTGTATTCCGGGTTGTACTGATCAAGGCGTTCAAAGGCTTTCATGAAAACGGTTTGGGTTACATCCGCTGCATCATCAATATTGCCGAGAATGCGATATGCCGCGTTGTAAATGGGCCGTTCATATTCCTTGATCAACTCTCCCAGCGCCTGCCGGTCGCCACGCCTGCATCGCGTGATGAGTGCATGGTCCCGACTGTTATCCATAACTACAGATTACCGGCGAAAAGGTTGGTGGAGCGGTCAAGTAAATTCCCCGGACAGCGGAAACGACTGGATCCAGGTTCGAGTTCATGGCTATAAGGTAGTGATATTAAACAACTTGTCAAATCCAGAGTAACGAAAAATATCATTGATATGGCTGTTGACGTTAATCAACTGCAGTCCGCCAGACCCCGCCATCAGTCGTTTGTGTGTCTTCAGCAGCACACCCAAGCCGGCGCTGGAAATGTATTCCAGTTGCGCCATGTTCAGCACGCATTCACCGCCAACCCGGTCGAGGAACTCCTGCGCTTTTGCTGACTGTGCGGCATCCAGCCGGCCACTCACGGTCACTTGCCCCTGGTCATTGAATTCAATGTCAAACATTGCTTGTGGCCACCTTGATGCGGAATGTGATTTTACTCTGGCGTTTATGGTACTCGTAGTGGATCGAATCGACCATCTTGAGCACCAGGTAAACCCCCAGACCGCCGGGCGTCCGCTCGGACAATGGTGCATCGATATCGACTTCCCTGGCCATGGTGGGATCGAACCGATCGACATCGAAATCCGTCAGGCTGACCTCGATACCCCCGGAAATGGGGTTCATCTCCAGCAGGATATCCTCGGCCGTTTCCGTATTATAGTTGACCATATTGACAAACAGTTCTTCGATGCATAAATCCACCGCGGTGCGCAAACCCGGATCAATGCCCTCGACTTCAAAGAATCGCTTGGTATCATCAACTATGTGGGCTATCTCATCGAAACTTCTGTTGAATTTTTTTTGCATGCTTTGCCCTCTAACTGTTTGTTGTCGTGGCCGGGTTTATACTTCGTTGAGCCGGCGGATCAATACCACCGTGATGTCATCAGCCTGCTTTTCGTCTCCACCAAATCCGAATACCGCCTGCAGCAACTCTTGACTCAGCATGGCCATGGGCAGGTGGTGGTGAAAGCCCAGCAGTTCCGCCACGCGTTCTTCGCCGAATTGAGCACCCTGGTCATTGGCGTACTCATAAATACCATCCGACAACAATGCCAGCACATCACCAGGCGCCATCCGGATGGTACTGGCTTCGCCCGGATCACCCAGTTCCATGATCCCCACGGGGAAATGAGTGGGCTTAAGCCATTCGCAGCTTCGTTCGGCGGCATGGAAATGGAGTAATGGCCCCTGCCCGCCCGAGTAATAAGACACCACGTGGTCGCCCGGATCCAGGAATCCCATGAAGGCCGTGAGGAATCGATCGTCGGGCAAATCCTCGGTTAACTGGTTGTTCACGTGCCGGTAGGCCTGTGCCAGATCTGCACCACAGCGAAATGCCACCCGCAGCATGGCCTGCATCTGTGTCGCCGAAAGCGCCGGTCCGAAACCGTGGCCGGTGGCATCGCCGAGCAATATGAACAGGCGGTCTTTTAGCATGACCAGATCAAACATGTCACCACCGGTCTGGTCCGCCGGCAGGAACTCACCGTGCAGGTCGTAACCGGGCACTACCGGCATGACATCGGGCAAGGTGCTCATCTGAATTTCCCGTGCCAGCGAAACTTCTTCATCCAGCCGCTCTTTCAGCAACAATGCTTCGGTCAGCTGTGTCCGCTGTAATGCCACGGCACATTGGGCGGCCAGTGCGGTAGCCGCCAATTCGTCGCTGTGGTCGAACACACCACCTTGTTTGTTGAGCAATTGCATGACACCGACCGGCTCGCCGCGGCGTCCAAGCAGGGGGATACTCAAGATGGAACGAGTGTGGTAGCCGGTGGTGCGGTCTACCGCAATGTTGAAACGGGGATCAGCATAGGCATCCGGCACATTGATGATTTGCCGTTTCTCCAGGCATTCGCCCACCAGGCCCCGGCCAGCCGGTACTCGTATGGGCGGATCATCCTCGCTGTCCCTGGGCACTTTCAGCTCCAGATCGCCATGCTCGGCCCGATAAATCCACAAGCTGCCCCGGTCGGCCAGCAACACATCCTTACCTGCTACTACGACCTCCGTGAGCAACTGCATGGGATCGAAGGATTCCGCCAGTTTCTGGCTCACCTCCAGAATCCGCAACAAGGATTCGCGGGATAAACCCTCTGGCTGCCGGTGATCATTCATGGGTATACATTTCACTGCATGGTCTGCGCATCAGGGCGCCTAATGTAACAGAGAACCTGCCGGCCCGGGCTGACCACGGCAACAAGCGATTTTTGTTATTACGGCACTGGCCGGCGAGATATTTCGAAAGCTCTGAATTAATCAGAGTTTTCTTTAATGATGTGGGGCGATAATTTCCGCAGCCGGCCCGAATGCCACCAGGCGTGTCAGGAAGGTGTAGTCACCCTCGATCGTCATCAGGGAAATGAATACCGTCAGGCACAACGGCGGCACCAGGATGGCATAAATCAGCGCCAGCCGCTCCCAGGCCATGTGCATGAAAACAGCGACGATGAAACCGGCTTTGAGAAACATGAACAGCAATATCAGAGACCACCTCAACATGCCCTCCAGCTGAAAATAATCCACCGCGTAGGAGAATCCGCTGAGCATAAATAACAAGCCCCAGACCCAGAAATAAATACTGAGAGGGTGTTGCTGGTGGCCTTCCGCAGTTGCCATAATGTTTTGCTCCAGTTTTGTTTTCTCAAGCGTTTAATGAATCGTCACCACAGGTAGAAAAAGGCGAAAATAAATACCCACACCAGATCGACGAAGTGCCAGTAAAGGCCGGCAATTTCGACAGTTTCATAATTACCGCCCTTGTTGCGATCATAAAAACCGCTGCCCACCCGATAGGCAATGACGCTCAGGTAGATCACCCCGGCGGAAACATGCATGCCGTGAAAACCGGTGATCATGAAGAATGAGGCACCAAACTGGGCCGCGCCCATGGGATTACCCCAGGGTCGCACGCCTTCATCCAGAATGAGCTTGGTCCACTCGAAGGCCTGCATGCTGACGAAGGTCGCGCCCAACAGGGCCGTCGCCATCATCAGCAGCACCGTCAGTTTCTTGTTCCTGCGATAACCGAAATTTACCGCCAGCGCCATGGTTCCGCTCGAAGTGATGAGCACAAAGGTCATGATGGCAATCAGGATCAGCGGGATGGGCTCACCGCCAAAAGACAGCGCGAAAACTTCACTGGGATTCGGCCACGGCACGGTAGTGGAAATCCGCACGGTCATATAACCGATCAGGAAACAGGAAAAAATAAAGGTATCGCTGAGCAGGAAAATCCACATCATGGCCTTGCCCCATGGAACGTGGAACGCCTGTTTGTCGCCTGAGAGGTCGTTGACCACACCCCGGTTGCCAACCGGGATGCCAGCCGTTATGCCCGCCAGAGCTTCATGTGTCATACCTTTTCCCTCTAGTTTGATCTTAGCTGCTCAGCAGCAGGTAAAACAACAACACCCATACCAGTAGCAGGTAATGCCAGTAAGTTGCGCACAGTCCGATCCGCACTGCCAGATCCTTGTCCTCTGGCGCCCTCAGCGCCCATCTGGAAGCGCCCAGCAGAAACCACAGACCGCCAAGCAAATGCAAGGCATGCACCGCGGTAAACAGATAAAAAAACGCATTGGCCGGGTTGTCCGCGGCAAAATATCCGGCGTCCAGCATCTGCTTCCAGGCGATCATCTGGCCAACTACAAAAACCACGGTCAGTATATCTCCGGCCAGCAGGTTGAATCTCATGGCAGGGTAAGAAGCGCGCACGGCCGCGTTGCGGGCCAGCTGCAAACAAATGCTGGCCAGCAGCAGGATGCCGGTATTGAACCAGAGAATTCCAGGCTCCGCCACAGCCTTCCAGTCAGGATAGGAGGCACGCATCTGGTGTGAAATACTGAACAGCAGGAACATGCTGGTGATCACGGCGAGGAACAAATACAAGCCGGCCCTGCTGGCCGGCCGGCCAACGACGTTGCCGCCATGCATACCTTCCATTTCCCCTGCGTGCTCCCAGGGTTTGGCCATGAGTTTACGCAGCAGGCTCATGTGTGTTCGCCCTCGCCTCCGCTATAGCTGCTGCCCGCGATCGTGGGCACGTCTTCCGGCGCCATGGTCTGCGGTATGAAATCCTGCGCCGCGCCCGGTACGCTGTAGTCATAGGCCCAGCGATAGACTACGGGTAATTCAGCACCCCAATTACCATGTACCGGCGGCGTTTGCGGCGTTTGCCATTCCAGCGTGGTGGCGTTCCAGGGGTTGGCGCCGGCAGGCTTGCCGTGGAAGCGGCTCCAGATGAGGTTGAACAGGAATATCAATTGCACCGCCGCCACGAAGAAAGCAGCTATGGAAATACCCTGATTCATGGCGTGCGCTGAATCCGGTATGAACGCGGTATCGCCCATGGCGTAATAGCGTCTTGGCAAACCAAGAATGCCCAGATAGTGCATCGGCAGGTAGATGGCGTAGGTGCCGAACAAGGTGGCCCAGAAATGAATCCTGCCCAGGGTATCATTCAGCATGCGGCCGGTTATTTTCGGATACCAGTGATAGATCGAGCCGAATATCACCAGGATGGGAGACACACCCATCACCATGTGGAAATGACCAATAACGAAATAGGTGTCGGATAACGGCATGTCCACCGCCACGTTGCCAAGGAACAGGCCGGTGATGCCGCCGTTGATGAAAGTGAAAATGAAACCGATGACGAACAGCATCGGCACCGTCAAATGTATGTCACCCCGCCACAGGGTCAACACCCAGTTGTAAACCTTCAGCGCCGTGGGGATGGCAATGATCAGGGTAGTGGTGGCGAAGAAAAAGCCAAAGTACGGGTTCATGCCACTGACGTACATATGGTGGGCCCAGACAATGAAGGAAATCACACCGATGGCCAGGATAGCCCACACCATCATTCGATAGCCAAAGATGTTCTTGCGTGCGTGCACGGCGACCAGATCCGAGATGACGCCAAAGGCGGGCAAGGCAACGATGTATACCTCGGGGTGGCCGAAAAACCAGAACAGGTGCTGGAACAGGATGGGGCTGCCGCCGCTGTGCCTGGACTGCTCACCCATCGATAGCAAGGCCGGCATGAAGAAACTGGTCCCGACCACCGCGTCCAGCAACAGCATGATGCCGGAAACCAGGAGCGCCGGGAAAGCCAGCAGACCCAGTATGGTGGCAGTGAAAATTCCCCATACCGCCAGGGGCATACGCATCATGGTCATGCCGCGGCAACGGGCTTGCAATACCGTGGTGACATAGTTCAGACCACCCATGGTGAATGCCACGATGAACAACACCAATGAAACCAGCATCAGCACGATACCGCCGCCAACCCCCGGGGTGCCAGGCAGTGCGGATTGCGGAGGATACAAGGTCCAGCCGGCCCCGGTGGGACCTCCCGAGATGAAGAAACTGGAGCACAACACCAGTACCGACAACAGGTATACCCAGTAACTGAGCATATTCATGTAGGGGAAAACCATGTCCCTGGCGCCAACCATCAAGGGAATCAGGTAATTACCGAAACCTCCCAGCAGCAAGGCGGTGAGCAGGTAGACCACCATGATCATGCCGTGCATGGTGATGGCCTGGTAGTACTCGTCCGGCGTGATAAAGGAAAAGGTATCCGGGAATCCCAACTGCAAGCGCATGCCCAGGCTGAGCACCAGGGCGACCAGGCCCACGGTAATGGCGGTCAGGGAATACTGGATCGCAATGACCTTGTGGTCCTGGCTCCAGATGTACTTGCTGACGAAGGACTGTGGGTCATGCAGGTGTACCTCATGGTCCCGATCCGCGATTGCAACGTATGCCATTAGACTGAGCTCCTGTTCATTGCAGGGTGTTGATATAGGCAACCAGGTCATTGATTGCCTGGTCATCACGCAGCACGCCCGTGATCAGCGTCATCTGCTTGCCATACAGATCCGCCGGGTGCGCTCCGCGTATTCCTTTTTTGTAATTGTCCAGTTGCCGCGCCAGGTACCAATCGTTGGTACCGCTCAGGCGTGGCGCATTCATGGACCATATGCCCTGCGCCAGGGGGCCATGACAGGATCTGCAGGTGATGAAGATTTCTTCGCCCCGTATTGCATCACCCGTCATGGTTGCCGGCGCATCTGTCGCGGGTAGAGAGCCGATAAAGGCCACGACATTGTCGATCGCCTTATCATCGGCCAGTGTGGCTGCCATCGGCGCCATTTGTGCACCGAAGCTGTCACTGCTGTCAGCACCGCGCAGGCCGTGTTTGAAGTTCTTCAGTTGCCGTTTGAGATACCAGCTTGACTGTCCCGCCAGCCTGGGCGCATTGAGCATCTGGTTACCCTCACCCTGGGCACCGTGACAGGCACTGCAGACGGCAAACTGGGCTTGTCCGGCCGCGATGTCCGGTTGCGGGCTATGCAGCACTCCGGCAAAAGTCGGCTTGCTGTCCAGCCAGTTCCTGAAAGTGGCTTCATCTTCCACCACGACTGCCCCGCGCATGGCGAAGTGGCCGATGCCGCAAAGCTCCTCGCACATGATGTCGTAGCGGCCACTTTGATTCAGCGTCGCCCAGACATAGGGCGTCATGCCCGGTATCAGGTCCATCTTCACCCGAAACTGGGGTACCGTGAAATTGTGTATAACATCCTTGGAGCGCAGCACGAATTTATAAGTCTTGTCCACCTGCAAGTGCAACTCGCCATCCGTGATCAGGATGTCATCGAGACCGGCCGGATCCTCCGCTTTGAGGCCGAGCGGGTTGTCCGCAGTCATCGCGGCGATGTCGACCTGCCCCAATACACCATCGTCACCGGGAAAACGGAAACTCCAGTGCCACTGCTGGCCAACCACCTCAACCACCTCGGCATCGTCCGGCACCGAGATGACACGGTCCCACACCCACAAGCCGGGCGCCAGCATGGCGATGACGCCGACCGTGGTGATGATGGTCAGCCACCACTCCAGCTTGTGACTTTCGGGCTCGTAATGCGCCTTGACGCCGGCGCGGTGCCGGTAACGGATGACCACCCATATGAGGAATGCATTAAGCAGGACAAAAACGATACCTGTCACCCAGAAAGTGATGATGACGGTGTGATCAATGGAACTCCAGTCGGCAGCAATCGGTGTAAACCACCAGGGACTCAGGAAGTGAAAAAGCAGGGTTATGACGACCAGTACAAGAATTCCGATTGCAACTGCCATATCTTTTTCCTATGCCGTGCTTGTTATTTGAATGCGTTTTTTGGTTGATTGCGGCGACGGTGTCGTTCAACCTCGCTGAAGGGGTTGATGAAATGCCTGTCCGTGGCAATATGCCGTGCCTCGGGGTGCCGTTCACCCATCATCTGCTTGATTTTGACTCCCATACCTTTGCGCGCGTAAATCAGAACCAGGTATTTACCTGCCTCGATTTCGCTGTGGAAGCGGCGTAATTTGCGGTTTTCGCTGTCCATCCCGATCAGCCCGCCCACCCAGGCGCCAAACAGCGTGGCTACCACCACCAGCAAGAAAAAGACCACACCGGGCACGTCCGGTCCGAAAGGTTCGAATATCATCAGGCTGCCCGCGGCAATCGCACCGGCAATAAATCCCAAGTTGGCGCCGATAAAACCGTCACGCAGCAGGTCTGTGGTTTCCAGCCAGTTACTCGAGTGCAGCTTTTCTTTTTTCAGCCCGGCTTCGTCTCTGGATACGACATGCAACAGCCAGTCGTCGATCCCCACGTCCCGTAAATCTTCAGAAATCTGCTGTGTGCTAACCAGAGACGGCGCTAGATAATATATGCATTTCATGGCTTCTTCCCGGGCAAAATATCCGTTGATCAAAATATAGTTCTGATTCGTAATATTTGATTTTTATTGAAACTGGACGAGGAATACATTCCATCCCAAGCAACGCTACGAAGTGCGGGGGAGTTTCTCACATTTGTTCGAGGTTGGAAAGATGCGCGCTTTTTCCTCTTTTAAACCCGGGGTCAGGAAACCCGGGGTCGGAGTAAAGTGCCAGAGTCTTCGACCAAGCATTCGCTGACATCCGGGTTCAGATGACTCTGGCACTTTACTCTGACCCCACACCTAAAAGGCAAAATCGGCTACCCGCCCTGAAGTCAGCGCCGGCCCGAGCGATCGCAGCGGAATGGCGGCGAGTGGGTGCTCCGCACGTGGCAACGGGGCTTGCCTCGGCCGCGAATACAGCCAGAGAAAAAACAAAAAAGTTACCGCAGCCAGGACGGTTTGGGCTGGATGCATCAGAATGGCAATCTCTTACTGAGCGGCTGCCGCCAGGGCAGGAACCTGGCGGCAGCGGCAGCGGGTGCTATTCCTTCGCGGTACGTTCCTTGTAGCTGCGCACTGCTACATTGAAGCGCTCTGCTACACGTTCTTCCATGTCGACCGAATAATTGTATGACGCCACCAGGGCCTGCCGGTTGCCGGCCGTCAGCACAGAACCGTCCTCGGCTGCTTTCATGCAGTCGCGATAAACCTGGAGCATGGCCTGAAAATCGGCAACATGTTGTTTCGCGACCACCATCTGGTCGTAATCGGCCTCGGCCGGGATTACGTCCGGCGCAGCGGGCAGAACGCATTTCTGTGCCGCATCCGGCAGCACGACGGTGTAGTCCTCTTCTTCAGACTGCGCCAGGGCCGTGTTCAGCAATAAACCTGCAACCATAACCATCATTACTCTTTTCACAATACAACTCCTCCTAAGCCAAGGGGGAATTATAGCTGAATCGTTGTCCGATAAAAGCCCATCATGGCCGGCCCCGGCCGCAAGCTGCCACCGGCAAGCTGCCACCGGCAGTTGACTTTCCGGCCGTGAACATTAAACCTTATCCGTTCCATCACCCCAGGAGCATATCCCTCATGCCCGGTTCCACCGTCTCATTCCGTTTCGTTCATACCCTGACACTGGCCCTGCTGCTGACTTGCGGCTACAGCCATGCGGCAATGGATCCTGAATTGCTGGCAGGGATGCCGGCCAGGGCATTGGGACCAGCCGCGGTCAGCGGCCGCATCGCCGCCATTGACGCACTGCAGTCCAACCCCAATCACATCGTCGTCGGCGCCGCCAGCGGCGGCGTATGGATTTCCGACAACGGCGGCGTGACCTGGACTCCGGTGTTCGATGATCAGCCGGTGGCATCGATCGGCGCGGTAGCGATCAACCAGAGCAACCCGGACATCCTGTGGGTGGGCACCGGCGAAGGCAATACGCGCAATTCCACCTCGATAGGCGGTGGTTTGTACAAATCCATCGATGGCGGACGCACCTGGAAGCTGGCGGGGCTGGCGCATTCGGAGCGCATCAACCGCATCGCCCTGCACCCGCACAACCCGGATATCGTCTACGTTGCGGCACTGGGCACTTTATGGGGAGAAAATACCGAACGCGGCATATTCAAGACCACGGACGGCGGCAAAAACTGGGAAAAAATCCTTTACGTGGATGAGAAAACCGGCGCCACGGACGTCAAGATCGACCCGTTCAATGCCGACAAGATTTACGCCAGCATGTGGCAGCACCGGCGCTGGCCGTACTTTTTCAAGTCGGGCGGTCCCGGCTCCGGCATGTACATTTCCTTCGATGGCGGCGCCAACTGGAGCCGCAAAACCGAAGACGACGGTCTGCCCGCCGGTGAACTGGGCCGCATCACGCTGGCGCCCTCGGCCGCTGAACCGGGAAGGGTCTACGCCCTGGTCGAGGCCGCCAAGAGTGCCCTGCTGCGCTCCACCGACGGCGGCGACCACTGGACCCGGGCGAATGAACAATTCGATATCGCCGTGCGGCCATTTTATTACAACGAAGTGGCTGCCGATCCCGAAAACGCCGAGCGCGTCTACAACATCGAATCCCAGTTGCGGGTATCCATCGATGGCGGAAAAACGTTTGAAATCAACCCGGTCATTGCTTGTTGCGATGCGTCGAATACCATTCACATCGACAACCATGCCTTCTGGATCAATCCGCGCGACCCGAAGAACCTGATCATCGGCAACGACGGCGGTATCGCCATTTCGCACGATCGCGGCGCCACCTGGCGCTTCGTCAGAAACCTGCCGCTGGCGCAGTTCTACCACATCGCGGTCGATAATGACGTTCCTTATAACGTCTACGGCGGCTTGCAGGATAACGGCTCCTTCCGTGGCCCGGCGGAAGTATGGGACAGCGGCGGCATCCGCAATCTGCACTGGCAGGAAGTCGGTTTCGGCGACGGCTTTGACACTCTGCCCGACCCGGAAAACTCCCGTCGCGGTTACTCCATGTCGCAAGGCGGTTACCTCGTGCGCTGGAACCTGGACACGGGTGAGCAACGCCTGATCCGCCCCGACCCGCAACCCGCGGAAACCGATTTGCGCTTCAACTGGAATACCGGCCTGGCTCAGGATCCGTTCGATGCAGCGACCATTTATTACGGCAGCCAGTTCGTGCACAAATCGACCGACCGGGGTAATTCCTGGAGCGTGATCAGCCCGGACCTGACCTCGAACGACCCGGCCATGCAAACCTTTCGCAACAGCGGCGGGCTGACACCCGATGTCACGGCTGCGGAAAATTACACCACCATCGTGGCGATCGCGCCCAGCCCGCTCGAACAGGGCACGATCTGGGCCGGCAGCGATGACGGCCGCGTGCATGTCACCCGCGATGGCGGTCAGAACTGGACGCGCATCGATACCCGGGTCAAAGGCGTCGCCCCCGGCGCCTGGGTGCCGATGATTACGCCATCGCCGCATGATGCCGGCACTGCCTTCGTGGTGTTCGATGACCACCGGCGTTCGGACATGCAGCCCTATGTCTACCGCGTGGAAAATTATGGCAACAACTGGAACAGCCTCGTCACGCCGGATATCAGCGGCTATGCCCTGTCGGTGCTGCAGGATTACCTCGACCCCAGCCTGCTGTTCCTGGGCACCGAGTTCGGACTGTACTTCTCCACCGATGCGGGTGACAGCTGGACCCGTTTCAAGGCCGGTCTGCCCACGGTTTCGGTGATGGACATGGCGATCCAGCGCCGCGAGAACGACCTGGTGCTGGGCACCCATGGACGCTCGGTCTACGTCATCGACGACTACAGTGCGCTGCGCGGTCTGGGCGCCGGCGACCTCAAGCAACGCCTGCATATCCTTGCAGTCACGCCCGGCCAGCAATATGTCGCCCGGGCAACGGCTTCGACCCGCTTCACCGGTTCCGATGAATTCCGCGCCGCCAACGAACCCTATGGCGTGCTGCTTACCTTCATGGCCAGCGGTGACGATCTGCCGCACCCGGACGAAGACCGGGAAAAGGCCCGTAAAGCCAGCCAGCGCCAAAGCACAACCAGCAGCACAACCAGCAGCACAACCAGCGGCACAACCAGCGCAACCAGCACGCAAGACGAAAGCGAGGAAAAGGCCACAGGGGCTGATGATGCGGCGGACAAAGGTCCGAAGGTAACGGTCGTGGTGACGGACGCCACGGGCGCGGCTATCCGCCATTTCACCCAGCCGGTGCGGCAGGGTATCAACCGCCTCTCCTGGGACCAGCGCCATGACGGCGTGCGACCCCTGCCAGGCCCCAAGCCGCCGGAAAAAGATGTCGACCTGCCGCCCGGAGCAGAAGTCCCGCCCGGGCAATACCACCTGAGTCTGAGCCTGCCAGGCGAGGGTGAAAACCGCGCCGAACAGTCGATCGAGGTTACCGTGCTGGCCGACCCGCGTCCCGGCATCAGCGCCGCCGGACGCGAGTCGAATTACCGCAGCTTGCTGGCCTTGCAGGAGTTGCAGGAAGCCGCGGTCAGCGCGGTTGAACGCATCGTGCGCACCCGTAGCGACCTGGATACGGTGGAACACCTGATCGGGCAGCAGTCGGAAGCGGCGGCCAATGAGACCTTGCAGGGATTGAAAGAAAAAGCCGCCAACCTGCGCAAAGGTCTCGATGCGCAGGAAGCGCATTTTCGCGTGGCGCCCGAAACCAGGGGTTATGTCTATAGCGACGACAAGGTGATCAGCCAGATCGAGCTGGCGCAGTTTTATGTGGGCAGCTCACTGGACGCCGGCACCGCAGCCTCCAAAACCTATGTGGACCTGGCGAGCGGCCACCTGCAAACCGCACTGGCAGAGATGAACCGGTTTTTTGACACGGAAGTCAGTGCCTTCCGGCGCGAAGTGGAGCAGGCCGGCATCGCCCTGTTAGCCAGCCCGAACGCAGGAGGCCGCTGACCGGGGCCCGGTTCTGCCATGGAGATCGTTGCAGGTGTCGCGCAGACCATCCTCGATGGCTTCAACCGCCATTACCGGCGATTCCGGCAATTCAGCGCGCAGGCGCGCACGCATTTCCGCCATGCCGACTGGAAAAGCGGGCGCGAGGACCAGGCCGAACGCATCCGCGGCTACGACCGGCGCGTCAGTGAGACGGTAGCGCGTCTGCTGCAGATGTTTCCGGCGGCACGCGGCGACGAAAGCCTGTGGCCCGGCATCAAGCTGCACTACATCTCGCTGCTGCTGGATCACTGGCAACCGGAATGCGCCGAGACGTTTTACAACTCGGTCGCCTGCCGCGTGCTGCACCGCCGCTACTACCGCAACGATTATATTTTCTGGCGCCCCACGATCAACACCGATCACCTCGAAGGCAGCGTCTTAATCTACCGGGCTTATTACCCGCAAACGGACGGCTTGCGCCGCAGTTTGCTGCAAATCCTCGGCGACCTGGGCCTGGCCATGCGTTTCGAGGACCTGCGCCGCGATATCCGCAATCTGGAACACGCCCTGGCTGCCGCGCGCACACGCGACTGGAAAGTCCAGCCCAACTACCAGCTGCAGGTGCTGGGTTCATTGTTTTACCGCAACAAGGCGGCCTACATTGTGGCCCGCCAGTTGAACGGTCACGAGCTTGTGCCGCTCATCATCCCGATTTTGCAGAACGATGCCCGGCAGCTATATGTCGACTGTCTGTTGCATAAAGTGGACGACGTTGCCGTGCTGTTCAGCTTTTCCCGCGCTTATTTCATGGTCGACATGGAAATCCCGTCGGCCTATGTTTCGTTCCTGCTGTCGATCATGCCGGCCAAGTCGCGCGTCGACCTGTACGCCATGCTGGGCCTGCAAAAACACGCCAAAACACTTTTTTATCGCGAACTGCATCACCACCTGAACCACTCGCGCGATGACTTCGTGGTGGCTCCCGGCATCAAGGGCACGGTGATGCTGGTATTCACCCTGCCCTCTTTCCCGTTCGTGTTCAAGCTCATCCGCGATCGCTTCGAGCCGCCGAAGAAGCTGACGCGCAGCCAGGTGCGGGAGAAATACCTGCTGGTCAAATTTCATGACCGCGTCGGGCGCATGGCGGACACGCTCGAGTATTCCAATGTCGCCCTGCCGCTGCAACGCATCAGCCCGGAGCTGATGGCGGAACTGCTGTCGCTGGCCCCGTCCTCGATCGACCGGGACGGCGACAGCCTGGTCATCAGGCACGTGTATATTGAACGGCGCATGACCCCGCTCAACGACTACCTGGCCGCGGCCAGCCCGAAGCAGCGCCAGCAGGCCATCAACGACTACGGCCATGCCATCCGCGACCTGGCCGGCGCCAATATTTTTCCCGGCGACATGATGCACAAGAATTTTGGCGTCACCCGGCACCGGCGCGTGGTGTTTTACGATTACGATGAAATCTGCTACATGACGGAATGCCATTTCCGCAAAATTCCGCCGGCGCGGGACATCAGCGACGAAATGTCCACCGAACCCTGGTACTCGATCGCGGAACACGATGTATTTCCGGAAACGTTCGGCTCCTTCTTTTTCCCGCAAGCAGACGCGCGTCAACTGTTCTACCGCAACCACCGCGAACTGGTGACGGCCGAGTTCTGGAATCATACCCGGCAGACCATCATCGACGGCGGCCAGCAGGATGTGTTCCCTTATCCCGCAAAGCGGCGCTTTAGTCGGGGTCAGCGCTGAGATTGTATGCAGCCGGCCCAGGCTGCATAATTGCCGCTCCTCTCAGGCCATTTATCCCGTATGTCGGCGCCCGATTCGCTCAAATCCATCCTGTTCGCGTTTTTTGCCAACCTCTCGATCGCCCTGGCCAAGGGCGTGGCGGCGCTGTTCACCGGCTCGGGGGCCATGCTGGCGGAAACCATCCATTCGCTGGCCGACAGCGGCAACCAGTTGCTGTTGGTCCTGGGCCTGAGCCAGACCAAGCAGGCGCCAACCGATGACCACCCACTGGGCTTTGGCAAAAGCATTTACTTCTGGTCTTTCCTGGTGGCGCTGATCCTGTTCAGCATCGGCGGTATGTTTTCGCTGTACGAAGGCTTGCATAAACTGGCCCAGCCGACACCACTGAGCTATCCCTGGGTCGCCATCGGCGTGTTGCTGTTCGCCATCGTCGCCGAATCGGTATCCCTGTGGGGCTGTATGCGCGAGGTGAACAAGGAACGCCATGGCCGCAACCTGGCGCGCTGGTTTCGTGACAGCCGCAGCAGCGCGCTGATCGTGGTATTTGGCGAGGACGTGGCGGCGCTGGCCGGCCTGGTGCTGGCATTGGCGGCCATCGTGGCCACCCTGCTCACCGGCAACCCGGTATGGGATGCAATCGGCACCATGCTGATCGGCGTGTTGCTGATCCTGGTCGCCTTTTTTGTCGCCATCGAGGTCAAGGCGCTGTTGATCGGGCAAAGCACCGACCCGCGAACCCAGCAGCAAATGCACCAGTTCCTCGCCGGGCGGTCCGAGGTCGAACACCTGTACAATCTGTTGACCCTGCAGTTCGGACCCGATGTGATGGTGGCGGTGAAGGCACACATGGCGCCGCAGGCATCGGATCAGGACCTGGTGCGGGCCATCAATGTCGTGGAAGCGGCTTTCCGCGCTCGTTTCACCGCGGTGCGCTGGCTGTTCTTCGAACCCGACATCACGAATTGAGGGGGCGCGCAGACCATAGCCAGTAATCCGAAAGTCGGCTTCGTCAGTCTGGGCTGCCCCAAGGCGCTGGTGGATTCCGAACGCATCCTGACGCAACTGCGCATCGATGGCTACGACATCAGCCCGGATTATGCCGGTGCGGATGTGGTCGTGGTCAACACCTGTGGCTTTATCGACAGCGCCAGACAGGAGTCCCTTGAAGCCATCGGTGAAGCTCTGCAGGCCAATGGCCGGGTGATCGTCACCGGCTGCATGGGCAAGAACGCCGAAGACATACGCTCGGTTCATCCCAAGGTGCTGGCGGTCACCGGCCCGCAGCAGTACGAAGCCGTGGTCGGCGCGGTGCACCAGCATGCCCCACTGCGCCAGCAGCACGACCCCTTTACCAGCCTGGTGCCGGCCGCGCGTGACGATATTGGCGTCAAGCTGACCCCGCGGCATTACGCTTATCTCAAAATAGCGGAAGGCTGTAATCACGCCTGCACTTTCTGCATCATCCCCTCGCTGCGCGGCAAGCTGGTCAGCCGGCCGGTGGGGCAGGTGCTGAACGAGGCGGAACGCCTGGTGGCGGCGGGAGTGAAAGAACTGCTGGTGATCTCGCAGGACACCTCCGCCTATGGCGCCGATCTGCAGTACAAGCTGGATTTCTGGGGCGGAAAACCGCTGCGCACACGCCTGAAAGAGCTGTGCGAGGGACTGGGCAGCCTGGGCGCCTGGGTGCGCCTGCATTATGTCTACCCCTACCCGCACGTTGACGCCATCATCCCGCTGATGGCGGAAGGTAAAATCCTGCCTTACCTGGATATTCCGTTCCAGCACGGCAGCCCCACGGTGCTGCACCGCATGCGCAGGCCGGCAGCCACGGAAAATACGCTGAAACGGATTAAACGCTGGCGGCAAATTTGCCCCGAACTGACCATCCGCAGCACCTTTATCGTCGGTTTTCCCGGCGAAACGGAAGATGAGTTTGCCGAACTGATCGATTTTCTGCATGTGGCGCAACTGGACCGCGTGGGCTGCTTTACCTACTCACCGGTCGCCGGCGCCGCAGCCAATGCCATCGACGGTGCGGTACCCGAAGAAGTGAAACAGCAGCGCCGGGACCGGTTCATGCAAACCCAGGCACAGATCAGCCGCAAGCGCCTGCAGCGCAAGATCGGCAGCATCCAGCCGGTGCTGGTGGATACGGTGAGTGCCGGACGGGCGATCGGCCGCAGCACGGCCGATGCGCCGGAGATCGACGGCAGCGTCAGCATCCATGCGGCCCATGGCCTGAAGCCGGGTGACCTGGTGCAGGTACGCATCGATGCCGCGGACGATTATGACCTGGCCGGTTCGCTGGTCTCAGGCTAGTACCGTGACCCATACATTTCGACACGACCAGCGAGTCGCTGACCAGTCAGTAGTCACGGGCTAGACCTTGGAGCGCACCAGCCAGCTCATTGTGCTCAACGCCGCGCTGCTGGACGCAGGAGATCTGCTGCTGCTCAACCCACCGCCGGATCACCTGTTCCAGCAACTGGCGGCCGCCCACCCCGGGCTGCGCATCAGCAGCCAGGATTTTGCGGATTACCGCTGGTTCATCCAGCAGGGGGCAACCGCGGCGTTCGACATCGTGCCGGATGCGGCCGTCCTGCCGCCACAGGTCATACTCTTTCTGCCGCGCGAAAAAGAACGCCTGGAACTGCTGCTGCACTTCCTCGCGGCCGGCATGCCGGCCGGCGGCAGCCTGTGGCTGGTGGGCGAGAATCAGTCCGGCATCAAGTCGGCCGGTGGGCGCCTGCGGAAGTTTTTCGCGCTCACGGCCAAAGTGGACAGCGCACGCCACTGCGCCCTGTTGCGTGCAACGCAAGCTTCGCCCCCGGCGCCGTTTTCCCTGGATGACTACCAGCAAAAGTGGCTGCTCGGGTCCCCGCCCGCCGAGTTACGCATGGTCTCCCTGCCCGGCGCCTTCGCGCATGGCCGGCTGGATCGGGGCACTGCCTTGCTGCTCGAGGTGCTGGCGCAACAGCAGGGGCACGATTATCCGCGCGGCCGGGTACTGGACTTTGCCTGCGGCATCGGCGTGATCGGCCTGTCCCTGCTGCTGCGTGATCCGGCGCTGGATCTCACCTTGTTGGACAATTCGGCGCTGGCGCTGGAATCGGCGCGCCGCTCACTGCAGGCCAATGGCCTGCAGGCGAAACTGCTGCCCTCGGATGGCCTGGCGGAAGTAACAGAGCAGTTCGACTGGATGGTCAGCAACCCGCCGTTTCACCGCGGCGTGGCGACGAATTACGACATCGCCCGGGATTTTTTTGCCCGGGCGCGCGACGTGTTGACGCGGCAGGGCAAAATCCTGCTGGTGTGCAACCGCCACCTGCCGTACGAAAGCTGGCTGGCGGATCATTTCGCCGCCGTTGAGACACTGGCCAGCCGCAACGATTTCAAGGTACTGCGCGCCTCGCGGCAAAAGCAGAGAGGCTGAGGTGGAATCCTCTGCGGTGGAATCTTTACCCGGGATGCATGTCGAACCCGTTAAGCAAATTTGCAACGGAACCAACACCGAGGATTGATATGAAAGCAACACTACTGATTACCAGCATTGCACTGAGCCTGGGTCTGGCCACGGCGTGCGGCAAGAACAGCCCAGAACCCGCGTCATCTGCCGCAGATAAAACCAAGGTCACTGCCCCTGTTGCAACTGCCCCCGAGGAAGGCATCACCGAAGAAACGCTTCCAGCGGAGAAATTGCAACCTGTATACAGTGAAGGCATGCGCATTCCCGTTGATGGCAGCAGCCTGGAATCGTTCGACCAGAGCCTGGCCGCCATCAAGGCCAAAGCCACGGCGGATGAATACACCACCCTGACCAATGCCATCGACTATCTGCTGGTTTACAACCTGTCCGCCAAACGTGATCGGGCCAAACTGGCCGAATCACTCAACGGCATGACCGGCGAACAGATTGTCAACGAGGCCAATTCGACTAAAGGCGCGAAATAGGACAGCAAAACACGGCCGGCGCGGCAGCCTCAATAGGCATTGCGGTGCAACATCACCAGCGGCGTCATCAGCAGGATCTTTACATCCAGCCACAGCGACCAGTTCTGGATGTACCACAGGTCGTGCTCGATGCGCAGCGCCATTTTTTCCCTGGAGTCCGTCTGGCCACGGAAACCGTTGACCTGCGCCCAGCCGGTGATACCGGGCTTGACCTTGTGGCGCAGCATGTAGCGCGGAATGCGCGACTTGTACAGGTCGTTGTGCTCCACCGCGTGGGGCCGCGGCCCCACCAGCGACATGTCGCCTTGCAGCACATTGAACAGTTGCGGCAGTTCGTCCAGGCTGGTGCGGCGCAAGAAGCGGCCAACGGTGGTCACGCGCGCATCGCCCGGCGCCGCCTGAGTCAGCTGGCCGGGCGCTTCCTGATGCACCGTCATGCTGCGAAATTTCACCATCTGCATCGGCTCGCCCCCCACGCCGTGACGCGTCTGGCGGAACAGAACCGGCCCGCGGCTGCCAAGCTTGATCAGTATGGCAATGAGCAGCAGCACCGGCGACAGCAGTACTGTCAACAGCAGGGCGGTCACCCAGTCGAATAGCGTTTTCAGCCGCTTCTCGGCACCCGTCATCGGCGTGCCGGAAAGGCTGATCACCGGCAAGCCGCCCCATTCGCTGATGCTCTGGTTCAACAGCCGGTACTGGTGCATGTCGGGGATCACGTTGATGTCGACCACGCTTTCGCGCAGCGCGTCCAGTGCGGCTTCCAGCAAGGACTTGTCTTCCCACGGCGCGGCGATCCACACTTCCTGCACCTTGTGCGTCACGATGTAAGCCGCCAGCTCAGTGATGGGCCGCACCGCGGACCCGGACCAGGCCGTGCCAAAACACGCCACCAGGTTCATGCGCGTGGCCGGGTCGCCCGACAACCGGGCCTCCACCCTTTGCCCCGCCGCGCCCGCACCAACCAGCACCACATTCCGTGCCTGCAGCTTGCGCCGGCGTTCGCGCAGGGCGGCCGCATGGGTGATCAGCAGCACCACAATCAGGCCAGCGCAGGTGATCAGCACCCACAAGCCAAACCAGATGCGCGAATAACTGTCGCTCTCCTTCAGCATCGCCGCGATGCTGACCAGCATCAGCACCACCACCGCCCAGCCCGCCACCAGGCGGCGCAGCTTGCGCATCGCCGCCCACTCGAATTCCTTGCGAAACGCGCCGGTTGCCGGCAGCACAATCGATGCCAGCAACAAGGTGACCAGCAGCGCGATCAGATAATGCTCCGGCAGGGCCGCTTTACCAAAACGCAGCCAGAAAGCCAGCAGAAAACTGACCATGATGACGAGAAGTGCATTGGCCTGACGGGTCATTCCATGTTCTTCCGCAACAGAGACCAGGCGATGAATGGTTTTTTTTGGTCCAGCGCAATTCTGCCACTGATTCCACGGCAAGTCTGCTACCTATGCCAGAAAGACCTCAGCCAAGCGCAGGCCCGAGCGGCCACACGAAAGTAAATAAGAGCGTCATCCCAGCCAATGCGCACAACAAATAAGGGCGTCATCCCAGCGAATGCGCATAACAAATTAGGGCGTCATCCCAGCGAATGCGCATAACAAATAAGAGCGTCATCCCAGCGAATGCGCAGCATTCGCATGGGATCCAGTCGGCTTTGAACGGCTGCTCTGGATGCCAGACCTGCCTGCGGCAGTCTGGCATGACGGCGGCTGGGGCGCTGACGCGCAGGCTGGCATGACGGCGGTTGGCGCGCCGGCGGGCAGGTCGTAATCACGATGGCCTATGCCGTGATTCTACAGACCCTTTGCCAGCCAGTCCGCCAATGCGCGCTCGAGCGGCCAACGGAATGGATAGCCCATCGTGGTCAAGGCACGGGGCCTTACATCATTGGCGGAAAGCAGTTTGCCCAGGCGCCGGGGGTGAATTCTGGAACCTGCCGGAAACAGCCCGGCCAGGGGGTTCATCGCCGCCACCAGGGCTCCGAGCAGTGATCCTGGCACATGGAGCGCCGGCCGCGTCCAGCCTTGCAGGTGCTGCAGGACATCGGCGTAGGCGTTAAACGTCAACAATTCACGCGAAACCCCGTTGACCCGTTGGCTCTCCCCCGCCGCCAAAGGCTGCTGGCGCAGCCAGTGCATGATATCGATCAGTTCCTCGATATAGATGCCTGCCTTGGGCTGATCGGGTTGCACGCGGATGGCGCGATGGCGTTTGAGCATTTCCGCCACCAGGCGGGTTACGTTGCCCTCCTCCCCGGCACCAAACACCACGCCGGGCCGGATGACCGCCAGCCGCCCGCCGCTGCGCCGGGCCCAGTCCAGATGAATCTGCTCCGCCTGGTGTTTGGACTGGCCATAAGGCGTGCGCGGCTGGACGGGCGAGTCTTCATCGACCGGGCGGTCATGGATACCATAAACCGAGATGCTGCTGGTAAACAGAATTTCCCGGCAGCCCACCTCTTCCGCCAGGCGGCAGACATTCCGCGCACCGGCGACATTGGTCGCGAAATATTCCTCCGGCTTATGCCCCGGTTCGCGGTGAACGGCGGCCAGGTTGACGATGACATCAAAGCCTGCGGCGTTCTGCCTGAGGCTGTCCGCATCTCTGACGTCACACTGCCGGACCTGCAAGCGGCCGGCATCGATAAAACCTTCGAGCGGCACCTTCCACGAGATGGCGGACGGGGACTGGATATCCAGCAGGTGCACGTGACCCTGCGGCCAACGGTCGAGGACCGAGCGCGCCAGGTGCTGGCCGATAAAGCCCGCGCCGCCATAGAGCGCCCATTGATTAGCCGTGCTGGTGCTCATACTGAAATCCGCCACACCAGCGGCAGGAAAAACCCTTCATTTCGTGTAACCCTTTACTCGCTCCCGTGACTCCCGGACTGCATCAAGTATGTCGGTAACACTGGCCCCCGTTTTTACCCCGGGAACATCAAATGGAGACCTGGATTCGCTACGCTTTGACCGAAGTGAAAAAACACTACCGTCTTTCCGGCGAATCTCGACTTCCTCCTTTTTTGCCATTGCCAGTAACTTTGATAAATTTTGGCGAGCTTCTGAATAGGTGAACACTTTCATACAAAATTACTCCAGCACCTTGATTCCAAGTTGAACTGCGAGCTGTTTCATTCGCTGATCAAGAGTCAGAAGTGGGTGCGAATAGGACTTTGCACACTGCAAAAAATACGCATCGTAGGCATAGATATTGTGCTCCAGGGCGATCTCCAAGGCGGCTTGTACATCAACCGCAACCAATCGCACAGGAATGCGGGATGCTGCTTTTTCCGCCTCTAAAGCCTCCAATTTCGAAACCTGCCGACGTTTAACCATAGCTGAAAGAGCATTGCCTATTTCATATGGCAATATCTCTGGGGCAATCACGAGTGCACCGGCCGTGAGCTCGACAATTCGCACTTTCTGAGGCTCATTGAAAGCGACGGCCAGAAAGATGTTGGTATCAGCGATGATTTCCATATCGACAATTGTACAACGGCTTGCCACTACTGTAACCCATACTCAGGTGAGCCCTAAACTCGACAGAATTCACCGGCTCGTCAATAATCACGTCTTGTTCCCCGTCCCCGCCGGACGGTCGGGTATCTGCAATGATAAAAAAAATAAACCGGATTGCCATTGTTGGCGCGGGCTTTTCCGGCGCTGTCGTGGCCCGGGAACTGGCCGGGGCCGGCTTTGCCGTTGACGTTTTCGACACCAGGCCGCACGTGGCAGGAAACTGCCACACCGAGCGGGACGAAGAGACGGGTGTGATGGTTCACAAATATGGACCGCACATCTTTCATACCGACAACGAACGGGTGTGGCAGTACTTGAACCGCTTCACCCGCTTCATGCCCTACACCAACCGGGTCAAAACCACCGCCCGCGGCCGGGTATTCACACTGCCCATCAACCTGCTCACCATCAATCAATTCTTCGGCAAAACCTTTTCACCGGCGCAGGCCAGGGCGTTCATCGAGCAACAGGCCGACCTCAGCATCGAGCAACCGCGGAATTTCGAAGAACAGGCGCTGCATTTCGTCGGCAAGGACCTGTATGAGACCTTTTTCAAGGGTTACACGCGCAAGCAATGGGGCTGCGATCCCAAACAATTGCCGGCCAGCATTCTCAAGCGCCTGCCGGTGCGCTTCACCTACGACGACAATTATTTCTCCCATCCGTACCAGGGCATGCCGGAACACGGCTATACCGCTATCGTGGCGCAGATCCTGGATCATGAAAATATCACCGTGCGCCTGAACACCCGGTTTACCCGGGACCAGGGAGGGCTATACGACCACGTGTTCTACAGCGGCCCCATCGATGCGTATTTCGACTTTCAGTTGGGACGGC
Source organism: uncultured Gammaproteobacteria bacterium (assembly GCA_963708905.1). Lineage (GTDB taxonomy): Bacteria > Pseudomonadota > Gammaproteobacteria > Xanthomonadales > SZUA-36 > SHZL01. The sequence continues at coordinate 18,209 of CAVPUV010000052.1, read as the reverse complement.
TGGCTTACCGGACGCTGGATTTCAAGGAAATCCGGGCCGAGGGCGACTACCAGGGCTGCGCGGTGATGAATTACGGCGATGAGGCGGTGCCCTACACCCGCATCAGCGAGCACAAGTATTTCTCGCCCTGGGAAACGCGTGACAAAACTATCTGCTTCGAGGAATACAGCCGGGCATGTGCAGCGGAGGATATCCCCTACTACCCCATACGCCTGGTGGAGGAAAAATCCATGCTGACGAAATACGTGGAACTGGCGAAGACCGAAAGCCACATCTCCTTCCTCGGCCGTCTCGGCACCTACCGCTACCTGGATATGGATGTCACCATCGCCGAAGCGCTGGCCGCAGCGGATGAGTTTCTGCAGCTGGCGCAAAACAAACAGTCCATTCCCACCTTTTTCGTCAAGCCGGTTTAACCAGAATGGCACTTATTTCAGCGTCGTCATGCTCACCAGTCGTTTTGCTCATACCAAGCTCCTGGCGCGACAATGCTATATGTCACCACGAGTGAGGTTACTATTATTGGTTTGGACCGCACCTAATCTCTGAGCGGGTGCCAGGGTAATCCGTCTATGTGTGAAAAGTGTTCGTCGTAGGATAGCAGATCAGCACCGGCTTCCAGGGTATGTGCGGCAATCCAGATGTCATTGGTCGGGATGGGTTTGCCCTTTCGGCGTAAAGCTGCTGCAAGCAGGCTGAATCTGTCCGCCGTAACGTACGTGGCGGGGAGCAATGCAACATAGGGATTCTCCAGAAAACGTTGCAGAATATCCCGATTCTTTTCGAACCGTCCGCCATACCGAAAGCCGTAGAGTAATTCTCCAATTACGATCGTCGAGAGCAGCACCTGCTCAGCGTTGCGCACTTTATCGACGACCGAGGGGAGGCCACGCATCAGGGCAGAATATGCGTTGGTATCCAGAAGGACTTTCACGTCCACAGAGTCTCGTCAATTTTTTCAAACACGTGCGTCGCGGCATTGAATTCTTGCTGTTCGGCCGGCGACCAGACGCCGATAAACTCCTCCAGGGAAGCACCGACTCGATTTGATGGCACGGGGGTAGCTTCCAGACCGGTGACCTTGCGAAGCAGCATGAGTACGGTCTTGTTCAGGGAAAGATTTTCCCTTTCCGCCAAGTGTTTTAGCCGCCGCTCCAATTCCTTATCGAAGCCACGGAGCGTAAGTTGTTTCATCTTTTTGCCTCATAATGTGAGTCATATTAGAAGTCATTATGACTCACATTTTTGAACCTGTAAACGCGAGTGGTTGAATAGCCGATAACGCTTCATACAGCCGCTTTCTACAACCCGTCATCGCTTGAACATGGCACGGTCAGTCCGAGCTCGCTCAGCCGTAACTCGAGTGAGACACAAGAGTAGTCCATTGGCCGGAGCTGCCGGGTCATGAGTCCAACACGGGGTTGAAGTATTTAACGCGATTGAAGCGACGGAAGTCGTTGTCCGCCGAACAGAGGGTGGCATCCAACGCTCGCGCCAGCACGGCCAAAAAGGTGTCGTTGGTGAGGTTGCCGCCGGTCCCTGAGGTACGCAACTCGGCCGCCAACTGGGGATACATGCCGGGCGGCGCGTCAACCAGGGTAACGCCCGGCACACTGAGCCAGCGCTCCACGTACTCCAGCGCATCGTCCACCGCCATGGGGTGCTGCATGATGCGGGAGTGGGTAGTAATCCTGACAAAGGCCAGTAGAACCAGCCAGGACAGTCCAACGCTGTCCGGGCCGCTCAGCAACGATTCCCACCACGCCCGTACCCGGGCATGATGCGGCGAATCCGCATCAACGGCATAGATCAACAGGTTGGCGTCTACCAGCATCATTTTCGCTGCTCGATCTTGCGCACGATCTCTTCGTCTTCAAGCGCAGCAGCCAGGGAAAGCGCCTTGGTGAGATCATAGCCGGCGCGGGCCTCACCCAGCCGCGTGGGCTTCTCACGATAGGGTTCCTTGCGGGTGGACCCACTCGCCGCAAGTCCGCGTTCGAGGGTTTCATTCACCACCTGCTTGAAGCTTTTTCCGGAGCGGTGAGCGAGTTCCTTGAGTGCTTTCCCAACGCGATCATCAACGGTTAGCGTAGTTCGCATGATTCTATCCAGGCATCAAAACATCAACATAATAGCACCATTATGTTTAATCGCAACCTTCCGAACACCTTCCGAACCCGTGTTCATCGGGGCTGGACAAGCGCATAGCCGGTTCTCAACCCTGAGCCCCAGTTATGCAGCGATTCCTTCAAGCGTCACATGCTGAACGTCAGTTCGCCGACTGGCATGCTCAAAAGTAATGGCACAGACGTTACCGTCGGCGTCCAGGTCCACTACCGTGCTCTCGTCGAGATCTTTTGATTGGGAAATAGCCTGATTGCGAAATTCTATGTATAGCGTGTCAGTGTCTTCGAAGTATTTCACTTTCATGGTCTGTACCTGCGATCAAAAAATGCGCGACGAATGCGGCCATCGTCCTGAATTTCTTCATCCTCTGGAAATTCCACAGTGTGGAGTATCCACTCGTCTTTGATTTTTGATGATATCGCTTGGAAACCGCTTTGACTTCCCGGTGGCATTCAACTCGTGCATGTTTAGCGGAGTCATAAATGGATGGGTGGCACTAAGGATGCGGCACTTCGAGATCTTTGCAGATTCGGCGAGCAAGAAACTCGTTTTTTTCATTGTGACGCGGCACTGTTGTGACCTTTTGTTTTACCCGATTAACAAAGACGGAGTGAGCTCCGCCTTCTCGCCCCAATTGACATCCGTGACGCTCCAAGTGCCTGACGAGATCACGCCGTTTCATCACGCGGCCGCGATGAGCCGCTCTTTGACGACCTTGCGCCCACGGATAGACTCCTCCGCCAGATCTCGATTTGCCTCAAGCACGAGTGCAATGGCCTCCTGCAGGTTTTCTCTCGCTTCGTCCAATGTGGCGCCTTGCGTGTTGGCGCCCGGAAGCTCTTCTACAAAAGCGATGTAGCCCTCAGGCACCTGTTCAAAAACAGCTGTCAATTCCATATTTCAATCTCAACAAAACTCGGTGTTGCTAACTATACCCGTACCATTGCCTCGTGACACCTGCAGCCTGCTCGGCCGAGCGCAAACAGTTATGCAGCGATTCCCTCAAGTTTTTGATGAATTTGAAGTAGGCGGTGACTTTCACCCTGCCTTTTTAAGAAACAGGCAACTCTTGTGAAATGGGCAATAATTTCCACGTCATAGGCGTTCCCGTCAATAAATCGGAAGCAGATACGCCACTGGTCATTGATCGAAATTGAGTGCTGGCCCGGCCGGCGCGGTGCGCAGGCTGCAGGGGCAGTTGGCGGATTGAGCATGTGTATATTTTACGATAATCGTATGTATTATTTACGATAATAGGCTACCTTTGTGCTGTTGGCCTCCACGCAGTTTCGATTCCCAGCAGGAATTGCTCCGCAGTAACAAAGAACTGCGTGACGAATCTCTCGCTCGCCAGGTGACGTGCATTTGCCGACAGCAAAAAACGGGACATCTCCTGGCGAAATCGCTCGTGCGCCCGTGGCTCGCGCAGCCGCTCTACTGCAGCCCGCAGAGCACCAGGGAGGGAACCCAATCCATAGCGCTCAACCTTCTCCGCCACCATGCTTACATCGACCTGCACACCTTTTTGCAACAGCCAATTCAGGTCCCAGACATCCCGGGCCTTGAGATCAGGCCTGCCCGCCAGTGCCACCACTTTGTCCGCCAGGATTTCTGTCTCGGATTCCACTTGCAGCAGGATATCACCGTAGCCCGCCTTCGCGTTCTGCAGTGGCGACGTGGATGCCGCGTTCCGGGTCGAAAATCACCTGCCCCAAGTCGATCAGCGATGGCACGTCGCGCGCGGTGTGCGTGAACTCGATCGTCCCATAGGCAGTTTCGCAGTGTCCGCTGCGGCCACTTGACATCAAGGTCAGTACACCCGGAATCTGGCTGATCAGTCCGAGCTCGCTCAGCCGTGACTCGAGTGAGACATAAGAGTAGTCCATTGGCCGCAGCTGCCGGGCCACCGCTTCCAGCCGATGGGACGGCGCGCTGCGTGCGTGTGGGTTGGCGTACAGCCCATGAGCCACCCGCTGCAGCAAGCCTCGCTTACAGTGACGGCGCACGGCGACCTCGAAGGCTTTGGGGCGGTCGCCGGCCAGTCGGCGAGCTGACCGGCGTTGAATAGCCACCGCCCCTGCCGATCCTGTGCTTGAAGTACCCGATTGAGAGTGGTGAGGTTCATTTATACTGAAACCCTATTTTTATGTTGGGTTTAAGTATAGAAGATCAGCTAACAAATTGCATGATTACGGCTCGCCATATGCGCGTCGCCCGTGGCGCCTATGTCACGCCCGTCTCCAGCCGTTTCAGTACGCGCACTCCGGCGCCTGAAAAAGTGGTGGAAGCCCTGGCGGCACAAAGCGGGGAGATCGTTGTGTTCGGCCTGTATCAATGCTGGCAAGGTGACAAGTTATATTTTCTGCTTGAAGATAATTTACGTTAAGCAGGTGTATATTTTACGATAATTATTTGTATTATTTACGATAATAGGCTACCTTTGTGCTGTTGACCTCGAGGATTCGTGTTCATGTACAGCCGCTTACTACAACCCGTCATCGAGGAAGCATTGTCTGCATTCCGCATCGTGTATCTCACCGGCGCGCGCCAGGCCGGAAAGACTACGGTGGCGCAAAACCTGGTCCATAGCAGGGAGATGGCTTATTTCTCGCTGGATGATCAGGCCGTGCGCGGTGCAGCAGAAAGCGATCCACTCGGTTTTATCCAGTCGCTGCATGACCGTAATGCCGTATTGGACGAATTCCAGTATTTGCCGCAACTCATACCGGCGATAAAACAGGTTTCCGACCAGTTACCCGCTGGATACAGTGGCAAGTTCCTGCTCACGGGCTCAGCAGATGTTTTTCGCTCGGCCCGCACACAGGAGGCCCTGCCCGGCCACATGGCGCGACTCGATCTGTATCCACTGTCGATCTCTGAAATCACCGGCAATCCACGCAACCTGGCCGGCTATCTGTTGGCGGGTGAATTTCGCAGCGAAGCGCCGGTCACTTTCCGCCGGGAACAGATTGCAGCGTGGATTCTGCAAGGTGGTTACCCCGCTATTCAAGGCAAGAGCACCCGGGCAAAATCCCTGTGGTTCAGGTCTTATATTGAGGGTCGTCTTTTCAAGGATTTTGAGAGTCTGCATGCCGCTCGCGGCGACTATCACACGAAACTCAAAGCACTGGTGCCCTACCTGGCTGGATTGTGTGGCAACCTGTTGAAATATTCCAACGTTGCCAATGATTTGGAATTGCACAACGAACTCACCAGGACGTACATCGAAATACTGGAATTGATGTTTATCATCCAGCGGATTCCCGCCTGGCTAAAGAACACCGCCAAGCGTGAAGCCACAAAAATGCCCAAACTACATTTTGTTGACACCGGGCTGGCTTGCCATTTGCTCAAACTGAGAAGCGCCGAGCAACTGCTGGCCAGCCAGTACTATGGGGGACTATTTGAGAACCTGGTATATCTTGAATGCGCCAAGCAGTTGGGATGGGTCGATGAAGAATGCCATCTCTACCACTTTCGTGATAAGCGAAAAAACGAGGTGGATATCGTTTTAGAGCGTGAAGATGGCAACATCATCGGCATAGAGTGTAAAGCTTCCGCCAGCGTAAATCCGGGTGACTTCAAGGGCCTGCGGGCGCTTGCAGCTGTGGCAGGAAAACGCTTGCAGCATGGTGTTCTGATTTACAGTGGCGAACATGTTCTGCCCTTCAAGGTCGAGAACAGGAGATTCTTCGCCGTGCCCATCGGATTGTTTTTAACAGCGGATAAAGATGTATGAGTTCAATTCCCCGGGCCCTTTACCGTGGATACTCGCAGGACATGTTCTCTTGAAGACTCAGTGACTCAAACCGAACTCCAGGCGAAAGTCGGTTGCCAGGACCTTGGGGGCCAGTCTGCCGCCATGCCTGGACAATGCGACAATACCGCAAGATTCCAAAGTTCGTAGCGTTCGGGAAAGATTGGATTTTTTGCGATGGCTCAGCCTCTCGAGGTCCACCAGTGACTGCGGTTTGTGTTGCAGGATAATGCGCAATAGCTTCTGGTTCTCAGGGCTTAACACCTGAGCCAGCGATCGGATTGACTCGAACCAGATCTTGGGATCGTTCTTGCCCGCTTCAGACCGACCGCCGGCAATCGCGATGGTTCGGCGCCGATAATCGTCCCGCGACATGATGCCAATGGTCAATACCTTTTCACTCATCCAATCAAAGTTATCATGTGATGATAACCATGTAAAGTTGTGAATTGCATGACCCTGATAATGCATCAATCGATCGACGTGTTCCTATATACTAAAATAGATTTAGATGGCTTTTTTGCCACTTTTAACCAATAATTACTTTGTAAATTATATTTTCATTCATCAATCTTACTGTTTTGCCAGATAATGTCATTATTTTCGATTAAGGATCAGAGACATGCTCATCGAATTTAGTGTTGCAAACTTTCGCTCAATCCGGGATCGCCAGTCATTCAGTTTGGTCAAGGGTCTTGGCGATGAGTTAGTCGATACAAATGTCTTTGAAGCGCCAGCGGTCAATAATTTGAAGCTGCTTCGATCCGCCGCCATCTACGGGCCAAATGCTGGCGGAAAATCCAATCTTATCCGCGCACTACAGGCCTGCAGAAGCATCGTGTTAAGTTCGGCAACCAGCCAACAGCGCGGTCACACATTACCCGTAACACCGTTTCGCCTGAGCGCGGAATCGATGGATGCGCCCAGTGAGTTCGAACTGACGTTTATCGTTGACCAGGTGCGCTACCAATACGGTTTCTCGGCAACGGCCGATCAAATTTACGATGAATGGCTTTTTGCTTACCCAAAAGGGCGGCCACAGCGATGGTTTGAACGCAAGTGGAGTTCCAGGACCGGGACCTATGAGTGGGATCTCGGCGCCAACCTCATCGGGGAAAAGCTGGTTTGGCAAAAGTCCACACGGGCAAATGCCCTGTTCCTGTCTACTGCCGTACAGCTTAACAGTCAGCAGTTGCAGCCTGTCTATGATTGGTTCCATAACATCTTAAAAATTGCTGGTATCCCTGGCTGGAACCCGTCTTTTAGCGCTGCGATGTGTGAAGGAAGCCAAAAGTCCCGCGTTATGGATTTTCTCCGGGCGGCTGACCTGGATATTGAGGACATCCTGGTCGAAAAGGAAACTATTGACATCAGGAAGGTACCAGACAACCTTCCGGACCATGTCAAGGACTCGATCATCAACGAACTCAAGAGCAAGGAGTTCATCAACATCAAAACCTTGCGCAAAACCATTGAAGGCGCACCCGCAACGTTCGACTTCGCCGATGAGTCTGACGGCACGCAGAAACTGTTTGCCTTTGCAGGGCCCTGGATCGACAGTCTGGCTAACGGCAATGTTCTTTTTATTGACGAGTTGCACGACAACCTGCATCCAAAGCTGGTGCATTTCCTGGTGCAGCTATTTCACAGCAGCCAAACAAACCCGAGGAACGCGCAGCTTGTTTTTACTACCCACGAGACTTCCATTCTGAATCAGGATGTTTTTCGCCGTGATCAGGTTTGGTTTTGCGAAAAAGACCAGGATCATGCGACCATCCTGTACCCTTTAACAGACTTCAGTCCGCGCAAGGGCCGCGAAAACCTGGAACTCGCCTATTTGTCCGGACGCTATGGTGCATTGCCCTATATCAGACCGTTGAAAAAGAGGGCTTAATGGGTAGCGAAGATCTGTTCCACAAGCGCAAGGCCCGGAGGTCGGGCGCTCTTGCTCGCCGCCGGCCCCAGCGTGATGTTTACGCTAAAGTGCTCATTGTCTGCGAAGGTGAAAAAACTGAACCCTACTACTTTCAGGGCTGCAGAGACGCATACAGCCTGAATACCGCAAACGTAGAGATCTGTGGCGACTGCGGGTCAAGCCCGGTAGACATCTATCAATATGCACGGCAACGCTACCGACAGGAGAAAGACGCGGGAGACCCCTATGACCGCGTTTACTGCGTGTTCGACAAAGACAGCCACACGACTTATCAGCAAGCCTTGGATAGCATACTTCGCTCAACTCCACGGGACACGTTTTTTGCAATCACATCCATACCGTGCTTCGAGTATTGGATTTTGTTGCATTTTGTCTATTCAACGAGACCTTTCAATGGGTTGCCGGGGAATAGTGCTTGTAACCAGCTTATCGCCGAATTGAGAAACCACCTTCCCAGGTATACCAAGGGAGAGAAGAACGCATTCAGCGTACTCGAAAGCCGATTGAATTTCGCGATACAAAATGCAACGCGTGTGTCGCAAAGTGCTCAGCAGAATCAAGAGGAAAATCCGAGCACCCGGGTGCATGAATTAGTCGAATTTCTGCTACGCATCAAACAAACTCGACAGAATCCACCGGCTCGTCAATAATCACGTCCTTGTTCCCTGTCCCCGCCGGACGGTCGGGTATCTGGTGTATCTTGAATGCGCCAAACAGTTGGGATGGGTCGATGAAGAATGCCGTCTCTACCACTTTCGTGATAAGCGAAAGAACGAGGTGGATATCGTTTTAGAGCGTCTCGAGCCGGGATCCATCTCCGCAGGAAACGAACCGGAACCACCCCATCACGCAGTTTCGATTCCCAGCAGGAATTGCTCCGCAGTATCAAAGAACTGCGTGACGAATCTCTCGCTCGCCAAGTGACGTGCATTTGCCGACAGCAAAAAACGGGACATCTCCTGACGCCGAATTCCTGCTGTTCGGCCGGAGACCAGACGCCGCAAGATGTCGTGGAAAATTTACTGCAAAATTGGACAGACTTGCGACCTAAGTATATATTGCTGCATATACTTTTTCAGGCTGCTGGAGGCACAACATGAGCGAGACCCATACTGCCAAGTTGTTCAAGAACGGCGCCAGCCAGGCGGTTCGCCTGCCGATGGAGTTCCGCTTCGAGGGGGAGGAGGTGTTCGTCACCCGCGACGACGCGACAGGCGATGTCGTCCTCTCGACCCGGCCCGGCGCCAAGGCCTGGGGCGAGTTCTTCGAGCTGCTACGCGCCGTGGATGTACCTGACGATTTCATGGCCGAACGCCCGTTGAACGTGGTTCCGCCCGAGCCCGGTCTGTTTGATGATGAGGCGCCGCAATCGACGCCAAAATCGACGGAAAAATCGCCGACTAAGCGCTGACGATGCTGCACATGCTGGATACCGACACGGCCAGTTACCTGATCAAGGGCAAGTCGCCTGCGATAGAATCGCGGCTGGCCGCGCTGGTGCCGATGATGGTCTGCGTTTCGGTGATGACACGGGCGGAATTGCAGTACGGCCTGAAACGCTTGCCTGTACACCACCGGCTGCACCTGGCGGTGCGCCAGTTCCTCAAGATTGTCCGCATTCTTCCCTGGGACACCGACGCGGCGGACTGGTATGCCGAGATTCGCCACCAGCTGGTTAGCACCGGCCGGCCGATCGGCGAAATGGACATGATGATCGCCGCTCACGCGCTGTCGGCGGGCGCAGTGCTGGTCACCAACAACCGCCGCCATTACGAACGCATCGAAGCACCGCTTCTTCTGGAGAACTGGGCGTAGCGCCTCGATTGGATTTCAGACGTTAGCTACATCCAGCGCCGGGTCGTCAATAATTCGGCGCGTAATATCCACCGCAGCAGGATGCCCGAGAAACCGTGGCAACGAAGAAAGCGAACAAAATCGGAAGCACAAACACCGTCGCGGCCATCGTCACCTTCAACCACCTGGGCAGCCGTTCTTGTCGGCTGGCCGTTGGGTTGTTGCTGCTGTCCGCTTCCCGCGTGTTTGAATGATGTCAGAAACTCATGTAAGATTCTCACATAGAGGTCTACCCCATGAACACGCTGCCCGAGATGATCCTGCTGCACGCTCGATCCCTGCCCGAGGGAGGCGTGCTGTCGCCGAAGGAATTCCTGCACCAGGGGAGCCGGGCTGCGGTCGATCAGGCGCTGTCCCGTCTGACCAAGGAGGGCAAACTCCTACGAGTCGCCCGTGGCGCCTATGTCACGCCCGTTTCCAGTCGTTTCGGCACGCGCACCCCAGCGCCTGAAAAGGTGGTGGAAGCCCTGGCGGCACAAAGCGGAGAGATCGTCGTGCCGCACGGCGCCACCGCCGCGAATGACTTTGGCCTGACGCAGCAAGTGCCCATACGAGAGGTCTATCTGACTTCCGGGCCGAGCCGAAAGTTGCAGCTCGGGCGCTCCGAAATCACGGTGAAGCATGCTCCCCGCTGGATGCTGGTCCTGGGCGCTGGCCCGGCCGGTTCGGCAGTGCGCGCGCTGGCCTGGATGGGGCCGGCGCATGCAGGTAAATCCTTGACGGCGTTGCGCCGCCGGCTTCCGCCTGCGGAATGGCAGGCACTGGCGTCCGCACGTGCCGCACTGCCGTCTTGGATGGCTCGGGCGATCGGTGAGGAAGCGGCGCGTGGCTGAACTTCTCAGTCGTCATTGCCGATCGCCAAGTGATGATGGCTGTTGCCGAGCATAAGTCGTTTTTCTTCCGAGAGAAAGACGCGAGCGGTAGAGTCATTGATTACAGGTCGGCCGTAAACGGGAACTTGCAAATCGTCCCCGAAGGCGCGACCCATGACGTACTGGCCAAAGACAATGATGCTTGGTGAACCTCTCGCCTTTGACCAACATTGAACCAATTTTGGCGGATACCACCTAACTTTACCAAACATGTGATACTATTTTTCCTTAGCATCTGGGGAGGTTATTAATATGCTGCGTCTATTTAGTCGCTCGCCAAAGGTTTACAAAATTCAAGCCGGGTGGGACGAGGATGCTGGCGTATATTACGTGGTTGAATCGGACATTCCTGGGCTACATGCGGAAGCTGAAACACAAGATGAGCTTTTGCGCGTTTTAAAAGAGTTAATTCCAGAGTTGATTATAGCCAATGTTCATTCTGCACATGGGCGTCGAAGAAATATGTTGGAAGTACCAATTGAATTGATAGCCCGCCGAAGTGAGTTGCTTTCATTGGGCTGTTAATTAATGGGCGGTCCAAACTATACGCCCAAACTTCATAAACTAATCACTCAGGCGGGTTGCCGCCATATTCGCACCGGCAAGCATGAAACTTGGGAGAACCCCAAGACTGGGCTGCGTTTTTCTGTACCGATTGCTTGCAGGACTCGACACACTGCCAATGGCGTGTTGAAGGATGCTGGAGTGAGCGATTTCCGGTTTTGACCTCGTCGCTTACTAAAAAGCAACGCCAAGAAATTGCAAAAAAAGGTGCATCAGTTCGTTGGAACAAAAACTAAAGGCAGCTAGAATGCAGCCACACTGTAGGATTTCAAACTGAGACACTACCCCGCGGCGGACGAATTTTTGCGGTTGACGGAGAACCGGCAGCCCCTGCCCACGTTCTTCGTCTAAGCCCTATAACCAGACCCATAAACCAGCACATGAGCAAAAACACCGTCGCGGTCATCGTTACCTTCAACCGCTTGGAGAAGCTCAAACAAACGCTCCAGCACACACTGGATCAGCCCTTCTACCGGGTGGTCGTGGTCAACAACGCTTCGACCGACGGCACCGAAGCGTGGCTGGATGAGCACGCGGACCCGCGCTTGCACATCATCCACAGCCAGCAGAACCTGGGCGGCGCCGGTGGTTTTCACCTCGGTTTTGACTGCGCCGCACGGCAATTCCCGGAAGCCGAATGGCTGGTCGCCTTCGACGACGATGCGCACCCGCAAGCGGGCATGCTGGAAACCTTTAACCAACTGGACGTTCCCGCGGAAACCGGCAGCCTGGCCGCCGCCGTGTACCTGCCCGACGGGCGCATCAGCGAAATGAACCGCCCCAGCGTCAACCCCTTCTGGCACCTGAAGGAACTGATCTTCACCTCCTTCAAGGGCAGGCAAGGCTTTCACGTGGACGACGAGGAGTACGAACTCGATTCACACCGCGAAATCGACGCCTCCTCCTTTGTCGGATTCTTCCTGCGCCTGTCGCTGATTCGTGAAAACCGCATTGGCCTGCCGCGCACCGAACTGTTCATCTATGCGGACGACATTATTTACATACTGCAATTGAGAAAAGCCGGCATCAAACACTGGTTCGTGCCCAGGCTGAAATTTGTTCATGATTGCGACACATTGGTGAATCAGCAGGACGTATACCGGCCCCTGTGGAAGGTTTACTACACCTTCAGAAACCGGCTGGAGATGTACCGCATCGCTTCGGGACTCTTCTACCCCCTGGTGCTGCTGATCAAAATTCCCAAGCTCTTTCTGGCAGCACGGTTCTACGAGCCTGAGGAGCGCAGGCTTTTCTTTAGCATCACGGGCAAGGCGATTTGGGGTGGGATCAGGCGTGACTATTCGAAATCTTTCAGTGAAGTCGTCGAACTCAGTCAGCTTCCAAGCCAATAGAGTCATTTCGTAAATCAGGATCTAGACGATTAGCGACAGCGTTAGAAGGCAACTAGTATATCGATTCATCAAATGATTTACTATCATACCAAGCCCAAGTCGAACTTCTTCCACCGCGTAACGACCGGGGCGAGGTTCATCTCCTGTACGCCTTGCAGAATGCGTTGTTTGAGTTCCTCGCGGGATTTGACCCGAATGCCTTTGAGAAAGGTTCGGGCCATTTTCCCGAATACCGTTTCGATCAGATTGAGCCAGGATCCATGCTTCGGGGTATGGACATAGAGGAAGCGGTTGGGCCGCGAGGCGAGATAGGCCATGGTTTCCTTGGAGATGTGCGCCGAATGATTGTCCAGAATGACCCGGATGGTGCACTCCTTCGGGTAATGCTCATCGAGTTCTTTGAGCAACAGGATAAACTCGCGGCTACGATGGCGCGGATGAACTTGGGCGAAGACCTCGCCATTGTGCAAGTCTACGCCCGCCAGGATGGACAGCGTCCCATGGCGCTTGTACTCGTGATCCCGACTCCAGGTCGGGTACTTCCCGGGTACCGGCGGCAAATCAGGGGCGGTATTTTCAATCGCCTGAACGCCCGGCTTCTCGTCCACGCTGACGGTGATGACGGTATCGATGGGCTCGCCCGTGGCGCGCGCGGCATTTTGCAGGGCAATCTCCTGGTACACCATCAACACCTCGCGCATCTTCTGCTCAAATGCCTCATCGCGCCGCTCCAGGTAGTACTCCACCTTTTGCGGCTTGATCTCACCCGCATGCAGGATGCGCCAGATGCTCGCCTTGCCGGCACGCGCCAGACTGGGGTGCCCCGCGGCGGGGGCCTGCTCGCGCGTATAGCGCGCCAACGCAGACAGGGTCCACAGCTCCGCGGCCAAGCCATGATCCTTGGGCTTGGTGCAGGCGACATTGAGCACCCAGGCCTTGGCCGCTGCCGTGATCACCGGCGCCTTCGCGCGGTGGTATCGATCCTTCAGTCCCGACTGCACCCCCGCCGCGAGCGCCTTGTCGATGCATTTGTAAATGGTGGGCCGGCTGACCCCCAATGCCCGCTGGATCGCCGTGGGACCCTCGCCATCGGCATAGCGCAGCAGGATCGCCGCACGCTCGGTTTCACGCTTCGGGGCTTTGCGCGAGTTCCTCAAACGTTCCAACTCCAGGCGTTCCTCCGCCGAAATGACCAATGCCGGCCGTCGCGTATTTCTTGCCATCGCCGCCCTCCCAGACCGTTATCATGCCTGGGAGGATATAATGGCACTGCCACGCACCAAAGTAAATATTTTAATGAATCGTTATACTAGTGTACTGTACCAACCATTTATAGACTATTATCGCGCTGGGTCTGTGGAGCAGCGCGATGAACCTGACGAATGCGGAACGAGTGGAACTGGTACGACGCACCAAGAGCCGCTGAATCCTTGAACAGTGTGATCCGCAAAGCAGTGAAAAATCGCAAGGTGTTCCCACATGACCAATCCGCCATGAAAGTCGTTTACCTGGCAATCACTGCAGCTTCGAGGAAATGGACCATGCCCATCCACAATTGGAAAGCAGCGCTGAACCGTTTTATGATCGAGTTCCCGGAGCGTATGCCGGAAACACTGTGAGAGAGCGGTTACACAGAATTATTTACAACCCCATTTAATGAACGATTAAATTTCACTTTACGTTCTGAAAAACGTGATTTATTCCGCTTTCGATCCGAAAGGGCGCGTTAGAGGTCCAAATTCTTAAGCAGCTGTGTGTATTCCACCCAAGCCGAATTTATACCATCCAGGTACTTAAGAAGTATGTTGTCTGACTCACCTTGCCAGTTCCATTGCGAAGTAGTAAAAAACTGGCTCTGTTCAACCTGGTTGCCCAGTGGTTGTCCGTATTTTCCAGTAAGAGCATTACGAAGTTCCTCGACCTGCGCTCTTGTTTGAAACTCATCCTGGGATTTAAGGTTGAGTCTCACTGTTCCCAGCTGCGAACCTCCCTTATCAGCGAAGAAAATCACCGCAAAGTTGAAAGGCCCCGTCTCATGTGTTGACGCCGCAATCGCCGTAGCAAAAGCAGTGCTCATATTCTGTTGCTCGGCACCAGAGAGCTTCCAAGCCTTCCCAGTAGAAGCGGCAACAATCTCATCTGCAGTCATTCCATAGGTGGTGTATTCCCAATCGGCACGGGATTCGTACGGCCAAAGCAGAAAAGCGGCCGCCAATAAAAGTGCAAAAGCGTTCACTGCGTTTATCCTCGAATGCTCGTTCACCATGACATAATAAACTCACTGCAGTCTTCCGTGTAGGTTTCACTAGTGTACTGTACCAACCATTTATAGACTATTATCGCGCTGGGTCTGTGGAGTAGCGCGATGAACCTGACGAATGCGGAACGAGTGGAACTGGTACGACGCACCAAGAGCCGCACGGGACGCGCCGAAGATACGCGTCGCGCGCACGTGGTTTTGTTGCTGGCGGAGGGCTGCACGTGGGACGAAGTGTGTCACCGGCTGGACTGAGCATGACCAACTTTTTTGAGGGCGATTCCGCCTTTGGCGGTCAAGTATCATGATGGATTGACCAGGATCCCCATCGGGGATCTTGATTAAAAGATCCCCTCCGGGGAGTCTCCGGTTACCAATCCAGGAGACTCCCGAAGTGTGCCACATCGTACTGCAAGATCCCGCTTTTTTTCATTTCCTTTTGCGCATTGATGAGGAGCTCGCGTCCGCGACCCGTCTGGAGGGTTGCCCGGGATGTGGCGGGCCGCTGCACGTGGCGGATTATCCGCGTAAGCCCCGCGGCTGTCCGGTGGCGGTGCGGGAGGCGTATTCCCGGCGCTTGAGCTTTACCTGCGGACGGTGCAACGCACGCGCCACGCCGCCATCGGTGCGGTTTGCCGGCCGCCGGGTGTATCTGGCGGTGGTGTTGATGCTGGTCTCGCCGCCGGGCCGCGCGGCGGGTCGAGGGCTGTGCGCGTTGTTGCGCATCCCGGCGCGCACGCTGCAGCGCTGGCGGGTGTGGTGGCGGGAGGATTTTCCGTCGACGCCGTTCTGGCAATCGGTGCGCGAACGGTTTATGCCGCCGGTGCGGAGCGCGCAGCTACCCCAGGGGCTGCTGGCGCGCTTCGAGGCCGGCGCGCTGGCGGACCGTCTGGTGCAGGCGCTGCGCTTTATCGCGCCGTTGAGCACCGCCACCGCGATCAGGTAATCCGAAGGTCGCCGCGTACCCGCAGAGGATGCCGCTAGCCTAACGCTCAGGTGCTTTGTACTCTGCGTTCCCGGCCATGACGCCGCGATGGGAGCGAGCATGAGTTTCGAGGACGATTTACCGCCACGGGAGCGCTGGGCGCGGCTGCGCTTTGCCATCATCGGACCGCTGCTGGCGGCGCCGCCGGCCGCGGGTGATCTACGGGCCGCTTTGCATGCCCTGGCGGCCAGGACCTGGCGTCATCCGCTCACCGGACGTGAGATCCGGTTCGGCGTCTCGACGCTGGAACGCTGGTTCTACGCCGCGAAGAACGCCGCCGATCCGGTGCCGGCGCTGCGCAATCAGGTGCGGCGCGACATCGGCCGTTTCCCGAGCCTGTCGGCGGAGGCCGTGCAGGCGCTGACCACGCAGTACCGCGAGCACCCCGGCTGGACCGCACAGCTACATCACGATAACTTGCGCGTGACGCTCGCGGCCGCCGGCGCGAAGTGTCCCTCGTATCCGAGCGTACGGCGGTATCTCAAAGCCCACGGCCTGGTGCGCAAGCGCCCACCCCGGCGCGCCACCGATGGCGCCATCGCCGCCCGCGACCGGCTCGAACAACGCGAGGTGCGCAGCTACGAAGTCGCGCATGTGCTGCAGCTCATGCATCTGGACTTCCATCACGGCTCGCGCCAGGTCCTGACCCGCCGCGGCGCGTACGTCAAACCGCTCCTGGTCGGCTTCATCGACGATCGGTCGCGCTACCTGTGCCATGCCCAGTGGTACACCAACGAGGGCACCGAAGAGCTGGTTCACGGCCTGTGCCAGGCGCTGCAGAAGGTGGGTCTGCCGCGCTCGCTGATGACCGATCGGGGCGCGGCGATGATCGCGGGGGAGTTCACCGCCGGCCTTCACCGCCTGGCTATTTTGCACCTGCCGACGCTGCCGTACTCCCCGCACGTCAACGGCAAGCAGGAAAATCTCTGGGGCCGCGTCGAGGGACGCCTGCTCGCCATGCTCGAAGGGGAAGCCCAGCTCACGCTCGAGCAACTGAACGTGGCGACCCAGGCGTGGATTACCCGGGAATATCACCGCACCGTGCACAGCGAGCTCGGCGCGACCCCCCTTGAGCGCTATCTCGCCGGCCCTAACGTCGGGCGCGAGTGCCCGGCAAGCGAGGCCTTGCGCGCCGCCTTCCGCATCGAGGTCAAGCGCCAGCAGCGCCGTTCCGACGGCACCGTCAGTCTCGCCGGCCAGCGCTTCGAGATCCCGTCCCGCTATCGTCACCTCAGCGCGGTGCATCTGCGCTATGCCCGCTGGGACTTGAGCCGCGTCGATCTCATCGATGCGCGCTCAGGCCAGGTCCTGTGCCCGCTGCGCCCGCTCGATAAAGCCGCCAATGCCGATGCGCTGCGCCGGCGCGTGGCGCCGCTGAACGCAGAGGCGAGCGCAACGCCCGCCGCCGGCATCGCGCCGCTCTTGAAGCAAATGATCGCCGATTACGCCGCCACCGGCCTGCCGCCGGCCTATTTACCCACCGATAAGGATGACCCGGTATGAACCAGAAACTCCTGGCCCTGTATGGCCTCAAATGGAACCCGTTCTCCCCGGAAGTGCCGACCGAGGCACTCTACCTGCCACCGCAGGTCGAGAACTTCTGCTGGCGCATCGAGCAGGCGCACCTGCGCGAGGGCGGCTTCGCGTTGATCCACGGCGATCCGGGCTCCGGCAAAAGTGTCGCCATGCGCCTGCTCGCCGAGCGTCTCGCGCGCCTGGCCGATCTCGCCGTCGGCGTCATCCACCATCCGCAAAGCAACTTGAGCGACTTCTACCGCGAGCTCGGCGACATCTTCGGCATCGCCCTGCGCGTGAGCAACCGCTGGGGCGGATTCAAGGCGCTGCGCGCCCGCTGGCTCGATCATCTGGGCGCCGCCAGCCGCCGACCCGTCCTCCTCATCGACGAAGCCCAGGAAATGACCCCGATGGTCTTGAGTGAGTTGCGCCTCCTCGCCAGCGCGCGCTTCGACTCGCAATCCCTGCTGTGCGTGGTGCTCTCGGGCGATGCGCGCCTGCTCGATAAGCTGCGGCGCGAGGAACTCATCCCGCTGGGCTCCCGCATCCGCACCCGCCTCGCCACCGGCGTCGCCACCCGCGAGGAACTCCTGGCCTGCCTCGAGCATCTGCTCACCACCGCCGGCAACGCCGGCCTCATGACCCCGGAGCTGCGCCATACGCTCGTCGATCACGCCGCCGGCAACTATCGCATCTGCATCGGCATGGCCGCGGAACTGCTGATGACCGCGGCGCAGCGTGACCTCACCGTGCTCGATGAAAAACTCTATCTGCAGGTCTTCGCTCCGCCGGAAACTCAAAGCCCACGTCGTACCGCCGGTGCGCGCTGACATGCACGACGATACCGGTCTGTTCGCCTTCCCCGAACTGCCCGACGAGGCCGTGATCGCCCTCGACCAGTTCCTCGAGGCGTTCTACACCCACTTCCAAAACCACTACTTCGCTCAAATGCACCGCTGGTACCACGCCCTCGATCAGCGCCAGCGTGAC
>CAVPUV010000051.1:0-28855 GCA_963708905.1 uncultured Gammaproteobacteria bacterium | reverse complement strand
GAGTCCTTAGTGCCGACTTGCAGCGATTCAGCAAGTTGTTAGACCCGCAGGATCAGCGCGAGATGAAGAGCGCTGAAATCTGCGCAGCAGCGGGGTTACACATCGCGGGCTTCACGTACCTGCGGCGCGTATTTGAGCGTCGTGTGGAGATTGCTCACAGTGCTGCCAAGCAAAGCACAGGTTGGGACGAGGCTGGCTATCAAGCGAACATTCACCGTATGGAAGAACGCATTCAGGCGCTACGCGAGTATCTGCCACCGTTCTTGGTGGAGCACCGCCTGGCATACAAGATTTTAAGCCTCGGCATTCACCAACTTACCGAGGATGAGTGCGCCGATGGCTACGTCGCGCGAGTATAAGTCGAATAAAAGCCCTTTTCTCGGAACCCGGAAGTAACTGTCCCTTCGTTACCCCAGCTTTTCACCCAGCGCTTTCGGGCGCTTTCGGAAGCGCCTGCGGAATTTTCATCGAATGGTGTCGCCTGTGACTGAATTGGCCTGCGCTACATCTCCATTTCAGGCCTATTCACGCCCGCAGGGCGAGAGACCCCCTGCCGCCAAGTTCAACGCAGCCGATGGTTTGAATGATGCATGGCCTTAAACCAGCTGCGGCGGAGCCCGGCTTTTGGGCAGGTGGGCGACCGTTTGAAGACCGGCAATTTGGTCCAGGTGGAGAAGAATTCTCTGGATCACCGCCGGGTCTTCAATACAGGCAATGACGTGCAAGGATGCACTAATGCCGCGAAGCGCAGGGATGCGCGAGAGCGGCCATTGGACAGGATGTCCCGGTGCCGCGAAGCACAAGGATGTGCGAGAGCGGCCAAGTCATTGCTACCCGCTGCTCAGCTGGCGTTTTGCTTTGTTCCGGGGTTGGACCTTTTTTGCCTTTACCCCGCCCGGCCGGCGTCACCAGCACACGGTAGTGGCCATTGGGTGCAAACACCCCGTTATAGTCCGCCCGTTCCCAATTTCAGTGAGACTGGTCACTGGGCAGGAACATGCGCCCGCGGATTACGGATTAACACGCCGAAGCATTCGATGCTTGCTTTCACAGTCCCGAATCCGCGGGTGCGCTTGAGTTCGTCAACGAATACTCAGGGTGTGCCGCGAGACCGGCTCCCTATAACGGCTTCGCAGAACTCAAGCTCGCATGTCCTGTGCAACCAAGGTATCACGTTTGCGGGAGGTGCAAGATGGAGCCAGTATTGAGTGAGGCGGGATTCGCGGCCTTTGTCGGTATCGACTGGGCGGATGTCAAACACGACGTGTGTCTGCAGGCGGTCGGCAGCAACGCGTTTGAGTTCAGCACCCTGGAGCACACGCCGGAGGCGATTGCAGCCTGGACGAGTTCACTGCATCAACGTTTCCGCGGAAAACCGGTGGCGATCTGCGTGGAGCTCGACCAAGGTCCGCTGGTCTACGCGTTGCGCGAGTACGACTTCCTCGTGGTCTTTCCGGTCAATCCGCTGACGCTGGCGCGATTCCGCGAGGCCTTTGCCACCAGCCGGGCCAAGGACGATCCGAGCGATGCGCGGTTGCAGCTGGAGCTGCTGCTCAAGCATCGCGATCGACTCCGGCCCCTGAAGCCGTCGAGCCCGATCATCCAGGCGCTGGCGCAGCTGGTCGAACATTGGCGGCGCCTGGTCGGTGACAAGGTGCGCCTGATCAGCCGGCTGATCAGTGTGCTGAAGAACTACTATCCGCAGGTTCTGACGTGGTTCACGGACCGCGATACCACACTATTCTGCGATTTTCTGACCCGCTGGCCGACCCTGCATGAGGTGCAACGAGCCCGGCCCTCAACGCTCGAGCGCTTCTTCTACGAGCGCCGTGTGCGCTCGGCGGCACTGATCGAGCGTCGCATCCAAGGGATCAAGGCCGCCCGGCCGCTGACCACCGATGAATCGATCATTGCGCCCAACACGCTGATGACCCAGGCGCTGGTCGTGCAACTGCGTGACATCCTGACAGCGATTACGCAGTTCGACGAAGAGATCGCGCGCTGCGCCCAACAGCATCCCGACTTTGCGCTGTTCAATGCGCTGCCGGGCGCCGGAGTCGCGCTGGCGCCACGGCTGATGGTCGCCTTCGGCGATCAGCGCAATCGCTATGCCTGTGCGGCGGATGTGCAGAAGTATGCGGGTATCGCACCGGTGACCGAGCGCAGCGGTAAGCAATGCTCAGTCCATTGGCGCTGGCGCTGCCCGAAGTTTCTGCGACAAACGTTCGTGGAATGGTCCAACAAATCGATTCATCATTCCTTCTGGGCCCGGGCCTACTATCAGCAGAAACGTGCGCAGGGCCAATCGCATCAAGCCGCCGTGAGAGCGCTTGCGTTCAAGTGGATCCGGATTGCATTTCGCAGCTGGCAGGATCGGCGGCCTTACGATGAATCGACCTACCTGACCGCACTCCAGAAGCGTGGCTCACCGCTGCTCCAGAATCTGGCACTCTCGACATGAGAAAGAGAGATTCTGCACTTGCAGACCGACTCAGGGTATGTGAAAGCGGGTCAGATGGACTTTTGGCCTGGGCATGCGCTGATCGGCACGCCGGCAAGGCTTCTTGCGAGCAAGCTCGCAAACCGCCATGCCGGCTTAGCCGGCGCTAGGGCAACCAGCCTGGATATGAAGTCCAGTGGTTCGAATATCACATGGGTTGTGCCGTTGCGCCAGGGTGTTTTCAACTCATAGCGTACTTGGCCATTGCGTGTCAGTGACAGGCGTTTTGTAGATACCGGTGGCCTTGAGACATAACAGCAAAGCCGGCCGGCTTTGCCGGCCGGTGATGGGCAGCGTTGGGGCCCACTTTTTGCGACCCCTTGACCTTTTCACGGTATCGCCCATAATACCATCATTATGCCTCGTATCGTGCTTGATACCAACGTGTTGGTGTCCGCCCTCCGGTCCCGCCAGGGCGCTTCGTTTAAGGTGCTCTCTCTTGTAGGAGCGGAGCTATTTGATATCGTTGTGTCAGTGCCGCTGGTCATGGAATACGAAGCAGTGACCAAGCGCCAGTCGAGACAGTTAGGGCTGACGCATGCAGATATCGATGACATTCTGGACTATCTCTGCCAAATCGGGCTGCAACGGGAAATATTCTTTCTCTGGCGGCCAATGCTGAGGGATCCGCAGGATGATATGGTTCTTGAAGTGGCAGTGGAGTCCGAATGCGACTACGTTGTCACGCACAACTTACGGGACTTTGCGGGAGCAGAGAGTTTCGGCGTACAGGTGATAACTCCGAGGCACTTTCTCGAAATCATAGGACAAAGGAAATGAGCACGCTTAGCCTTAGAATTCCAGATTCGCTGCATGAGCGCGTTCGCGACATCGCGAAGCGGGAAAACATTTCGATCAATCAGTTCGTGTCGTCAGCGGTCGCGGAAAAACTGTCGGCGCTGTTAACGCAGGAATACCTTGCCGAGCGAGCGAAACGAGGCTCGCGACAGAAGTTCAACAGGGCCATGTCAAAGGTTAAGGATGTTGAACCTGAAGATCGCGACAGGCTGTAGGCGGGCCCCACAAGCCGATCGAGCCGACGCGCTGCAGGGACAGTGATTCAGTTTGAGGAGGGTCTAAACGCGAATTCCAAATTTCAACCGTGACGATTTACCCCGCCGGCGGCCCGACGAACATCCGATAAGCCTCGTTGTCCCCTTCCGCCTGGTAGGGGTAGGCGATGGACTTCAGGAAGCGGTGGAAATGGATCATGTCTGCTTCCGGCACCTGGATGCCCATCAGCACGCGGCCGTATTCGGCGCCGTAATTGCGGTAGTGAAACAGACTGATGTTCCAGCCGGTCTTCATGCCGCGCAGGAAGTTCAGCAAAGCGCCGGAGCGCTCGGGAAACTCGAAGCGGTAGAGGCGCTCATTGGCCACCGCGGCGCGCCCGCCGACCATGTGGCGAATGTGCAGACGTGCCATGTCATTGCTGGACAGATCGGTCACGGCGAAGCCGTGCGCGGTCAGCTGTTCAATGATCTCCCGCTTCTCGGCGATGCCCTGTTTCAATTCGATGCCGACGAATATCTGCGCCTGGGCGCGGTCGGCATAACGGTAATTGAATTCGGTGATGCTGCGCAGGCCGACGGTTTCGCAGAAATCCAGAAAACTGCCCGGCCGTTCCGGGATGGTGACGCCGAGCAAGGCTTCCTGCTCCTCACCGACCGACGCGCGTTCGGCAATGTGCCGCAGCCGGGCGAAATTCACATTGGCGCCGGACAGGATGGCGGCCACGCGAGCGCCGCCGTGCGGGTGGTCATGGAAGTAACGCTTGATGCCGGCGAACGCCAGCGCTCCGGCGGGTTCGGCGATGGCGCGCGTGTCCTCGTAGACATCCTGCACCGCGGCGCAGATTTCGTCGCTGTCCACGGTAATGACTTCGTCCAGCATCTGCGCGCAGATCTCGAAACTGTGGTCGCCGACCCGCCGCACCGCCGCGCCTTCGGCGAAATGTCCGACCTCGGCCAGCGTGACCGGATGCCCGGCGCGCATGGCGGCCTGCATCGAGGCGGACTCCTGGGCTTCCACACCAATGATGCGGATAGCGGGCTGCAGAAAGCGCGCTACCAGCGCTACGCCGGCCGCCAGGCCGCCGCCGCCAACGGGTATGAACAGGTAATCGATGGGCCGGGCCGCTTGCCGGATCAGTTCCAGCGCAATGGTGGCCTGGCCGGCGATGACCAGGGGATCATCGTAGGGATGAATGAATTCGCGCCCCTGTTCCCGTGCCAGGCGGGTGGCGAATGCGCAGGCGGCATCGAAATCATCGCCTTCGATCAACACCGTGGCGCCCAATTTTTTGACGGCCCTGACCTTGATCTCCGGCGTCACGCCCGGCATGACGACGATGGCGTCCACGCCGAGGTGACGCGCCGCCATCGCCACGCCTTGCGCGTGGTTGCCGGCCGAAGCGCAAATCACGCCACAGGCGCGCTGCTCTTCACTCATCGACAGCAATTTGGCGTAGGCACCGCGCAGTTTGAAAGAAAACACCGGCTGCAGATCTTCGCGTTTGACCAACACCTCCACGCCCAGCCGCTCCGACAGGATGGGCATGGCCTGCACCGGCGTTTCGACGACAAGATCTTCGAGGCGGCACTGCAGAATCCGTGGCAGATAGCGATCGAAAATATCCTTGCGCCGCTCATCGGATGGCACAATGGCTTCGTCACTGGAAGCTTCACTGGAGGACGAAAGCGGCGACTTGATCATGCTTTACTCCACAGCGGCCACGGCCGCTGGCTGAACTTTGCCCTGGCGCAGGCGTTCGCACACGGCGGCCGTGACTTGCGCCGTGGTGCAGCCATCCGCCACCAGATCCTGTGTCAGCACGCCATCCTCCCAGCATTGGGCTATGCATTGCTCCAGCGCAGCGGCCGCGGCCGGGCTGGCGAGCGAATGGCGCAGCATCATCGCCACGGACAGCAGCATCGCGTAGGGATTGGCGATGCCTTTGCCGGCAATATCCGGCGCCGAGCCGTGAGCCGGCTCATACAGGCCGAATGAATCCTCGCGCAGCGAGGCGGACGGCAGCAGCCCCATCGAGCCGCACAGCATCGAGGCCTCATCGGACAAAATGTCTCCGAACAGGTTTTCCGTCAGCAACACGTCGAACGAGCCGGGACGGGTCAGCAAGTGCATGGCGGCCGCATCCACCAGCATGTTTTCCAGGCGGATGGCGGGGAACTCTTCGTGCACCACCCGCGCCACGACTTCACGCCACAGGCGCGAGGTCTCCAGCACATTGGCCTTGTCGACATGGGTGATACGGCCATCGCGCCGTAAGGCCAGGTGGCAGGCCTTGCGCGTGACGCGCTCGATTTCGGCGCGGGAATAAACGCACAGATCCTGGGCATGGTCGGCATCGCGGCTGCGCTCGCCAAAATAAATACCGCCGGTCAATTCACGCACGATCAGCAGGTCGACCTGCGCCAGCTTTTCCGGCTTGAGCGGTGAAAAGCGGTGCAGAGCAGGGTGAGTGACCACCGGGCGCAGGTTGCAGAACAGGCCGAACTCGGCGCGCAAGCGCAATAATCCCTTTTCGGGCCGCTGCGCGGCCGGATGGCCATCCCAGCGGGGGCCGCCGACCGCGCCCAGCAGGATGGCGTCAGCCGCGCGGCAGGCGGCAATGGTGGCAGGTGGCAAGGGATCGCCGGTCGTTTCAACCGCTACGCCGCCAATCAGCTGATCCTCCAATTGCAGGTCGATGGCGAACTGCTGGCAGATCACCGCCAGCACCTCCCTGGCTGCCGCATAGACTTCGCTGCCCACGCCGTCGCCGGGCAGGCCGACGACGTGATACGTCCTGCGGGATCTAGTACTGTTCATAACGGGCGATATCCGCTTCGTGGCGCAAAATAAAATCCAGTTGGTCGATGCCCTGGGCCAGGCAATAGGCGGCAAACGGGTCCAGTGGAAAATCAAAGTCACCCAGACCACTCACGTGCAGCCGTGCGGCCGCAATGTCGATACGCACCGGGTGGTCCGGGTGAGCCAGCAGGAAATCGGCCACCTGCTGCTCCACCGTCACCAGCAGCAGGCCGTTCTTGAGTGAATTACTGCGGAAAATATCGGCAAAGCGGGTGCTGATCACGGCGCGAAAACCGAGGTCCAGCAAGGCCCAGGGTGCGTGTTCACGGGATGAGCCACAACCGAAATTGCTACCGGCCACCAGGACCTGCTGGCGCGCGGCGTCATGCGCCGCCAGCAGATCATCCTGCCGCGGTTGGCCGGCCGCATCGAAGCGCCAGTGGTAGAAACAAAATTGTCCCAATCCCTCGCGTTCGGTCGTGGTGAGGAACTGCGCCGGAATGATCTGGTCCGTATCGATGTTATCGGCAGCCAGGTTGAACGTGCGTGACTCGATGACGCCGCCGGCGCTCATGCTTTGGCTTCCATCAAAGGGCGCGGGTCGGTTACCCGGCCGGTAACCGCGCAGGCTGCGGCGGTCAAGGGGCTGGCCAGGATGGTGCGGGCGTTGGGTCCCTGGCGGCCTTTGAAATTACGGTTGCTGGTGCTGACCACGAGTTCGCCCGGCTGGGCGATGTCGCCGTTCATGCCGATGCACATGGAACAACCGGGCTCGCGCCACTCGGCTCCGGCGTCGAGAAAAATCTGGTGCAGGCCCTCCCGCTCCGCCGCCAGCCGGGTTTGTTCCGAGCCGGGCACCACCAGCATGCGCGTGCCGGCAGCCACTTTGCGATGGCGCATGATCGACGCCGCGGCGCGCAGGTCGTGCAGGCGGGAATTGGTGCAGCTGCCGATGAAGACCACATCGACGTGCTCACCGCTGAGTGTTGCTCCGCCCTGCAGTTGCATGTAAGCCAGTGCATCGCGCGTCGATGCGTCATCGGTGGACGGCACCTTGGCGTTGATGGCGATGACCATGCCGGGATGGGTACCCCAGGTGACGCTGGGCTCAATCCGGCTCGCATCGATTTCCACCACCCGGTCAAACGCTGAGTCCGCATCGGTAGACCAGCGTTTTCCAGTCGGCCACCGCGCGTTCCCAGTCAGCGCCGGCAGGCGCCATCGGCCGGCCCTTGAGGTACGCGAACGTCACCTCGTCCGGCGCCACCATGCCGGCGCGGGCGCCGCATTCTATGGACATATTGCACAAAGTCATACGGCTTTCCATGTCCATGGCGCGCACCGTGCTGCCGTAATATTCGATCACCGAGCCGGTACCGCCATCGACGCCAATCGTGCCGATCACATGCAGGATCACGTCCTTGGCGGAAACGCCGGCTGCCAGCGCACCCTCGATGCGGATGCCCAGCGTTTTGGGTTTGCGCTGCAGCAGGCACTGGCTGGCCAGCACATGACCCACTTCGGTGGTGCCGATGCCAAAAGCCAGTGCGCCAAAGGCGCCATGTGTGGCGGTGTGGCTGTCGCCGCAAACGATGGTCATGCCGGGTTGGGTCGCGCCCAATTCGGGGCCGATGACGTGCACGATGCCGCGATGCGGGCTGTCCCAGCCGAACAGTTCGATACCAGCCTCGGCGCAGTTGCGGGCCAGCGTTTCGACTTGCCGCTGCGCTTGTTCGGTCACATACGGCCGTTTGCCGCTGGCGTCCGGCGGCAGGGTGGGGGTCGAATGATCGATGGTGGCCAGGCAGCGATCGGTGCGCCGGACCCGCAGTCCGCGGCGCTTGAGCTCGGAGAATGCCTGCGGCGTCGTCACTTCATGCAAGAGGTGCAGGTCGATATAAATCATCGCGGGTGCGCAGTCGCCCCCGGCCGCCGACTCCTCGCGCACCACATGCCGCCGCCAGATTTTCTCGAACAGTGTGGTCATGGTCATCAGATCGCTGCTTTCAGTTCGGGTTCGGCCAGCGTTTTTCCCTGGTGCTGATGGTGGCGGTTCATGATGGTCACCAAGGCCTGGGCTGAAGCCTCGACGATGTCGGTGGACACCCCGGTGCCCTGGTAGCGGCTGGCGCCTATGGTGCCGCGCACGATGGCGCGGCCCTGGGCATCGCTGCCGGTGGACACGGCGCTGACCTGGAATTCTTCGACATGCAGTTCTTCGTCCAGGATCAGCCTGATCGCGTTCACAATCGCATTGACCGGCCCATCACCGCGGCCGCTGTAAATACGCGGCGCCTGGCTGTTGAAACGCAATTTCAGGCTGGCCTCGGCGGACTGGCCGGAATCAGCCACCTCGGTATGGATGGAAATGGCATCCAGATGCCAGGGGCCGCTTTGCTGCACACCCAGCACCAGCGCTTCGATGTCTTCGTCATAGACACTTTTCTTGCGGTCGGCCAGTTGTTTGAACTTGACGAACAGTTGTTCCAGCAGGTCCTTGTCCACCGCAAAACCCAAAGTCTCGAGCCGGTCACGGAATGCGTGGCGTCCACTGTGCTTGCCCAGGACCAGGCTGTTTTCGGGAACGCCCACGTCCTCCGGCCGCATGATCTCGTAGGTTTCCGCGTGCTTGAGCACGCCGTCCTGGTGTATGCCGGCTTCGTGGGCGAAGGCGTTGCGGCCGACGATGGCCTTGTTTGGTTGCACGCGGGACCCCGTTACCGCACTGACCACGCGGCTGGCCGGATACAGCCGGGTGGTGTCGATGCCGGTCCGCAACTGGTAGCGGTCATTGCGCGTGCGCAAACTCATCACCACTTCTTCCAGCGAGCAGTTGCCAGCACGTTCACCGATGCCGTTGATGGTGCACTCCACCTGCCGCGCGCCGCCTTCGATCGCACCCAGGCTGTTGGCCACCGCCAGGCCCAGATCGTTATGGCAATGGCAGCTCAGGATCACCGACGGCGGCAGGCGCAAATGGGAACAGAGGTGTTCGTACTGCTGCCGCATCTCGCTCGGGGTGACGTAACCCACCGTATCGGGCACATTCAATACACGGGCGCCCGCATCGATGGCCGCCTGGAAATACTCCACCAGGTAGTCGATCTCGGTGCGGCCCGCGTCCTCGGCGGTGACTTCGATGTCGTCGAACCATTTCAGGCCATGGGCAACCGCAGCGGTCATCTCATCGATGATCTGCTGCTGGTTCATGTTCAGCTTGAATTCGCGGTGGATGGGACTGGTGGCGATGAAGATGTGCAGGCGCTTTTTTTTGGCTGTATCCAGGGAGCGGGCCACGGCATCGATATCACCATGACGCGTGCGCGACAGGCCACAAATGGTGGCGTTCAAACCCAGGTTGCCCACCGATTTGACCGAGGCAAAATCGCCATCGGATGCCGCCGGAAAACCCGCCTCGATCACGTCCACGCCCAGTTCGTCGAGCACCTTTGCGACCCGGAGTTTTTCCTCCACGTTCATTGAGCAGCCGGGCGATTGCTCGCCGTCGCGCAGCGTGGTGTCGAATATATATACGTAATCCTGCATGGCGTATTCTCCTGTCATTGCCGGGCGCCTGAGTCCCGGCCGTTCGTTACGGCTCCGCGGTTTGCTGGCAGCCTGTCTGACTCAGGCGGCGGATTTCTTCTTCTCCGCCGGTGCAATCCAGCTCATGCGTTCACGCAGCGCAGCACCCACGGTTTCGATCGGGTGGTTGAGGTCAGCCTGCTCCATGCGGCGGAATTCGGTCAGACCGGTGGCATATTCCGCCGCCCATTGTTTGGCGAATGTGCCGTCCTTGATCTCTCCCAGGATGTCCTTCATGCGCTGCTTGGTGGAGGCATCGATGATGCGCGGACCCCGCGTGAAGTCACCGTACTGCGCGGTTTCACTGATGTACTTGTTCATCTTGGCCAGCCCGCCTTCGAACAGCAGATCGACGATCAGCTTGAGTTCGTGCATGCACTCAAAATAGGCCACTTCCGGCTGGTAGCCGGCTTCGACCAGGGTTTCGAAACCCTTGACCACGAGTTCGGTGGTACCGCCGCACAATACCGCCTGTTCGCCGAACAGATCGGTCTCTGTTTCCTCGGCAAAGCTGGTGGTAATCACCCCGCCGCGCGTACCGCCAATGCCGTGGGCATAAGCCAGAGTGCGCTCGAACGCTTCACCGGATGCATCCTGCTGCACCGCCATCAGGCAGGGCACGCCCTTGCCTTCCTGGTACTGGCGGCGTACCAGGTCACCCGGACCCTTGGGCGCCACCATGATGACGTCCATGCTGTCCGGCACCTTGATCTGGCCGAAGTGAATGTTGAAGCCATGCGCGAACAGAATCGAGGCGCCCGGTCTGGCGTTCGGCAGGATCGATTCCGCAAACACTTTCGGCTGCACCATGTCCGGTAGCAGAATGGCGATCAGGTCGGCTTTGGCTGCGGCTTCGGCCGGGCTGGCAACGGCCAGGCCATCCTGTTTTGCCTGCTTCCACGAACTGCCATTGGGGCGCAGACCGACCACGACGTCGATACCGCTGTCGTGCAGGTTGTTGGCGTGGGCGCGTCCCTGGCTGCCATAACCAATGATGGCAACCGTTTTGCCCTGCAGCGGTTTGAGGCTTGCGTCTTTTTCAAAGTACATCGTCATTTTGAACACTCCTTGAATTTACGATTCTTCAGTGAATTGGGGAAAGGAAGTTACCGCGCCGTGCGAAGCTGAAGACACCAGGTAGGCGTATTTGGCCAGGGCGCCGGAAGTATATTGTCGTGCCGGGGCTTGCTGCGCGGCACGGCGTGATTCCAGGTCCGCATCGGTCCCGACCCGGCGCTGATCGACATCGATGGTAATGACGTCGCCATCGCGCAGCAGTCCAATCGGCCCACCACGCGCAGCCTCGGGGGCCACGTGGCCGACCATGAAGCCGTAGGTGGCGCCGCTGAAGCGGCCGTCCGTCATCAGCGCCACCGAAGTATCCAGGCCCTGGCCGACCAGGGCCGCGGTCACCGCCAGCATTTCGCGCATGCCGGGGCCGCCGCTGGGGCCTTCATTGCGGATGACCATGACGTCGCCGGCATTGATCTTGCGGCCCTGCACGGCGGCAAATGCATCCAGTTCATTTTCGAATACGCGGGCCGGACCGGTAAATTTGAATTCGCCCTGACCCGCCAGTTTGGCCACACAGCCTTCCGGCGCCAGGTTGCCGTACAGGATGCCAAAGCCGCCGCGTGGCTTGAGCGGCTTATCAAAAGCCACGACGACCTCCTGCCCGGCGGTTTCCTCAACAGCGGCGCATTCTTCAAACAGACTGCGGCCGGACACCGTGGGTGTGTCGCTCAGCAAACCGGCATTTTTCAGGCGGTTGATCACCAAAGGCGTACCACCGGCTGCGAACAGGTCCGGCGCCATGAAACGGCCGGCAGGTTTTAAATCGGCGATAACCGGTGTCTTACGGGATATCTCGTCGAACTCGTCGATATCGAAAGCGACGCCCGCTTCGCGGGCAATGGCCAACAGGTGCAGTACCGCATTGGTCGATCCGGCCGTAGCGGTTACCACCGTGGCTGCATTGCGCAGGGATGCACGGCTGACCAGGCTGCGTGGGCTTTGTCCCGCGCGCACCTGTTCCACCACCCGCATGCCACAGGCGCGCATCGCTTCGATCTTGTCCGGGTGAACGGCCGGGATGTCGTTAACGCCCATCGGGGATAAACCCAGGGCGGTCAAAGCCATCGCCATCGTGTTGGCGGTGAACTGGCCGCCGCAGGCGCCGGCGCCGGGGCAGGCCTCTCGTTCAATTTCATGCAGTTCCTTATCGTCAATCTTGCCGGCCGCGTGGGCGCCCACAGCTTCGAACACATCCTGGATGGTGATTGGAATACCGCGGTGCCTGCCCGGCATGATCGATCCACCGTAAATCACCATGCCGGGTACGTCCAACCGGGCCAGCGCCATGGCTCCGGCCGGAATGGTCTTGTCACAGCCCACCAGCGCCACCACGCCATCCAGGCAATGCCCGCGCGTGACCAGCTCGATGGAATCCGCTACCAGTTCTCGCGACATCAGGGAACACTTCATGCCTTCGGAACCCATGGATATGCCGTCGGTGACGACGATGCTGCCAAACTCGAAGGGTGTACCACCGGCTGCGCGTATGCCTTCTTTCAAGGGCTCGGCCAACCGGCGCAAGTGCTCATTGCATGGGGTCACATCAGACCAGGTGTTGACTATGGCAATGAAGGGCTGGCTGAGTTCCTTGTCGCCCAGGCCGGTGGCGCGCAACATAGCCCGGGCTGGTGCGCGGTCAGGTCCTTGTTTGATTTGGTCGCTTCGCATAATGGTTTGATGATTCCATGTAAAAAAAACCCGCAGCTTCTTGGCGCGGGTTTTTCAGGTTAATTTGGGTTTTGCTTAGCCTGTGCCCGCACCTCTGCCGATAATTAGCAGCGCAAGAAGTAAACCCAGAGCGAGCAGGTCCAACCTCAAAGGCAATGTCCGCGCAACGATTCCAACGCCGGTTTGACGGGCAAACTGCAACAATTGGCTGTTGTTCGAGCGCATTGACCGATTCGACCATAGTGCTTTTTTGATGTCAATCATTATTTTCCATGACCTGCGAATTGAAGCCGGCTACGCTCAGGCAGATTGAGTTGCTTCGCCACGTGCCGTCGCGCGGGCAAAAGTAAGCGTGACTCGTAGTCCCGGAGAGGCATCATGCAGTTCCAGCGATGCCTGATGCAATCGCGCAATCGCGGCCACGATGCTGAGGCCGAGCCCAAATCCGGGACTGGAGCCGGAGTCTGGCCCGGGGCCTGAGGGGCCGCGACTGCTGTCCAGTTGCATGAACGGCTGCAACACCTCGGTATGGTGCCGTGCCGGAATGCCGCAACCGTTGTCACCGACTTCGAGGTGGATCCTGGGGCCGTCGGCGGCGGCGGACAGGCTGATGTGTGTGCCCGATGGCGTATGGCGCAGCGCGTTCTCGATCAGATTGGCCAGAGCCTGGGCAAGCAGTTCGGCGTCACCTCGGATCCACAGATCGTCGGCTGCGGAACCTGTCAGTGTGCGGCTGGAAGCTTCAATATCAGGCCGGTAGGCATCGGCGACGCGCTCCACCAGGGTTGCTACATCGACAGCGACAAATCGAGACCGCGCCGCGCCAGCCTCGATTTCGGCCAGGCGCAAAATCGCGTCGAATCCGCGCAGTACCTCCCCGACCTTGTTTTCGGCAGCTTCTATGGCCCGCAAGCAGGCGCCAGGCGTATCCGCGGTGCGCGCCTGTTCCAGTCGCTGCTGCACATGCGCCAGGGGTGTGCGCAAATCATGCGCCACGTCGCTGGAGACGCGCCGCAAGCTGCGCACCAGCCCGTCAATATGGTCGAGCATGCGATTCACACTCAGGCCCAACTGGTCGAGATCGTTGGCAGGCCCGGTGGCGCGCGGCGTGAAGCGCGCGTCCAGCCGCCCCGCCGACACCTCGCTCATGGTCGCGGTCAGCGCGTCCACCTGGCGCAGCGAATGCCGCGTCGCAGTGACCCCGGCGCCAAGACCCACTACCACCGTAACCACACCAATCCACAGCAAGGCCTGCAGTACCGCATCGCGCACTGCCTCGGCGCGTCGCAGGTCGTCCCCGACCGACAGCCGCGATCCGTCTGCCATGGTTGCGGTCAGCACCAGCATCTCCTCGCGGTTTTCGGCGCCTGGCGTGGCTTTGGGCAGTTCGATGCGATGCCAGCCGTCGGCTGTGGTCATCAACGGCAGGTCGCCGCTCAGGGGCTTGCCAGCGCGGTCCTCCAGCCAATACTCCAGAGCACCCGGCCGCTCCGCTCTCACTTCGATGGCAGCCACGGCGGCAGCGATGCCCTCAGCGCGGATTTCCGCGCTCATGGCTTCGATCTCGAGCCGGATGCGGGCGCGCAAATCGCTTTCCGCTGCAGAGCGGGCGGCAACCCAGGTCAGTGCGATCGCCAGGGCAAAGGAGGCGATCACCAGTCCTGCGTATATCAATGACAGGCGCAAGCCGGTGGAGGCCAACAGGTGGTTAGCCCGCACGGATCATGTACCCGGCGCCGCGCACGGTATGAATCAGCGGCGCCTGGTTGCCGCGGTCGATCTTGCTGCGGATGCGGCTGACGTGCGTGTCGACGATATTGCTGCCGGGGTTGAAATGGAAACCCCAGATTTGTTCCAGCAGCATGGTGCGCGTGACCACCCGGCCGGCATGCAACATCAGGTATTCGAGTAACTGGAATTCCCGCTGCTGCAGATCGAGCAAGAAATCGCCCCGTGTTGCCGTTCGGCGCAAACGGTCAAGTTTCAGGTCGCCCACTTGCAGCAAGGCGACTTCCTCACGCAACGGTGGCCGGCGCGACAAGGCATTGATGCGGGCGCGCAATTCGGCGAACGAAAAAGGCTTTACCAGGTAATCATCGCCGCCCGCTTCGAGGCCCTGCACCCGGTCGGCGACAGCGCCCAGCGCCGTCAGGAAAAGTACCGGAGCGGTCACTCCGGCGGCGCGCAGAGACTTCACCAGTGCGATACCATCGAGCCCGGGCAGCATGCGATCCACCACCAGCAGGTCGTAAACGACTTCGCTGGCCTGGTGCAGGCCATCCAGGCCGTTGTCGGCCAGATCGATATTATGTCCTTCCTCACGCAGTCCGCGGGCGACGTAGTCGCTGGTTTCCTTGTCGTCTTCAAGCAGAAGAATGTGCAAGGGGTACTCCTGGTATGCCGTGCGCCGGTAGTTTCACGGAGCCGTGCCGGCACGATGGCGATAGGCTAGTATAAGCGGTGGCAGCAGTAACAAGCTCAGCACCGTCGAGCTTGCCAGTCCGCCAAGGATGACCGTGGCCATCGGCCCCTGCACCTCGCGGCCTGCCTCGCCGGACCCCAGAGCCAGCGGCACCATGCCCAGTCCCGTCACCAGCGCTGTCATCAGTATCGGCGCCAGCCGTTCGCGGGACGCACGCAGAACGGTTTGCAGGTTCCAGGCCGCGCCTTCATGGCTGACCAGAAAATCAGCATGCGCCACCAGCAGGATGGCATTGCGCGCAGCGATGCCAAACAGGGTAACGAAACCCACCAGCGCGCCGAGCGACATGACGCCGCCGGTCAGCGCAACCGCCACCACGCCGCCGGCCAGCGCCGATGGTGCGCTCGACAGGATCAGCACCGCCGGGCGGCCGCCGCCAAACGCCAGGATCAGCAATGTGATGATGCCGACTGCGGCCACCGCGACATTGGCCAACAGTTCGCTCTGCGCCGCCGCCTGGCCTTGGGCCGCGCCGGAATACTCGAGATACACACCCGTGGGCAAAGTCACGTGCTCAGCCACCGCGGCCTGAATCCGTCGCGTCAGGCCGGTCACATCCGCCGTGGCTGAATTGGCCGTAACCACCTGGCGGCGGCGTCCACCATCGTGCAGCACTTCGGAACGGGTAGCGCTCAATGCCAGGGTCGCGACCTCGCCCAGCGGTATGAGGCTGCCGCTGGTGCTGCGTACCGTGATCCGCTGCGCCGCTTCAGGGTCGGAGGCAAACGGCGCCGGCAGGGTTACCACCACATCGCTTACACGCGGGCCATCGCTGATCTGGGCGACGATCCGGCCCTGGTAGGCGGTTTCGATCGCACTGTAGACATCGCTGGCCGAGACGCCGCGCAGGGACATCAGGGCCGGGTTCATGACGACGCGCAGCGCCGGCGCACCGGGTGTGGTCTTGATCTGCACATCGATGGCACCCGGGACTTGACGCACGGCCGCGGCAATGCCGGCAGCGACGCGGTCGAGGACGTCAAGGTCCGTGCCGTAGGCGCTGATCGCAATCGCCGCGGTTTCACCGGAAAGTGATTCGCCAATGCGATCACCGAGAAAGGTCAGCGCTTCGGACTGGATGCCCGGGTAATCGTCCAGCGTGTCACGAATGCTTTGCAGAATCCGGTCTTCCTGTTCACCGCCGACCTGCTCGAGTTGAACATGAAACTCGCTGCGATTGGGTGGAAACGGATCCTCGCTGGCCGAAGTGCGGCCAATCTGCTGCTCCACCGTGGCGATACCCGGAATGGTCAGCAGGTCGTCCGCCAGCCGCTGGCCGATGCTGCGCATCCAGGCCAGGGATGCTCCGTTCGGACCAGTGACTTGCAATACGTAGTGGCGTTCCCTGAATGCCGGCAGCAGTTCCGCGCCAAACGACAGAAAGCCGGCGAACGCCGCGATGCCGATCAATGCTGTGAGTGTCAATGCGAGCCGGGGGTGCCGGAACAGCAGCATGAGGAGCTTTTCGTGACCGCGTTTGATGCGCGCCAACAGGTCCGGTTCTTCCGGTGGTGGCGAGCGCTCCAGCAACAACAAAGCCAAGGCTGGTGTCAGCGTAATGGCCACCAGCAGCGACGCCAGCGTGGCGAGCAGAAACGACCAGGCCAGCGGGGCAAAAAATGCGCCTTGCAGGCCGCTCAGGAATATGACCGGCATCATGGTGAGCGCCAGCAGGAAGGTGGCGTAAACCACGGGGGCACGCACTTCGACCGCAGCCGCCAGCACCACCTCGAATGCCGATAAGGCGCCGCGCTGACGCAAACGGCGCACGATGTTCTCGGTGCCGATCACGGCATCGTCGATCACCACGCCCAGCGCCACGGCGAGGCCTCCCAGAGTCATGGTGTTGATCGTCTGTCCCAGCAAGTCAAGGGCAATCAGGGCGGCGAGCAGCGACAGCGGAATGGATACGAAGGCGACCATTGCGACCCGCAGGTTGCGGGTGAAAGCCAGCAGCACAAGGGTGATCAGAACCGCGCCGAGCAGCAAGTCGCCGCGAATGCCGGCCAGCGCGGTCTCGATGAAATTGGCGGGACGGTGCAGGGCCGGCAGCATGCTCACGCCCTCCGCGGCCAGCGCCGGCTGGAGTTCCGCCAACGCGCGCTCGACAGCGCGCGTGGTGGTAAGGGTGTTGGCGCCGAATTGACTGGCCAGCGACAGCAGCACGCCCGGCTGGCCCATGATCAGCGCGTCGCCGAATGGTGGCGTGACGGCATCGACCACGTCGGCGACGTCGCGAATCCGTACCGGTGTGTTGCCGCTGCCCACGATGACTGCCGCACCCAGATCAAGGGCGCTCACCGCCGCGCCGCGTGGCTCGATCAGGATGCGCTGCGCCGCTGTTTCGACGAAACCACCACCGCGAATCTGCGTGGCCGCCTGCACCGCGGCAATCACGTCGTCCAGGCTCAGCCGGCGGGCAAGCAGGTCGAGATAGCGCACCCGTACTTCGAGGCGCCGCAGTTCGCCGCCAAATACCGTGGCGCGCGCCACGCCAGGGACCGACAGCAGGCGGGGGCGCACGGTCCATTGCGCCAAATCACGCAGTTCCATCGGCGTCAGCGTGTCGCTTTGCAAGCCAATCTTGAGCAGGTCCATGGTCGAGGAGGTCAGCGGCGAAATGGTGGGTGAGGCAACCCCGGCCGGCAAATGCCCGGACACCTCCGCCAGGCGTTCCGCGACCACCTGCCGCGCACGGTACGGATCTTCACCTTCGCGGAAGACGACGTTGATCACGGCCAGGCCCTGGATCGATACTGATCGCACCGAGGCCACACCGGTGGCGCCGTTGATGGCGTCTTCCACCGGGCGCGTGACCAGCAGTTCGACCTGTTCGGCGACCATGCCGGGCGCTTCCACCTGCACGCTGGCTTGCGCCGGTACGAACTCGGGGAACACTTCGAGTTCCGCGCGGGACAGCAGCAGACCGCCATAGGCCAGCAATGCGGCGCTGACAAGAACCACCAGCCGCGGGTGCAGCAGTGCGGCGCGAACGATGCGTGTCAGCACGGGCCGGTCCCCAAAGGGCGCGAAGGCGGACTATGCGGCTTAGTCATCATCATCTTTGGCTTCACCGCTGCGTTCGACGGCCAACAGTGAACCCACACCGGCATCGACGATTTCGTCACCCGCCGCGAAATCGGCACTGACGAACCAGCCGTCGTTTTGCCATCGAGGTTCGACTACCTTGCGGCGCACGAAGACCTCGGCGCTGCGATGAAGATATACCCAGGTAGCACCGTCGATGCGCACCAGGGCATTGCGCGGCAGCATTACTCCGGTCTTGCTGCGCCCGCTATCGATTTCCGCCGGCAGTACGCGGCCGGTGCGCAGCTCCGTCATGCCCTCGCCCCGCACGGCCACCAACAATCCATTGCTTTGCATCTGCGGGTCGGTGATCGCTGCCGGCCCGAGACTTTCGCTGACGAACGCCGGCAGGCCGGCGTCGGGCCGCAGCTGTACCTTGGCGCCGGTCGTGCTGCCCGGTTCCAGCGGATCGACGCGCAACAAGGCGGCCTGGCCAGCGGCGATTTGCGCGATGAGCTGCCGGCGTTGTTGTGTGTCCAGCGACGCCAGTCCCGGGCCCCATTCCAGCCCCATCCGCTGGCGGGCAAGCCGCAAGCGGGCGGCATCACCGGCTGACTGGGCGCGCGCGACTTCCAAAGCATGACGCGAGACGTTCTGATCGTCCGCCGCCAGCACCGCCAGTCGCTGCGCATCGCTGGCCGATGCCGCGGCTGCCGCAGCCGCGGCATCGATCTCGCTATCGAGCTGCGCCAGGGCGCTGACATCGAGTACGCGGCCAATGGCGTCGATGCTATCGGGCACCTGGGCCGATTCCAGCCGGGTCGTACCGACACCGAGCCGGGACTGATCCGCAGCCTCGAGCGTGACGATGATGTCGCCAGGCTGGTCGGGGCTTTGCGCCGCGGCTGCGGCGCAGGTGAGCAACGCGATCAGGGCTAGAACGGGGGCAGTTTGCATGTTGCGTCCTCGGCAGATATTGGCTTGGCGGTGATGGCAAGTTCCGGGCCTTCAAGAGGCCGGCGTAGTGCATCCTCGAGCGCGGCCTCGGCAGCGCGCACATGGCGCACCGCGGTGAGTTCATCAAGCAATGCGGTTAGTCGTCCGGACTGCGCCGCGCTCCACTCGATGCGGTCGATAGCGCCGGCGCTGATCGCGGCTTCGGCCTGCACTGCCAGCCGGCTGGCGGTGCTGCTTTGCCGGCGTGAACGGTCCAGTTGCACCCAGGCGGCTCGATAGTCGTTTTGCGCCACATCGACGGCATGGCGCGCGGCGGCGACCGTCGCCTCGAGTGCGCGCCCGGCTTCAACTCGTTTTGCTTCGGCCGCGGCAATGGCGGCATGGTTGAGGTCAAGCGACGGCAGGCTGAGGCCGAGCGCAAACGGCAGCTTGCTCAGGCCGCGCTCCCAAGTGTAGCCAGGGCCAATGCGCAGCGCGGGATACTGGGAGGCGACCGCGCTTTTCAGCGTTTCCTCTGCCTGGTCATAACGGCGACTGGCGCGGGCCACGTCCGGGCGGGCCAGCAGTGCCGCATCGATACAATTCTCGGGCAGCTGACCGGACAGAACGTGCGGCGCTTCGATCGCCGGCCAGGCCAGCGACGCCGTATCCAGCCTGGCGCCTGCAATACCAACGGCAGAAGCAATCTGCAGTGCTGTCGCAATGCTGCGGGCTTGCGCATCCGACAGGCGCTGCAAGTCCGCGGCGGCACTCAGCCGGATGCGCTCGAGATCGGAGTGGGCAGCGGCTCCGGCCTGCAGCCGGTGCTCCATCGCCGCCAACTGGCGGTCGTGCAGTGCAGTCAGTTCGAGTGCGAGCGCGACTTCCTTGGCCGCCAGCAGGTGTCCGGCCAAAGCTTGCCGGATTTGCAAACGCACCGACCAGACGACATCCAGGTAATCGAACAGGGCAATCCGAGTGTTCAATTCTGCGAAGCTGATGCGCGTTTCCCGGCGTACGCCGGTATCCAGCGGCAGATCGCTGGCAATGCCCAGCAGCCAGGGTGACGCTTCCGGTGGATTAAAAGCGTATTCGGTGGTCAGCGTCAGGCTAAAGCCGGGTGCAATTCGTGCCGCTTTGGCCTCGGCCTCCACTGTCGTGACCGTTGCGCGTGCTTGGGCGATTTCCGGGTTGGTGGTGAGCGCGGCGGCCAGGAGCGACAAGCGGTCCCAGCGGTGGCCGTCCCATTCGGCCGTGGGCGCCAGCCGTGCGATTTCACCGCGTACGGCCGTCGCGTCTATGCCGGTTGAGGCTTGCAGGTGCAACACCGCAGCCGGGTTCAGTGGTGCCGGCGCGTAGGAAATGCAGCCGGACAATGCGGCGCCAAGACAGCAGAAAGACAATGATCGAAGCAGGGCAGCGGCTTGCATGACGATACTGGCGTGAAGCTGGGAGCGCAGATCATAACGGCTCAGCATTGCAGGCTGATGAGGGGAATGTTGGGAATAGTTAATCTTTAAAAAAGCTTGTAATTTCCAGCCTCTACGAGTAACCTTGCCGGCATCAGACGGTAAGTACGTAATGCAGCACCCTGTTGCATGACCCCGACTGAGTACAAGGTTGGTTGCAAGTCTATTAGGTTTTCTCAAGAGCTTCACTTCGGTAACTCCTGTAATTCACCTTTTTCAAGATCTGCAATTAATACACTATGTTTCATGTTTCATCTTTTCAAAGGTAATTAAAATGACGACAGGTACCGTAAAGTGGTTCAATGATTCCAAGGGTTTTGGCTTTATCGCACCCTCAGATGGCAGCGCTGATGTATTCGTACATTTCTCTGCTATCCAGGCCGGCGGTTTCAAATCCCTGGCGGAAGGTCAGGCGGTGAATTTCGAAGTGGAAAATGGCCCCAAAGGTCTGCAAGCCACTAACGTAACGCCCACCAGTTGATCGACTGCCAAGCCACGATGTAAAAAAAACCCCGCCTTTGGGCGGGGTTTTTTTTCATACCAGGAGAAAATCTACATGCTAAAAATGTTTGTTGGCAATCTTCCGCCCGACGCCAGCCAGGAGTCCGTGCGCCAGATGTTCGCGGCTTTCGGCACCGTGCGTTCCGTGAATGTGGCGGCCGATATCTTCACCGGGAAATGCAAGGGCTTTGGCTTTGTTGAAATGGAAGGCCACGAAGCCCGCGCTGCGCAAGCTGCGCTGGATGGCAACATGCTCGGCGGTGAACGCGGCTTGAGGGTCAGCTTCGACGACCCCCGTTCAACCCGCGGGCGCAAGCACCGCTGAGAGCCTGCCGGCTTTCCTTCGCTTCGATCGGCTAAATCTAGGAAAGCTCTGAATAATGCATCCATGCATTATCAGAGCACGCCAAACAAAAAATGTGATTTTTGTTTGGCTTCATTTTCAATGAGTTGCACTCATTGAAAATGGTGGCACATCCCTGTGCAACGAAAACTCTGAATTAATCAGAGTTTCCCTAGGCAGCATTTCTCCTTATGGCCTGGCCTGAAGCCTGACGCCTGTGCGGCTTCGCCTGTTTCGGACGGTTGCCATTCGGCCTTGCCTGCTGCGGACGACCGGTATTCGATTTCGCCTGCCTGGGACGACTGTTGCGTGCTCTGGCTTGTCCACCGGAACGCCCGTTGCCACCCTGCTTGATGGGCTGCGCACGGATGGAAGGATCCGGCTCATAACCCGAAATCACCACACGCGGAAGGTTGCATTTGAGCAGGCGTTCGATGTCACCCAATAACTGATGTTCATCCGCGCACACCAGGGATACCGCCTGTCCCTCGTTGCCGGCGCGGCCGGTGCGGCCGATGCGGTGCACATAGTCTTCCGCCACGTGCGGCAGTTCATAATTCACCACGTGCGGTAACTGGTCGATGTCGAGTCCGCGCGAAGCGACGTCGGTAGCCACCAGCACCCGTATCTCACCGTTCTTGAAATCGGCCAATGCGCGGGTGCGCGCGCCCTGGCTCTTGTTGCCATGAATGGCTGCGCTGGTGATTCCGTCCTGCTCCAGTTGCTGCGACAGCCGGTTGGCGGCGTGCTTGGTACGGGTAAACACCAGCGCCTGGCGCCAGTTCTGCACGCCGATCATGTGTGACAACAGTTCACGCTTGCGCTCCCGGTCCACCGGGTGGACCACCTGCGAGACCAGCTCGGCAGGGCTGTTGCGGCGCGCCACTTCGATGTGCACGGGCGCAGTCAGCAGGCTATCAGCGAACTTCCTGATGTCGTCGGAATAGGTGGCGGAGAACAGCAGGTTCTGACGCTGCCCTGGCAGCAGGCTGACGATTCTGCGGATATCGCGGATAAAGCCCATATCCAGCATGCGATCGGCTTCATCCAGCACCAGGATCTCGACCGCGGAAAGATCCAGCGTGCGCTGCGATACGTGATCCAGCAGACGCCCGGGCGTTGCCACCAGGACATCCACGCCATTGCGCAGCTTCTGGATCTGCGGGTTGATCTTGACGCCGCCAAAGATCACCGCCGATTTCAATGGCAGATGTTTGCCATAAGTAAAGACACTCTGTTCCACCTGGGCCGCCAGTTCGCGCGTGGGGGTCAGGATCAAAGCGCGCACCGGGCGGCGTCCATTCACCGGCACTGGCTGCGCACTGAGGCGCTGCAGCAGAGGCAAGGTAAAACCGGCTGTTTTGCCGGTACCGGTCTGCGCACCCGCCAGGACATCCCGCCCCTGAAGAATCAAGGGAATGGCCTGGCGTTGCACCGGCGTAGGTTCGCTGTAGCCCTGTTCGGAGACAGCACGAAGGAGTTCGGCCATAAGGCCGAGATTATCAAAGGACATAATATGCATTGCTCTTGGATCGGCCTAACGGGGACATCGGTCCCAGGTCGGTCTAGGCGGAAAGGTTTGTTGTTATTCGAGGCTGGCCGAAAGAGGTTACCGCGAGGGGTCTGGTGCAGACCGAATGCACCTGAAGGCGTGCACTATACTGGAAGCGGGCGCGGAAAGCGAAGGTTATTGCCGCCTCAGGATGCTCCCTCTTTGGACTGGCCCTGCGTTCGCGGGGTTCATGTCCAGCGCATGGTTCGTTGCTGTACTGTTATCCGGCCTGCTCGTGTACCTGCCGGCGTTGTGGGGCGTCTTCGTTTTCGATGACTATCCCTGGATCCTGTACAACACGGGTCTCGATGTTTCCACGTTCGATTTCTGGCAGCGCCGTCCCGTTACACTGCTGACCTTTGCCGCAAACCTGTACTTCGCCGGGCCCAATCCCGCCGCTTTTCACGTGGTCAACATCGCGCTCCACCTCACCAATGGCGTACTCGTTTATATCCTGGTCGGGCGCGTGGTGCCGCGTTCGATGACCACCCCGGCCATTGCCGCTCTCGGCGTGGCGATATTCCTGCTGCATCCGGCCCAGGCTGGCGCGGTCAGCTACATATCAGGCCGCGCCACTTCGCTGATGACCATGTGGCTGCTGATCAGTCACCTGGCGGCCTTGCGCGGGCTGGAAAACCGGCCAGGCGCTGGAGCGTGATTTCCCTCGTTGCTTTTGTGTTGGCTGTGGGGTCGAAAGAAACCGCCCTGGTCTATCCCGCCATGTGGATCGCCTGGCTCATTTTCGGCAAGGGCGTGCCGCTGTTTCGCAGTCTCAGGCTGGCGGCCCCTCACGTGCTGGTTGCGGCACTGCTGCTCGGCGGCATGGTTCTGCACCCGGGCTATCGCAGCCTGCTGGCCGAAGCGGTGGCGGCCGGGCAGCTTGCCGAGGCGGGCGCCGTGACGCAAGCCGCGATCGAAAGTCTGCAAGACACCATCGCACCCATGCAAACCGAGCTCGACTGCATCAAGGCGGAACACAAGCAGGCTGCCGAGAGCCTGAAGCAAGCCCTGGCCGATCAGCGCAAAGAAGCGGACCAGGTCCGGGCCGAAGTTACCGGCCTATCCCGCCAGCGCGAAAAGCACTTCGAGGAGCTGGGCGGCGCCCTCGCCGCCGCCGGCATAGATGCGCCGGCGCTGGCTGCGGAGAGGCAATCGGTCGCAGCGGCCTATCAGTCGCAAGCCGCACTGCAAAGCCAATATGACGCTTTGCTCGAGGAAAGCGGCAACATGCCGGAACGCACCATGGTCAAATTCAGCGCGCTGATGGCGATTGCCGCCTTTGCCATGGCGGGGGCTACCTAAGCGGCAAGCCAGGCGCTACAGGCGCTGAACCGGCCGCCACCGGTGGCGGAGGACTGCTCGCGCATGACCTACGACACCGAGAGGCCACCGGTACAGGCCGATCCCGGCGGCCCCTACACGGTGACAAGAGGCCAGCAGGCAAAGTTGGATGGCAGCAAGTCCAGGGGAAGTTGCCTGCGATATACCTGGACATTTTCGGCAGCGCCGAAGGACGCGGCGGACAAACCCGGGCATTCCGATAAAGGAAGCGCCCAGGACCAGGATATCTTCCGGGCAGTGGACCGGCTGGCCTGCCCGGAAGGTACGGCGGGCAACCCCGGCGCAAGCAAGACCGGGCCACGAGCTCCGACCCATTTCCTGTGTTCCCTGAAAGTCACCCTGACGGTAACCGATGGCAGAAGCACGGACAGCAAGGACGTGCTGGTGAAAGTGAAGCCACGCGGGCCCAAGGGATGGAAGACCTCGATCGACACCGGGCAAAAGGAAACCTTCATAGAGGGTTCAAAACTGGTTATCGGCGAGTTGCGTTTTGGCAAAAACGTATGCGCCCTGGATACGACCGGCGGCCACGCTCTGCACGCCGGTAAATCCTGGCAGGGAGAAGGCTATAACCTCAGCTCCATCGCGGACCCGGATGGGCCCTTCGACGGCTGGTGGTACATTGGCGGCAGCAGCCTCAAGATCAAGCGCTCGGTGCAAATCAACCAGGACCTGGGCAAGAAGTCCGAGCTCTACAGGCACAACCTTGCAAGCGGCAATCAGGATATCGAGATTCTGCGGAAAAGCGTTCTGGAGCACGAGCGCCTGCACGGCAAACTGATCTTCGAGAAAATGCAGAAAATACAGAAGGAGGGCAACGACCCCGCGAAAATCATAGAAACGCTGTCCGCCAGGGAAGCAGACAAGGAAGTGCTCATCGAGTGGACGGATGTCGCGATCGCCCAGATCGAGGGTGACATCTATCCGCCCCAGGGCAGCGAGGAATACATCAAGAATCACGCAGAAATCAAATCTCGGATGTCCGGGAAGTCACAATTCAACCGGGGCGGCGAGGTCCTGATTCCCGATACCGACGGGAACTACAAACCGTATACCATCAGCAACTTCGCCACGGCGGGGGACAGTTCGGAGTAGTGGAAAATCAATCGCTATGCTGGTTCACCAGGATCGAGGACTATCATCTGTAATAGTCGAGATCCGATCTGACAGACCATGTCAGATTACAGGTCAGCCAATGGCTGCTTTGCGTCGCAAGCCGGAACACAACGGACTCGACTGCTCAATCTCCTAGTTCGGCCAGGAGCGGCCTTGAGGATTACTCGGTTACCGATCCAATTGACTTAACAACGGCGCAAGCCAACGTTCAAGGTAATCGGCGCTGCGCGGCTTTATCAGTCCAAAGGCAGAGAATGTTGTAACCCTCTGATTCCGAGGACCAGATGGAAAGCCTACGCCACAGGCGTCTTTGGACAAGAGAAAGGCGCTGCCCCGGTTTCCACCCTTTTTAATTCCTTTTCGACTTGGATCACAGTGCGTCCAGCCGTTCTAAAAAGCCGCACTGCC
Source organism: uncultured Gammaproteobacteria bacterium (assembly GCA_963708905.1). Taxonomy (GTDB): domain Bacteria; phylum Pseudomonadota; class Gammaproteobacteria; order Xanthomonadales; family SZUA-36; genus SHZL01. The sequence goes on along the minus strand of CAVPUV010000051.1, from coordinate 3,040 downwards.
GTTCTAAGGTATTTTATTACCTCATTCGTGACTTTCTTTGACACGCTGGAGTTGCTGTTTGCCCTGCACCAGGTAAGTCTTGCTAGGGTTCTGAAGTAACACGCATTATCATATTCACTCGTTATCGACTTCAGAAGGTCATGGGCTTTGGCGAGGTACATTTCCGCCCTTTTCAAATCCCCAATATCCAACGAAATTATTGCGGCCAAAATTTCTGCCTGCGCGGAATCCCTTCCAATCGATAAAGTGCTCCTCATTTCACAGTCCAAGTCGATCAGATCAAATACTTCCTCGATTTTCTCACCACACCTCCTACTAAGGATGGCATTTCGTGCGTGGGCTAAATTGAACAGGGCTCCCTGGAGAGTAGGCAGGTCGCCCGCAACTATCAGCAGTGGAATGGAACTACGAAGCAATTTCTCAGCGCGTTCCGGTTGGCCGGCTATTGTCGCAAGTACTCCCATTGTGTTGTAGGTCATTCCAAGACCGGAAATGTCGCTGCCTTGATGAAAGCGTGAGCAAGCATGAGATAGGCGTTCAAGCCCCGCTTCTGCATCATCGTGTCTTGATGAGTATGCGAGACTGATCTCGATTCGATTCCTCAACGCTACTGCAAGCGCACCCCGGCCCCAGGATTTGGCGTTATTAACAATGCTTTCCAGTTCTTCGCGGTTGTCGTCATCGATTCCCGCGCGTGCCGCTGTTCTAAGAATGAGGAGTTCAGCAATTCGTTGAAGAATGGTATGTGAAGCAGCGGCCCGCCTTGTGTCAACTGCCAAATCATATGCGCCGTCAGTGTTTCCAGCGTGAAGTGCAATTAGCGTTTTTACCGCCAAAGGGATCCATTCTTGAGGCATGTCTTCTGCGGAGTCAGCCTCTTCTGAGTTTTCGGACCAACCCTCTCCTAGGAGCCAGTCGGTCACCGCTTGTTGGGATGGTACCCATTGGATCTGCTCCGGGTCCAAATTCAAATACCACTGAGCATGACCAACTTTTTTGAGGGCGATTCCGCCTTTGGCGGTCAAGTATCGTGATGGATTGACCAGGATCCCCATCGGGGATCTTGATTAAAAGATCCCCTCCGGGGAGTCTCCGGTTACCAATCCAGGAGACTCCCGAAGTGTGCCACATCGTACTGCAAGATCCCGCTTTTTTTCATTTCCTTTTGCGCATTGATGAGGAGCTCGCGTCCGCGACCCGTCTGGAGGGTTGCCCGGGATGTGGCGGGCCGCTGCACGTGGCGGATTATCCGCGTAAGCCCCGCGGCTGTCCGGTGGCGGTGCGGGAGGCGTATTCCCGGCGCTTGAGCTTTACCTGCGGACGGTGCAACGCACGCGCCACGCCGCCATCGGTGCGGTTTGCCGGCCGCCGGGTGTATCTGGCGGTGGTGTTGATGCTGGTCTCGCCGCCGGGCCGCGCGGCGGGTCGAGGGCTGTGCGCGTTGTTGCGCATCCCGGCGCGCACGCTGCAGCGCTGGCGGGTGTGGTGGCGGGAGGATTTTCCGTCGACGCCGTTCTGGCAATCGGTGCGCGAACGGTTTATGCCGCCGGTGCGGAGCGCGCAGCTACCCCAGGGGCTGCTGGCGCGCTTCGAGGCCGGCGCGCTGGCGGACCGTCTGGTGCAGGCGCTGCGCTTTATCGCGCCGTTGAGCACCGCCACGGCGATCAGGTAATCCGAAGGTCGCCGCGTACCCGCAGAGGATGCCGCTAGCCTAACGCTCAGGTGCTTTGTACTCTGCGTTCCCGGCCATGACGCCGCGATGGGAGCGAGCATGAGTTTCGAGGACGATTTACCGCCACGGGAGCGCTGGGCGCGGCTGCGCTTTGCCATCATCGGACCGCTGCTGGCGGCGCCGCCGGCCGCGGGTGATCTACGGGCCGCTTTGCATGCCCTGGCGGCCAGGACCTGGCGTCATCCGCTCACCGGACGTGAGATCCGGTTCGGCGTCTCGACGCTGGAACGCTGGTTCTACGCCGCGAAGAACGCCGCCGATCCGGTGCCGGCGCTGCGCAATCAGGTGCGGCGCGACATCGGCCGTTTCCCGAGCCTGTCGGCGGAGGCCGTGCAGGCGCTGACCACGCAGTACCGCGAGCACCCCGGCTGGACCGCACAGCTACATCACGATAACTTGCGCGTGACGCTCGCGGCCGCCGGCGCGAAGTGTCCCTCGTATCCGAGCGTACGGCGGTATCTCAAAGCCCGGGGGCTGCTGCGCCGGCGCACGCCGAAGCGCACGACGGACGGGGCGATCGCCGCCCGCGACCGGCTCGAACAACGCGAGGTGCGCAGCTACGAAGTCGCACATGTGCTGCAGCTCATGCATCTGGACTTCCATCACGGCTCGCGCCAGGTCCTGACCCGCCGCGGCGCGTACGTCAAACCGCTCCTGGTCGGCTTCATCGACGATCGGTCGCGCTACCTGTGCCATGCCCAGTGGTACACCAACGAGGGCACCGAAGAGCTGGTTCACGGCCTGTGCCAGGCGCTGCAGAAGGTGGGTCTGCCGCGCGCGCTGATGACCGATCGGGGCGCGGCGATGATCGCGGGGGAGTTCACCGCCGGCCTTCACCGCCTGGCTATTTTGCACCTGCCGACGCTGCCGTACTCCCCGCACGTCAACGGCAAGCAGGAAAATCTCTGGGGCCGCGTCGAGGGACGCCTGCTCGCCATGCTCGAAGGGGAAGCAAACCTCACGCTCGAGCAACTGAACGTGGCGACCCAGGCGTGGATTACCCGGGAATATCACCGCAGCGTGCACAGCGAGCTCGGCGCGACCCCCCTTGAGCGCTATCTCGCCGGACCCAACGTTGGGCGCGAGTGCCCGGCAAGCGAGGCCTTGCGCGCCGCCTTCCGCATCGAGGTCAAGCGCCAGCAGCGCCGTTCCGACGGCACCGTCAGTCTCGCCGGCCAGCGCTTCGAGATCCCGTCCCGCTATCGTCACCTCAGCGCGGTGCATCTGCGCTATGCCCGCTGGCGAACTCCAGCCGCGTCGATCTCATCGATGCGCGCTCAGGCGAGGTCCTGTGCCCGCTGCGCCCGC
>CAVPUV010000050.1:0-31370 GCA_963708905.1 uncultured Gammaproteobacteria bacterium | reverse complement strand
GCCAGTTCGTGAAATCAGTCATCCTGAGGTGTCGTCTATGAATTCCGCCAGTTTCTTTGCAGGACTCAAAACACTGTGGCGCGTCATGGCGCTGACATGGGCCGCAATGCTGCTCACTGCCCTGGTTTCTTCCGCGGCAACAGCACAGAGCACCGTGCCAGTGGTGATGGAAGGCGAGGCGCTGATTGGCACGGCACAGGCCTCGGATGGTCAATTCGCGCGCCAGGAGATGGCAGGGTTTGGTGCGGACTGGAGCGGCAACGCACAGCTGTTCTGGGGCGCGCGCCAGCCGGGGGCACAGCTGCGGCTGAACCTGAACCTGCCCGCCGCGGGGCTGTATGAAGTCAGGGTGTTCCTCACCGTGGCGCCAGACTTCGGCATTGCCGAAATCATGCTGGCGGGGCAGGGCCTTGTCAGCTTCGATGGCTACAACGATCGCGTGGCGCTGCGTGAAGCGACGCTGGGCAAGTTGCAACTCGCTGCGGGTCCGCAGGAGCTGCATCTGCGCGTGACCGGCAAGAGCGGACAATCGACCGGCTACTTCATGGGCATCGACCGTGTCGAGTTGCAAGCGGCAGGGGCCACCGTATCCCCGGCGTTGGCCCGCGCCCTCACGCTGAGGAAATCATTGGACAGTACCTCCGTGACGCCGCCCTCATCGCCCGGAATACCGCAGTCGACTATCCCACCACCACCGCCGGCTGCGCCTCCACCGCCACCTCCAGCAGAACCGCCGATACCGCCGGAGCCGCCGTCATCGCCCGGAATACCGCAGTCGACTATCCCACCACCACCGCCGGCTGCGCCTCCTCCGCCACCACCGGCAGCTCCACAAAGCGTCGAGCCCTGGACGACGCAGGACGTCATCGATTCGCATATCGACGTGTCGGCCCAGTACGGGCTGATGCGCATGCTGGCAGGCGAGCCGGAAGAGCGGATCGTGGGTTCCAACATTTTGAGTGCGGTCAAGGACAAGACGCTGGGCGGGATCTATCAGGAGGACCAGCAGGTGCCGGCCCTGCGCGCCCAGGCGAGTGGCTACGGCTGGTGGCAGATCCTGCCGAAGTCGGCAGCGGGCGTGAAGGTGGACAGCACATGCATGACCGATCCTGCATCCAAGGCGCCCATCATCGTGATGCGCAAGAAAGCCGAAACGAACCCGATAGCCTATGACCAGGCATTGCAGGATGCCTGGTACGATTGCGGACTGCCGCCGGCGCCGGTTCGGCCTTACGCGAAGACCCTTCCAGACAAGCAACCGGCGGCGAAAGCAACTCGCTGTGCGGCACCCGGCGCAGAAACCCAACTGGTGGTCGGCTTGACGCACACGGCTTCAAAGGCGGCAGAAGGATCCGCGATCGCAGGTGCGCAAGTCGTTATCGAAGGCCAGAGTACTACGATTGCGCAGGCCACGGACGCCAACGGTTTTGCCTACTTTGATCTGCCTGCAGGCGGCTTGTATCTGGTTACCGTGCAAAGGGTCCCCGGTGCAAGCGGCCCCATGGCCAGCAACAGGACGGTGGATGTTCTCCCGCAGTGTACAACCTGGACGAATTTTGTATTTGCTGAAGCCTCATCTGCCGACCCCTGCGAAAAGGTGCAACAGCAGTGGGAGGATTGCGTGTCGCCGGAGGTCAAGAAAGGCAACAATGATTGCAATGCCACTTTCATCAAGTCGGATAGCGCATGCGACCATGAACCGGAGTGCGAGAAATGGGTCAAGACCCATTACGATGAGTGCATGCAGGTGCTGAAGGACGAGGTTGCAAGTTGCCGGGCCAAGCTGCCGAAGCAAACCATTTGCACTTCGGGTGGCTGATCAAGCCATACGAAGTTTCATCCGAACGAGTGTTTGGAGAGGGTCAGCGCGAACTAGTATAACGATTCTTAAAAACATTTACTTATAGGTATTGAAATGCCATGATACCTTCCCAGATTCATCAACGGTCTGGGAGAGTGGCAATGGCAAGAAAAACAGGACGAGCGGTTTTGGTGATTTCGGCACACGAACGTGAGCAGCTGGAGCGATTGAGGGATGCTCGCAAGGCCCCCAAGCGAGAGACCGAGCGAGCTGCTATCCTGCTGAGCTATGCTGCGGGTGAAGGCCCCACATTAATTCAACAGCGCTTGGGCATCAGCCGACCCACCATTTACAAATGCATTGACAAAGCGCTAGCAGCTGGGGTGCAGTCGGCGCTGAAAGATCGGTATCACCGTCCCAAGGCACCGGTGATCACGCCAGAGGCGAAAGCATGGGTATTGAATCTCGCCTGCACCAAGCCCAAAGACCATGGCTTGGCGGCGGAATTGTGGTCGCTCTCCGCGTTGGCTCGCTACACCCGTGAGCACGCTGCTGCCCAAGGGCATGGGAGTATTGCCCGCGCCGGTAAAGCGACCATCTGGCGCATCCTCAATGCCGGAGAGATCAAGCCGCAGAAGGTGCGGTACTATCTTGAGCGACGTGATGCGCAGTTTGAAGAGAAAATGCGCGAGGTGTTGATGGTGTACCAGGAAGTGAGCCTGCAAAATGCCGCACGCGCCAGCGGGGAGGACGCCGGTTCGGTCATCACCGTGAGCGTGGACGAAAAGCCAGGGGTTCAGGCCATTGCGAATACCGCCCCTGATCTGCCGCCTGTACCTGGGAAGTACGGCACATGGAGCCGGGATCATGAGTATAAGCGTCATGGAACCTTGTCCATTCTCGCCGCCGTGGACCTGCACAATGGCGAAGTCATCGCGCAAGTTCACCCGCGACACCGCAGCCGAGAGTTCATTCTGTTGCTCAAGGAGCTCGATAAGCACTACCCGAAGGAGTGCACGATCCGCGTGATCCTGGACAATCATTCGGCACATATTTCCAAGGAAACCATGGCCTACCTTGCTTCACGGCCCAACCGATTCATCTATGTCCACACCCCGAAACACGGTTCCTGGCTTAACTTGATCGAAACCGTATTCGGAAAAATGGCGCGCACCTTCCTCAAGAGCATACGCGTTCAGTCGCGCGAGGAACTCGAACAACGTATCTTGCAAGGTGTTCGGGAGATGAATGCCGCCCCAGTGGTTTTCCGCTGGAAGAAGTTCGATCTGGCGTTGATCTGATAGTAACTGTTTTAATGAATCGTTATACTAGACACCAGTCCGCATACTGCACCGCTATGCGGGCTAGATCTTCCCGGCGACGATGCGGGCCAGTTCGATGAGTTGCTCCGGCCTGGCTGCCGCGTCGTCCGCATAGAGCTTCAACTCGAACACCGTCCTGCCCTTGCTGGCCTTCGCGACCATCTCGTTTTGTGCGGACATGTCCTTTAGATAACTGATGTCACCTATGTCGAGGCGCCGGTCCGATCCTTGCTGCGCCGACTCACCGATCCTGATCTGCTCGAAGCCCTCGTCCGACGATGCCTTGTAGATGATCAGGTCGAGAAATTTCACGTTCATGCCTTCGATATGAGAGTACTGGCAGTGCTCCATTGCGACGTCTTTGAGCAGAGCTGCCTCGCTGGCGTCCTTGTCCTGGCCGCCGTCGTTACCCGGGATCACGCTGTCCACCTGCTCGCGGGACAGCAAGCTGCAGACGTGGCTGGGCTTCTCGTCGGATGCACTTGCGGCCTGCTGGGCCGCGGCTGCGGGCGCCTCGCTACCATCGCCGCAGGCGGCGAATGCCATACTGGCGCTCATGGCCAGACAAAGATTCCTGAGATACATGTTCATTGCCACTCTCCTCCATTTTGCCCGGAATATGTATGCCGCCCTTATTATCATCCTTAGGAAACTCTGATCAATTCAGAGTTTTCGTGGCACACGGATGTGCCACCATTTTCAATGAGTGTAACTCATTGAAAATGAAGCCAAACAAAAATCACATTTTTTGTTTGGCGTGCTCTGATAATTCATGGATGAATTATTCAGAGCTTTCCTTATTATCAAGCAAATACCCTGGTTTTGGTACAGTAGCGCGCATGGAGAAGTGAACCCGGAGAATCGGGACATGGTATCCGTGCAGCCCAATAGTCAGCGGTACTGTTGACGTGGATCAGTCCCGGCACCGGCATTGCGCACTAGCATGCATTCATGTGCGGTCCGCGCACCTCATTACGGAGTCACTCCCATGACCCACACCATAGAAGCCTGGCAATGTATCGGCTGTGGCAAGATCGAGGAGCCGCAAACCTGTATCGGCGTGTGTCAGGACCGCAAGATCGTGCTGGTTGGCATCGATGAACATCAACAGGCACTGGCCGTCGCCGCCGTGCTGCGCGACCAGTTGCAAGAGGTACGGGCTTTGCTGTCGCGGCTGGCACTGTCAACACCGCGCGGCGGTCAATGGGAACAGTCCTGGCGTGCGTTGCAGCAACAGGCCCGCAGCTTACTGACGTCGCTGTCTGCCGGCACGAAGGTCGCGCCCCCCGCCGATTGAACCGGCTGTGTTCCGGAAAAATTCCTGGCCATGCAGGAAATTCTGCTTGTTGACGCCTGGTTTTCCTCATAAAAAAGGCGGGGCTTTTTCGCCCCGCCAAGTTATTGCGCTTGGTGCGTTGTCAGGATGACATGCACAGGCCTGCTTCACCTTTTTGAATGGTGAGATTCACCTCGCATGCCGGATCAATCACATACCAGGCAAGATGGTCCGCCGGTGCAACTTGATGTACAACTGTCGAATATGACAGGTATGATGCGGATCAATTACCAGCCGCCGATTATTGTCTTCAATGGCGCGTACCGGATACGTCTTGTTGACGATACCTGGCTTTGTTGGTGCCGCTGTGTGTGCACACGGCGGCCGGTGTCATCTCAGGGCTTCAGAACAGTGATCGCTTCAGCAGTTGGTGCTGTCGCCGTGAAAATGACTGAAGCCCGTTTCTTTGGAATTCCGGTCAGGGTGCATACATGGCCGGAGCAGGCGCCTCCGCTTAATGACCAGGTGCCTTGCAAAGCAGCATGATTGCTATCTGTGTCAGTCACGACGGCAGTCCAGGTCTTGCCGTTATTGGTGGAGCTGGCTACGAGCGTTGAGCCGCCTCCACCGGAGACGGTAAGGGATTGAGTGTCTGAGTCCGATGCCCCGTCATCGTCGGTCACCGTCAATATCACGGTATAGATTCCGCCGGTGGCGTACGTGTGCGATGGCGTTGCAACCGTTGATGTTCCGCCGTCGCCAAAAGCCCAGGCCCGGGAGCTGATCGTGCCATCGGAGTCAGTGCTGGTATCGGTAAAGTTGCAGCTCAAACCCGTGCAGCTGTTACTGAATGATGCGGTCGGTGGGTTGTTGGTCGCGGGTGCGGTAACTGTGACGTTTTTTAAGGTTGCGTCAGTCAACCCTCCGTTATCGGTCACCGTCAGTGTCACCGTATACGTTCCAGCTGCGCCATATGTGTGCGATGGGCTGTTTGACGACGACGTTCCTCCATCCCCAAATTGCCAACTGCTCGAAGCAATGGATCCGCCGGGGTCCGAGCTGCTGTTGGTGAATGAACAGCTCAGTCCGGTACAGCCAAAGCTGAACGCTGCAATTGGAGGCGTGTTGCCGCCGCCACCGCAGGAGGCAAAGGTGAACGGTGCGATCCAATTACCCCAGCGGCCGTTGGTCGTGCCGGTGTTCTTGCTGTACTGGCCCATGTACCAGAAAGTATGGCCATCCGGGTCAATGGTCATCGCAGTGTAATCGCCCCAGCGATGCGTGGTGCCGGATTGAAACGAGGTGTAGTGAATTGCACCCGCTTGAACCGAGACTTCGCTCTGCAGCGTGCCAGCGGCATCTGTGCTTTCCCTGCCAGTGACAAAGACAGAGGGGTACATGGCGGTCGAGGTCTTGGTATATCCGATCGCCATGTTGCCGCACTGGTCGGCGGCCAGGTCGGCGAAAATACGGAATTGGCCATCGCTGCCGTATACGCCGGCATCGATAATCACCGACCCGGTCGGATTGATCCTCGCCCAGCGCACGCAGTCGACGGTGCCAGCGCCGGGATTGCAGGCGATGGTATCGGCCATCCAGATGTAGCCGTTGCGATATTCCGCGTCCTGCACCCGCCAGTCGTTGCCGTCGAGCATGGGGTTGCCTCCCGATTGGGGCGCATCGATGGGCAGCACCGGCGGTAACCCCGGTAAACGAATTCAGATTGACCGTACCTTTGTTGGCCAGGCTGTCGGCCCCGAACGGAGCGGTCCAGGACCACACGCCATAGCGGGCGCCATCAAAAGGGCCGTCCGTCAGGATGTAATGCGGCGCGCCGGGGGATGGCCAAGTGCCCTGTGAGAAGCCATGCAGGTTCATCGGCTGGGGTGTGCTTTCGCCGCCGGTGCTATGGGTTTTCACCGTCAAGGCCGAGGCGCTATACAAGGCATTCTTATCGATCGCCCAGACGCGGCCTTCCACAAAGGACCGCTGGCCAAACAGGTTTGCGCCCAGGTAGATCGCATCGTCGCCCACGCCGGCGTGGGGGTAATCAAAGAAATTGCCGCCAACGTCCGTGGCGAAGCTGTAGCGGTTCCAGTTTCCCATTGGATCTCCGGTCTGGGTAGCCGCGATGCAGTAGTCGGTGCCGTTGCCATCGATGGCCAGGATAAACCGGTCCCCTTTTTCGTCATAAATGACGTTGGGGTCGAATACGCTGCTGCAGTTGGGCACGCCGGCAAAGAAACTGGCGAAGGTGGTCGGCCCTTGCAGCAGGTTGCCATTTTTGTCGTAGATCTCGAAAGCGACGTTGACCACAGCAATGATGCGGTTGGGTCCCACCGCGAGTTCGGAATCGGCCGGGACATTACCACCGCCGCCGCAGCAATCGGTGTAATCAAGGCTGTCGAATCCGGTCCCCCCGCTCGCAGGGCTTTGCGGCCCCGTTCCGCTCGCCTCATTGGCGCGCTGCACCTGAGCGGCGGGCGGCAGCAGCAAGGCTTTGGCCCGTAGTTTTTCCGCTGCTTCCTCGGGAATGGGTTTTTCGATACGGCCCTTATCCTGCAACGGAACCATCCTGCTGAGGTCCGGCGCAACCGCCTGCGGCGGCAGCTTGTTCAGCGCCAGCGGATAAGGTCCGAGGGCGCGGTAAGTCAAGCGGTCGGCCTGTGGCAAACGCCCTGTAACATTGCCGCTGCTGGCGGGATCGGCCGGCACCCAGATCCCGGAATTATCATCATAGATGGTGAGCGGGAAAGATGCACTTGAGCCGGCTGGCTGCGTGGAGACACAGCCCAGTGGCAGCAAGGCAATGAACAGGGCTAATCCGAGTCGCTTGAAACTTCGCATGGTAAGAATCCCCCAGCTGCAACGTGGGCAGCATGTCATCGTTGTGTTACCTGCAGGCTGGCAGAGTGCAGCCAGATAATCTCGATGTCTCCATGATTTTGCTCTGATCTTGCTCTAAGAAATGCAGTACTCGTAAAGAACTGCATGTCTGAGCCGGGATCAGGTTGCGGCTGAAAGTATATACGATTCCTGCGTGTATGTCGTACCAGGCAGGCGCTGGCTGTCAATAGCGCTCAGGATGTCGTTATACTGCGCCAGTACTTGACACTAAGGAAGCTCTGAATAATTCATCCTTGAATTATCAGAGCACGCCAAACAAAAAATGTGATTTTTGTTCGGCTCTCATTTTCAATGGCTTACAGCCGTTGAAAATGTTGGCACATCCCTGTGCCAAGGAAACTCTGAATTATTCAGAGTTTCCCTAATTTGCATCGGAGAGTCCGGTATGCCGCCGACAAAAAGATGTGTCATATTTTTTCTTGCCATCCTGGCCGCAGTCTCGATTCTGGCAGCCGAAACTGATGAGGATAAGGAATCGACGGCCACCGAGGCAGCTGCGCCGCCGCCGGACCCGATCAATATTTCAACCCGGCACAAGCTCAGGAGTGGTGGGACCGATATGGCCTACACGGTCACGGCAGAAGAAATATACCTCAAAGACGCCGACGATAAATACACCGCCAGCTTTTTCACCCTGTCCTATGCCAAAGATGGCACGCAGCGGCCCGAAGACCGGCCGCTGACTTTTGTCTTCAATGGTGGCCCGGGTTCGGCTTCAATCTGGCTGCATATGGGTCTCGTCGGTCCGAAAATTATCGATATGCCTTCGGATGCCACTGATCCCGGCAGCCCGCCTTACCAGATCAGGGACAATCCCTGGACCCTGCTCCGGGCTACCGACCTGGTATTTATCGATCCGGTTGGAACCGGTTTCAGCAAAGCCCTGGGTGAAAAGAAGAATGAGAATTTCTGGGGCTTTGATGAAGATGCTGATTCGGTGGCGGAATTCATCCGCACGTTTATAACGGTGCACAACCGCTGGAATTCGCCGAAATTCATTCTTGGTGAGAGTTATGGCGGCATCCGCAGCGCCATGCTGGTGCCCAGATTGCAACAGAAGCTGAACATCGGTATCAACGGCCTGATCCTGATTTCGCCCGCCCTGAACATGGGTACGCTGCCATTTGTTGTCGAGGGTAACGACCTGGCATACGCCACCCATCTTCCGGCCTACGCGGCTTCAGCTTACTACCACCACAAGCTGCCGGATGCCTGGCCAGACCTGCAGACCCTGCTCGCCGAGGTGGAGGCCTATGCCAGCAGCACCTACCTGGCTGCGCTGTTCCAGGGCGATACATTGGCCTCAGCCGAAAAGCAGACGGTGGCAAAACAATTACATCGCTACACAGGGCTCGACACGGCGTACATCCTGCGCAGTAATCTGCGCATCTATGCCGTGCGCTTCATCAAGGAACTGATGCGGGAAGAGGGCAAATCCATCGGCTTGCTGGATGGCCGCTATGTGCAGGACGAACTGGATGATGTCGCGGAGTTTCCTGATGGCGACCCATTCAACGCCAAGACGGGTCCAATCTACGTATCGAGTTTTCAGAGCTATTTGCGTAACGAACTGGGCGTCGAACTGACACGCCGCTACATCCCTTCGAACGACCAGGCCAATGCAAGCTGGAAACGGCCGTCCGGCGGCACCGGCGCATTTGCTGGCTATGTGGACATTACTGCAGATATGGCGCAGGGAACCAAGGACAACGAAGACCTGCGGGTGTTTTCGGCGGCGGGATATCACGATCTGACTACCTCCTATTTTGCCACCAGTTACATGCTGCATCACAGTGGGATTGATCCCGCCAGACTCGAGATCAAAAATTATGAGGGTGGTCATATGATGTATCTCTATCAGCCCTCGCTGGAAAAACTTTCCGATGACATCGTCGCTTTTATCGGGCGGGAGTGACACCATGATGGCGGGTACCATTGCATTCCCCAGCGGCCAGACAGAAACCAGCCTTTGAAACTGCCACGCGTTATTTGTATTGGTGCGGGCCCAGCCGGCCTGACGGCTGCCCATCGCCTGACCAAGGCGGGCGCCCAGGTTACGGTGCTGGAGCGCGACCCGGTCCATGTCGGCGGAATATCCCGCACGGAAAAATACAAGGGTTTTCGCTTCGACGTCGGCGGGCACCGATTTTTCTCCCGCTCAAAGGAAATCAACCAGCTGTGGCAGGAGATTCTGGGCGACCAGCTGATCATGCGGCCGCGCAAGTCACGTATTTTCTACCAAGGCAAACTGTTCGATTATCCCTTGCGGGCTTTGGATGCGATGACCAAGCTCGGTTTTTTCGAGTCAGCCCGGTGCATGACTTCGTATTTCAAGGCCAGGCTGTTTCCGATCAAGGATGCAAAAACATTTGAAGATTGGGTGACCAACCAGTTCGGGCACCGCCTGTACAGTATCTTTTTCGAGACCTACACGGAAAAGGTCTGGGGTATGAAATGCAAGGAAATATCGGCTGACTGGGCGGCCCAGAGAATCAAGGGGCTTTCCCTGGGCGCGGCCGTTTGGGAATCGCTGCTGCCTGCCGGGGTCAAGCGCGGCGGCAATACCCCAAAAACACTGATCGATCGTTTCATGTACCCGCGGCTGGGGCCGGGCCAGATGTGGGAGGCGGCAACGGAGCAGGTCAGACAGGCAGGCGGGAAGGTGCTGCTGGGCATGAACGTACAGCGCCTCGCCAGGGACCCGGAATCCACAGAGTGGACCGTAACTGCAATCGACCCGGAAGGCGTGGAGCGCGATTTCTGCGCGGACCACGTCATATCCTCGGCCGCCATAGCAGACCTGGTTGAATATCTGCAGCCCGGTCCGCCCGAAGCGGTGCTGACGGCGGCCCGGGCGCTGCGCTACCGGGAATTCCTGACTGTGGCTCTGGTGGTGAAAGACGTGGATTGCTTTGACGACAACTGGATCTACATCCACGACTGCTCGGTCAGGGTTGGCCGTATCCAGAATTTCAAATCGTGGTCGCCCCACATGGTCCCCGACCCGGACCTGAACTGCCTGGGCATGGAGTACTTCTGCTTCAAGGGGGACGGCCTGTGGGATTCAACGGACGAAGAACTGATCCGCCTGGCGGACGAGGAACTGATACAGCTGGGCCTGGTGACGCCCGGCCACGTCGTTGACGGTACCGTCATCCGCCAGACCAAGGCTTACCCCGTTTACGATGAGGATTACGAGGAGCGCGTCGCACTGTTCCGCAGCTGGCTGCAACGGTATATGCCGGAACTGCACCTGGTCGGCCGCAATGGCATGCACAAGTACAACAACCAGGACCACGCCATGATGACCGCACTGCTGACGGCGGAAAACATTCTTGCCGGGGAACAGCGGTGGGATATCTGGCGGGTAAACCAGGATGCCGAGTACCACGAAGTGGGCGAGGACCGGACGCTGGCGTTCAGTGAGCGTTTCGTGCCCGTTCCTCTTCCTGCAAAGGAGCCGGAGGCAATTAATCTTCCGGACTAATGACACCCGGTCCCGCTTTTCGGCTGGCTAAAGTAATGCTGCATCAGCCCAACGACAACCGCCACCACACAGCCGAGAAAAAACAGCACCTGCATGGGTATGACGGCAATGGCAAATGCGCCGCTGCGCTTGTGGGCCACATAGCGATAGAAGGCCAGATGCGTCCAGATCAAGGCCAGGATCAGCATCAGTGGAATCACCGCCCAGGGGTCGGGCCTGAGCGTGTAGAGGGCGAGCGGCGCCATTACCGCCAGCGCCAGAGCGAACAGAGTTCTGCCACTGCGGCCGCCCGCCGCTTGGGAAAGCGAGATGCTCATGGCTCCGGCCAGCAGGAAAGCGGCTGCCGGCAACAGGGCGGCAGCGTGCCCCGAGAGCGGAAAGACCATTACTGACAGACCCAGCAAGCCGGCCAGAATCGTCGCTATCCGCGATCTGAGGTTCAGGTTCAGGTCGCTTGGTGCATGCCGCTCACGCAGCACCAGACCCATCCAGGGCACACCGCGGCGGAAGATATCCGTCCTCACCAGGTTGCAGAATGTCCAGTGTTTCAGGTGCGTGCTGAACAGGGTTTTTTCCAGGCGGATTCTGTGCCCGGACCGGACCAGGCGGGTTCCCAGTTCGATATCCTCGATACTCGGCCACCCGTATTCCTGGCTGAACCCTCCCATGTCGATGAAAACCTCACGCCGGATGGCTCCGCAACCGGCCCAGAAAGTCGCTGCCTGGGCATTGCCGGTCTGGTGTACCCAATGGTGAAACAGGTTGCGGTATTGGGAAAGAAATGACGGGTGTCCGGGTTGATCATCATAACTGCCGAACACGGCACTCAGGCCAGAGTCATTTTCCAGCGCGCCCGCGGCCACGGCGACCGCATCCGGGTGCAACAATACGTCGGCATCGATGAAAAACAGAATGTCGCCGCGGGCCTCCCTGGCGCCGTAATTTCTGGCGATTGCCGGGCCGCTTCGTTGCTGCAGACTGATGACGCGGGCTCCGTGGCGTTCCGCAGCCGCAGCGGTCATGCCGTCGGTGGACCCGTCATCCACCAGGATGCATTCAAACACGGGGCGGGAAGACGCGGCGATCGCAGCCAGGCATTTCTCCAGGTCGGGTCCGCCGTTGAAAACGGGCATAACCACCGAAATGCGCGCGGTTGGGGTTTCCACTGCTGATTTGGAATTCACGGTCATCTGAAATGGGCTCAATTCCCGCGCGGCAAGGCGCTGCAAACCTAACACAAAGCCAGGCTACTGGCGATCTTGGTCTTCTGTGCCCTGCCTCGGGCGCAAAAACTTGTTGAGTTGGTCCAGTATCCGGCGGGCCGGAAAATACTGCGGTTGAAGCTGCAGGGATCGCTCAAAATGCGTTCTGGCTTGGAGCAATTTGGAGCGATCGAGCGGATACAGTTCGATCAGCATGAAACCCGTGTTAAATTCCTTGAGGAACGGCTGGTCTCCCACCGCTATGGCCTGTTCGAACTGCGTCTTGGCTTCACTTCTGCGGCCGAGTTCAAGGTACATGCGTGCCAGGGTGAAGTGGACCTTGGCCGTCCCTTGCGGGTCATTCATGGCAAGCAAGAATGACTTTTCAGCGTCCTGGTACCTTCCGGCGCTTGCATAAGCGGATCCACAGTTGCTGTACAAATACCAATTTTCCGGCATGGCATTGGCGTGCAGGTCGCAGGCTGCTCCCAACAGCGTCAACTGCAGCGCCAGGGCGGCCGCAAACCCGGTTTCAGGCTTGCCGTGGTAAAGCAGAAGAGGATGCGGCCACAGCCAGGGCCGGCAGCATGGCGCCGCTCTCCCGGCACAGGATCACCAGCAGATAGATCAGGCTCAGACCGCACCAGGCTTTCTTCGGCTGAGTTTCGCGGGTTCGCAGAAACCACCAAAGACCACCGACCAAGCCCAGGGAAACGAGGATTTCGGAGCGGTTGAAAATCGAGTTGACGACCTCGGTGTGTATCGGGTGCACGCCGAAAACGACCGCCGCCAGCAGCGCAGCCGGGCCGGACAGCGCGGATTGCCCGCCGCTGACTCCCATCAAGTAGCGGACAAACCCATAGACCAGTAGCGTTGTCAGCACATGCAGCAGGATATTGACCAGGTGGTAGCCGGCCGCCCAGTGGCCGAACAGGCGGGCATCCAGCATGATCGATAACAGTAGCAATGGCCGATAAAGACCTGAGTCAAAGCCGGTGACGGCCCACACATCTTCGCTGAAAAACCGGGCCATACCCGCCAGGCCCAGACCTGAGAAACGGTCGCTTACCGCAAAGATGGTGTCATCCCAGACAAGCTTGTCGGGCCAGGCATTGGCGTAGGCCAGAAACGTGACGACAACAAGCAGGATGAGGGGAAGGGTCCGGGTGCGGAAACGGTGCCAGTCCGCCGGGTTTCTAAACGAAAGGCCCGGGTGCGTCGAAGTTCTGTGTTTCGCAGACCCCTTTCGACGTTTGAGCTGATGCGGTGATGAACGCTTCCCGCGGGAAGGTTTTCGCTGAACCATCGCCAGAGTCTACGAACACCGTAATGGCAGTTCAAGCAATTAGCTGTGAAATCGCCAGTTGGCCAAAAAAGGCGGCATTGCATCTATGATCCGGGCGTTTCCGTGGCTTGCTACCTGCCGGTGGCAATGTGTTCGGCCACCACCCGGTCAGGCGCCCCATCCATTTCAATTCCGCCGTTCCGGATCAGGATGGCGCGGTCGCAGATTTGCTCAAGCGCATCGAGGTCGTGACTGACGAACAGAATGGTTCTGCCGCTGCGCACCACGCGGCGCATTTTCTCGATGCAGCGACGCTGGAACTGCTCATCGCCTACCGACAGGACCTCATCGATCAACATGATATCCGTTTCAAGATGTGCGGCAACAGCGAATCCGAGGCGCATGAACATGCCGCTGGAATAATGCTTTACCGGGCTGTCCAGGTACTCATCGATTTCAGCAAAGCTGATGATCTCGTCCATGCGGGTTTCGATTTCGTACTTGCTCATGCCGAGAATGGCTCCCGACAGCCGGATATTCTCCCGGCCGGTGAGTTCCGGGTGAAAGCCTATGCCGGCTTCAAGCATGCAGCTGACGCTGCCATGAAGCCGGGCGTGTCCCTCGGTTGGGCGGGTAATGCGGCTCAGGATCTTGAGCAGGACCGACTTTCCGGCGCCGTTCTGGCCGACGATGCCGAGCACCTCACCCTTCGCTACATTGAAACTCACATTGCGAATAGCCCAGCGCATGTGCCTCTGGCTGGAAGGGGCATGGGCGCCTGGTTCGGTGTTGAGAAGTTTTCGAGCCACGAGACGATACGGGGCTCGAATAGCCTGCTCCAGCAGCGCATGCATGCCGCGGTGGTCGACCAAGGGCTGTCCGCCGACCCAATAGCGTTTGCCAATCCCTTCGACTTCGATCATGAGCTGGTCAGACGACATCGGCAAACCGGTCCTCCTGCCAGCGGAAAAAATATAGCCCACCCAGCAGCGCAACAGCTACGACCACGATGGACTCCAGGCTGTTCACCCCCAGCGCAGGTTGTCCTTCCAGGAAAACCCAGCGGAAACCGTTGATTACTGTCGCCATCGGGTTAAGGTTGTACAGCCATTGCCACTTCTCGGGGATTAGACTGGCAGGATAGGCCACCGGCGAGATGAACATCAGAATCTGAGTAAAAAAGGGCAGTGCGTGGAAGACGTCCCGGTACTGTACATTCAAGGCCGACAGCCACAAGCCCAGCGCGATCGCGTTCAGCATGCTGAACGCCACCAGAAACGGCAGAAACACCATCCTTCCCGTGAGCGGTTCGCCGTAGTAAAGCAACAATACCAGCAGCACCGCGAAAGCGATGAGGAAATCCACCAGCCCGCTGATAACCGCGGCAATGGGGAATGCCAGGCGCGGAAAATACACCCGCATGATCAGGGTCTGGTTGGCAACCAGGCAGCTGGTCGTGGTGTTGACCGAGTGAACAAAATACAGCCACGGCGCCAGCGCGCACATCACGAACAGCTGGTAGGGCGCGCCCTCGACCGGCACCTTCACAATGCCGGCGAAAATCGCCACGAACACCAGCATGGTGAACAAGGGCTGCACCACTGCCCAACCGATGCCGATCACGCTTTGCTTGTAGTGCACCTTGATATCGCGTATCGCCAGGATCTTGATGATCTGCAGATGCCGCCAAACCTCAGCCAGCTCCAGGCGGGGCCAACCTGACGGCGAGCAGATCTCAATGCTTTTGGGTTTTGTTTGCAGGCCAAATCGGGCAACTGTGCTCATTCAGGAACTCCGCATCCAACATGCATACAAATGGAAAAGTCTGGTGTGCCGTCGGCATCAAACCAATTTTGCGCCGGTGAAACCAGCCCGTTTTCTTGGACAATGAAAAGCAACCGCTTGAATCCCTTCACGGTCGCTCGATGCTCGATAACCGCTCAATTATACTCTGAAGTACTTGAAGATTGCCCCCTGACCTGCTCAGACCAGGGACAGGTTGCACTACCCTTAAAATCCCGAAAACTATCTCCGTCGCAATGAATCCGCTATATTTTAACCCACAAATTTTCCTGAAGAGACTCATTTGGTGCATCCCATGGATAGTCTGCAAGCAAAGCAAGCAGCACTGAGAGTCAGACTGTCCAATATCATAGAAGCGCTCAAGTTCAAAAAAGCAAAGCTGACAGAAAAGCTTTCAAGAAAGCTAAAGCCACTGAATTTTGCCTTTGGTGAAGCCACACCCGATATTATCGTAGCCCATTGTGAGGTGAACAACAGGCAGGGAGTCGGAATCCTGCTCAAGAGACTTTTCCCCCATAGTGAAAATATTTTTTCCCTTCGTTCCAGAAATCTTTACGACGGTCAGCAGAATTTCGGTTTTGCCCATGCCTGCCTTGGCTACAGCGATGTAACACCTGAAGCAGTCGCCGAAAGACTCTCAAAGGCTCTGGGTTCAGGAAAAGCCAGGCGTATCCTGTCGGTCCCCTACTACACTGATGATGTCCTCTCATCTATAGCGCTCAAGGATATGCTTGGTATTCCCCTGTGCACCTATCTGATGGATGATCAGAATATATTTGCTCAGGGTATACCCGATGACTACATGAGGGAGTTGCTGGAAAAATCAGACTTGCGCCTGGGAATATCCCGTGAGTTATGTGAAGCCTATGAACAAAAGTACAACCTGAAGTTTTGGTTCCTGCCCCCGGTTGTAAATGCAGACTTGATTCAAACCAGATCTGTGTTTCCGATCGAAAAACTACGCCAGCCTGACTCTTTTCCACCGGGAGTGCTGATTGGCAACATCTGGAGTCAGCAGTGGCTGGATCAATTGCGCAATCTGACCCGGCAATCGGATATCAAAATTGAATGGTATGGTAACCCCAACCGCAGCTGGCTTAAGTTTGAAGAGGCTGGTTTACAAAAGGATGGTATTGCTTATAAGGGGTTTTTTCCCGAAGACAAGCTGGTAAAGACGCTAAGGAGATCAGCCTACGCGGTTATTCTCACAGGTACTACTGACGACTCACAGGACCGTCCCGAACTGGCCAGATTAAGTTTACCCTCGCGAATCACTTACCTGGTCGCAGTTGCAAATATTCCCCTTATCGTTATTGGCAGCCGTGATACTGCAGCTGCCCGGTTTGTAGAAAATATGCGCCTGGGCGTCGTATGCGACTATACCCCAGATAGCTTCTCGCCACGCAGTTGCGGAAGTTTGCTCACCGCCACAACAAGATCGATTTCGCAAGCGAGCTGCCTATTTGGCCCACTCATTTTCAGCGGAAAATATGGCCACATGGATATGGCGATCACTGGAACGAGGTCACCCGATTAACTTCAGATTTGAACAACTTGGCAATGTCTCTATCCAATGCCAGTGCGGTGGTCACTGCCTTTGAGATCAATCAACTCCACGGTACTGGACCGCTGGTCCAACGGATCGTTGAAGGTACTTCGGACATCCTGTCCATCCATTCCATGGACCTTTATGACGGGGAGCACTATTTTGGTGAGCTCAGTCATTTTATTTCCCATGACGGCCGATCAAGGAAGCAGGCTGCTGAAAATGTAATCCATAAACTCGGGGAACAATCACATCAATCAAATTCTGTGTGTGCCTTACAGATCCGATGATTTGATCACGTCCATCACCCTGGCCGAACGGTACCAGGCTCCGCTGGGGGTGTACATCATGGATGACCAGAATGTATGCGTTAATGTGATACCTGATGCCCTGATGCACGAATTCCTGAGCAAGTGTTCCATTCGCTTTGCAACTCATCCAGAGTTACGGGAGGCCTACGAAAACAAGTACGGGCTGGAATTCCACATATCTGCCTGCGGTCGTTCCCCATGAACTCGTATATGACAGCTCTCAGCCCGCTGACTTCTGTGAAAGAATCTCAAGCTCGGGGGTCCTCATTGGCAGCCTGTGGAGCAAGCAATGGTTTGATATGCTCTCCGCGGCGGCTTGTGGAGCAGGGCTCAAGCTGGATTGGTACGGCAATACAAAATATCCCTGGATGGACATTGAAATAGGACAGGACAAGCAGGTGGGAATTAATGCGCATGGATTAATTTCTGAATCAGCAGCTGGCAGAGAAAATGAAACAGGCTGCTTTTGTGATTGTGCCAACAGGAACCCTGGATGCCCAAGACGATCGCAAAGATCTGTCCATGATGAGTCTGCCCGGGCGCATAATTCTTGCCATGGCGACATCCAATACCCCGGTTATTATCACGGGCAGCCGGGAAACTGCCGCCGCCCATTTCGTAGAGCGGTTCGGCGTCGGCGTTACTTGCGACTATGACGCCAAGAGTTTGAGAGAGGCCGTGGACTATGTAACTGCTCCGCAGATGCAACGGCAAATGCGCGAGCGCGCAGCATCGATTGCCTCACAATTCGCCGTCGAGCACATGCATCAGTGGTTATGGGAGTCCGTGCGGCTGGGGCGGCCCAAGGATAGGCGTTTTGAAGAGCTTTTTCCTCGTGATATTGGAGGCTTCAGCGTCAGGTAGACAATTCATAACTGGTATTTTTCAGCTTCAGCAGAAGCCAACCGGCGCCTGCAAGAAGAGTGATGAACACAAGAACCAAAAGATGCATGATGAACCCGGCAGCGAGCGCATCCCGGGCAGGAACGCCAATCAGGGAGAATCCGAGGGTCCAGCCGGCTTCGAGCGATCCAAAACTGCCAATGGTGTTGAGTGGGAGCAACTGGGAGACATTGGCGAAACTCGATCCAACCACCGTTTCGTGGAAAGCCAAAGGATGTCCTGTAAGTCGCATGACGACATGAAAGAGGGCGAACATGCACACCCAAAGAGCGCCAGTGATGGCGGTAGACGTGACCCAATGGGGATCGCGTTCCGCAAGGGCCGTCTCGGTCCGATGCAGAAATGCCGATACCCTTCCACGAAATCCACTACCCCCATCTCCAACGCGATTTGCAAGCGCTTTCAGCAACCGTGGAAGGCTGCGTTCGAGGAAGAATGGCATCACAAAAAGGACTATCCCTGCGAATAAGAGTGCGAGATTATTACCGGCCGTCTGGCCGGCATTGGCAAAAAGGAGCGTCAATGCCGCCAGAAAAAGCGCACCAAGAACGGAGATCTCCTGAAGCCGGATGCGCAGCAGCAAGGAGAATCCACGCGCGGAATCAATGGCCGCAAAGCGCGCGAGCAGAAAAGGGAAAGCGGCCTCTCCGAGGCGTGCGGGCATGACATGGTTACTCCATTGGTGCAGGGAAACGATTGCGAAGAGCCTCGGCAGGGGTGGACGAAGCTTCGCCGGCAGCCCTATAAGGGCACGGAAAGTGCGCAGCACTTGCGCCACAAAGTAAAGTCCGAACATCAGCAGACAACCCCTCCATCCGATTTTGAGGACGGCCTCCAGCAATCGGTCCGGTCCCGCCCAGATGACAAACAATGCCACAACAGCCGCTGCACCAACTCCTGCTCCAAGCAAACGCAGGGCGCGTCTGGAGGGTCCCTTCATCGCTTTGACTTGGCCAAGAGCACCGTCCAAGGCAGTGGGTGGCGCACCGTCACAATTTCGAGGTGACGCGAAACCAGCCGTTGGATGGAACCCGACGACCAATTGTTCAGGTGTCCCGGCGAATTGCCCCAGCGTGACCAGTATTTTCCGGCGCAGAAATTGAGGCCACGAAAAATCGGTTCCCTTGGAACGCTAATGAGGCAATATTTGCGGCAGATGGATGCCAATCGGTCCAGTCCGCGTTCTGGATCGTCGAGATGTTCCAGAACCTCACACGCGACGACAAAGTCAGCCGCATGACGGCTGTCCAGTTCATAAATGCTAGCCTGCTCGAAGACCAGTCCGGGGTTTTCCCTGCGGGCGATCTTGAGTATGCCTGCAGAAAAGTCCAAACCGCGAATTTTTGGGAAACCCGCATCGTGAAGCAGTCGTGTCGTCACTCCCTCACCGCACCCAACGTCAACGGCATTCAGGCAATCGGGGGCGAGCGGGGAGGCAATCTCCCTCAATGTGTCAAGAAAGCGTTGGATAAGCCACCGCTGGATCGGGTTCCGGCTCTCATACTTGTTCCAGGTGCCGGCCTCGACACCATCTTCCACTACGCGCGTCATGACTCGGGCGTCCTTGAAGATGGACTGATCCTGTCCGAGACCAGGGCTTCGGGATCGGGTTGTGGGCTCTTGCTGTTGAGGAGCTCGGCCAACAGGCCGATCGAGACAAACTGCACCGACACCAACACACAAAGAACACCGAAGATAAGCAACGGTCGATTACCAATGGGGCCGAGATCAAGGAGCCAAAGCACTGTCAGATAGCTGAGGACTGCGAATCCGATTACTCCGACAAGGATGCCCAGGCCGCCAAACAAATGTGCTGGCCGCGCAAGGTATTTGGTTGTCGCAACAACCGTCAGCAGGTCCAGAAAGCCGCGCATAAATCTGCGCCAGCCATATTTCGATACGCCATACTTGCGGGGATGGTGTGTCACTGGGATTTCAGTCACGCGAAACCCAAGGGCATGGGCCAAAGCCGGAATAAACCGATGTAGTTCCCCGTAGATGCGCAGGTTCTGAACGACTTCGCGGCGGTAAGCCTTGAGTCCACAATTGAAATCGTGCAACCGAAGGCCGGTCACTAAGGACGTAACCGCATTGAAGAATTTGGAAGGAAGGGTCTTCGAAATCGGATCATGCCGCGTCTTCTTCCAGCCCGAAACCAGATCCCAGCCCTCATCAATCTTGGCAATCAGGCTTACAATCTCGGCCGGATCATCCTGCAGGTCCGCGTCCATCGTGATGATGATGTCGCCGGTCGCCACCTTGAAGCCCAGATCCAGCGCAGCGGCCTTACCGAAATTCCGGCGAAAGCGGAATGCCCTGATCGGGATACCCGATTTCCTGATGCTCAACTCATGCAGGATTCCCCACGTGTTGTCCGTGCTGCCGTCATCGATGATTATCACCTCGAGAGCATCCACTTGAATCGCACGGGTGGCGTCCTCCAGGGCGGAAAGCAAGGAAGGCAATGACTCCGCCTCGTTAAACGCGGGAACTATGATGGATAGCGAATGAAGTTTAGGTGCTGGAGACATTGACATGAAGGCTCGCAAACACGTTTGGTATGCCCCAGGTTAAAACTGGGGTGAGGTAATGGATCCCTTGGTCAGGGTAGATGCTCATTTTTCCGGGTAAACGCGACCAAATCGCTGATAGTCCCATCGTAGCTCAGGGGGCAAGTCTGGAACCAGTGCCGCCTTTCCCAGGTCGGTAAACTCCAGAGGCGCAGGCTTAGAGGACTTGGATACAATTCTGGGCGTAAAGGAGCGGTCTGCGATCTCCAGGGGACTGCTGCTGCGATGCCACCGGCCGTCTTCAAATCGAAGTTCAATGAATGACTGATCCCTGATCAAAGGCCAGAACCTTTGATCGCGCCATGAATTCGTACTCAATCGGACACCATCGTCGGTTGCTTCCAGAATCGTTGTCGAATTACTGACATGGATCAGCTTTGGGTAGTCTGCTTGTGTTCCAACCTTGAAGAAGCGAGGCAAGGTGCCTCCAGTTTGATGGTCCCACTGATAAAAGGGAAAAGCCTCGGTGTGAGGAAGGGCATCTGCAGGATTGGCTGCCATCCGGGTGTCAAGCAGAACGGCATCGACCTCAGCCATATCCGGGCACAAACGTGCTATCTGCTCCCAGAAGTCTCTCTGCGCGGCCCAACTGCGCACGTATTGGTCTCGTTGAAACTGGAGGCTGAACATGAACAGGATCAGCAGATAACTACAAATGGCGGCTTGGGTGATTGCGAGTAATCGGTGTCGGGCGCGCAAACACTGGAAGATGACCGCTCCAACTGCGGCAAAAAAGATACATAGGCCGAAGGTTCCAACCGCATGCATTCCGGAGAAGCGGCCCATATTTACGTTGGGAGGATAGTAGTCGTCGATGAAACGATAAGAGTAGCTCAACAGGAACGTTACCAGCCCGGCCGTCGCAAGAAACAAAAGCTGACGAGGGCGCTCCTCTTTTTTGGACTTGTTGTCTGGATCGGCCGGCTCTGCCGGCTCGGCACGAAGCAGGCCCGAACGGGCAACAAGATATGCCGGGACGAACAGCAGGAGACCCAAAGTCCAAAGACCGGCGCCTGCATGTTTAACTACGTCCCACGGCCGCTCCCACATAGAGTTGGCAACAGTGACAGCGCCGTGCACAGGAGCGGCGATTGCCCTTTGTAGATAGTTCGCCAAATTGGTTGACAAGTCAGATATCCGCTCTTCTCCCAAGCTCTGTCGCCACAACATCGTGATGGCAAATATAACCAGTAGGTAGGGTAACCAGAACAGAAAGGGGCGGATATCAAGAAAGGATTGCCGATAGGATCTGTAAAAGGGAAAGGCAAAGAACAGCAGGAAGTAGGGCTCATAGCATAAGATACAGAACGCGGCACCAATTGAAGGCACGACCCAGGACGCAATCCTCCCGGCATGCAGGTGAGCATAAAGCGAGGCGAGCACGACTGTGCAACAAATCAAATGAGCCGACCAATGCATCAACTGCTGCTTGGAGGTGTCAGCCGGATAGAGAAGGAAGAGCACGCACGCAGCCAACGCAATTGTCTGGGGAACGTGCCGCCTCAGGAAAACGAAGAGGAGAAATGCGTTCAGCGAAGTCAGGAACGCCACAAACAGGTAAAGAGTGCTGAGACTGTTCGCCTTCCAAAGCATGTTGAAACCAAGATTGTTCAGGGTCCACAGCAGGGGCCGGCCCTGGGGTGGTGATTTCAACAGACCCGCTGCGTAGGAGAGCTCATTGGAAAAGGGCTTTCCAGCGGAAGATAGAGCGATAACATAGTCGTCTTCGTAGAGACCAAAATCTTGGAAAAACAGAAAATTGCCGGTGAAGCAGATGAAAGTAAGGGCCAAGAGTCCCAACAGGTGGGGTTGGTATTTAGCGAAGTTCATACGCAGTCCAAGGTTGGCAGAGTATCCCTTTGCTTTGAGAGATCAGGCATGCGACGAAGCACTTTCACAGCGCCTTTGCCAGAACAGATTGTACGAGAATGGACGACCGAATGTCTCGTAGGGGTCTTTCGTGAACGACTGCCAGTTGGCCTCGTAGGCCTGTTGCGACATGGCGTAGGTGTCCAGATCAGCCTCAATCTCCGCGAGCGGCGCCAATCGGGTGGAGAGCGACTGGCTGGCATAGATATGGGGAATCAGCCCGTTGACCCACGAATTACCCGCCGGTCGCAGGATTGCATCAAAGCAATGGAATGAGGGACAGCCGGGTTTCAGCACGCGATTGATGTCTTTCAGCACATTCACTCGGGTCGCCTGGTCCTCGGGGGTGTGTTCCAGCGCGGAAATGGAGAAGACAAAGTCGAAGTAGCGGTCAGGCAGCTCGGCATTGAAGGAGCCGACGTAGTCATAAACGATCCGGTAGTGTGGCGAGGTAAACTGGATCGGGCCGTTGCCCAAGCCCTCGCATTTGTCGGCGTTCCAGCATTCATAGTCGTTCGAAAAGTGCTTGAGTATGCGACTGTCGCCGCCCCCGACCTCAAGGATCCGTAGAGCCGGGGGCAACATTGCGGCGGATGAAACAATAGATCAGGTAGTCCTGGTAGACCTTCAGGTCGCAGATGGCAGGATCGGGATCGTCAACGTTATAGGATTTGAAAGGCAGATCACGAAACAGGTTGAAGTGAGAGAGTTTGGAATAAGAAAAACCAGCGATGTTGGCTGGAGTGGGCCAGCGGTGGTCAGGGGTGTCAGCGGTCATTGGGGAGATTGGTCATGTGGCTGGTGAAATTCATACGGGTGAAGGTTGGGCCTTGGCTGATGTTCACTACCGGGACGGTCAGGAAGAGTTAAACACTTTTTCGTTGGATGGACGGTTCAAGCTGACATCACCAAAAATTGTAGTGAGGTGCTAAAACGTCTCGAATATTCTTTGGAACCCAATTAGCGCAGACGCTTTCATACTCCCAGACGCTATCCCCTCCAAGAGAAAGTATCGCTATTCTACAACTGTCGACACTCCCCAAGTACACTTTAAGTGGAGTACCCCCATCACTTTCGTATAATGGATGATCCTCCCCCACAACTTCGGACACCAAGTTAAGGCGGTTGGACTGACCCCGGTCCGGTAGCCACTTCCAAGCTATGATTGGACTGGCCCCGGACGGCGAGGGCAATTGGCGCGCGGCCCGCGTGCCATAATTCACAGGATACTGAACAATCGACGGCAAAAGGGAGACAATTGTGAAGATTCCTTTGGGGGTCATTTCCGTAGTGGGTCTGGGTAAACTGGGCGCCCCTTTGGCGGCTTTGCTCGCCGTAAAGGGATACCGGGTGATCGGTGTCGACGGCAATCCTGCGGTGGTTAATTCAATCAACAACGGCCGTGCCCCCGTCGAGGAACCGGACCTTCAGAAATACCTGGATCGTGGCGATGGCATGCTGACCGCGACTCTCGATTGTGACGAAGCGGTTCTACAGAGCGGAATCACCATGGTGATCGTTCCGACTCCCAGTGACAAAAATGGGATCTTCAGCAACCGATACGTCTGTGAGGTCATCGAAAGGATCGGACGGTCACTAAGGAAGAAATTGGATTATCACGTGGTAAATATAGTGAGCACAGTGATGCCGGGCTCGTGTGATGGTGAGATCGCGCAGTCGTTGCAGCTCGCGTCGGGACGGGAGGTCGGAATCACGGTCGGCCTGTGCTACAACCCCGAGTTCATCGCTCTGGGAAGCGTCCTGCGGGACATGCGACTACCGGATTTCGTTTTGCTGGGTGAGTCCGATAGCCGTGCTGGCGACGAGATTCAAAAAATCTACCACCACGTATGTGAAAACGAACCACCTGTTCGACGCATGAACCTGATGAATGCCGAGATTACCAAGATCGCCATCAATACATTTGTCACAACCAAGATATCGTATGCGAACATGCTCGCGGAGATTTGCGAGCGCCTCCCGGGCGCAGATGCCGAGATCGTTACAGCGGCCGTGGGGAGTGATAGCCGTATTGGCGTGAAGTATCTGCGCGGGGCGCTGGGATACGGGGGCCCCTGTTTCCCTAGAGACAACACCGCGTTCACGCGAATGGCCGAGGAATTGGGTGCCTACGCCGCCCTACCCAAGGCAACAGACGAGACCAATCGCCATCAAGTCGAGCGTCTTATCAGGATCGTAATTTCACGGGTTCGCCGCGGCGGGACCATCGGTATCCTCGGTATGTCTTACAAGCCCGATACCGCAGTTATCGAGGGCAGTCAGTCGGTGGAACTCGCTTCCGCGCTGATGGAGAGAGGCTATTCCGTGGTGATCTACGACCCGATGGCATCTCTGTCGGCTGGGGCTGCTCTCGGGCCAGAGGTGAAAGTCTCCTCGAGCATCGAGGACTGTGCTGTTGCCTCGGAGTTTCTCATCATAGCGACGATGTGGCCACAATTCCGAAACATAGCCGTTGACGTCCTTCGGCGCTCCGACCGTAAACTGCCCGTGCTCGACTGCTGGCGGGTGCTTCCGCCTGAGACGTACGGCCAAGTCGTCGACCTGATTCAGCTTGGGCGCGACGGGACGCATCGTGGCGGTGAAGAAACTTACGCAGCGCCTGTTGATGCAAGCTGCTGAATTCGGGAGTGCTCCAGAGATGACCAAAGTCACGTCGCCCCACCTTAGCATTGTGGTTGTTTCGCGGAACGACGACCATGGCGGAAGCATGCTTGAACGCATGCAGCAATTCGTTGACACACTAGCTTTTCAGTGCCGAAAATTCGATCTAAGCGCTGAGCTTGTGTTCATAGAGTGGAATCCGCCATCTGATCGCCGGCCACTGCGCTCCGTACTCCAATGGCCTTCTGAACCTGGTCCGCTCTCGATTCGTATCGTCACCGTCCCAAACGAGATTCATTCTCGCTATAAGCACGGAGACCGCCTGCCGTTGTACCAAATGATTGGAAAGAATGTCGGAATACGGCGGGCGAGGGGAGAGTTCATTCTCGCGACCAACGTCGACATTATTTTTGACGACGAGACAGTCATATACTTGCGTGACAAACTGCAACATGGGGTATTGCTCCGTGCCGACCGCTTCGATGTGCCTGGACCAATTCCACCTGGCAGCATGGAAGACAAACTGTCATTTTGGCGGCGGAATGTTTTCCACGTGTACACAAGATTCGGTATCTTCGACGTAAAGTCCGGACGTTTCGTGGATTTCGGAAACTTCCTGGACGTCGATGGCAGTGACCGCGCAATCGAATACTGGGCCGATCTCGAATGCCTGTATTCTCTTCATTTCCAAGGTAGTTCATTGGCGCGTCTGCTGTGTTCAATTGCCGATGATTTAGCCAAAGCCGACCATCGAGACACGTCAAGTGCTCCCTACAAGGAAATGCTTCGGGAAATGTACCGCGGGAATAAGGCCGCGCATATCTATGCATGTGGAGATTTCACCCTACTTTCGCGGCAGGACTGGATGAATCTTGCGGGTTACCCCGAACTCGATGCATATTCCTGGGATATCGACTCGGTCCTGATTTTTGCCGCTTTCTCCGCTGGAGTCAGACAAGTTGTGCTCCCCCCCTCTCATCGGATTTTTCATATCGATCATTCGAAGGGATCCGGTTGGACGCCAGAAGGAGACGAAGCTTTGTTCGCGCGTTTGCGCAACGCGCAAATCCCCTATCTGGGTAATGGCGAGCTTGGCGAGTTACTCGCCTGGCGGCGGAGATTGTACGAAACGTCCAGCGCAAGAGTCCTGAACCCTGGCGACTGGGGGTTCTCCAACATCGCCCTGCCCGAGGTCAACGTCTCGGCAGTATGATATGAAAACCGTCGCGCTCCGCTGGGCTTGGGAAGCGAGTTCAAACGGTTGCTATTCGCTTCAAACCGACGCTGAAGTTAGCGCCCGCCCGCCTCGGCCCTTACCTGCTGTTCTATCCATCGATAGGTTGTTTCAAGGCCCTCTTGCAGCGGGCAGATCGGTTTCCAGCCGAGCTTCTGTTCAATAAGCCGGTTGTCCGATGTTCTGCCGCGTACACCGAGCGGACCCTCAATATTTCTTATTCTTAGCTGCTTGCCAGCGATCTTGCTAATAATCAGGGCGAGACCATTGATAGTTACCATTTCTTCCGAACCGATGTTAACGGGCCCGGTAAAAGTTGAAGCCATCAAGCGCTGAATTGCCTCCAGGCATTCGTCGATGTACAGAAACGATCGGGTTTGCCGTCCATCGCCCCAAATCTCGATCTCGCCACCATCCCTGGCTTCGGCGACCTTTCTGCAAAGCGCGGCCGGCGCTTTTTCTCGGCCATTGTTCCAAGCCCCTTCCGAGCCGAATACATTGTGCAACCGCGCAACGCGGACGTCCAGGCCGTGATTTCGCGCGTACGCGAAATATAGTCTTTCGGAAAACAGCTTTTCCCAGCCGTATTCGCTGTCCGGCTTTGCGGGATACGCCGAGTCCTCGCTGCATAGCGGATTCTCGGGGTCCATCTGATTGTGTTCCGGATAGATACAGGCGGACGACGAGTAAAAGACCCGTCCGATCTGGCCCCGGATACACCCTTTAAGCATATTTAAATTTATCGTGGCCGAATTATTCATGACATCAGCGTCGTGCTCGCCGGTGAAAATATATCCCGCTCCACCCATATCTGCGGCCAGCTGGTACACCTCGTCAAACCCACCACGCAACGCGTCGCGGCACGCTGAGGGGTCGCGCAGGTCACCAACAATAAAGTCATCGGCCACGGTCGGCGAGTACTCGGGCAACTTTTGGTCGATACCCCGGACCCAGACATCTTGGCTATGCAAGCGCCTGACGAGGTGTGTGCCGATGAAACCTCCAGCGCCGCAGACCAGCGCACGTTTCATTGGATGTTCCTTGGCTGTGGTAGTAGATGCATCATCGCGCGGCAATCCTTTCTATAGACGAGATGCGGCAAATAACCCCGCAGAAAACGCAGTATCTGATGTCCAAACGTGACTTGTGCATAGTTTCTCATCAAGGATTTCCTGTGTACGGGAAGTCTGACCGGAATCGAAAGCACGCGTTTAGTTATACCACATTAGTCGCACGCGCCGATTGACGAACAATTTCAACTTGCATTGAGTTCCTATGGCGGAATAGCTTAATCCAACACAGGAAGGGAATTCTAACGATATCGTTGACTGAGCCCAAGCTTCTTCAAGTGAAGGATGAATTCACGATGTGGCTAAAGCGCTTGGCTTAGGAACATATTCAGCTTCTGTACACAGGTGGTCCTGTCTCAGCATATTGACCTGCCCCAGGTTTCACAGACACCTTCAATAGGTGAGTGGACTGACCCCGGTCCGGTAGACACTTCCGAGCTATGAGTCCAGCCGGATATACAGGCTGAAGGTTTTGAAGGAAATGAATGCTTGGCTGGGGGCGGAATCACACCAAAAAAGTCCGCATCGCGGTTGGTGATGCTTGTGCGCTTGCTGTGCCGACAACGCTAATATTACACTAACCTCTTGAACGCCCACAGGTCAAGTTGATCGTCAGATTTTTCAGTGCGTGCAATCAGCTTTTCCCCCTACGATCACCGCGGCGATTGCCATATTGCAATGCTCCCACCAAAGACTACTGCACGACTTAAGTCTCCCAACGTTATCTTGGAATGAGATGCGTTAAATATGATCACGATGATCTCTAAATTTTCGCCCCTGCGGCTGAGAGCGGTCAGCTGATTTGATGGACTGATTTTCACGATTGATGATGGGCTATCGATGAGGATGACCGCGGCGCCGGCACCGCGGTCAAGTCCGGGACCGTTAGAACCGCGGCTGGTCGAGCGGCAACGGCATTTGGTCGTTGTCACGCTGGCGCTGATCGAGGGCGTGGTACCAGCGGTGCATTTGAGCGAAGTAGTGGTTCTGGAAGTGGGTGTAGAACGCCTCGAGGAACTGGTCGAGGGCGATCACGGCCTCGTCGGGCAGTTCGGGGAAGGCGAACAGATCGGTATCGTCGTGCATGTCAGCGCGCACCGGCGGTACGACGTGGGCTTTGAGTTTCGGGCGGAGCGAAGACCTGCAGATAGAGTTTTTCATCGAGCACGGTGAGGTCACGCTGCGCCGCGGTCATCAGCAGTTCTGCGGCCATGCCGATGCAGATGCGATAGTTGCCGGCGGCGTGATCGACGAGCGTATGGCGCAGCTCTGGGGTCATGAGGCCGGCGTTGCCGGCGGTGGTGAGCAGATGCTCGAGGCAGGCCAGGAGTTCCTCGCGGGTGGCGACGCCGGTGGCGAGGCGGGTGCGGATGCGGGAGCCCAGCGGGATGAGTTCCTCGCGCCGCAGCTTATCGAGCAGGCGCGCATCGCCCGAGAGCACTACGCACAGCAGGGATTGCGAGTCGAAGCGCGCGCTGGCGAGGAGGCGCAACTCACTCAAGACCATCGGGGTCATTTCCTGGGCTTCGTCGATGAGGAGGACGGGTCGGCGGCTGGCGGCGCCCAGATGATCGAGCCAGCGGGCGCGCAGCGCCTTGAATCCGCCCCAGCGGTTGCTCACGCGCAGGGCGATGCCGAAGATGTCGCCGAGCTCGCGGTAGAAGTCGCTCAAGTTGCTTTGCGGATGGTGGATGACGCCGACGGAGAGATCGGCCAGGCGCGCGAGACGCTCGGCGAGCAGGCGCATGGCGACACTTTTGCCGGAGCCCGGATCGCCGTGGATCAACGCGAAGCCGCCCTCGCGCAGGTGCGCCTGCTCGATGCGCCAGCAGAAGTTCTCGACCTGCGGTGGCAGGTAGAGTGCCTCGGTCGGCACTTCCGGGGAGAACGGGTTCCATTTGAGGCCATACAGGGCCAGGAGTTTCTGGTTCATACCGGGTCATCCTTATCGGTGGGTAAATAGGCCGGCGGCAGGCCGGTGGCGGCGTAATCGGCGATCATTTGCTTCAAGAGCGGCGCGATGCCGGCGGCGGGCGTTGCGCTCGCCTCTGCGTTCAGCGGCGCCACGCGCCGGCGCAGTGCATCGGCGTTGGCGGCTTTATCGAGCGGGCGCACCGGGCACAGGACCTGGCCTGAGCGCGCATCGATGAGATCGACGCGGCTCAAGTCCCAGCGGGCATAGCGCAGATGCACCGCGCTGAGGTGACGATAGCGGGACGGGATCTCGAAGCGCTGGCCGGCGAGACTGACGGTGCCGTCGGAACGGCGCTGCTGGCGCTTGACCTCGATGCGGAAGGCGGCGCGCAAGGCCTCGCTTGCCGGGCACTCGCGCCCGACGTTAGGGCCGGCGAGATAGCGCTCAAGGGGGGTCGCGCCGAGCTCGCTGTGCACGGTGCGGTGATATTCCCGGGTAATCCACGCCTGGGTCGCCACGTTCAGTTGCTCGAGCGTGAGCTGGGCTTCCCCTTCGAGCATGGCGAGCAGGCGTCCCTCGACGCGGCCCCAGAGATTTTCCTGCTTGCCGTTGACGTGCGGGGAGTACGGCAGCGTCGGCAGGTGCAAAATAGCCAGGCGGTGAAGGCCGGCGGTGAACTCCCCCGCGATCATCGCCGCGCCCCGATCGGTCATCAGCGAGCGCGGCAGACCCACCTTCTGCAGCGCCTGGCACAGGCCGTGAACCAGCTCTTCGGTGCCCTCGTTGGTGTACCACTGGGCATGGCACAGGTAGCGCGACCGATCGTCGATGAAGCCGACCAGGAGCGGTTTGACGTACGCGCCGCGGCGGGTCAGGACCTGGCGCGAGCCGTGATGGAAGTCCAGATGCATGAGCTGCAGCACATGTGCGACTTCGTAGCTGCGCACCTCGCGTTGTTCGAGCCGGTCGCGGGCGGCGATCGCCCCGTCCGTCGTGCGCTTCGGCGTGCGCCGGCGCAGCAGCCCCCGGGCTTTGAGATACCGCCGTACGCTCGGATACGAGGGACACTTCGCGCCGGCGGCCGCGAGCGTCACGCGCAAGTTATCGTGATGTAGCTGTGCGGTCCAGCCGGGGTGCTCGCGGTACTGCGTGGTCAGCGCCTGCACGGCCTCCGCCGACAGGCTCGGGAAACGGCCGATGTCGCGCCGCACCTGATTGCGCAGCGCCGGCACCGGATCGGCGGCGTTCTTCGCGGCGTAGAACCAGCGTTCCAGCGTCGAGACGCCGAACCGGATCTCACGTCCGGTGAGCGGATGACGCCAGGTCCTGGCCGCCAGGGCATGCAAGGCTGCGCGTAGATCACCCGCGGCCGGCGGCGCCGCCAGCAGCGGTCCGATGATGGCAAAGCGCAGCCGCGCCCAGCGCTCCCGTGGCGGTAAATCGTCCTCGAAACTCATGCTCGCTCCCATCGCGGCGTCATGGCCGGGAACGCAGAGTACAAAGCACCTGAGCGTTAGGCTAGCGGCATCCTCTGCGGGTACGCGGCGACCTTCGGATTACCTGATCGCCGTGGCGGTGCTCAACGGCGCGATAAAGCGCAGCGCCTGCACCAGACGATCCGCCAGCGCGCCGGCCTCGAAGCGCGCCAGCAGCCCCTGGGGTAGCTGCGCGCTCCGCACCGGCGGCATAAACCGTTCGCGCACCGCTTGCCAGAACGGCGTCGACGGAAAATCCTCCCGCCACCACACCCGCCAGCGCTGCAGCGTGCGGGCCGGGATGCGCAACAACGCGCACAGCCCTCGACCCGCCGCGCGGCCCGGCGGCGAGACCAGCATCAACACCACCGCCAGATACACCCGGCGGCCGGCAAACCGCACCGATGGCGGCGTGGCGCGTGCGTTGCACCGTCCGCAGGTAAAGCTCAAGCGCCGGGAATACGCCTCCCGCACCGCCACCGGACAGCCGCGGGGCTTACGCGGATAATCCGCCACGTGCAGCGGCCCGCCACATCCCGGGCAACCCTCCAGACGGGTCGCGGACGCGAGCTCCTCATCAATGCGCAAAAGGAAATGAAAAAAAGCGGGATCTTGCAGTACGATGTGGCACACTTCGGGAGTCTCCTGGATTGGTAACCGGAGACTCCCCGGAGGGGATCTTTTAATCAAGATCCCCGATGGGGATCCTGGTCAATCCATCACGATACTTGACCGCCAAAGGCGGAATCGCCCTCAAAAAAGTTGGTCATGC
>CAVPUV010000049.1:0-63745 GCA_963708905.1 uncultured Gammaproteobacteria bacterium | reverse complement strand
TCAAAAACGCAAGGACATACACGACAAGCCCCCGTCCAGCAAGGCCGCCTGGCTGGCTGTCACCACTTCCACCTTATAACCTGCATGGGCAATCAATTCGGCCGTAGCGGGAAAACCCGCCGGCACAAGTACCGTTTCATTGACACGTATCGAGTTGGCAGCTGCTTCTTCACCTGGTGGAACGGTCACCACCCGGAACGGAGCAAAGCATTCGGCCCCGGCCAGCCTTGAAGTGGCCAGGATGGTTTCGCTGTCGAGTACACAGCAATCGGATTTGAAATGGAGAACGTTTTCCGGGGTGCGGACAGCCTTGACCGAATAAGCCCATCCGCCCAACAGGTCCTTCAGAGCATTGAATCCGGCCCGGTTGGTCCGCGCCGACAAGCCGACCAGGATTACCGCATCGGTCACCAGGATGTCGCCGCCGTCAATCGAGCCGCCCGGACCCAGGTGATGAATTTCATGCCCCAGGTTGGAAAGAGCTGTGGCGGTAGCTTGCGCTTCACCGGCACGCGATGGCGCACCCGGCCGCAGGATGACGCTGGCCTGCGGCAGGCACAGCGCCGCATCCTCGATAAATACCGAGTCGGGGCAGACTTCCAGCGGGGGAAGTATCTCCACCTGCAGGCCAGCTCGCTCGAGGGCCCGGACATAGCCTTGGTGTTCGGCCGCGAACAGGTCGATATCCGGTTGCCCCCTATCGACCGCCCGCAGACCATTGACCACACTGCCTCCTGGCTGGCGCACAATGGCGTGGGTAAACTGGTATGAAATGCCTTCACGCCGCACGGTATGCTCCTGTTTGCTCCTGGTGACTGCGGATTCACGAGTATATAGAATCACCCTATGCCTGACACAAGCAGCGATGACGAGTTAAAGGCCTACCTGGCCAAAAATCCGCAAACGCGTTTTCTTGAAGTGCTGGCCGCGGACATCAATGGCATCCTGCGGGGCAAACGCGCTGCGGTGGCTGACGCCGCCAAAATTTTCAAAAACGGTGTCAACCACTGCGCCGCCACGCTGGCTCTGGACTGCAAGGGCGGTACCTTCGAGGGGATACCCAACGGCAGTGTCGATGGTGACCCGGACCTCAGGGCACGCGCCGTGCCGGGCTCACTGGCGCCGGTACCCTGGGCCAGGAACCCCAGCGCCCAGGTTATCGTGGAACTCAGCGAGTTCAGCGGCACGCCCTATTATCTCGACTCCCGCCACATCCTGCGCCAGGCGCTGCAGCCGCTGACCGATCTTGGCCTGCACCCGGTGATGGCGGCCGAACTCGAATTTTACCTGGTGGAGCACGACGGCAGCGAATTCCATCCGCGGCTGCCGCGCATCCCGGGTTCCGAACTGCCACAGGACGGCCGGCAGTACGCCATGCTCGAAGACCTGGAAGACGTGGATGATTTTCTCGGCGACCTGGATTCTTACTGTCGGATGCAGAACATCCCGGCAGGGGCCGCGCTGGCCGAGTTCGCCCCCGGCCAGTTCGAAGTCAACCTGCAGCACGTGGACGATGCACTGCGCGCCTGCGACCACGCCGTATTGCTGAAGCGCGCGGTCAAGGCAGCAGCGCTCGAAAACGGTCTGGCTGCGACCTTCATGGCCAAACCTTTTGCCGGCATTCCCGGCTCCGGGCTGCACATTCATGTCAGCCTGCTGGACGACGATGGCAACAACGTTTTTGCCGGCACCTGCAGCGATGGGGCTTTCGCGGAAACCCTGCGTCACGCCATTGGCGGCCTGGCGCAAACCATGGGCGAGAGCATGGCCATTTTCGCCCCCAATGCCAACTCGTATCGGCGTTACGTGCGCGGCGCATTTGTACCCTGCACGCCCAACTGGGGGCGTAACCACCGCGGTGTCGCCTTGCGCATTCCGCTCTCCGCGCCGGTCAACAACCGGGTGGAAGTGCGCCTGGCCGGCGCCGATGCGAATCCCTACCTGGTGACGGCCGCGGTCATGGCCGGATTACACCACGGCATCACCCATCGCTGCGAACCTGGCCCCATGGTCAGGGAACGGGAGCCGGTGGAGGACGTGGTGACCCTGCCGGTGCACTGGCCACAGGCGCTGGACGTTTTCGCGGCCGGAACGATTCTGCCCCGCTACCTGGGCGCTGAATTCTGCCGCATTTTCGCCATCTGCCGCAGCGAGGAATCGAATCGTTTCCAGACCGAGGTTTCCAACCGCGATTACGAATGGTATCTGCGCGCGGTGTAAGCAACCCCGCCTTGATGGCATGCTCGGATTCTGCTGGCATTGAGTCCGTGATTGGCCTACATTTCTATCATGACCCTGCCTTCGCGCGAAACCCTGCTGCAGGCCATGCGGGACAATGACCCCGATTTTGACGGGATTTTTTTTACCGCGGTGACCACCACCGGCGTGTTTTGCCGCCCCAGCTGCAAGACGCGCACGCCGCATGCCACCCATGTGCAGTTCTTTGCCCTGGCGCGCGAAGCGCTGGCGGCCGGCTTTCGTCCCTGCAAACGCTGCAAGCCCCTGCACGCCGGCGACGCCGACCCGGACTGGCTGCCACGGCTGATGGAAGCGGTGGATGCGGATCCGGCAAAACACTGGCATGACCACGATCTGAGCCAACTTGGATATCGACCCGGCGACGGTGCGGCGCTGGTTTATCCGCAATCACGGCCTGACGTTCCATGCCTACAGCCGGCTGCGGCGGCTCGGTACAGCTTTGCGCCAGATCCAGCTGGGCGCACCGGTTGCCAGCGCAATACTCGACTCAGGCTATGAATCCGAGAGTGGCTTTCGCGAAGCGTTTGCGCTGGTGTTCGGACATCCGCCCACCGCGGTCGATCGCGAGTCCTGCATCTGGATCAACCGCGCCGCAACGCCGCTGGGCTCGATGATCATGGGCGTTTCCGATCGCGGACTCTACCTGCTCGAATTCGCCGAGCGGCGCATGCTGGACACCCAGCTCAAGCGTTTGCGCCAGGAACTGGGCCGTGTGTTCCTGCCGGGCGAACATCCGCTGATGCACCAGGTGCAAGCTGAGCTGGATGCCTATTTTGAAGGCAGCCTGCGAGAGTTCACCCTGGACGTACAAGCCAGCGGCACCACCTTCCAGGAGCAGGTGTGGCAGGCCCTGCTGGAAATCCCGTACGGTCAGATGCGCGCCTATGCCGACGTGGCCCGCCACATCGGCCAGCCGGACGCGGTGCGGGCCGTGGGGCGGGCCAACGGCGACAACCGCATCGCCATCCTCATCCCCTGCCACCGCGTGGTCGGCAGCGACGGCAAGCTGACCGGTTACGGCGGTGGCCTGTGGCGCAAGCAGTACCTGCTCTCTTTGGAGCAGTCGGAGGCCTTCAGCCTGTCGTGACCAGCAGCGCTTTCTGGATTCCAGACATCACGCGCTGCGTGAGTCCGGAATGACGGCACTGATGAAGATGCGATGCCCCGTCATTCCACACCGACGAAAACCTCCCCGCCGTCATTCCAGACCGACGTAGTCGCGTCTGGAATCCAGTCGCTAACCCGCCAAAAAACCCACACGCCCCTGATTCACGGTTTTTTGCCGGTATTGCCTCCCGCATGCCAGCACCGGCGAAGTTTGATTCCCGCCGGTGCCGTACTCTTCCTCAACGCGCCGGGGCTCAGTGACCCTAAGGCGCGTGCTCACAACCAGTGATCGAAAATCCCGGCGTCACCAGGTCGACAGCAGGATCTACCCAGGCATCCCCGGCCGAGGTGCAGTTCAGGCTGCCATCCAGCTCGGTGTTGACCCCGGAAATCAGCGCCCTTGAGAACGCGCTTACTTCGGTCGTGCCCATCAGCCGGCTTTCAACGGTGGTAACACCGTCGTCCCCAGGATCCACGCGCAGCCACGCGTTGTCCGAAATTGAGTTGCTGCGCGGATCATGATTACTGTCGCTTTTCCACCCGGTGGATTGCTGGCGCGCACCATACAAAGAGACTGTCGAGCCGCCGCTAGCCGCAAACGCGCCATCGAAATCGCCGGCCCCATAGAAGGCGACGGTGCTGTCTTCGAAGGAGTGCTCGACATGCCGCATCGATACCCCACTGCCCTTTTCGCCCTTGCCTGCCTGCTTTTTTCCGCACTGGCCCCCGCTGCCGGGACCTGGCTGGATGAAAGCAACGCCCACACCGCCATCGTGATGAACGGGCAGGCCAGGTTCCGGCCGGAAACCTTCTCCGGACTGGGCATAGAATCGGCCGATGCGGACATTTTCGACATGATGCCCGGACTGTACGAGCGCTCGCAGCAGGACACACAGCGGCTGGTGGCAGTCCTGGAAGAGCGCAAGCGCAGCGCCGAGGACCCGCGTGTGTTGCAAGACCTCGACATCCTGATCCAGTCACTGCATGACCAGTACCACACCACGGAGCTGAACCACAAATACCTGCTGCCTTATTTCAACCTTTCCCAGACCCTGTATTTCGGTTTTCAAAGCCTGCTCGATCCGCGCAACGATCCGGCACGGTTTCCGGCTGCGCTGGAGCGCTTGAAGAAATACACCGGACAGGCCAAAGGTACGCGGCCCATCACCGAACTGGCCCGCGAGCGCAGCAGCGAACGTTTTGATCAACCCGGTCTGCTCGGCCCCTTCCGTGGCGAACTGGAAAAAGACCTGGACAACGTGACCCGTTACCGTGCCGGGCTTGAACAGGTGTTCAGCGAGTCCGGGCTGGAGGGCTGGCAGCAGGACCTCGCCTTGCTGGACAGCCAACTCGATGAGTATGCCGGCTGGCTGAAGCAGGAAATGTTGCCTCGCGCCCGGGATGGTCACCGTCTGCCGGAAGAACTCTATGCCGACAATCTGAAGAATTTCGGTGTCGACATGGACCCCCGCCAGCTGATCCGCGCAGCCCAGCTGGGCTTTGCCGACATCCAGCGCCAGATGCAATCCATAGCCCGGCAGATTGCCGTCAAGAATGGATATGCCGCGGCGGACTACCGGGCCGTCCTCAAGGAACTGAACAAGGAGCAGATGCCGGAAGACACGGTGCTGCCCTTTTACCGCAAGCGCTTGAAGGAAATCGAAGCCATCATTCGTGACAACGACCTGGTCAGCCTGCCGGAACGCGATGCCGTCATCCGGCTGGCGACCGAGGCCGAATCCGCCGCCATTCCGGCGCCTTTCCTCAGCCCACCGCAGTTGATCGGCAACACCGGCCAGCCCGGCGAATTCGTGCTGGTCACAAGCAACCCCGCCGACGACAGCGGCGAGCTGATGAACGACTTCGGCAGCCCGGCTTCGACCTGGGCGCTGACCGCCCACGAAGCTCGTCCCGGCCACGAGATGCAGTTTGCCGCGATGCTGGAAAACGGCGTGTCCCAAGCGCGCGCCATTTACGCCTTCAACAGCGCCAATGTCGAGGGCTGGGGCCTGTACGCGGAAGCCATCATGCAGGAATACCTGCCGTTGGAGGCGCAGTTGTTTGGCCTGAAGTCACGGCTGATGCGGGCCGCACGCGCTTTTCTCGACCCGATGCTGAACCTGGGGCTGATCGAAGCCGACCAGGCATTGGACTTCCTGGTCGCGGACGTGGGCCTGTCGCGGCCGATGGCAGTACAGGAGGTGGACCGTTACACCTTTCGCGCCCCCGGCCAGGCCACCGCTTACTACTACGGCTACATGAACCTGATGGCGCTGCGCACCGAGGTCGAACTACGCATGCGCAACAAGTTCAAGCAGCGCGCCTACCATGATTTCCTGCTGGCGCAGGGCCTGCTGCCGCCGGAAATCCTGCGCCAGGCCGTGCTGGAGGAATTTTGAAAATATTTATCGCAACAGGCTTTCAAAACCCATCCATCTGCTATATAAATTGTCTGCGACAAACGACCGTCATTCCTTGAGGTTTCGCTCCTCTGCCCGGACCCTGACGTTGCGGCTGTAATTCCCTGGTGTTCAGCGGGAGCTTGGTGCATGTCATTGAAAACAGAACGTTATCTTCTTGATGGCAGGGAGATCGATTTCGACCTGGTACGTAAAAGGTCAGTCCGGCGCAACATCCATGTCCGCTTCGAGGACAACGGCCGCATGCAGGTTACCGCACCGCTGCACAGCAGCAGCAAGAGCATTCACCTGGTGCTGTCGGACATGCACGACCAGATCGTCGAGCTGAGGCGTCAGGTACGGGAGCGAAACCGCGGCGTATCCCCCATGCGTTACCGTCAGGGTGCCCATCACCAGTACCTGGGCCGGACCCTGGAACTGGACATCTGGCGGGACCCGCACACGCAGCCCCACGTGGTACTCAGAACCGATCGTATCGAGGTCCACGTGCGGGAGTGGGGTGAAGAAACGGTGCGCGAAACCCTGCTACTCTGGTATCGCCATCAGGCACAGCTGTACTTTTACCAGCGCATGTTCATGATCGCCTCGAGCGCCTGGTGGCTGCGCGGTGTTCCCCATGCCATGCAGTTACGCCGAATGAAGCGCAGTTGGGGCACCTGTTCGACTTCCGGCCTGATCACCCTCAATCCCCTGCTGATGAAAGCACCACCGCAATATATCGACTACGTCATCACCCACGAACTCTGCCACCTGCGCGAGCACAACCACGGTCCGGCTTTTTACCGTCTGCTGGACAGGCTCATGCCCAACTGGGAAACCCTGCGCAACGCGCTGAACGAGCGCTCGCATATTTATTTACGCTGGTAGGGCTCTGAATGGGAAATCGCTTATCCAAAATTTATACGCGCACTGGTGACAAGGGTGTTACCGGCCTGGGGGACGGCACACGGGTGGACAAGGATAGCTTGCGGGTAGAAGCCTTCGGCACCGTCGATGAACTCAACAGCGCCGTCGGCATGCTGCTGGCTTGCGCATTGCCGGAAAGCATTGGCCAGTGCCTGCTGCGCATACAACACGAGCTGTTCGACCTGGGCGGCGAGTTGTGCATGCCCGGAACCGCGCTGATCCCTGACCGTTACGTTGACCAGCTGGAACACGACCTGGACGCCCTCAACGCCAACCTGCCGCCGCTGCAAGATTTCATCCTGCCCGGCGGATCCGAGGCAGCCGCGCGCTGTCACCTCGCGCGCACCATCGCACGGCGCGCCGAGCGCCGCGTGGTCAGCCTGGCGCGCGAGCAGACGGTCAACGCGGTATCCATCCGTTACCTGAACCGGCTATCGGATTTGCTGTTTGTCAGCGCGCGGGTGCTGGCCCGCGCAGACGGCGGAAAAGAAGTGCTGTGGGTGCACGGGGACAGGCGTTAGGAAAACTCTGATCAATTCGGAGTTTTCGTGGCACACGGATGTGCCACCATTTTCAGTTGTTACTGGGGAACGTATACCTCGCCTGCTCGCGCACACTACCTGCCGGCCAGCGCTGGGTGATGGTTTTGCGCCGCGTATAAAAGCGGATCGAATCCGGCCCATAGGCAAACAGATCGCCAAACAGCGAACGTTTCCAGCCGCCAAAGCTGTGGTAGGCCACCGGCACCGGCAGCGGTACATTGATGCCGACCATGCCCACCTTGATGTTATCGCTGAAATAGCGCGCAGCCTCGCCATCGCGGGTGAAAATACAGGTGCCATTGCCATATTCATGGGCATCGATCAGGTCCATGGCTTCCTGCATGCTGTTCACCCGGACCACGCACAGTACCGGACCAAAAATTTCATCCTGGTAGATTTTCATTTCCGGGCGTACATGGTCGAACAAAGTGCCGCCGAGAAAAAACCCGCCGGCGTGGTTCTCCACGCTCAAACCACGGCCATCGACCACCAGTTCGGCGCCTTCTTCCACCCCCAGGTCCACGTAGCCACGGACTTTTTCGCAATGCGGCCGGGTGATCAAGGGACCCATATCATTATTATTGTCACAGCCGGCGCCGACTTTCAGTCCGGCCAGTTGCTCCCTGAGCCTGGCCACCAGCGTATCGCCGGTCTGCTCACCCACCGCGACCGCCACCGAGATGGCCATGCAGCGCTCGCCGCAGGAACCATAGGCCGCACCCATCAGGGCCGAGACCGTGTTGTCCATGTCCGCATCCGGCATCACGATGGCGTGGTTCTTGGCCCCGCCCAGCGCCTGTACGCGCTTACCGTTGGCGCTTGCGGTTTGATAAATGTACTCGGCCACCGGGGTGGAGCCGACGAACGACACTGCCTGAACCCTGGCATCACGCAACAGGGTATCGACCGCTTCCTTGTCGCCGTTGACCACGTTGAACACCCCGTCCGGCAGACCGGCTTGCTGCAACAGCCCGGCGATAAACAGCGGCGCCGAGGGGTCGCGCTCGGAGGGCTTGAGCACAAAGGTATTGCCGCAAACCAGGGCCATGGGGTACATCCACAGCGGCACCATGGCGGGGAAATTGAACGGCGTAATGCCGGCCACCACTCCCAGCGGCTGAAATTCGCTCCAGCTGTCGATGGCGGGGCCCACGTTTTTGCTATGTTCGCCCTTGAGCAGTTCCGGTGCGCCGCAGGCATACTCGACGTTTTCCACCCCGCGCATGAATTCTCCATGCGCGTCATTCAGTACCTTGCCATGCTCCTCGGTAAGCAAGGTCACTACTTTTTCTGCATTTTGTTCCAGCAGTTCCTTGAAACGGAACATGATGCGCGCGCGCTTGATCGGCGGCGTATCGCGCCATTGCGGAAACGCAGCCGCGGCCGCAGCGATGGCTGTTTCCACCGTGGCTTTGCTCGCCAGCATGACCTGACGCACCGCCTGTCCTGTCGCCGGGTTAAAGACGTCCTGGCTGCGCCCACGGCCGGCAAGCATCTTGCCGTTGATAAAATGGCCCACCACACTTGGGGCGTGCAGAATTTTTGCAGCTTCAGTATTCATCCGGTTTTCCTCTTCTCCACACCCGATATAGATGCGGGCGTGGTGTTCAGTACATCAAGTCCCAAGTCTGTGCTCAATCCAGGCCGTCGAGGACCTGGCGAATCTTTTCCATGGTCATGCTCATGTCATCCGGCCGGGAGTTCAGGAACGGCGCAAACTGCAAGGTGTCCGCGCCATTACGTATCACCAGGTCCTGTTCCCAGAAGCATTTCTTGTGGACTTCCAGCCCGCGGGCGCCGGGCGCATCGGGCCGTGACTCCAGTTCCACCGCGCCCATCAGGCCAAAATTACGCACATCCTTGACCAGGGGATGATCGGCCAGTCCATGCAGCACCTCGGCAAAGTGAGTTTCCAGTGAGCGCGACTGTTCGAAAGTGCCTTCTTGCGCATAGACCTCGATGGTGGCAATCGCCGCCGCGGCGGCGACCGGGTGTCCGGAATAAGTGTAGCCGTGAAACAGTTCGATGGCCTGCTCCGGCCCCTGCATGAAAGCACGGTAAATCTTGTCCTGCACCATCACGGCGCCCATCGGAATGACCCCATTGCTCAATCCCTTGGCCATGGTGATGATGTCGGGATTGACGCCGAAACGTTGCGCGCCAAAAGCCTCGCCAATGCGGCCAAAGGCGGTAATGACCTCGTCAAATATCAGCAGGATGCCGTGCTTGTCGCAAATCTCGCGCAAGCGCTCGAGGTAACCCACCGGCGGCGGCAGCACGCCGGTCGAACCGGCCACCGGCTCGACGATGACGGCGGCGATATTGCCGCCATCGTGCAGGGCGGCCAGGCGCTCGAGGTTGTCCGCCAGATGCGCCCCCCATTGCGGCTGGCCGCGGTTGAAAGCATTGTGCGCCAGGTCAAAAGTATGCGGCAGGTGGTCCACGCAGGGCAGCAGGCTGGAACCGAACGCCTTGCGGTTGGGTGACATGCCACCCACCGACATGCCGCCAAAATTGACGCCATGGTAGCCGCGCTCGCGCCCGATCAGCCGGGTGCGATGGCCTTCGCCGCGCGCCCGGTGATAGGCCAGTGCAATTTTCAGGGCAGTGTCTACCGACTCCGAACCGGAATTGGTGAAAAAAATCTGCGTGAACGCCGCCGGCGCCAGCGCGGTGACTTTTTCCGCCAGTTCGAACGCCTTGTCATGTGAGGCCTGGAAGCCCATGGCATAGTCCAGCCTGGCCACCTGCTGTTGTACCGCTGCGACGATTTTCGGATGGCAATGTCCGAGACCGCTGGTCCACAGGCCGGAAAAGGAGTCATAGACCTTGCGGCCATCGTCGGTGTGATAGTAATGCCCCTCGGCGCCGACGATGACGCGGGGGTTTTTCTTGTAGTCGCGGTTGGCCGTGAACGGCATCCAGTAGGCTTCGAGCGCTGCGGCGGAGACGGTCATGCATGGGTCCTCAAAGTGAATGTTGCTGATTTTCTCTGTTAATTATATTGAACATGGCTGGACCGTCGCCAGCAATTTCTGAGATTTTTTGTTGGAAATGTTGAATATCTGCCGTGACGCTCTCACTACCGCCGGT
This sequence comes from uncultured Gammaproteobacteria bacterium, assembly GCA_963708905.1. Classification (GTDB taxonomy): domain Bacteria; phylum Pseudomonadota; class Gammaproteobacteria; order Xanthomonadales; family SZUA-36; genus SHZL01. The sequence goes on along the minus strand of CAVPUV010000049.1, from coordinate 53,418 downwards.
GCGCAATGCCACTCACTGCACCATCATGGCCGGCCATGGACGGATTACTCGTGAATTTTCTGGATAAGCTCATGGAATAACCCACTAGGATGGCTCCAGCGGCTTTTGGCACGGGCTTTGCGGATAGAGGCTGAAGGAGTTTTGACTTAGGCCAACAGTAACCGGTCCGTCCGGTGGGGAGACATAGCATGAAAGTCTTGAGGGTTTTCAGCGTGGGGCTGGTTTTAACGCTTGCCTCATCCATCGCGGTCGCAGGATTCTTCCGGCGCCGCTACCGTGACGTCGTGGATTATGACTAAATCGCGGCATTGCGCAAACCGCCACCGATCCGGCGCGCTACAAGGCAGCCTGGGATTCGAGCATGACAGCGGCTTCTATGCGTCTGTCTGGGGCTCGTCCCTGGACTGGGGCGATGCGCAGTGATGCCGATATCGTGCTCGACTACACCGCCGTTGGGCCGCGAAATCGGGACTTCCGGGGTGAGCTAGCAGGGCTTCTGTTTTATCACTGTCCGAGTCTCGTGAACGCCCAGACGGTTTGTGCAACACCGGGAGAAATGCGCGCGCCGTCTTCATCCCGCATCCACTCCGCCCGCGTTGCGAGATAAAATTTCGGCGAAAAGTCATAACGCAGCGACACCCTCTGCGGAATGCCAGTCGGCGTTGCGGCCGCCGATGCCTACATTATCTTCAGTGCCGTGATCGTAACTGCCAGAAAAAGTCAGATCCGGCAGCGCCGAAGAAAATGGCTTGACGACCCAGACAACATTAAACAGTGTGCGCCAGTCGCCCTCGTTGTCATCCTGTTCCGGGCTGCCCATGTAGTTGAACCAAAGCGAAATGTCTTCCGTAGGGAAGAAACCCACCTGACCGTGAAATCCCTTGGCGTCGTTGTTGTCATCCACCTTGTCCCACCGTTGACGGCCATGAACATCAAAGACAACTTATCGTTGACCGGATAACTCAAACGCAGTCCGGTGTGAGTGAACGGTATGGCGAAGCTGAAATCGTAGGAATGGGAGTAGTTATCGTTGAAACCCTCCCAGCCCTCGATGACCTCCAGGCCAAAGGCCGTGATGAATTTGCCAAAATCGATGGTCAGACCGTTGCCGAGCGGCGCAATGTACGAGACGAAGGCCTGGCGCACGTCAACATCTTCGCCTTCAAGCAGACCGGCAGAATGAATCGTTCGCGTGATGTTCGACCCGACATCGAGATCAAAGCGGAACCCGGCATCACCTGGTTCGGCAGCCTCACGCAGCACGCTGAACTGAAAATCATCCACCCTGAATTGGTTATGCTTGAAATCGAAAAACCGCTGGCTGTTCATATTACTGGCTGGATCATTGAAGTTGTACACATAGCCGAGCGAGAGAAAACTGTGGATTTGGATGGAGTCCAGCCATTCGGGCAATTCCGAAGAAGATTCCGTATCCTCTGCATAAACTGCCACCGGCGCACTCAACACCATCGCGGTTGCCATAAAACAACTCATTTTTTTAAAGCTCGTTTTCATCATTTATCCCCTCCAAGCTTGTGCTCTACAAAAGGCGCGCTCAAAACCCAAGTGCAACGTTTTTGGGAGTGTAAATTCACAAGGAGACCATCGGGGCCCGAACTCCGCAGGATTGGTGTTTGTAGCCATCAATCTGCAGGAGGAGGACTCACGATGACCGACTATGAGCTTAAAGTCCCAGGGCAGTTGCGTGAGCGCGCCAGAAAATCCGGCCGACGCGCCGGCGGCGTAGAAGCCAAAGGCCAGCGCCGCGGCGCCGATCAGCCATACTCTCATCGTGTCACTCCCGGCCGGTTGCGCCCGGCTTGCCGATTCGCGGTGATACTCGCAAGCCTTACTGCAAGCGCCGTGCCATCCGAGTGAACACTTTAGATTTCAATAGGTTGATGTCATTCCGCCGCGCCCGGCCTGAGGCCGGTCGAACCCGCTATGGTGCGCGGAACTGGGCGGCGCACCAACGGCGGGCATCACGCAGAGCGCGTGGGGGGCCTCAAACGTTTAGCAGCAGGAATTCCCGCTCCCAGGAACTGATCACCTGCTGAAACTCGACGTACTCGGCCATTTTTACCGCCTTGTACAAGGCCACGAAGCGGCTGCCGAGAATCTCGGTCAGCGGCTGACAGTTATCCAGGTAGCGGAAACCTTCTTCGATGGTGCGCGGCAGGGCATGCGGCAGAACATGAGCGCTGCCAACGACTTCCTCGGTGCGCTGGATTTTGTTTTTCATGCCGAGGTAACCGGTGGCGAGCATGGCGGCGATGGCGATGTAGGGATTGACATCGGCCCCGCTGATGCGGTGTTCCACGCGGCGGTTATCGCCATCCGAGCCGGGCACGCGCAAACCCACCGTGCGGTTGTCCCGCGCCCAGTGCGAATTGATCGGTGCGGACATGCCGGGAATCAAACGCCGGTAAGAATTCACGTTGGGCGCAAAAAACGGCACGGCTGCATTCATGTAGGTTTGCTGCCCGCCGATGAACCAGCTGAACAAGTCCGTGGGCTCGCCGTCACTGCCGGTGAAAATATTCCTGCCGGTTTCCATCGACACCACGCTTTGGTGCACGTGCATGGCGGAACCGGGCTCATTCGCCATCGGCTTGGCCATAAACGTGGCGGTGCACTTGTGGTGAAAAGCCGCTTCGCGAATGGTGCGTTTGAAAACGAAAACCTGGTCACACAATTCCAGCGCATCGCCATGCTCGAAATTGATTTCCATCTGCCCGGCGCCGTCTTCATGGATCAGCGTGTCGATAGCCAGGCGCTGGGTCTCGGCGTAATCGTACATTTCCTCGAACAGCGGATCGAATTCGTTGACGGCATCGATGCCATAGGATTTGCGCGCCGTTTCCTTGCGACCGCTGCGGCCGGTGGTGGGCGGCCCCAAGGGGTAATCGGGATCATTGTTGATCTCGGTGAGAAAGAACTCGAGTTCCGGGGCGACCACCGGCTTCCAGCCTTCGTCCGCGTATAATTTCAACACGCGCTTGAGCACGTTGCGCGGCGCCATCGGCACAGGTGTACCGTCGTTGTAAAAGCAATCGTGGATGATCTGCACCGTGGGCTCATGCGCCCAGGGCACGAAACGCACCGTGTCCGGGTCGGGCAGTACGTGCATGTCGATTTCCGCCGGGTTGATGATCTCGTCATAGACATCGTCATCCGGCCAGTCGCCGGTGACGGTCTGTCCGAACAGGCTCTCCGGCAGGCGGATGCTCTCTTCCCGCAGGTATTTTTTTGCCGGCATGATCTTGCCGCGGGCAATACCGGCTATGTCCGGCACCAGACATTCAATCTCGGTGATATTGTTGTCCAGCAGCCATGTCTTCAATTCTTCAAAGTTCATGATGATCTCTCTGTTTCATGCACGTATGTACAGCATTTCGAGCGCCAGCGTCGCTGCCGCCAGTGCAGTAAGTTCAGCATGGTCGTAAGCAGGCGCCACTTCCACCACGTCCATACCGCGCAGGTCCAGGCCTTTCAGGCCGCGGATGATCTGCAGCGCCCGGTCCGAACTCAATCCACCCGCAACCGGCGTACCCGTGCCGGGGGCAAAAGCGGGGTCCAGGCAATCGATATCGAAAGACAAATACACCGGCTTGTCAGCGATCACCTCGCGAATTTTGCGGATGACTTTTTTAACCGGTTTTTCGTTGATCCAGGATGCATCCAGTACCGTGAACGGGTGATTCTTGCAGGTGTATGTCGTGCGGATTCCCACTTGCACGGAATGCTCCGGCAATAACAGACCTTCCACCACGGCGTGATGGAACGGGGCGCCGTGATCGAAGGCGGTTCCAACGCCTTCGGTGTCGGTGTGCGCGTCAAAATGCAGCAGCGCCAGGGGGCCATGCTTGCGCGCATATTCCCGCAACACGGGCAGCGTGATGTAGTGGTCGCCGCCAAACGTCAACATGGTCTTGCCGGCGTCGAGCAAACGTCTGGCATGGGCCTGGATGGCATCCGTTGCCGTCTGCGGCTCACCGTAAGGGAAGTCGACATCACCAGCATCGGCCACCTGCAATCTTTCGCTCAAGACGAAATCCCACGGCCAACGCGGCGAATCCCACACCAGGTTGGCGGATGCCTGGCGGATGGCGCCCGGTCCGGAGCGGGCACCGGCACGGCCGGACGTCGCCATATCGAAGGGTATACCGCTGATGACGACGTTGGCCTGCGGCAGGTCCCGGTACCAGGGCAGTTCGAGGAAGGTGAAGGGATTGCGGTAAATGGCGGTAGACATGGACTGTTCTCAATAAAAAGCAATTGCCCTATATGCTGGGGGGCGTGTTGGCGCTGACCAGGCGTGCGGCGACATCTCCGCCATTGCGAAAACGGTGCGGCAATCGGCTGTCGAAGTAATAACCGTCACCCACGCCCAGGGTCCAGGTGTTACCGGCAACCGTAAGCTCGAGCTCACCTTCGACTATGATGCCACCCTCTTCGCCGGAATGGCTCAGCAAGTCTTCACCGGTATCGGCCCCCGCCGCGTAAACTTCGCTGAGAATGGACATCCTGCGGTCACGCCGGGTGGCAGCCAGCAGGCGGAATTCGATCGGGCCGGTGCCCATATTGGGCAGTTCGGCGGCACGAAAAACCACCTCATCCGGGCCGCGCAGGTCGCGGGTGAAAAACTCCGCCAGGGTCATCGGCAACGCAGCCAGTATCTTCTGCAGCGAGCCCACCGAAGGGCTCACGCGGTTCTGCTCGATCAGCGAGATCATGCCGTTGGTAACGCCGGCTTTTTTCGCCAGCTCGCGCTGACTCAGACCGAACGCAATCCTGACGGCTTTCAGTTGTTGGCCTACCTGCGCACTCATCTGCTGACCTGCTCACACCCGTGTTGAATAAAATAAACACCAGGAGGAGACTGTAGCCGAAACCACCCTGCCCGGTCAAAGGTTATGGGGTCAGGTCTGGATGAGTTAAGGGGTCATGGGGTCAGGTCTTGTTTCGTGCATTGGTCATGGGGTCAGGTCTTGTTTCGTGCATTTGCGCTACACCGAGCGCTGCGGCCCGCGGTCGTCCGATGGATCCCAAAGGAGCGCACAATCCCGGATATCGAATAGACACCCGCTGCATAAGTCGCGCGACAAATCACGACGTGACCCCATCCTTCCCGTGGCCCCATCCTTACGTGACCCCATCCTTCCATCCTTACGTTGTGGCCACCGGCTCCAGCCGCGGCGTCGGACACCTCCGGTCGATGATTTCTATGCAGACTTTTTCAGCAAGGCCACCACCAGGGCGCGGCATTGCGCCTCCACAGCCAGCCAATTGTTCCAGGGGGCAACAATGCCCTTGTATTCGCTGAGGTCGACTTCCGTCAGATCGTAAGGATCCGGGTTGGACAGTTTCACGGCGATCGAGGTCAGCATGTCACCGCCTTCACCGGCGAACTCGGAATACAGATCGTTCATGCGTTCGAGTGCGGCCACACTTTTCCTTAAACCCAGGTGGTGCGACAACGCCGCGACGTCCAGATAGTCTCTGGTGGCGTTGCGTTCCACCAGCAGGAAGACCTTGATGCGGAGCATCTCGTCCACGGTGGGGAGTTCAAGTTCGCGGCCACCTTTCAGCTTGATGGTGGTAGTTTCGAGCGGGGCGGAACGTCGCTGATTCCGCAGGCCAGCCTCGATTTGGTCAATCGCACCCAGCACCAGCTTGCCCCGGACACGCCGCTTGGTGCGCCATCCGGCGATGGATTCCAGCGCGGCATTGGCCTTTTCGTAGTCCTTATCGAGATTGCTGATGACGTGATCATGATCGAAAGACAGTCGATGACCCACGTGCAACGCCGCGGCTGATCCGCCGACAAGCACGGCGCCGGGGATCTTCGTTTGCAGTATCGCCGCATGCGCGAGCAAGGTTTCCCATTCGGGCACCGACGACGGTTTGCGCTTTTTAACCCTGCCGGCCATGGGCACTGCGTTTCGGTTCGCGCACGAATTCCGGCAACAGCGTACTGAACGTGCGAGCCCGCGGATCGTGTTTACCCAATGCCGCCGCGACCTCGCGTATACGCCGCGCTATGCGACCGGTCTTATCGGCTCGCACGGCCTGCACCAGACCTCGCCACGTGGAGAAGTCCCCGCGGGTGATGATCTCCTCGATCGCCGCCTTGGTGAGTTCACGCCCGGCCGTTTCCGTCAGGTGCCGGTGGGGCATGAGCGGTACCTCCAAGGCCGGCGGCCGGGCCTCCAGTACCAGATCGACCGCGGTGCACAGGCGCGCAACCTTGGCAAAACCCAGTTCCGCAATCTTGCCCCGCTCCAGCGCCGCCAGGGTGGAGCGCCCGACACTGGCGGCGTCCGCGAGTTCCTGGAGCGTCAATCCCTTGCGCCGCCGCTGCTCGGCGATCAATCGTCCAATGGTATGCAGATTCATAGAGTCCAATATATAAGACTTTCCGCGAGTAGTCCAGTATATTGGACTGCTGCGCAGGGCACGCTCGGCCGCCGGCTGGTCGACGGCGCCGATACTGGAGGTTGGGGGGGTCAGTTGGGGGAGTCGTGTTTCGTGCATTTGCGCCACACCGAGCGCTGCGGCCCGCGGTCGTCCGATGGATGCCAAAGGAGCGCGCAATCCCGGATATCGAATAGACACCCGCTGCATAAGCCGTGCGACAAATCACGACGTGACCCCATCCTCCCCGGACAGCGTCGACCTGATCCGCGTTACGCCTGAAGACGAACAGATGGCCTGGACGCTGTTCCGCAACCGCTCCGAGCGGCGCTACAGCTTCACCGACTGCACTTCCTTCGCGCTGATGCGCCGGCTGGGTATCGATGCCGCATTGGCGCTGGACGAGGATTTCCGCGCCGAGGGGTTCCGGGTGATGCCTTGAAGGTTGGGGGGTCACCCGCTGCATAAGCCGTGCGACAAATCACGACGTGACCCCATCCTCTCGACACCAACCACCCTCAACAGTTTACCTCGGCTGGAGGTCACCCCAGACGGGCACAGTAAGCTTTGGGAAGTCTGGGTCGTTGGTCTTGATGATAATGTTGCCTTTGATCTCCCCCGGTTGAGCAAGGTCGGGGTCGATCCAGATCGTGTTCTCGTAACGGTCCCCCTTGGGGCCGCGCTCCGAAGAAATCTTGAGGTACGGCACGTCCGAAGAAACGGTGATCTGGAACTGCGTGGTGCCCTCCCCATAGATCATCAGGATCTGAGCCCGCTGCTTCGCTAGAGTGGGATTACCTTGAATCTCGCTGAGGGGATAACGGCCCATAAAGACAGATTCCGGAAACGTGCGGACTTTTTCGCGCACGAACGTATTGACCGGGATCCGGAAAACCGGTGCGTCCTCGAGATTGGTCTTGAGTTCGAGGATGTGCTCCTGCTTGCCCGCCGCCCCCTCACCTTTGAGAGTAACGATCAGGCGGAAACGCTTCCCCTCCTCCAACGTTTCGACGCGCGCCGTGAATCGCTGGCTGGGATTGACTATATCACCTATCTGGAGAGGCGTCGGGCGGCGATTCGTGATCTCAAGGGAGGCTTCCTGAGCCCCGCCACGGGTGACTGTCGCGAAGATTACCGGCAAGGGCTTGAAGTCAATTCCCTCCACCGCGAAACCTTTGATGACGACCTGGCTCTGAGCGGAAAGATTGCCCATGGCAACCATGAGCAGAAGGATAAAACAAAAGTGCTGTGGTCTGAATAAGTGCATAGATTTGGCAGGGAAATGTGGGGCCCGAGAAACCCCGGGCCCCTGCGGATAAGTGATTTGGTATACTCGACGATGCTACCCGCCGACGATGTTATTGGGGCCGCAGTCGCTTCCTTCAACATCCTCGACATCGCAGAAACGGATCTGCACGATCCGGTTTCCATCGTTGTCGTAATCCCAGTAGTAAGTCTCTAGCGCTGCGATGTTGAAGATCCACTCGTTGTTGAAATTGATGTCGCCTGCGTCACAGACGCCAGCTTCACCAGCGAGATCGATACAACCGCTGGCCCGGAAGAATCCCGTGATGTCTTTAGTCACGGGCTTGCCGCTGTGACCTAGCAAAGTGAAATCAATGGTGCCGGTTGCGCAGCTCCCCTCGTCGATGTCGCACGCGATACAGGTGGCGTCAAAATCACATACTACGTCAACATCCGTCTGGCCCCCAGGGGTACCCAACGGCGTTGCATACACATCGAAGCAAACGTCGGGATCCAGATTGCCGGTTGTCAGCTCATCGCAGGGGACAAGAAGCGTAGCGCGGCCGTCGGTCCCGTTCGCGTCCAGGACGTTGAAGTTGTTACCACACTGCAAGCCAGTGGCCGTGTCGGTATCCCCGGTCATGTAGATGCTGGTTTTTCCTTTCAGCGGCACGAAGATCCGGTGGCCATTGTTGTTGGTCAGGTCCGTCTTCTTGGGGTTTTCCACGCCGATGATATTGAACTGGTACTCCTTGTCTCCTGGACATGGGTTGTTGTTTTGCGCGAGTAGCGGCGTCGCAATGGTCAGAATGCCGATACCGAATGCAAAAAATAGAAACTTTTTCGGGGATGAGTAGTTACTCCATTTCCTCATTGCTAAATCTCCTTACAAACGTTAAAAAAAATACCCCGCCGGCGAAAAAACGCTCGCCCCCTGCGGGAATAAGCCAATCGATTAGTGCGTGCTCCCTTGTCACAACCAGTATAGCCGGTAGTGGCTAAATAACAAGCTGTTCATGACCGGAAGATGACCCGTGGACATCATTCTGAACCGCTTGCGCAAGGCCGCGGTCATCGCGGGGTGAACTCGAAGCGCATGAAATGCACCGCCGAAGTCTTTTCGTCGGTGGAGCGGTCGAGGTCCTCGTTGGCGATCGCGTACACCTTGTCGAAGCCCTCGACCTGCAGCCACACCTGGTTCTCGACGCCAACCAGCTCCCTCGGCGATCTGGATCGCAGCCATCGGGCAGTCGGAGACGAAGTGCAGCAGTTCGGCCACCAGCACCGGGTAGTCTGAAACATCTTTAAGTAGTGGGATCGCTACGCCCCGAGTAGTCCGTTCAACTCTCCAGCGCTTCCACCGCCGGCACGTAGTCATAGCCCAGATCACGCGCCACGTCTTCATAGGTCACCATGCCGCGGTACACGTTGAGTCCATGCAGCAGGTGTGGATTGTCCAGCATGGCCTGCTTGGCACCCTTGTCCGCCAGCGCCAGTACGAATGGCAGCGTGGCATTATTCAGCGCAAAAGTGGAAGTGCGCGGCACCGCGCCCGGCATATTGGCCACGCAGTAGTGCACAATGCCGTCGACGATGTACGTGGGCTCGGCATGGGTGGTCGGATGCGAGGTTTCAAAACAGCCACCCTGGTCAATCGCCACGTCCACCAGCACCGAACCCGGCTTCATCAGGCGCAGGTGCTCGCGCGTCACCAGCTTCGGCGCGGCGGCGCCGGGCACCAGCACGCCGCCGATCACCAGGTCCGCATCGCGGATGTGCCGCTCGATGGAATCGACATTGGAAAACACGGTTTCCAGCCGGCTGGCGAATATCTCGTCGAGGTGCCGCATCACGCTCGCCCTGCGATCCAGCACGACCACGCGGGCGCCCATGCCCACCGCCATCTGGCAGGCATTGAAGCCCACCGTACCGCCGCCGATGATAACCACCTTGGCGGGATCAACTCCGGGCACGCCACCGAGTAAAATCCCGGAACCCCCATGAGCCTTTTCCAGGCACCATGCGCCTGCCTGGATGGACAGGCGGCCCGCGACCTCGGACATGGGCGCCAGCAGCGGCAATTGTCCTGCCGAGTCCGTCACGGTTTCATAGGCGATGCACGTTGCACCGCTGTTCACCAGTTCTTCCGTCTGCGTGGCATCCGGCGCGAGGTGGAGATAGGTGAACAGCGTGTGTCTTTCCTGCAGCAGCGCCCGTTCGGCTGCCTGCGGTTCCTTCACTTTGACGATCATTTCCGCACTGGCAAAAATTTCAGCTGCATCCGGCAGGATGATCGCACCCGCGGCTTCGTATTCATCATCCAGCACGCCAATGCCATCTCCGGCCATGCTCTGCACGAATACCTCGTGACCGCGCGCGGTCAGTTCACGCACCGAAGCGGGCACCAGGCCAACGCGGTATTCATGGTTCTTGATTTCTTTTGGAACACCTATTTTCATTGCAGAACTCCAAGGGAATATTAATATGCTGATTTTAGGACGTTATCACTGGCATTTTCTCCTTAAATCAAGTATTTTGCAGTTTTATATTCTGTATTAAGAGTTATTTGCAGTCGCTATGACCAGGAAAAAATCAGACAGACCACGCCTCCTGGACCGTACTGACCGGCAGATCCTCGCGGTACTTCAGGCCGACGGCCGCATTTCCAATGTGGCCCTGGCGAAAAAGGTCAACCTCACGCCCACACCCTGCCTGGAACGCGTACGCCGCCTGGAGCGGGAAGGCTACATCACCGGCTATGCCGCCTTGCTGGACCCGAAAAAGCTCGATGCCGGCTTGCTGGTTTTCGTGGAAATCAGCCTGCTGCGAAACTCTCCGGACGCGTTCAGTGACTTCCGCCGCGAAGCCAGCAGGCTGACTGGTATACTGGAATGCCATCTCGTGTCCGGTAATTTTGATTACCTGATCAAGGCACGGGTAAAAGACATGGATGAGTACCGCAAGCTGCTCGGCGAAAAAATTCTGGCGCTGCCAGGCGTGAGCGATTCGCGCAGCTACGTGGTGATGGAAGAGGTCAAGGAAAGCACAGCCATCCAGCTACTAACGAGGTAGTCACGGCATTGAGTACGTTGATCCTGCATCACGATGACTGCCTGGCGCACGACCCCGGCGCGCACCATGTGGAAGCAAGCCAGCGCCTGCGGGCCGTGCTGGGCGCCATCAGCAATATCCCCGGCACGGCATTGCTGCCGGCGCCACTGGCCAGCCGCAAGCAGGTTGAACGCGTGCACGATGGCGGTTATTGGCAGTGGCTGGTAGCGGCAGAACCGGCCACAGGCTGCGTGGCGCTCGACCCGGACACCTTTCTGTCTGCCGGATCCATCAACGCGGCCTTGCGCGGCAGCGGCGCCGCCTGCTTTGCCGTCGATCAGATCTTTGCCGGCAAGGCCAGGAATGCATTTTGCGCCATCCGCCCTCCTGGCCACCACGCTGAAACCGCGCTGGCTATGGGCTTTTGCCTGATCAATCACGTCGCCGTTGCCGCCCGCCACGCATTGGCCATGTACCCGGTCGAACGGGTTGCGATTCTCGACTTCGATGTTCATCACGGTAACGGGACGCAGGCTATTTTCGAGCGATCACCTGAAGTATTGTACGTTTCCAGTCACCAGATGCCGCTGTACCCGGACACAGGCTATCCGGACGAAGTCGGCTGCGGAAATATCCTCAATCTACCCCTGGCGCCACACTCAGGCAGCGCGGCATTCCGCCACGCATGGTCGGATCTGGGTCTGCCGGCCCTGCACGCTTTTGCGCCCGATATCATCCTGGTTTCGGCCGGCTTCGATGCGCACGAACTGGATCCCCTGGGACAATTGAAGCTCCAGGACAGTGACTATGGCTGGATTACCGCAGCCATCTGTGCGTATGCTGCCAATGCCTGCAAAGGGCGCGTGATTTCCGTGCTGGAAGGGGGCTATAATTTGCCGGCACTGGCCTCGTCCTCACGCGCCCATGTGGAGGCCCTTGCCGCGAAGCGGGTGTAGTTCAATGGTAGAACGGGAGCTTCCCAAGCTCTTAATGAGGGTTCGATCCCCTTCACCCGCTCCAGTTAGTGTCTGTCCATAAACGGGCATCCCAGCCCGTTTATGGAATCGCGAAGCAAAAGCGTGGTTTTGCTTCGCTCTCATTTTCAATGACTTACGTCATTGAAAATGGCGGCACTTCCATGTGCCGCGTTAGCGGCGAAGTGCACTCGCTTGCAGCATGCGCTGCAGAATCAGGTCTTCCGCCAGGCTTTCCAGTTTCCAGTTTTTCAGGAAGCCGCAATGCCCGCCGTACTTAGTGACCAGGATTTCGAGCCGCGGGTTGGCGGCAAGCTGATAGTAGTCCGCTACCGGAACGACCGGATCATCTGCTGAAGTAAGTATGGTCGTGGGTATTTCCAGAGCAGCCAAACGTTCTCCGGCGACGGAATAGCCTGCAAAATAGGCATCGGCATCCTCGAAATCGGCATAGCGGGTGGCAAGATAGTGGGTGCGTGCACGCAAGCCACGAATATCGTCCCAAGCGCCATCAGCATAGAGTTCAGGAAAGCTCTTTTGCTTGATGGCCAGCGAACGCGACCACTTGCGCTCAAAATAGCGTTCATAGAAGCGCACGCCCTGCTCCATGGCATGCATGGCCCGCGCCGGATCGATCACCGGGCAAATACTGACCACCTGACCGATCTTCAGGCCGCCGCGTTGCGCGTTCAAGGCCAACCGCAGGGCGAAGTTCCCTCCCAGGGAATAACCCGCCAGGCACCAGGTTTGAGAACCACAGCGGGTTTGCACATCAGCCAAAGCGCAGATGACCTCATCGAGCCGGCAGGAATGAAAAATTCCCGGATTCAAATGCTGGGTATCGCCATGATCGCGAAAATTGAGCCTGAAAACATCGAAGCCCGCAGCAAAAAGCCGCGCGCCGTTCGACAGGATGTAATTGGAATTGGCGCTGCCTTCCCAGCCATGCAGCAATACCACCAGGCCACGCGAGGCGATAGCCTGTTCACCTTGCGCTGCCTGCGCCGAATAAAACCCCTGCAATCGCACCCCTGCTCCGCCATCCAGCACCCAGGACTGCTCTGCCGCCCGCAATGCAGTGGCCCAGCCCCGCACGACCCGGCGCCGGATGGAACTGCTGCTCAGCAGCGATTGCACGTGCGCGCTGCGCAGTCCCGCGGGCGGAATAAAACTGCTTATGCTGCTGATCATTGCAGCAGCTCGCTGCCAAACGCAGCCGCCACTGCCGCCTGGGCTTCGCCGGCAAGAATACGCCGCTGTTTACCGGCCGGGCTGATGGCCGGCAGGATGATCACCTCGGCGGTACAGGCGGGCTGACGCAGCAGGCGAAAAAAATTGCTCATGAAGCGTTCGTTCTGCAAGAAGGTGATGTCGTGGTACGGCCGCCCTGCACGCCGATAACGCAGCATGACGGGCTGGACTGGTTTTCCACTGTCGATGGCGGCGCCAAACAGGCGCGCATGAAAGCGCTTGACCCCCACGCCCGGAAGAATGCCGCCCTCGGCAAAAATAGCTATCTTGCGCCCGTCTTCAAGCTGCCGGGTCATGACTTCCACGACATTGCTCGCCGAACCATGGCTTCCCCGGTGATGAAAAACCGTATCGCCGAAGCGGGCCAGCCATCCGGTCAGGGGCCACTGCGCTATCTCGGCCTTGGCCACGAAGCCCATCGGCGCAATACTGTGCAGCAACGGAATGTCGAGCCATGATATGTGATTGGCTGCGATCAGCAACGGGCCGTCAACCAGGGCACCGCTCACCCGCCGCCGCAAGCCAAAAATCCGGCAGATGTTTACCGCCCACCAGCACTGGATGAATTCTTTCAAACTACGCCCATCGATTTTCCTGGCCTTGCCCGGCAGCAGGCAACTGAGCAGCGTCAGCGGCAGGCCGACGAACAAAAGCAGCAACAGCCATGGCATGCGGTAGAGCAACCGCCAACTGTCCGGCCCGTTAATGGGAAAATCCACTCATATGAAAAGATTCAGCAGTGAAATAAAGCATTGAAGAATGTGTATTTTGTCCGATTCCGGCCGGTGGCGCATCTTCAATGCGGATTTTGGTTTTAGAATACCGGGTTTATGGAGAATGCGGTGAAGCAGTTCCGTGTGATGTTGGCAGGTACCGGCCGGTCCTTTGTCGTCAAACAGGGCGAGAGCATACTCTCGGCAGCGTTGCGGCAAGGCGTGATGCTGCCCTATTCGTGCAAGAACGGCACCTGCGGCAGTTGCAAGGGACTCATTAAGAGTGGTGAGGTGCATTACCCATTTCACCCGCCACTGGCGCTGCAACGCGACGATTTCGCCGCGGGCCATGCCCTGATGTGCCAGGCCGAGCCGACCGAAGACCTCGTAATCGCAGTGCGTGAAATTGAAGCGGTGCGTGATATCGAGGTGCGCATGCTGCCGGCCCGCGTGATTGCAAAGACAATTTTATCGAGCAACGTGGTGCGCCTGCGTCTCAAACTACCCTCGGCCCAGCGTCTGCAATTTCTCGCCGGTCAGTACGTCGATGTATTGCTGGAAGGGGGCCGCAGGCGGGCATTCTCCATCGCCAGTTGCCCCTCGCTGGAGGACGAGATCGAACTGCATATCCGTCACATCGAGGGCGGTGATTTCACCGGATTTGTCTTCGATGAACTGCACCAGCGCGACATCCTGCGCATTGAAGGACCGCTGGGCAATTTCTTTATTCGCAACGATGACCTCGAGCGCCCGATGATCCTGATGGGAGGCGGCACCGGATTTGCCCCGCTCAAGGCCATGATCGAAAATCTGCTGGAAAACGGCGACCGGCGTGAAATTCACCTTTATTGGGGCGCACGCACCCGGGCTGACCTCTACCTCGACGAATTACCTGTCGCCTGGGACGGGAAATATCCCCACATCCACTATCGGCGTGCGCTGTCGGAGGCCGGCACACCATCCGGCCCGGACTATTTCAACGGTCTGGTGCATGACGCCGTGCTGGACCAGCATCCACAGCTGTCCGGTTTCGACGTTTACATGAGTGGTCCGCCGGCCATGATCGATGCCGCCAGGGCCAGCTTCCTGCGCCATGGCCTGCCGCCGGATCGACTGTATTACGATTCCTTTGAATTTGGCCTCGATGTGCCGGTGCGCGTATTGGCGCGGCCTCATTGAACTGAATCAGCCGGCGCTTTGAGGCGGGCATGATCAGCGGGCAATGGCACGGGCAGCTCACCCTGGTTCATGCGCAAGGCATTACGGAAACAAGCCGTGGCCTGCTCCAGGTCGCCCTGGCGCTCCAGTAGTTGACCCAGCGCGTCATATCCCGCGACCGTCGGTTCCAACTCCAGGCTGCGTATCATGTGGTGACGCGCCTTGCCCCACAATTGCTCGCGCGCGCACAACCGCCCAAGCGCCAGGTGCAGGCGGGCATCATCGGGATGCCCGATCAGCCATTTTTCACACTGTTTCAGGCGCTGACCGGCATCAGTGGGCCCCGGGTTCCCATAAGGCATGAGCAATGCCGAATCCCATTGCTGCCTGAGGCTGGCCCGCAGGATACTTTCGCTCTGTTCGGGCGCGCCCAGTCGTGCCGCCGTTTGCGCAAAAGCCAACACGATCTGTGCAGACTTCTTCATGGCCTTGGGCAAGGATTGCCATGTGGACTGCAGTTGTTCCAGGTCTTCACACTTGCCCAGCCGGGCGGCGGCCGCCTGATTCTTCAAGGTCTGCATGCGCTCAGCGGCATTCTGCCCATTGGCTGCCTGCGCCGCCGCCAGGTACCGTGCCGTTGTCTGTCCCTGTGCGCTGCTTGATTTTTGCAGTGCCCGCTCGGCGGTGGCCCAGTCGCCTTCGGTCAAGGCCAGCAAGCCCTTCTCCAGCTGTTTCAATGCACGCTGCTCTCTGACTTTGCGCGCGGTCTCTGCGGGCAAGCGCCAGATCCGGATGACTAAATAAACGATCAGGCAGCTGAACAATATGCCGAAAACCAGCACCAGGACACTCATCTCCAGAGTCCAGCCGCGAAACCGGATTTGTACCACACCAGGGTCAGCAAGAAAAACCGGCGCCAGCGCCGCGGCCAACAAGGCCAGCGTCAGACTGAACAACAGCAGAAACGCCGCTCTCATGGAGCGGCGTCCCCGTTACCTTCATCTGCGGAAACCCCGGAGCTGCGCAAGGCTTGCAGTGCGTTCCAGGGGGCGCTGATGTCCGGCATCGGCGGGGCAATATTCAGCAGCTTCAATTCACCCAGGATGTCCACGGCCGCCTGCCAGGCTTGAGCGGTCGGATCGAACCAGCGTTGCACATAGTTGGAGAAGCGGTCCAGGGCCGCGGAGAAAGCTTGCTGGTCTCGACGCAAGATGGCCAGTCTGGCCACCTCAAGTTCCAGCGAGGCCCGCTGCCTGATCAGTTCCTGATCCGCCAGGACAGGTAATTCCAGTTCATCCGCCGTACTGCGGCGCACGGTTACCAGACCTGAGATTGCGTTGCGGATGCGTGCCCACCAGCCGGAATCGCCAGAGACTGCCGGCTGCCCGGCAGTGACATTTTCGCCTTTGAACCCGAGGGAAGCCAGGCTGCTCTGGAGCAAATCCAGCTTTCCCTCCAGCGCCGGGTAGTCAGGCAGCTGCAACAGCGCGAGTTTCTGCCGGGTCGACGACAGTTCGCGCCGCAAACCGGTATACATCGGATTGTCCATTGCGGCGATATGGCGATCGGCGATGGCCAGTGCCCGGTCCGCAGCTTGTGGGTCAGCGAACAAGGCCAGGCGTTCCTGCGCCAGGCGCAGGACGTAATCGACTTCGTCCAGGTCGAGTTCCGCGCTGCTGTCGATGTTCCGCGCCGACAGGACCGCCAGCCTGGCCTCGGTCCCGGCCAAACGATCCTGCGTGCTTTCCACCAGCGCCTGCATCGATCGCCGCCAGGCGGCGGTCTCGTCCTGAAAGGAACGCCACTGCCTGCTGCCTGCCTGCAGCGCACCGAGTTCCTGCTCGAGCTGGTCGAGGCGCTGAGCCGGGTCGGCGGCTGCCAGGGCCGATAGCTGCGAGGCCAAAGCGCCGGAACGGGCATCGAGCTTTGCCAGCAATTGGTCCTGGCGGCCCAACTCGGCAGCAAATTGGCTGGCCGCACCTTGTTTTTCACTGGCGTTCTGCCACCACCACCAGCCGCTGACACACAGCGATGCCAGTGCCAGAACCATGGCCAGCAGGGCCAGGCCCGTACCACGCCTGGCCGGCTGATCCTGGTCTGCCTTGCTTGCGGAAGAACGGGCTTCAGTCATGGAAATATCCGTGTTCACAGGGCCTGTATCGCTGTCACGATAGCGGAATTGGTGGGGCCGTCTGCCAGGTGTATGTGCCTGGGACTGAAAGCACGGGCCACCCGCCGCAGACGTTCGGAGATCACCAGCCATTCGGACCGGCACAGGTGAGACCAGCATTGTGCTGGCAAACGTTGCGACAGCGCATTCATCGTATTCGCGCTGGTCCACACGGCCAGCAGGGCTTCGGCCTTTTCGATGGCCGCAATGTCGCCGGGGGCAAGCGCAGCGGACTTGCTGCCATATACCATCAACATATGCGGCTCATAACCCAGCGCTTGCAATCCTTCCTGCAGTGCAGTGCGTCCTCCAGGGGCGGTAAAAATAAACGCCCTGCGTGCGGGGCCTTCGCGGGCGCTGCCTTGCGCGGCCAGTGACTCGAGCAGGTCTTCACTGCTATAAGCCTGCCGTGGCTGCAACGTGACGCTCAAACCCGCCTGTTCGAGCAGGTTGGCCGTGGTCGGACCGATTGCGGCAAGCTGCGGCCGGTGCAAAACATCTTTCGGGATTTGACCCAGGCCATATTCGACCGCGCGCGGGCTGGTGAATATCAGCAGGGGCGGAGGGAACCCGGCAGCGGCCTGTTGCAGCTGGCTGATCTGGTCCGAAAACAATGGGCTGGCATAAAACTCATAGGCCGGCATGATGATGAGCTCGGCCTCGGATGGCGCCAGCATTTCCGCCAGTTCCAGCGCCTCCTGGCGTGGCCTGGTAATGAGAATGTGTGAAAATGACATTCGGCCTCCGCGTCCATTCTAACATGCGGCAAGTTGAGCGCCGCCTCACACCGGGTTACCTTACCGCCCTGGAGCCGTGAGTATTACCGGCTGCGTCAGGCTTTATCCAACCCGGCGATGATCTGGTCAGCGCCCTGCCGCAGTAAATCTTCGGCGGTTTGCCGTGCCAATTCCATACCCAGCGCCGGTGCACCACGACGGCTGCTGCGCACTACCCGCTTGCCATCGGCTGTCCCCACCAGTGCATCCAGCGCCAGCTGTCCCGCCTCCAGGCGTGCATAAACCGCCAGCGGCATCTGGCAGCTACCCTCCAACTGGCGCGAAACCATGCGCTCGATCTGCGCGCACAGGGCTGTTGGCGCATGGTTGAGCGGCTGCAACATTCCTTGCAGTTCCGTGTCGCTGTCCCGGTATTGCAGGCAGATGGTTCCTTGGGTTACGGCAGGCAGCCACAGCGGCGCTTGCAGAGTCTCGCTCACCAGGTGGCCCAAACCCAGTCTTTCCAGGCCGGCGCAAGCCAGGATGATGGCTTCGTATTCCCCTTCCTGCAATTTACGAATGCGGGTGTTGACGTTGCCGCGCAGGTCCCGCACCTGCAAATCTTCCCGCAAGGCTAGCAACTGGCATTGACGGCGCAAACTGCTGGTACCCACACGTGAGCCGGCCGCAAGTTCAGCCAGAGGTTCGCCTTTGCAGGTGAGCAGGGCATCAAATGGATTGGCCCGTTCAAGCATCACATCCACGCGTAAATCCGCCGTAGGCAAAACCGGCACATCCTTCATGGAATGTACCGCCAGATCCGCCTCCCTGCTCAGCAGAGCCCACTCCAACTCTTTCAGGAACAGCCCCTTGCCACCCATCGCCGCCAGTGGCCGATGCAGAATCCGGTCGCCCTGGGTAAGCAGCGGCAGCAGTTCGACTTCGACAGCAGGATAAAGGCGGCGTAGCAGGCTGGCCACGTGGCGTGCCTGCCACAAGGCAAGTTCACTTTGGCGTGTCGCAATTTTCAAGCTTCGACCCATACTCACCGCCCTTCTGCTCCCTGAACCGGTAAAAGGTTCAGAGTTGATTCAAAAATTTGCGCAAAGCAGCCAGATTGCGCCGGCTGACTTCGGGCTGGTAATCCGTGCTGCTGAGAACCGCCAGGGCACGGCCATCGTTGTCCCTGGTGACGCCTCTTACGTGCCTGCGGGAAATCAAGGCATTGCGGTGAACGCGAAAGAAGGCTTCCGGAAACCGTTTTTCCAGATCCGTAAGCGAGTCTTCAATAACCGTCGTGCCTTTTTCGTGCACGACCGTTGTGTACTTGTCTTCCGCCAGCAGGCAAACCACGTGCTGAATGAGGATCAGCTTCAATTTTCCCCCGACCGTGGAACGCAGGAACTGATCCGGGGCACGGTCCTCACGCTCGCCCAGATAGCGCCGCGCTTTCTCCAGCGCCTGCTGCAGGCGTTCCGCACGCACCGGTTTGACCAGGTAATCGACTGCCTCGGCTTCGAAAGCTTCCAGCGCCTGGTTTTGATAGGCCGTGCAAAAGACGACCGCGGCACGCATGCCCCCTTGCTGCATCAACCGCGCCAGCGTCATGCCATCCATACCCGGCATGGAAATATCCAGCAGCACGACATCAGGTTGTAATTCAATGAGAGCATTCAAAGCTTCTTCGCTGCTGCGTGCGGCGCCGACAACAGTATAGTGCGGCAGATCCTCCACCATCCGGCGCAAGCGGTCGCGCGCCGGGCTTTCATCATCAACGATCAGTACATTCAACATTGGCCAGGCTCAAATCATTTCAATTTGACGTACGGCAAACTCAACACGGCATAATATTGTTCCGCATTCTCATAAGTCACCAGGCTGGCGCGGGAACCATAGGCCAGCCGTAAACGTTCGCGAATATTCTCAATAGCCATACCATGACCTTTGGCTGTGGACCCCTGCAGCGCAACCGGATTGGCTATCGTAACTACCACCTGGTCCCCTTCCAAGCGGCCATAAACCACAATGGCTCCTCCTTCCTTACGGGACTGTATGCCGTGTGCTACCGCGTTTTCCAGTAGCGGCTGCAACATCAAGGGCAACACCGCAGCAGCGGCAGGTACCTCGTCCACCCGCCAGTTGATCTCCAGCCGCTCGCCCAGGCGTCGTTTTTCCATGTCCAGGTACTGGTGCGCCAGTTGCAACTCTTCAGCAAAGCTGATGGCCTGATCTGCCCGCCTCATGCTGCCGCGAAAAATGTCCGCCAGGTCCAGAATGGCTGCTTCCGCGTTCTTCGGGTCGACCGGAATGAGGCTGGCAATGGTGTTCAGGCTATTGAACAGGAAATGCGGCCTGATGCGCGCCTGCAGCGCCTGCACCCTGGCCTCGGCCTGCGCCATCAGTTGGGCCTGCCAGCGTGTCCTGATCAGGAGATAGCGCAGGAAAGCTGCTGTGACCAGGCCTACGGCGAACGTACTTTCGAGAACAAACTGCGCTGCCGTCTGGCCCGCTTGCGGAATATCCGACACCGGAGCGGCGTACCAGGCTGCATAACTGAAGACGGCGGCCAACAGCAGTGCCATCAGCCAGCTTCCGATCCAGGCGCCCCTGGCCGACAAGCGGCCGATCCAGGCGCTGGTGACGCATAAACCAGAGGTGCAGAACAGAGCCAACCATTGACTGTACAGCGTGACCAGACCGATCCAGCGCCAGCCCGGAAACCCATCCTTGCCCAGCCCGATCAGGACCACGGATAGTTCGGTAATGACGATGACCACGAGCAGCAGGCGCCAACTGCAGAACGACGGCGGATAAACCCCGTCTGAATGCTGTTGCAGTTCCTTTTGCAGCGTATGGGTCATGGCGTATAGTGTAGCAGCCACGATCCCCAACCACCCCGATGAAGAAGTCAAGAGATGTGCATTAACCGTTCCCTGCTGAAATCAGTCATTACCCTGTGCCTGTTGCTGCCTTTGGTAGCCGCATGCGGCCAGCGCGGTCCTTTGTACCTGCCGGATAAAAGCCCCACCACCGCACCGGCGCAAGACCAGCAGCCCGCCAGCGATGAACTGCCGCAGCGCACGGAAGTGGAGCATGACGCAGGCCGCTAGCCCGCAAATTACATCCGCCGGCCTCACCTTTCACAAGATGCATGGTGCCGGCAATGATTTCGTCCTGCTGGATTTACGTGAACAAAACCTGGCCATCGATGCGGCGCGGGCAAGGCAGCTGGCCGACCGGCGCCTGGGGATCGGCTGCGACCAGCTGCTGATCCTGCGGCAGCCACAGTACAGCAGCAGCAAGCTGCGCTATGAAATCCGCAACGCGGACGGCAGCCCGGCCGGTCAGTGTGGTAACGGCGCCCGCTGCATTGCGCTCTACCTGGCCATGAATGGCGAGGCGGAAGCCGGAACGCTGATTCTGGAGAGTCCTTCCGGTGTGGTACGCATCGATCGCTGCGCCGATGGCGAATTCGAGGTCGACATGGGTGAACCGGCTTTTGCGCCCGCATTGGTGCCTGTCAGCCTGCTGCCGGAGCATGGCAGCTACCAGCTGGATTCCCCCTGGGGGCCATTGAGCTTCGGCGCGGCATCGATGGGCAATCCACACGCCCTGGTCGAAATCGATGACATTGAGCAGGCTGCGCTGGAGACCGTGGGCGCCTTTCTCAGCCGGCACGAAGTCTTCACCGAGGGTTGCAACGCGGGGTTTGTCCAGGTGATCGACCGCGGCAACATTCGCTTGCGCGTGTTCGAAAGAGGTGCGGGCGAAACCGCGGCCTGCGGCTCGGGAGCTTGTGCGGCGGTAGCCATCCTGCACCGCGGCGGGCGCGTGAACGATGTCGTCAATGTTTTTCTACCCGGCGGACATCTTGTGATAAAGTGGCCGGGAACCGGAGCCAGACTGAGCATGAAAGGCCCGGCCTTCCATGTCTTCAGTGGAACTGTGGACCATGAGTGACAACAAATCATCACTGCAGGAAGTCGTAGCGAATTATCTTCGCCGCAATCCCGGTTTACTGGCCGAATTCCCCGATGTGCTGGAAACCCTGCAACTCAATCATGCTTCGGGAATTGCCTCTTCCCTGATCGAGCGCCAGGTAAGCCAGCTGCGCAAGAAAAATCAGGAGCTCAAGCAGCAACTCAACCAGTTGATGCGGGTGGCGGCGGAAAATGAGCAACTGATGTCGCGCCTGCACCAGCTCACGCTGGAGTTGATGGCCATTGACAATCCCGGCGCTTTTTTCAAGCATCTTGGGCGCAGTTTGCTGGACGATTTCAATGCCGACATCCTGCGTATCTACCTGTTCGACCACAAGACCGCCAGCCAGGCAACTGAAGATGTCTGCTGGGTGGATCGCAATGACGAGAAGCTGCAGCAGTTCCAGGTCCACCTGGAGAAGGACCATACCATCTGCGGCCGGCTCGGCGAGCACAAGCTCAATTTCCTGTTCGGCAGCAAAGCACGCTGGGTGCAATCAACTGCGCTGGTGCCGCTGGGGGAGAAGGGTGCTGACGGCATGATGGCCATCGGCAGCAGCGACCCCGCACGATTTTATCCCGGCATGGGAACCGTGTTCCTCGACCTGCTTGCCGATGTCATCTCCAGCAGCCTGGGTAATTCCAATCCGGAGGCAAAACGGCGCTTCGCTTGAGAATAAAATCACGGCAATTCCTCGATTATCTGCGCCAGGAACGAGGGCTGTCGCCGCGCACCATCAAGGCTTACCAACGTGATCTCGAGCAACTGCTCCACGAATTGTCGCAACGCGGCGTTACCGCGGCCGGCGCGGTAACGGAACACGATGTACGCTCGTTGGTGGCGCGCCTGCATCGCCAGGGCCAGGGCGCCCGTTCCTTGCAACGCCTGCTCGCCGCCATCCGCAGCTTTTACCGCTGGTTGATGAAGGAAGGTCTGGCGCGCAGCAACCCGGCATTAGCCGTGCGGGCTCCGAAGCAAGCGCGCAATCTCCCCGCCACGCTGGATGCGGATACGGTTACCCGTTTACTGGAGTTTCCCGCCGACACGACCCTGGCCAAGAGGGACAAGGCCATGATGGAGCTGTTCTATTCTTCCGGCCTGCGCCTGTCCGAACTGGCCGGGCTGACCTGGGGTCAGCTCGACCCCGCTTCAGGCTTGCTCACTGTCACCGGCAAAGGCAACAAGACGCGCATGGTGCCATTCGGGCGCATGGCGGC
Source organism: uncultured Gammaproteobacteria bacterium (assembly GCA_963708905.1). Taxonomy (GTDB): domain Bacteria; phylum Pseudomonadota; class Gammaproteobacteria; order Xanthomonadales; family SZUA-36; genus SHZL01. The sequence goes on along the minus strand of CAVPUV010000049.1, from coordinate 30,525 downwards.
GGCCGCCCTGGCCGAATGGCGCAAGGTGCGACTGGAGTTTACCGGCCTTGAAGAACCCGCCATCTTCGTCAGCCGCAGCGGCAAACCCATTTCGGCGCGCAACATCCAGGCGCGCGTACGCTACTGGGCCAGAAGGCAGGGACTGCCGCAAAACGTCTACCCGCACCTGCTGCGGCACAGTTTCGCCAGCCATGTGCTGGAATCATCCGGCAATCTGCGCGCCGTGCAGGAGCTTCTGGGCCACAGCGATATTTCCACCACGCAGGTCTACACCCACCTGGATTTCCAGCACCTGGCGCGGGTTTATGATCAGGCCCATCCGCGGGCGAAGAAAAAATAATCCGCTTGCATTCCGCCAGCCACATCCCCAATTTGGAAACAACGAATCACCCGGGAAAGCACAGTGGAACAAATCCGTGGAACAACCATTTGCTCGGTGCGGCGCGGCAAGCAGGTGGTAATGGGCGGTGATGGCCAGGTCACGCTGGGGAACACCGTGATGAAAGCCAACGCGCGCAAGGTGCGCAGGTTGTACAAGGACCAGGTGATCGCCGGTTTTGCTGGCGCCACGGCCGATGCTTTTACCTTGTTCGAACGCTTTGAAGGCAAGCTGGAACAACATTCCGGCCACTTGGTGCGCGCCGCCGTGGAGATGGCCAAGGATTGGCGCACCGACCGTACCCTGCGCCGCCTGGAGGCCTTGCTGGCCATTGCCGACCGGAGCAACTCGCTGCTGATTTCCGGCAATGGCGATGTCATCGAACCGGAAAACGGATTGATCGCGATCGGCTCGGGCGGCCCCTATGCGCAAGCCGCCGCAATGGCGCTGCTGGAACACACCGAACTGGACGCAGAGAGCATAACCCGCAATGCCCTGGGCATCGCCGCCAGCATCTGCATCTACACCAATGCCAATCTCACCATAGAAACACTGGAAATCGAATAAGCATGTCGCAGATGACACCCCGTGAAATTGTCCAGGAACTGGACAAACACATCATTGGCCAATCGGACGCCAAGCGCGCCGTCGCGATCGCGCTGCGCAACCGCTGGCGCCGCATGCAGGTCAGCGCCGAGCTGCGCAATGAGATCACGCCGAAAAATATCCTGATGATCGGTCCCACCGGCGTGGGCAAGACCGAAATCGCCCGGCGGCTGGCACATCTGGCCAATGCGCCATTTATCAAAGTGGAAGCCACCAAATTCACCGAGGTGGGTTACGTGGGCAAGGATGTCGAGTCCATTATCCGCGATCTGGTCGACACCGCGGTCAAAATGACCCGCGAACAGGCCATGGCACGTGTGCGCTCACGGGCGCAGGACGCCGCCTATGACCGCATCCTTGAAGTATTGCTGCCGCGTGCGCAATCCATTGGCTTCGCCAATGAACCGCAGCCGGATGAAGCACCAGGCAGTAAAACCCGGCAGAAACTGCGTTACCAACTGGTGCATGGGGAACTGGACGAGCGCGAAATCGAGTTTGACGTGACGGCCCAACTGGGTTTTGAGATCATGACCCCGCCGGGCATGGAAGAAATGGCCAGCCAGCTGCAAGGCATGTTTCAGAGCATGTCGGGTGGCAAAACCCAAAAGCGTAAAATGAAAATCCGCGATGCGCTGCCGCTGCTGATCGAAGACGAAGCCGGCAAGCTGGTCAACGAGGAGGAGATCAAGCAGGAGGCGCTGCAGAACGCCGAGCAAAATGGCATCGTTTTCATCGACGAACTCGACAAGGTCGCCAAGCGCTCGGAGTATGCCGGCGCCGATGTGTCGCGCGAAGGCGTGCAGCGCGACTTGTTGCCATTGGTTGAAGGCTGCACGGTGTCGACGCGCAGCGGCGTGGTCAAGACCGATCACATGCTGTTCATCGCCTCCGGCGCTTTTCACGTGGCCAGGCCCTCGGACCTGATCCCCGAACTGCAGGGCCGCCTGCCGATCCGGGTCGAACTGCTGGCGCTGTCGGTGGAAGATTTCACCCGCATCCTGACCGAACCCCAGGCCTCGCTGACCGAGCAATACGCTGCACTGATGGCAACTGAAGGGGTGACCATTCATTTCACCGCAAATGGCGTGCGGCGCATCGCCGAGATTGCATTTCAGGTGAATGAATCGACGGAAAATATCGGCGCGCGCCGTCTGCATACGGTGATCGAGCGCTTGCTTGAAATGATTTCCTTCGAGGCGCCGGATCGTTCGGGGGAGTCGTTCGAGATCGATACCGCCTACGTCAATCAGCATCTCGAGGCGCTGGCGGGCAACGAAGACCTGAGCCGCTACATTCTTTAGCGGCGGGAGATCGTCCGGCCAGACTGGCTGCCGGAAAGAGACCTGTACTGATTTCAACAAATTGACTTCATTCCCGTCCCGGTGCAGAATCGGCGTAACTTACTGAAAAAAATCGTCTATCGGACATAGTAATGTAATGTCAATCCGGCGCGGGGGTGCTCCGGAGAATCAAACATATGGACGTGTGAAAAAGCAGGGCCAAGGCAGCTGCCAGGGCCTTTCAATCTAAAGATGAATTCGCGCACTGCGAGTTCCTGGGGAGAGGATAAATGAACGTCATTTTCGCGCAGAATTCGTGCACATGCGGGCGCACAGCCCGGCATCTGGTTATTTTATTACTGCTATTTTCCGGCTTTCTGGCCGCAGGTGCGGCGATGGCAGTCGACAACATCCAGTCCGGTCACGCCGGCGCGGAGGGGGGTGACTGGGGCGGCGCGGGTGGCGCCGTCATAGGCCCCGCCGATAACACATGCGCCAATATGGGCGCGGTCGGAAAGGTCAACTTGACGTCCGGTTTTGGTTTTAACATCCCGGTCGGCGCGATTATCACCGGCGCCACGGCGTTCATCAAGGCAGGAGAAAATGGGCCGCAGGATATCGACGTACAGTTGGCATCTGATGCTACGGTTGATCCGCCCACACTGCTGGGCAGCACGAACATTCTCGCGGTTTTAGGCACAGGTGGCAGTTGCTTGGACACCACGGTCGTATCGGTGGGTGGGGCGCTCACCACTTGGGGCAATCCAGTACTGACACCGGCGATAGTCAATGCCTCCAGTTTCGGCATGGTGTTCACCAAGATACAGGCCTCATCCATCAAGGTCGATGCGGTTTGTCTCGAGATCGCCTATACAAGGATCCGAACGAGGGATCGCCAACAGGATCTATGCTTCCAGGAGCCGCCACCGACAGGCAACACCATCACGGTGGTCAAGACTCTGGTGGGCGATGCACCCGTTACCGATTGGGAGTTTCACCGGTGACTCTGGGCGCCATTACGCTTGCTGCCACTGGCGATTTCCAGATCTTCGCTGATCTGAACGATGGCGAGCTACACCATCACCGAGACAACAAAGCCGGATTATAGGTTTCGGTCGAGTGCCTGATCAACGACGTGGTCGTCGCGTCCGGCACTGATGAGGTCACCGTTGCCGTCAGCGGACAGCCAGTCCACCACCTGTATATTTACCAACACGCTGATACTCCCCCGCCACCACCGGCAAGCCGCGCGACGTTTACGGTCAACAAGACCTTCACCGACGGCAACACTGAAACCGCGGTTACGTACAATATTTCCTGTAACACGGGTGTTCCGCTCATCCAGGAGCAGACTGCCCCCGCGGGAACGTTCGCCGTCGAGTTCGTGGTCGAGAGCTTCGATCAGGGCGAACTGGATTGTCACGTTTGGGAATCTGCGGTTGCTGGATATTCTCCCGAGTATACCGTTGACGAAACGGAATTCTCCGTTGAATCTGCTGACAGCGCTGGCTGCAATTTTGATGCAGTCGATTCCAGCAATTATGTAGAAGGCGATATGAACGTTTGCCAGATAAGCAACAGCCCCGATCCGGTTACTATTTCGGTTACCAAGGACTGGGTCATCGATGGTGCTGGCGGCGACGTGCTGGATCCAGACTACACACTGACGCTGTCCTGTGATGACCAAAAAGACCAAATTGAATTTAACTCAACTGGCACCGCGGACGCCGTTTACACTTTTGGTGTTATCCCTGACTGGGATGGTGGTACAAACTGCTCCGTAGACGAACAAACTTTTGACGATTCGATTGAGATCGATAACGGTTGCTTCTCGCTGCATGTGGATATCAACCAGGGTGACAGCTGCACCATCACCAACACGGTGTTCTTCGAAGGCATCCCGACGCTGAGCCAGTACGGTATGGCCATCCTGGCGCTGCTGATGCTGGGCGTGGGCTTTGTTGGATTACGTCGCTTTGTCTGATTAGCCATACGTAGGAGCGCGCTCCTACAAACAACCGAACCCCGCGGTGGATAACACCGCGGGGTTTTTTTATGCCTGAAGGGGAGAGTTATTCCGTGTCTGAATCGCCTGGCTGATCGAGATCGAAGGCGGCGTTTGCTATTGGCACCTTTTCAAGGCCCGCGCTGTATCGCCGCAGCAACTGGCGTGCGCCACTGTCGCCCTGCAGACGCAACAGGCGCTGAAACAGGGCACGGGGGAACATAACGGGTGGACCGCTGACGCCATCCCACATCGAGACAATGGCCTTCTGCGGCACGAGTTGCCAGGCTGCGAGCAGTTTTTCGAGATCCGCTGGTTCGATCCGCCACTGATCACACAACAGCAGCAGAGCCCCACGCACACGCTCCGGCATGGCCTTGATACCCCGGGCTATCGACCGCCCCATACCCTGGGACCAATCCGCGTGGTGCACAAACTCCACCGGCAGCCCAGCCAGAGCCCGTCGAACTTCTTGCCCGGCAGCGCCAGTGACGACCACAACACAGGCGGGGTTCAGGGCCAGCAATAGTTGTGCCTGCCGCACAACCAAAGCCTGACCGTCGATGACCTCGAGTTGCTTGGGCCGTCCCAGCCGGCTGGAGCCGCCGGCCGCCAGCAGGATGGCGCCGAATGATTGAGCGCCCATGGAGTCAGGCGCGATGACCGGCCGGACCGGTGGTCAATGATTGCCCGTCGCGTTCGTTGAGCACCGCGTGAATTTCCGCCAGGATAGCCAGTGCGATGGACTCAGGCAGCTCGGCGCCAATGTCCAGTCCAACCGGGCCATAAACCGGCTGTTGCGGGCACGCCGCCAGCTCCTTCAGCCGGTCACGGCGCGCCGCCGGGCCGAGCACGCCAATGTAGCGCAAACCGCAACCGTCAGGGTGTTGCGTCAGCTGACGCAGGTAACTGGCATCATTCTCCAGGTGGTGACTCATGATCACCGCTGCATCCACCGCACCGAGATCGAGCTGCTGTTGCAAAGCTTCGGGACGGGACAGGATCACCCGGCAGCCCGCCGGGAAGCGTTCGGAGCTGGCGAACGCGGGGCGATGATCTGCAACGACACATTCCCAGCCCAGGGCATTCACCTGCCGTGCCACCGGTACCGCATCCGGGCCGGCGCCACACAACAGGATGAGCGGCGGTGGCAGGATGTTGATCAGCATCAGCGCATGATCGTCCTGGTGCAGGGTCCGCTGGCGCCAGAGCGGCCAGGCATCGCCACAAAACCCGGCGCAATGCCTGACCAACCGGTCGTGTCCCTGCGATTGCCCGGCCCGATTGTACAAACCAGCCGTGCCGGCCGGTAGTTCGAGCCGGGAAGACTCGGTCACCAGGGCCAATAGCACCGGTGCACGTGACAGCAAGGATTGCCGGATAAATTCGAACATGGCAAAGCCTTCATCACGGTCCAGCCGATTCAACAGCAGGTGGATCACACCGTCGCAACCCAGGCCAAGGCCCCATATCAGTTCGTCGCCGGTATGCATATCGTAGGTCACGGACTTCGGTCTGCCATGAGCAAAAACGTCAACCGCATGGTGCAACAGATCGCCTTCCAGGCATCCGCCCGAAATCATGCCTTCATAGGCATTATCCTGGCTGATCAGCATCATCGCGCCGGGTTTGCGGTACGTGGAACCCTCCGTCGCGGTAATGCTTACCAGCACCAGCGATTCATCATCACGGTGTGCCTGAAAGAATTTGAGTAATGACCTGGTGCCGAGATGCAAGTGGAGTCCTGGAGGTTTTATCGTTGGGCGCTATGATAACGGAAATGATTCTCCGGCCGCATGGAAACATGTTTCAATATCTTGACCCGGCCATGGTTGCCGGCATTCATAAACGGCTAAAAACGATAGAGGAAAACCACAAGTGAGCAAAGCGAATACTGAAAACACCTCATTCGAGACCCTGGATCCGGAGAACTGGGACCAAATGCGGGCGCTCGCGCATCGCATGGTCGACGACGCCGTGGACTATATTGAACACGTAGCCGAACGACCGGTTTGGCAGCCCGTGCCGGCCGCCACCAGGCAGCGCCTGAAGTCACCAGCGCCGCGCGTGCCGGAAAAACCCGAGCTCGTATACGAGGATTTCAAGCGCGATATCCTGCCCTATCCCATGGGGAATATTCATCCGCGATTCTGGGCCTGGTACATGGGCAGCGGCACGTTCATGGGCGCCATGGGCGACTTCCTGGCCGCCATCATGAATCCCAATGTAGGCGGAGCCAACCACGTCGCCAACCTGGTAGAGCAACAGGTGGTCGGCTGGATGAGAGACATGCTGGGCTTTCCGGCCGATGCCAGTGGTCTGCTGGTCAGCGGCGCTTCGATGGCCAACCTCATCGGCCTTACCGTGGCGCGCAACACCCACTGCGGTTACGACGTGCGCCGGCAAGGCGTGCAGGCAGCGCCCGGACCGCTCACGGTCTATGCCTCCACCGAAGTGCACAGCTGCAATCAGAAAGCCGTTGAAACACTCGGGCTGGGCAGCCACGGGCTGTGCGGCGTCCCGGTAAAGTCCGACTACACCATGGACCTCGAGGCACTGCAGCGCCAAATCGACGCTGACCGCGAGACCGGCAGGTGCCCTTCTGCGTCATTGGCAGCGCCGGCACGATCAATACCGGCGCCATTGACGATCTGAATGCGCTGGCCGACCTGTGCCAGCGCGAAAAGCTGTGGTTCCATGTCGATGGCGCCATTGGCGCAGTAGCAGTGCTGGCCGACAATGTACGCGACCAGCTGGCGGGCATGGAGCGCGCAGACTCGGTGGCACTGGATCTGCACAAATGGATGCACATTCCGTTCGAGGCCGGTTGCGTACTGGTGCGCCATGAAGCCGCGCACCGCGAGTCCTTCAGCCTGACGCCTGAATACCTCGCGCGCGAAGCCGATGCCGGCGGCCTCGCTTCAGGCGCATTCTGGTTCAGCGATTACGGCCTGCAGCTGACGCGCCAGTTTCGCGCGCTGAAAGTGTGGATGTCGATCAAGGAACACGGACTTGACCGCTTCGGCCGCATGATTCAGCGCAACGTCGAGCAGGCGCACTACCTGGGCAGCCTGATTGCAGCCGCCGCAGAACTCGAACTGATCGCACCGATCGGCCTCGACATCGTCTGCTTCCGCTTCAATCCTGGCGGTCTGGACGCGGACAAACTCGATCGCCTGAATCGGGATATTCTCATCCAGTTGCAGGAACGCGGCATCGCCGCGCCCTCCTATACCACGCTCAAGGGTCAATATTGCCTGCGCGTGGCCATTGCCAACCACCGCAGCCGCAATGAGGATTTCGCTGTGCTGGTGGAAGAAGTACTGAAAATCGGGCGCGCACTTGCCGCAATCCAACAAGCCGCCCATTGCCACTAAATCGGCAGAGTGATCGGCCGATGCAGATTTGGATTGAAAGATAGGCCCAATCTGGCACAATATTAGCTGCCACCACAATAGGCGCGTCATGTGCAGATGGACTGAACGCGCATTCTGCCCGGGTTCCGGTGTGATGGTTGACAGGGTCCAGGCAACAAACAGAAAGAGGTAGTCATGGGAGAGCAAGTAGAAGGCACGGTAAAATGGTTCAATGATTCGAAAGGCTTCGGTTTTATCGAACAGCAGGGCGGCAAGGATGTATTCGTACATTTCAGCGCCATCAAAGGCGAGGGCAGAAAGACACTGCATGAAGGGCAGCGTGTCACCATGGAAGTCGTGCAGGCCGAAAGGGGCCCGCAGGCCGAAAACGTCACACCGCTTTAATCACATCCGCTAAATTCCGGGGAGTCAGGTGGCTCCCCGGAAGCGTCAATGGTTCCCAGATCGTAAGCTGCAGGGGCGGGTTTGCTTGTGCCCGCCACCAGGCTCGCAGGACGTACCGGCGGAGTTCTTTAGTTGGCGGGATCCTCATCAGTTTCGTCACCCAGTAAGTCCCGCAACTTGTCGTTCACCTTTTGCTGAATGTCATCCACTTTCTTTTGCGCCCGGGCCTTGAGCAATTCGGAGCTCGCTTCGGAATTGAGCTCGCCGACTACTTTGCGGGCAATCTCCCCGGCCAGTTGCGATGGCGTGCCGCGCAAATTGTTCATCTCAATGGCATCGATGTGCATATCCGTATAGCGATCGAAAGTATGTGATTCGAAGGCCGCCCGTGTCTCATCTACGCGCAAATGCCTGATCACGATCACAGGTTCGGCTTTTGTCGCAGCATCGCCGGGGCCGCTGTCTGCCGGGTCGCCGGTGGCCGCATCCAACGCTTGCAGCATCTGGTCAAAATTGGTCTTGCCGTCATGTTCTTCGACATAGAACTCGGGGTTTGCGATCACCACCCGTTTGACCTCGAGGCCATCGTAGTCCACCGCGGCCTCAACCGCATTGAGGCGCACCGCGTAAGGATTTTCAAATCCCGGCGGATTGGCCACTGAAATCTGCTCCACCGTCAAAGTGCCGTCCCGCAGGTTGGTCCTGACGCCACCGACTTCCACCCTCGAGCCGAAAGCCATGCTTGCCACTTTCTCGATCCTCGTTTCGACCACCCCGTCCAGGCGGAACATGACGAAATACACGGCTGCAGCCACTGCCACCAGCATGATGGCACCGAGGGTGAAAAATACCTTACGCATGTTCTGCTCCTCCATATCCCGGTCTGGGCCAACGGATACGGCATTGGTCAAGGGCCACTGATTCTATCACCCGGTAGGCCTGAAGGCGCCCGGGGCGGTACAATACAGCGGTGATGGCCAGTGCCGTCATGTTTTCTCACAGGAACAGGATCACATGAGCGAAACCAAGCCGGCAACAACGCATTTTGGCTACCGCGAGGTGGCGGTAAAGGAGAAAACCATCCTGGTGCGCGAGGTGTTTTCATCAGTAGCGAGCAAATACGACCTGATGAACGACCTGATGTCCCTGGGAATCCACCGGCTGTGGAAGCGTGACTTTGTCGCCAATAGTGGTATTCGTCTGGGTCAGAGCGTGCTGGATCTGGCTGGCGGCACGGGTGATATATCCGCGCTGCTGAGCAAGCGTGTCGGTGTCCGTGGACGCGTGGTTCTGACCGACATCAATGCCGATATGCTGGAACTCGGCCGCCGCCGGCTGGAAGACCGCGGCATCAGCGGCAACGTGGAATATGCGCTGGTCAACGCCGAACAATTGCCATTCGCCGACGGTGAATTCGATGCCGTAACCATCGCATTTGGCCTGCGCAACGTTACCGACAAGGATGCGGCCCTGCGTGAAATGTTTAGAGTACTGCGCCCGGGGGGTCGCGCCCTGATCCTGGAGTTTTCCACTTTACGGGCCGCCGGCCTGAAAAAAGCCTATGACCGTTACTCCTTCGACGTACTGCCGCTGCTGGGCCGGCTGGTCGCCAATGATGCCGACAGTTATCGCTATCTGGCCGAAAGCATTCGCCAGCACCCTCCGCAGGAAGAGCTCGCGGCGATGATGCAACAGGCTGGATTCGAGCAGGTGCGCTTTCGTGACCTGTTGGCCGGCATCGTTGCCATCCACAGCGGCCTGCATGCCTGAGCCTGCAGCTTATGCCTGATTACCGTACACCACTGCCCGCCATTCTGGCCGCCACCCTGGAAGCCGCCATCAACCGCGTGCTGGCCATGGATAACGACAGTCCGCGTCGCCTCGCCCAGCTGGATCAACGCCGGGTGCGGCTGGAACTCGAGGGGCTGGGCATTGTGCTCCATTTTTCCTTTTCCCGGCAGCGTATCGGGGTCAGTCTGGATGCTGCCGGCGCAGCGGATACCGTGATCAACGGTACACCGGCCGCATTGTTCGCCATGACCATTCCGGATGGTGACGGCAACTGGGGCAGCACGGGTTCTCGGGTGCGGATCTCGGGCGATGCGACACTGGCACGGGATCTCGAACGGTTGTTCTCACGCCTCGACCCCGATTGGGAAGGCCAGTTGTCAAACTGGTTTGGTGATGTACTCGGTCACCAGTTGGCAGCCGGCGGTCGAAGTGCCGCCGAGACCTTGCGTGAGACCGTGACCACGCTGGAAGATACCGCCGGCGAATTTCTGCGGCGCCCCGCCAGCCCCCTGGCGCAGCAACAGGAGATCAGGCAATCCGGCCAGGCCATCGATGCGCTGCGTGACGCCACCGAGCGCCTGGAGGCCCGCCTGCGCATCATTCGCCAACGCAGGGCCCGTACCGCGGCTGAACCAGCGCAAGGTGATGCATGATTCACACCTTGCGACAGTTCACCCGCATGCTCAAGATCAGTTCCATCCTGACGCGCTATCGCCTGGACGAGTTCCTGCAAGCCACCCATCTGTACCGGCCGATGCGGCTGTTGCGCATACTGGCGCCCTGGAGTAGCAACCAGGAACTGGCTGGCCGGCCGCGCGGCGAACGTCTGCGCCTGGCTTTGACCGAGATGGGGCCGGTCTACGTCAAGTTCGGGCAGATCATTTCCACCCGCCGCGACCTGGTACCCGCTGACATCGCAGACGAACTGGCCCTGCTGCAGGACCAGGTTCCGCCATTTCCCGGAGAACAGGCACAGGCCATCATTGAACAGGCGCTGCAACAACCCGTCAGCGAACTGTTTACCCATTTTGCTACCCAGCCACTCGCTTCGGCCTCCATTGCCCAGGTCCACGCGGCAACGCTTCCCAATGGCCAGGAGGTAGTGGTCAAGGTCGTGCGGCCCGGTATTCGCCGCCAGTTGCGCCGCGATATCGACCTCTTGCAAGCCATCGCAGGACTCGCTGAAAAGTACTGGGAGGGAGGCCTGAGGGTCCGGCCGACCGAATTCGTGCGCGAGTTCGAGACCTTTGTATTTGACGAGCTGGACATGTACCGGGAAGCATCCAATGCCTCCATCCTGCGCAGCAATTTCAAGGGATCGAAGGACCTGTACATCCCCGAAATCTACTGGCCTTACTGCCGCGAACGCGTGCTGGTAATGGAGCGTGTTGCCGGCGTCCCGGTCAATGACATAGAGGGTTTGAAAGCACGTGGCGTCAACCTCGAACGGCTGGCCAAACGCGGCATCCGCGTGTTTTACACCCAGGTTTTCCGCGACAATCTGTTTCATGCCGACATGCACCCTGGCAACATCCTGATCGATGTCAGCACGCCCGAGGATGCGAGCTTCATCGCCCTTGATTTCGGCATCGTCGCCAGCCTGACACCAAAGGACCTGTATTACATCTCCGAAAACTTCCTGGCCTTGTTCAACCGCAATTACAATCGTGTGGCGCAACTGCATATCGACGCGGGATGGGTGCCGCCCGGCACACGCGTGGGTGAGCTCGAAGCCGCCGTGCGCGCCGTGGGCGAACCCAATTTCACCCGCCCCCTGAATGAAATATCTTTCGGCCACTTGATGCTGAAACTGTTCCAGGTTGCCTACCGCTTCAAGCTCAACATCCAGCCACAGCTGATCATGCTGCAAAAAACCCTGTTGAACATCGAGGGCCTGGGGCGGGAACTCTATCCGGACCTGGACGTGATGGCGGTCGCCAAGTCTGAACTGGAAGTCATATTGCGGCAAAAACACGGTCTGGATCAGGCGGCCAAAGACTTGCGTGAACGCTTGCCCGGCTGGCTGAGCCAGGCGCCGGATATGCCGGGGCTGTTGCACGACTACCTCAAACAGGCAACCACAGGTCAGCTGACGTCGCGCCTGGCATCGACCGACCTGGCGCAATTGCGCACCGACCTGGACCGATCACACCAGCGCACCCAAAAAACCATCGCTGCTGCGGCCGTACTGTTCAGTGGCGCCATACTGATGGGCTTCAACGCCGGCCACTGGCAGTGGTTCGGACTTTCCACCCCTGGCCTGCTGGTGTTCGTTCTCGGCGGCTGGATGTTGCTGCGGGCGCGCTGAGGAACTTTACAGAATCGGCTCCAGGAAACCGAAGAAAGAACTCAGAAACAATACCGTGATCTGCCGCCGGGTCTTTATCACTTCGGGAAAACTGCCGACGGAATAGTAGTTGCGGTAGAAATCCGGTGATTCAGGAGGAACCACTTCCTTGCCGGGGATCAGTTCGAAAACCGAGGTCGAACCGTAGAAGCGGGAATCGTACCTGGTTTTGGTTTTCACTTCCGCTTTATGGCCGTTTTCTTTTGCACTGGCCTTGTCCTGCTTCATCGCCACCACCCAGCTGTTCTGCGGTTCGATGTCGCGACGGATCAGCGCTTCCAGAGCCAGGGCAAAAGCTTCATCCCACACCACCAGTCCGTTTTCGGTATTGAATTCTTCGGATCGTGGATCGAAATTGTGCGAACCGATCAGGGCCACTCTGCCATCCACTACGAAAGATTTTGAATGCAGCCCCACCCGGGGCGCGGGCATTGGAATGGTCGAGTTATCTCCGTCCACTGTCGAGCGGCTGCTGATGCCTTGTTTTTTCTCCGCTATCAGTTGTGGCCAGCGTGGGAAAAATTCTGGCGCATCGATCGGGAATGGTTTGAACTCGTACATGTGGAAACCCAGTTTCCTGACATAACGTTTCTTGTGCTTGTGGGTATTGGCATAGACCGCATCCGCATCGGTGGAAGCCAGAGAATTGGTGGAAAAAACGAGTTCGATTGCCGGGTTGATCTGGCGTAATCCCGCGAACAGATCGCGGATTTTCTTGGACAGCACCATGTACGGCGACTGGATGACCACCGAATGGCGCGCCGACTGCAGCACGTTGAGCAGTTCGAGGGTAATGTCTTTCTTGTTTGCATGCTCGGGGTAGGCCACCTTGCGCGGCCGGTCGGAGAAATATTCCACCCGCGCCACCTCGAATGCCGGTTCAATAAACCGGGATTGGATATGCCGTTCGTCGGCGACCTGCCGCAGAAGAGGCAACAGGCGCGGAGGTGGGTGATAGGGTTCGAGTTCGGTTTCCGTTTCAGTTTCATGCAACAACCTGCTGGCCACGTCACGCAGGTGTTGCACCGGCACGGACTTCGGGCTGTCCCAAAACGTATCAAAAGATAAGCGCATATCCATTGCGGTCGAGCCAAATACGGCGACATCGCGATCCTTGAAATCGTAATTGGTGTCATAGTCGAAATACCGGTCGGCAATGTTACGCCCGCCGATTATCCCCACCAGTTCATCCACCTCCAGCAGCTTGGTGTGCATGCGTTGGTTGAAGCGCCGGAAACAGCAGGCCACGGCATTAAGCCAGTCATGCTTGGCCATCTTGGCCTTGTAGAAAGTGGGGTTGTAGAACTTGACCTCGAAATTGGCGTGGGCCAGAGTCAGCTTGACCAGGTATTCCAGATCGGAAACAGTAAACATTTGATCCAGCAGCAGCCTGACTTTTACCCCACGGCGTGCCGCATGCAACATTTCGTTGAGCAGCAATTCGCCGGTGTCGTCCCGCCGCAGGATGAAATTCTGTAAATCGATGTTATGGCGTGCCGCGCGAATCAGGTGGACGCGAATCTTCAGTGCGTCTTCACCCACCTCGAGCAGGGTCAGGTGGTGCTTGCCCGTGCGCACGTCATCCGCGGCCAGAGCCAGCAGTGGTGAGTTTTCACTGCAGCGATCGATCTGCTGGGGCTTGCAGTCAAGCAGCCGCGTCCTGGATTTCGCCACACGCGCATCCACTTGCTCGACTCGCACGGCGGAAAGGTTGCAGGCGGACAGCATCAAGGCCAATGCAAGCGCGCCGATCAGGAGCCGCAAAGTATTCATGCGCAATCGCAATGGGCACAAGCCTCGTGGACTAGCTTCACCTGGCGGGCAAGAGCTGAAAACAGGTGATTTCACAGCGGGATTGCCGGCTGGCCACGGCGCCGATGAAGTCGGCGCACGGCTTGACCAACGCCAACCACCAATTGGCGGCCTGATCGCCTTCTATGTGCAGCATGGCAGGCGGCAGGTCAGGGTCCATCTGCAGGGTAAACCGGCACAGTTGGTTGGCGATGCCCAGGCCGGATGCTTTGACCACTGCTTCATTCAAAGCCCACGCCCGCAAAAAAGCTTCGTCCAGCCGTCCGGGGGGCAGGGCCTCCAGTGCGCTGAATTCGGCTGGGCTGAAATAGCGATGGGCCAGACGCAGGGTATTGCGCGCCTTGCGCCATGCCGGTTCCAGGTCGACGCCCAAATGGTGAGAGGCGGAAATTCCGATCAGCACGCGGTCCTCGCTCTTGGCCATGCTGAACTTCAGCGTGCTGTCGTGCACCGAACTGTCCAGCACCGGCTTGCCGCGGTTGCTGCGATTGACCTCCACATCCTTGCCCGGGATTCCAAGGTAAGCACCCAGCAACAGGCGCAGGTAAAAACGCCGTATGAAACGCAATTGTCCCGGGCTCAACCCCACCGCTTCATCAGTCGCTGCGTCACCCGCCAGCGCATGTCGCAGCGAACCTCCCAGCATGCCGAGGTGCAAGTACCAGAGATGAACTTCGTGTTCACCTGGCGGTTGCAGAAACTGCAAGGGCATGTGCTGAGGCATAAATGCCGCAGGCCCTGTCCAGATCCCGTCACTGCCCTGCTTCATTGCCAAAATGCAACCCCGGAAGAAATATTCCTGTTTCAATGACTCAACGTCCTGCCAGTCTAGCCTAAGGCCGCACTGCTTTGAAACGTCAGGGACGTGTAATAATCGGTGTGCAGCTGCGCAACTCACCATAACCGACATTTTTGGTATTTTATGGCGGATTATGATTTAACCTGTCAATACCGTTTTACACACTTGTGGTGAGGACCATTATGAGTATTTCAGAGCTACTGGAGCGGCGTGCCCGCCTGCTGGGCGCCAGCGCCCCGCTGTTCTATGCTGACCCTGTTCATGTTGTTCGGGGTGAAGGGGTCTGGTTATACGATGCCGAGGGGCGTCAATACCTGGACGTTTATAATAATGTGCCCAGTGTGGGCCATTGTCATCCCCATGTGGTGCAGGCAATAACAAAACAGGCCGGTACCCTGAATGTGCATAGCCGTTATTTGCACGAAACCATTCTGGATTATGCAGAACGGTTAACCGCAACCTTTGATGAATCGCTCTCCATGGCAATATTTACCTGCACCGGGAGTGAATCCAATGAAGTCGCCCTGCGCATGGCTCGGCAGCATACTGGAGGGATGGGCATTATCAGCTCGAATTTTGCCTATCACGGCAATACCACGGCGGTGTGGGAACTGGCGACGATATTCACCGGTGGAGTAAGTCCGAGTCCCAATGTGAATCCGGTTCCGTTTCCGGACAGTTACCGGCCCATGTTTGATCTGAAGGGAGAAGCACTGGGAGAGGCCTATGCCAATGAAGTCAAACAAGCAATTAACGACTTTCATGCGAGAGGCATCAAATTGGCTGGCATGCTGTATTGCCCTATTTTCTCCGGCGAAGGTCTGCCGAATGTTCCGCCGGGATATATGGAAAAGGCGGTGGAGCATGTGCACAATGCCGGCGGCCTGTTTATTGCGGATGAAGTACAGGCTGGTTTCGGCAGAACAGGCGAGAACATGTGGGGACATCAATTATATAACGTCACACCCGACATCGTTACCATGGGGAAGCCCATGGGCAACGGACATCCATTGGCAGGGGTGGTGGCAAGAGCCGATTTGTTAAACGAATTTCGCGACACCTCCATGTATTTCAATACATTCGGCGGTAATCCCGTATCTTGCGCCGCGGGTATGGCGGTACTTGATGTGATCGAAGAGGAAAACCTGCTGGAAAATGCCAGGCAGGTGGGCGCCTATGTCAAGCAGGGATTATGGAAGTTGCAGGAAAAGCATGATCTCATCGGGGATGTGCGCGGCCAAGGCTTATTTTTCGGACTCGAGCTGGTGACGGATCGGACCCGACGAACTCCGGCAACCAAAGAGACCAAATGGGTGGTTAATACCATGCGTGAACGTGGCGTTTTGATCAGCCAGATCGGACCGCATGATAACGTATTGAAAATGCGGCCACCCATCGTGTTCTCCCGGGATAATGCAAATCTGTTGCTATCCACGCTGGATGAAGTACTGACCATCATTTGAAATCAGCGACGAGCATCGAGCGACGAGCAAATGGGCAAACGAGTGACAGATTTTTATCAACAAACACCGGAGCAGCAGGGGATTTTGATCCAGCAGCTTGCAGCACAGTCATTGAGTCAGTGGGGTTTACAGGGTGCAAAGCTGGAGGTCATTAAAATGCGGGAAAACGCCGTCTTCCGTGTCGACACCGAAGACGGCAGGCGTCATGCCCTGCGGGTGCACCGGGCCGGTTATCATTCCGACCTGAGTCTTCGTTCCGAATTTCAATGGATGAAGGCACTGGATGAAGCCGGTATCGAGGTGCCCCATGTCCTTCCGACAAAGGATGGGCACTTGTTTATCGTCGCAGAATTCAAACCGGTAGGAGAAACAAGGCAGATCGACCTTTTTGACTGGGTAGATGGCGAACAGCTGGGAAATGCGCAAGAGGGACTGGAACGTGGCAGTACTACCTTGCAAAACAACTACAAAACCCTTGGGACTCTGGCAGGAAAAATACACAATCAGGCCAGTTCATGGCAATTACCACCAGGATTCAAGCGGCACGCCTGGGATAAGGAAGGATTGGTTGGTGAGAATCCATTATGGGGCCGGTTCTGGGAACTTGAAGCCCTGTCGGAAAGCGAACGGCATCTGATGCAAAGAGCCCGCGAACGTATAGAACAGGATCTGACGGCATACAGCAAATCAAAAGACAACTTCAGTATGATTCATGCAGACCTGATACAGGAAAACGTGCTTGTGGATGGTGATCATGTCCGCCTGATTGATTTTGATGATGCCGGCTTTGGTTGGCATTTGTTTGAACTGGCAACTTCACTCTATTTTAATTTAGGTGAAGATTGTTTTGATGCGATACAGGCATCCCTGATCGAAGGCTATCGATTGGCCAGAAAATTATCCGCTGCCGATGAGGAAAAATTACCCTTGTTTTTGCTGGCCCGTGGCACCACCTATCTCGGCTGGGTACATACCCGATCAGAAACCGAAACCGCGCAGGAACTCACACCACAGGCTATTGAAGTGACCTGCACTTTGGCAGAAAATTATTTGTCGCGGAACTAGACCTGCATGGTTGCACATGGGTAGGAGCACCATCAGTTAGCGTCGTCAGAGCATTGGCAGTGTTATTATTATCCAGCGATTCGTGATAGTGTTATTGGTGATAATGTTTCTGCAGGTGTATCCAATTCTGTCCCGCAGGATAAAAAAAACCGCGCAACCTGCGTGAATTGGAAACATACTGCAGATGTACTCCAACTGTGGGGAGATTCACAATGAAAATTACTCTTGTGAGACTGGTATGCATGGTGCTGGCGCTTGCGACGACCTCGGCGGCGCTCGCACAGACCCGCGCCGATGACGCCCTCGAGGAAGTCATCGTCACCGCAACGAGGACCGAGCAAAGCGTTCAGGACGTTGGCCTCTCGGTCACGGCCTTCTCGGGCGAGCAGGTTCGCGAACTCGGCTTCACCAACACGACCGACATTGTGGCGATGACGCCGGGCCTCAACTACACGGTACCGAACGCTGAGTCGAGCCAGATCAACTTCTTTCTGCGCGGCGTTGGCCTCAATGACTTCGCCGACGCGAGCGAGAATCCGGTTGCCGTGTATGTGGATGACGTCTACCACCCCGCCTCCGGCGGCCTCAGCTTCCAGCTGTTTGACCTCGATCGCGTCGAAGTGCTGCGGGGACCGCAGGGCACACTGTTCGGGCGCAATACTACCGGCGGCCTGGTGCATTTCGTCAGCAAGAAACCCCAAGACACTTTTGACGCCTACGTGGACCTGACGGGCGCGGAGTACGATCAGATCAAGGTGGAGGGTGCAATCGGCGGACCACTGTCGGAACACGTTGACGGACGACTTTCCTTTGCGACCGACAGGCACGATGGCTACACGGAAAACCGCTTCCCGGGCGTGCCGGACTACAACGCTGCCAGGGCGAGAGCCGTGCGCGGCCAATTGCTGTTCAAGCCGGTGGACGCGCTCGACGTGTTGGTCAGTGGGTATTACTCGAAGAATGACGCAACTGTCGGTGCATGGCAAAACCAGGCAACGAAGCTCGGCGGCGCGACTGGCGATGTCAGCCTGCCACTTGGCGCGAACGAGACCACGAGCTCAGTCGACTGCAACGCGGATGGCGTGCTCGACGCGAACGACGAGCGCGCGGGCACCGACTGCTTCGGCTACCGCGATACTGACAACGACCCATGGGCGGGTGAGTACGACCGCGATGGTCGCGTGTTCGTACGTAATTCCGGCGGTACCGTGAATCTGAATTGGCGCTTCTCCGGCGCGACCCTGACGTCTATCACGGCGTACCAGAACGTCAACCGTCTGCAGTCCGAAGACACCGACGCAAGCCCGGCGCCACTGATCTTGCCGACTTTCCAGGCAAAGACTGAAACGTTCACGCAGGAACTCAGACTCGCCGGCGGGAGCGGGCGGTTTCGCTGGTTGGGCGGACTCTATTACTTCGACAACGACGTCAAGGGCCACTACATTCTGGATTTGACGAACCTTGGGTTCGTGAACTTCGACGCACGCTACACGCAGAGCTCGGAATCCTGGGCCGCATTCGGCCAGGTCGAGTATGACTTCACGCCGCAGCTGACGCTGATCGCGGGTATGCGCTACGCCAACGAACGCAAGGAACTCGACTATTTGAACCGGGATCTTTCCGGGTTCTTCACCGACGTGGTCGGGCTGCCGTCCGACGTTGCGTTCGACTTCAGCCCACAGTCCGTGGGCAGTCTGGCCAAGCAGGACGAAAATTCAGTCAACGGCCGGCTGGGCCTTGACTGGAAGGCAACCGACGATCTCTTGATTTTCGGCGCCATCGCGCGCGGTACCAAGTCGCCCGGTTTCAATGTTGGCTTCCTCGACGAAACACTGCTTTTCGCGAGCAATACGGTAGCGACCATTCCGTTCGGTGAGGAAAAGCTCACGAGCTACGAAATCGGCTTCAAGTCGGACTGGGCCGGTGGCCGCACGCGCCTGAACGGCTCCGTCTTCTACTACGACTACAAGGACTTTCAGACATTCCGCTTTGAGCTTCTGAACCAGATCATCTTTAATACCGATGCTACGGTGAAGGGTGGCGAACTCGAGTTAACCACATCGCCTTGGGAAGGCTGGCACTTTGCCCTCGGACTGAGTGTGCTCGATGCGGAAGCAGATGACATCCCGAGCCCTTCGGGCGTGCTGCGTAAGCGCGACATGGTGGCGGCGCCCAGATTTTCGGGCAATGCGATCGTGCGTTACGAGTGGCCGGCGCTCGGCGGCCGCATTGGATTGCAGGCCTCGGCAAGCTTGCAGGATCACATCTACTTTGACATCCAGAATGTCCCGGTTTCGTTCGAGAATGGTTACACCGTCGCCAACTTGCGGGCTTCGTATCAGCCCGATAGCGACCGGTGGGAGTTTGCAGTGTTCGCGAACAACGTGACGAACGAGGCCTATCTCAACTACACGTTTGATTTTACGGGTACCTTCGGCTTCAACCAGCAGGCTTTTGGTCAACCGCGATGGATCGGAGCGAGCTTCCGGTATAAATTCAATTGACTTTGCGCAATGCGGATTTGGCCGGCGAAGGCGCTGATGCTCGAGCAGACATTCGACACTGATACGGCGAAACTGAACACCTTCCGCGGACTCGCAACGGCGATCCTGATCGGCGTGATTGGTCCCGAGGTGTTCATCGTGCAGCCTGGCTTCGTGGCGGGACTCGTGCACCACGTCGGCTTCGACGAACAGGGCGCCGGCTACACAGCGTCCGCGGAGATGTTCGGGATCGCGGCGACAACCGTCGCGTTCACGTTTCTCGCGCGACGGTTCAATTGGCACACGGCGCTCAGGGCGTCGCTGCTCGTGGTGTTCGCGGCAAACGCCGCATGCACGTTCGTTCACGATCTCAACCTGTTCGCGGTGTTGCGCTTCGTCGCTGGCCTCGGTGCCGGTGGGCTCGTCTCACTCAGTTTTACCGCCATCGGGCTCACCTTTAAACCGGACCGGAACTTCGGCCTGCTGATCATGTGGGTGCTGATCTACGGCGCGTTCGGCCTGCTCGTGATGCCGAGCGCGTTTGACACGGTTGGCATGGCCGGAGTGCTGTGGTTTTTCGCGCTGTTCCCGCTCGTCGCACTGCCGTTCGTGCGTTACATGCCGACCACCGGAGAGACCGTCGCCCTGGTCGAGCAGGACGCGGTCAACCTTGGCGTACCACTAAAGGGCGCCGCGTTATTTGCGATGTTTTCTTATTTTCTGGCCCAGGGTGTTGTCTGGGCCTATCTTTTCGTGATCGGCGTGAATGCCGGGCTTTCGGACCAGCAGGTCGCGAACGGCCTCATGATTTCGCAGTTCGCCGGTATTGTCGGGGCACTCGGCGCGGCCCTGCTGGCGCACCGTACACACCGCGCTCTTGCGCTTACGGTGGGCATCATCAGTGGGGCGGTGGTACTCTACCCGCTCGCAGGAGCGTTCGGCTCGACGGTCTATGGGTTCGTGGTGACGGTCTACAACCTCGCATGGAATTTCACCCATCCGTTCCTGCTCGGGGCCATGGCGAGTTTCGATCGGCGCGGACGCGTTGTTGTCTATGCCGTCGCGGCGCAGATGTGCGGGCTGGCGGTGGGCCCGGGGCTTGCTGCGACGGTGATAGGCGGTGGCAGCATGGCCCCGGTGATCTGGTTGGGCATCGGCCTTTTTTTCCTCAGCCTCGCGCTGATTCTGCCACCGGTGTTCGCGCAAGTACAGCGCGGTCAAGGAGTCGCAATCGCATGAGCAACGGCAGGCTGGCAGGCAAGGTCGCGATCGTGACCGGTGGCGGGCAGGGCATTGGCCGCGGTATCGTTCAGGTCTTTGCGCAAGAAGGCGCGCAGGTTATGGTCGCGACGCGTACTGCCTCTCACGGCGAGGAAGTTGTGCGCCTTGTGCGAGCGGCGGGTGGGACGGCGGCGCTCTGTGTCGTCGATGTGGGCAGCAAGGCGGAGGCGGACCGCGCTGTCGCCGAGACTGTCCGCCACTTCGGGTACGTCGATATCCTCGTGCACAATGCTGCGTCGTTTCTTGGCGGCTCCGTCGAGAGCTACTCCGAAGCCGATCTCGAGACGGTGCTGGCAGTGAACCTGAAGGCATGCTTTCGTCTCTCCGCTGCGTGCATTCCGCATTTCCGCAAGCGCGGTGCCGGCCGGCTGCTGTTCACGTCCTCGGTCACCGGCCCACGCGTCGCGATGCCGAATACCTCCTATTACGCATCGTCCAAGGCCGGCGTCAATGGATTCATCCGCACGGCGGCGATCGAGTTGGCGCACGAGCGGATCACCGTGAACGGCGTCGAGCCCGGCTTCATCCGCACGGCCGCGATGGAGCTGCTCGCGAACGAGGAAGGCATGGCAAAGATGGCGAAGTACATCCCCGTGGGGTACATCGGTGACCCGAAGGACATCGCGCATGCGATGCTGTACCTCGCCTCCGACGAGGCGCGTTATGTCACGGGTCAAACGATCTGCGTCGACGGTGGCTCGACGCTGCCTGAAAGTCCGGTATTCCTGGACGAACTGGACGGCATCAAGCAACTCGCCGGATCCAACTGATTCCCGAAACGATTCATCACACATCGCAATACGCCAATAACCGCACCAGACTTATACTCGGCGTGGTCCCCGGTCAACAACTCTGGTTGGTGAGTGAGGCTTCTTCATCTGGCGCCGGAGCATGCCTGAAGAACGGCGCAGCCGCATGTCGTCAGCAGGCAACACCTGAACTCCTGACTCGGTAAAGCCTCAATCCATCAGGCTTTCACACCCGCGTTTTGGCGATCAACGCGAGCGCATGCACCGGGCACGTCGCAACCAAGCAACAGTCAGCGGCCGGTTCAGCTTAGTGGTTTTTGCATTAAGCCATGGTTTTCAAGGTCATGGAAGCGTTGGCACAGCATTTGCACCTTCATTGGCACGCGCTGTTGAAGCGCACCTTAGCGGTTGAAACCACACGTAGCGGTTGAAACCACACTCTGCGGTTAAAACCAAACGAGTGAAACCACAAGAGGATATATCTATGAAACTCACTAAACCTGCAATTATCGGAACCCTGACTGCGGCACTGGCGGTCTTTGCGCTCAGCGGATTCGCCGGTGAGACCGAGGGATCGGAAGCGATGGAAAAACCGGCGTTCGAAGAGCTGGATGCAAACGTCGACGGCGCGATCACTTCGGATGAAGCGCAAGAAAGCTGGCTCGCCACTGCTTTCCAGAGCGTGGACCTGAACAAGGATGGAGTGGTCGATCGCAACGAGTACGATAAAGCTAAAAGCTGATCGGTTCCTGAACCAACCCAATGGAGCGTGCCGAATCGGCACGCTCCGGTTTTGAAGCGAATCCCATGTTTGCAGTGAATCGATTCAAGAGGAGACAATCATGAACAATCATGTGAAGTCCTCCAGGTTCAATCGACTGGCGACTGGCGGGCTCGCCGGCCTTTTTATGGCGACCAGCCTGCTGGCTCATGCAGGAACAACGCCTTCCAATTGCCCGAAATCGACTGCGGCCCGGGACGATCTGATCGATGCCCGGTTGGAAACGACCTACCTGTTCAACCCGCATCTGAACAACTTCACCATCGACACGGACGTCGAAGACGGCACGGTGATGCTGTCGGGTTCGGTGCGATCCGAAATCGACAAGGACCTGGCTGAAGAAATCGCCAAGAGTATCGATGGCGTCAAATCGGTCAAGAATTCCCTTGAGGTCAAGGATGGCCAGGAGTCATCCACTCCGACGGCTGCGAGCAACTTTTTCCAGAAGGTCAGCGACGCAACCACGACAGCCCGGATCAAGACCCGATTGATCGCCAACGACAATCTGGCCGCCGCGGACATTGACGTCGACACCGAAAACAGTGCCGTTCGATTATCCGGCGAAGTGCGCTCCACCACTGAAAAGCAGCTGGCCGAGTTTATCGCCAGGAACACCGCCGGTGTGGAATCGGTAGCGAACGAGCTCGATGTGCGTAAACCCGAACCGGCCGCCGGAGCCTGAAGCCCCCCGGACCACCAGGGGTGTTGTGCCGAAGAGGGCAAC
Source organism: uncultured Gammaproteobacteria bacterium (assembly GCA_963708905.1). Taxonomy (GTDB): domain Bacteria; phylum Pseudomonadota; class Gammaproteobacteria; order Xanthomonadales; family SZUA-36; genus SHZL01. The sequence continues at coordinate 7,199 of CAVPUV010000049.1, read as the reverse complement.
CTGAACGGAGCCACCTTATGACCGGCAGGCTGGACTGATTGCCCCCTGTGCCGCGCGACTTATTCTCCCCGGTTGCGCGGCATTTTCTTTATTTTTCCGGAAGCAGAAAAGAGCTCAACACCAGCGGTACTATTTGCCCCAAAAGAGCAAAAATTCTGCCTCAAGTCGAGGGTCTTTCCCTCGCTTCGATAGGTCAGTAGTCTGCCCTACAGGTTGCTAGAACTGAAGCGTCATGGCCAGGAAGGCGGTCCTGCCGACACCCACGTTTTCACCAGCGTAGGAGGCGGACACGCCACCCACGAGTGACACGGCTTTACGGAACTTGTAGCTGGCCAACAGTTGCGCATCATGGCGTACAAAGCTTGGGCCGGCGGTCAGTACATTCGTGTCGCTTTCATCATTAACCTCCGTGTTGGCGACATTATCATTACCTACACCCCAGACATTGGCCGAGCGCAGGATAAACGACCAGGAATCGCCGGGTGACCAGCCAATGAATGCGTTGGCGGAAATCTCATCGTCGGGCACCTCCCAGCGCTTGCGGAATCCCGTTTCGATACTGTAGAAGATACGCCCCACACCCACGGAATGGCGATTTCCGTAGGCCAGAGTGATGGCCGCATCCACCTGGTCGCGCCCGAGGGCCGCCGCATCATCCTCATCCGGCTTGATGGGGACCTTGACGAGACCCTGGACCGAGATCGCCGCCTGATTGCGGCTCCACAATCGCTGGCGGGCGAAGAAATCGGATTCGGCAAGGCCTGAATTGTGGGCTGTTGGCCCGTCGGCGGTCTCCACACTCACCACTCTGTATTTCGGCTGCATGCCGACAGTGAAGGAATCGGTGAGTCCGTACTCGAACAGTGGACTGAACTCCACCATCTCGAAGCGATCGCGATCCACCCGATTCCCATGGTCGTCGAATGCCTCGTCAGCATACGTGTAGGAGACCGGCGCCAGGATCAGCAGACCGTCATCCGGTCGCGTCCACGCGGAGCCCAGTACCACCTGGGGTAATAACCCGAGACACAGGGCCCCCACGCTGAAGAGAGCGGCTGGGCAAAAGGGTTTTGACTTTTTCATTGGTTTTAACTCCTTTGTGAATTGATGGGGCTGTATTCAAAGTGATGCGGGCCCGGCCAGATCGGCGCCAGGCGTGGCGAAAGTCACATGGACATTGCTCACACCGGCTGGCGGATTCGGCAATGAGCTGCGAAATCGTGCGGATGCGCCCGGTTGCAGCTCCGCCGTCGCGGCTTCGAACTGCCAGCGTTCGATCACCTCTCCATGGCTCGACCTCAGTTGCGCTTCGAGGGTGGGCACCCTGCGCGGGCGCTGCGAGGTATTGATCACCACGCCACTGACGATAAGTTGTTTTTGCTGAGGCGTGATCTCACGCACCTCCGGTTCCACCAGGTGCACCTTCAACCATTTGGAGGCAAAGGCGTGCTCCTGCTGCGCACAAGGTCGATAACGGATCGCGTCGCCCAGGTAGTGGTCCACGCAGTTGGCGGCGGAGTAAACACGCCTGTCGACTGAGGCCCACCCGACACCTGCCCGGGCATTGAACTGTGCATCCGCGGTTCGCAGCTGCAGGGTATACAGACCGCCCTGGAGTCTTGAAACAGGGACAACGCGAACCACTTCGCTGTCCTCGCCATAAGGTTCCAGTCTGACCGGCACACGCAGTTCATCGATGTCGGCGGCCACCAACTGGTTACCGTCCGCCGGCAGGATGTCACCGTCCGGGCTGATCTCGCTTCTCACCCACGCCACCCTGCTCAGATCGATCGCCCCCTCGAGCTGATCCCTGGACGCCGGAAGCTGAGGGTGGCGGATCACGAACTGCACCTCAGGCGATAAATTGGAGCGCTCATCCCAGGTCTTCATCTCCCACTTCCGGTCTCCGTTGAGACGTTGCAGCTCGCCCTCGTAAAGGGCGTATAGCCCCGGCTTTCGGGGTATGGGATCCTGCTCCTGTCTGCCGAAGTCCAACCAGCTGCAGCCGGAAAGACCCGCCATGAATATGAGGGCTGCCACGCTGCGCGCCCATTGTCTGGATTCAATATTCATCGTCACGGTTACGGCCTCCCGAATGGTCATGGATCTCGTCGCTACCAGGTCATCAGCCAAGCTGGAACCTGGTTGCTCACTGCTCTTGTTCTTGTTCCTTTTGGTCCACCGTGGCCTTTGCGCTCGATTTCGCCTCGGCCCGGCAATCGCCGTTCTCCGTTTGGTCGCTATCACTGTCCTCGTCGTATTCATGGTCATTCCCCGCGCTCGCTTCAGACGTGGCCGAGGACTCGGCACGGCAGCCCCGGCGTCCCGAACCAGTCGCTGAAGGTGAAGCCGTTGCCTTGGCACTGGCTTTCGCCGTGGCTCTGGCCCCGTCGCCGGGGTGGGCATTGGCGGGGGATTGTTCGGGGGATGTAGTGTCCGCGGGATCTGCTTCAATTGCCGTGACGATGTCTCCAGCCGGTGGTTCGGTTGTCATGGCGGGCGGCGGCAGGGCCCATAGACCCGCTATCGCGAGCGTTGTGATAACGATTGCTGTAGGAAGGGGTATATGCTCGAACATGTTCATTCCTCCTGTTGACTTGCTGTGGCTTGGTCCTGTCATGTCATTTCGCTTCAACGCTTCAAAGCGTTACGCCATGAGCGGCGGAACCCGCCGGGTGAGCGGCGTCGTACGCACCGCTCACCCGGCTCACCGTCCCTGCTGACCAGATCATCCTGGAACAGCAACTACTCGACGGTGACGATGGCTTCGTCAGACTCGGTAACTACGTCGTCTGAAATCGCCACCGACGCAGCAGCTTCGGCTTGAGACCTGGCCTCGAGCGCGGCTTCGACAGCAGTCTCGGCCGCTTCAGCACGCGCCGTCGCCTCGGCAGCGGCTTCAGCAGTCACCGCTGTTTCGGCTTCTGCTGACGCTTCCGCCGCGGCGCTTGCCTGGGCCTCGGCATCACCCACCGCCTTGGCCATGGCGCGGGTCATGGCACTCGCAGACGTATTCCCCGGTGTATCCAGGGACTGTGCTTTGGCCATGGAATGCGCGATGGCATGGCCCTCACCAGGCGCATTGGCCATGCTATGGCTCTGGGCCAGCGTCATGGTCATGTGCGGTGTCACGATGGACCTGGACATGGAGTGCGTATTGGAAAGCACCAAGCCGTCGGCCGATTCACTGGCAACCCGGGCCTGGGTCGCGGCCTCCGCGGCCGCCTCGGCAGCCAGTTCAGCCTCGGGGGTACCGTCAATTGCTGCAGCTTCCGCAGCAGCCTCGGCGGCGGCCTGGGCGTTGGCAGCCTCTTGAGCAGACTCAGCGACGCTCGCCTCGGCCTGGGCCATGGAAGAAGCCTGGGCCGCGGTTTGAGCCGCGTTGGCGGCATTGAGAGCAGCACTGGCGGCAGCCTCAACCGAAGTCGAAACCGCGGCGCTCACGGAACCGTCACTGGCGATACCAAACGCGGCGGCGGCAGCCGATGAGGCAGCGGTGGCCGCCTGGCTGACAGCGGAGTCATCGACAGACCCGGCCTGGGCCATGGCAATCGACTCGGCAAGGGCCATGCCGCCGCTGTCATTGGCGGCGGAAGAAGCACTCGCCCCCGCCTGGGAGGCACTACTGGCCGTACCCGTATCACCAATCTCAGCAGTGGCACCAGCCTCCGTGGTTGATGACACCTCGGCACTGATACCGCCGCTTTCTGCGGTGGACACGCCAGTCGCCATGGCCGTTGTGGTCGCTGTACCGGAGTCAGCGCTCAGGTTGGCGTCAGCACTGCTGCCCGCCGAACCGCTGATCAAGCCGTCCGGACCGGTTTCAACACTGGCGGATGCCTCAGCGCTGGCGCTGGCGGATACGGATCCCCCATCCTCGCTGACACCTTCGGCACTGCCACTGGCACTGGCGCTCACGCTGGTGTCGTTGAGGACACCCTCGGAATCGGCATCGCCGACACCGGCCGTAGCCGCGGCATCGCCTTCAGCTGACCCGATGGTGCCGTCCGTGCCGGCGGCGACGTCGCTGTCGGTGGCCCCGTCCGTTTCGGCCGGGCTTTCCGCTCCGTCAGCGAGCAAGACTTCCGCCTCGGCGGAAGCGCTGCTCTCGGCGCTCGCTACACCGTCCTCGACGGAACTCGAAGCGCTCGCGGAGGAAGTGCTCTCGGCACTCGCCACGCCGTCCTCGACGGAACTCGAGGCGCTTGCGGAGGAAGTGCTCTCGGCACTCGTCACGCCGTCCTCGACGGAACTCGAGGCGCTTGCGGAGGAAGTGCTCTCGGCACTCGTCACGCCGTCCTCCACGGAACTCGAGGCGCTCGCTGAGGAAGAAGCCTCCGCGGACCCACCTGATGCTGTCGCGCCAGCCTTGGAATTGGCGGACACGCTGGCGGTGGTATCGTCGTCGTCAGCTAAGGCGCTGGCTTCAGCACTCGCTTCGGCGCTGGCTTCGGCGCTGGCTTCAGCACTGGCTTCAGCACTGGCAGTGGACTCAACATCACTCACGGCATCGACACTGCCTGCCGCATCAGTGGTGGCATCGTTAACAGCCGTAACGGCGGTATCAGTCGCCGCGTCCACAGTGCTCGTGGCATCGGCTGCCGCACCGGCACTCGCCGCGACGGCGACATCAGTTGCCGCGTCCACAGTGCTCGCGGCATCGGCTGCCGCATCGGCACCAGCCGCGACGGCGACATCCGTTGCGGCGCCCACACTGCTCACGGCATCGGCTACCGCATCGACACCAACCGCGGCGGCGGCGACATCCGTTGCGGCGCCCACACTGCTCGCGGCATCGACACCACTCAACACATTGACATCTGCAGCCAAATCAGCCGCCTGCGCGAGGTGACCCGAAAGAATAAGAGCAAGTGCACAGGTGGTTGCAATCAAAGGTCGTTTACTCATCTTAGTCTTAATCAACATGATTTCTCTCCTTTGGTTAAGGACTTTCCTCTGCCACCCGGTATACTCGCCAGGAGCAGAGGTTACTGGGCGACCGATGTTCCTCCTTCAACATCATGACCGCATACCGCGACCCGGCTCCGTGAATTCACGGTGAGCTACCGTACCTGGCCTGAGATCACAGAATGAGGCGCAACCTCATCAATGTGTCCTCACACGCCGCGTTTGCATGGGGAAAACGCAAGATCGATGCCAGACGGTGCCCGGAGAGTGAAGAAAAGTCGCAAGGTACTGTTTTTATTTATGTATCAAGTGCCTCGATGCTCCCGCCATGCCCGCCTGAAAAACACCAGGACGGGTGAATGTGTCACCACCCGCATACAGGGTTTCCCCTCAAAGCCATATAAAACCTGCACCCGCCTGTGTTTCCGAATGGCGACACATATTCATGAGGTCATGCATCTCATTGTAAATAGAGATTTTTCAATTTTTCCGATTGACTGCTGCGGGTCTGGGGTCGGACCACCACAAGTGCTTGGAAACTCGGAGTTTGGCAGGGGATCAGGGGGCCTTTTCTTTATCAGGCATCCAAAACCAGACCAGATTTGCTGGCTTTAGGTCCGGACCCGATATCACAACACCCACAGCCAAACTGGCCCGAGTCAGTGGCAGCCGGGTCTCGAGCTCTTATTGAACAACCAGGTTTCTTGCTGGTCTTCAGGGCTTATCATCATTCAATTGCAAGATGTACCCATCAGACATTCCTGATTCAGGCGCATGCTCGCTTAACACGGCCATTTCAGGGCAGAAATCGTGCTTTTAAACCAAATGATCCCGGTTATTTCTTATTGTTCTGCACGAATTTCAGAACGTTATGCTGGTCCGACCCAGCCCCTCAGCCCCTCACAGGAACACATTGGGCACCCAGCCTTAGGCAGAAGCAACTTCTCGGATCACTTCGGGATGCTTTGCTGCAATGGTAAGTAGTGTCTTTGCCGCGCCAGACGGCTTTCGGCGGCCCTGCTCCCAGTCTTGGAGCGTCCGGATGGAAACGCCGAGGGTTCGGGCGAACTGGGACTGTGATAGCCCGGATTTGGCGCGCGCCTGGGTTACCTGAGAAAGGGAAATACGGTGCACCCGGCCAGCCTTTCCCGTTTTCATTTCCAATACGGATGCCAGCAGCTCCGCGCCGATATCCCGCTTTGCATCGCGGGCAAGCAGCTTTCGTTCAGTCATTGGCATGGAGAGCCTCCTTAATCTTCAACAACACATGAGCCGCTTCGAGACCAACGAACCTTGCGGCAGCCACCTGAGCCTGGGACTACGTCGCCGGCATCGGCGTGAGCCGCAATCCATGCCGCGAAAGCCTGACGCTCATCCTCTGTCCAGTAGTCCAGGCAGAGTTTCGAGAAGGCAGGCGTCTCGACGACAGTGAACATGCCGCATTATACGGCGATGCCGTATAGACCTTCAAGCGGGTGTCCAACGCCCAAGCTCACGCGCGGCCTTGCCGGAGGGCCGAAGACCCGGAGGCAAGGGCGTCGCGTGGAGCGCCTGGTTGGGCGGCGATGTCACGCACTCGCCGCCCAGTTCTGAACCTTGAGCCCAGGCACTCTCTTGAACTCGCGCTCGTTGTTCGTGACCACCACCAGGCCCTCCACTTTTGCGTGAGCCGCGATCCACAGGTCGTTGCCACCAATGGTTTCGCCTTTGGCCTCGAGTACAGCACGAATCTCGCCGTACTCATTGGCTGCGGCCGAAGGCAGGTCTAGAACCGGGAGCAGCGAGACGAGATCCGCGAGGCGTGCAAGCGCTACATCCCGCTGCTTGCTCTTCTGAGCTCCATACAACAGCTCACCGTAGGTGATCACCGACAGAGCTGCATCACCGACTTTGAGCTTCTCAAATCGTGCGAGAACCTCGGGCGGACGCTTCTGTCGAATGTAGATGCAGATGTTGGTGTCCAGCAGGAAACGAGCCACCTTAGAGCCCCTTTCTCTTCTGAGGTGGGGGATCATTGCGGCCCTGCGCGAAGAAGTCGTCCGGCATCTCCGCCAAAAGGTGAAATGCGGTGGCCATGCCCTTTGGCTTGGCCCTCAATACGATTTCATCGCCGCGGCGGAAGATCTCGACTTCCGACGCATCAAGCCGAAATTGCTTGGGTAGCCGCACAGCTTGGCTATTGCCAGATTTGAAGACTCGCGCGATGGTCATGACACTTCCTCCAACGTATATACGCCATAGTATACACGCCGGAACCTTGCCCAGCCAACCCCAGTCTCAGAGCCGCCCAA
>CAVPUV010000048.1:0-24314 GCA_963708905.1 uncultured Gammaproteobacteria bacterium | reverse complement strand
TTCATCCACCAGTTTTTTCAGCTCGGATACCGCAGCTTCGTTCTTGGCAACGCCACCGGTGAAGGTGAACTGATCCGTAATCCCGCCGGAACGGGCAACGATGGACATGGCGCGCAGAATGATCGAACGGTGCAGGCCGGCGAGGATGTCGGCACGTTCTTCACCGAGCGCCAGACGGTCACGCAATTCAGCGCCGGCAAAAACCGTGCAGGTCGAATTGATGCGAACCGTTTTGGTCGATTTCATCGCCATCGGCCCCAGTTCGTGCAAGCCCATTTTCATTTCATCGGCTATGTAACCCAGGTACCTGCCACAGCCTGCGGCGCAACGGTCGTTCATCTGGAAGTTCTGCACAATCCCCTGTGGATCTACCTGTATGGCCTTGGTGTCCTGACCGCCGATATCCAGCACCGTGCGGGTGCCTTCGTGCATCACGTGTGCTCCCAGGCCATGGCACAGGATTTCAGAACGTATATGCTCCTTGGAAAACGGTAATCGTACGCGGCCATAACCCGTACCGATGAGGTAGGTCTCTTCCAATTCCACGTCCAGGGCCTTGTTGATCGCATCTTTGAAGTCGTGCCCGGACAAGTCAATTTCCGGAAACTCCTGCACCAGGTTGGCAAACCCCTGCGAAATCTTTCCCTTCAGGTTCTCGCCCGGCGGCCGGTTCTCGACTTCAATGATCGCCCGGTCGTAAACATTGACCAGCAGGTCATATGGCAGACTCATTTGCCGGGCCACGTCTTCCGCGAAGGTGAGATAGCGCGCACCGGCAATGTCGCGGAAAAAGTCGGATTTGCGCACGACCCCGGGTGCAAACAACGCCTTTGCTTCCTGGCGCACCATCGAGAAAATCTGCTCCAGGGCTTCCCCGACCACACGCTCCATGCCCAGAAATCGTGGCCCCTGGATATTGTCGACGCAGGTGCTTTCCAGGTCAGCCAATTGCTCCAGAAACTGCTCCCGCCTGAAGTTGCGTTCCAGGTCCATTAAGAACCTGTCAACTCCAATCTCGATTCTGGTGTTACTGGCGAGTTCCCGCCTGAGCAGGGTGAAACGTGAATCGATGTGGGCTTCCTGCTTGGATACCGCGGCAGCCGTATCGTAATTCGAACGCGAATTGGTGATGCCACGTCCGAGAATGGATCTGTTTTCATCCATCAATATGGCCTTGGTAGTGGTCGAGCCCAGGTCTATTCCGATAAAACACTTCATCATCCACTTCCTGTATGGTTAACCCGCAATAGGCGGGTCATGCGGCACGCCGTTTCTGATCGATCATCTGGAAATAACTTTCCAGCCGGTTCTTGACGTTGGCTGCCGAGAAATAACGCGGGTCGACCAGGTCAGTCTCGATAAAAGCAGCCGGCTTGCCGGTCCGTTTTTCGATTTCGCGCATCATCAGCAACTGACCGGCAGAGAAACTGTTGCAACTCTTGATCGAATTGATCAGCAGCCCGTCAGCCTCATACTCATTGATGTAGTTCACCAGCATGTCGACCCGTTTCGGTAGATTATGATTGGTGTAACAACCCATGCAGTATTCCGCGAGTGACTCCAGTGGCCGATCCGGATCGTGGCGGAAGCCAAAGTCGTAAACCCCGCCCACTTTGGCATAGGAACTGGCAACCACGACCGCTCCCTCTTCATAGAACATCTTCCAGAACTCGCGCATATGGGTATAGTTCGGTGGCCCCTCGGTGACCAGACGGTACTTCTCCTCGCCCATATCACCGTCAGGAGTTACCGGCCCCTTGCCTGCCGCTACCCGGGCCTCGATTTCGCTGCGCAACAGCTGATAATAAGTGGTAGCGGCCGAGGTGCCGCGGAAAGCAGAAAAAATCGGACCGACGTAATAAATGGCCCCGAAATAGGCATCGATGGGTGAGGGTTTGCGCTTTGCTGATTGCAGCACCCATACCAGGTCGTCTTCCGCTTTGGCGGACTCCCGCATGTATTCGCGCAAGCGATCGATGTCGAATTTTACACCGCTGACTTTTTCCAGCTTCGGGATCACTTCTTCCTTGAGCTGTTTAACCACATAGCTGCGCATGTTGTCGGTGATCTCGCCATCCCCCTGGTAGGGAACATGCAGCATGGCGGTCTCACACTTGTATTCGTGGCGCAGCAGTTCGAACCATTTCATGAAGGTAAAGCAGCCGGTATAGGAAAGCAGCAGCAAGTCAGGTTCCGGCAGCGGCTGGCCAGTCGGCCCGATATTGCCCTTGCGCAACATGCCGATGTCTGATTTGACATAGGTGCAGACATCCTCCGAATGACCGCTGCGTTCGGCTTCCATGATGAACGGGCCGGTCTTCTTGCGCATACCGTGTTGCAAGGCATTGATCTCGGGATAATTGCCGACCATGTCGAAGCACATGACCAGTTCATTCAGGTTTCCCGGCACAAAGGTATAAGAAACCTTGGCTCCTTGTTCATGCGCCCGTGATAGCCGCTCGAAGTTGTCTGCGATCATCTCCTTCTGTTTTTCCATCGACTGGTCTTTCTGTGCCTCATGGGTATCGACCGTCTTGACATTGATTGCCGCGTTCATGCTTCAGCTCCCCATAATTTGATCGAGTCGGCGAACGTACCCGCCTGCTCGCGGATCGGCTGCATTTGGCCGGAATTCTCCGAGTATTTAAACGAGATGTACGGAATTTTGGCCACATTCAAAGCATCCTGCAGCATGGGCCGTTCGAGCAGTGCCGGATCGCAGAAACTGGGCGCGGCGAAAATGACGCCTTCCGCCTGGCTGCGTCGCACGGCATCCACCAGGTACAGCCCTTTCTCTTCTTCATTCGGTTCGTAGGTTGCGGATGTCTTGACCGAGTGGTGGATAAAAGTCTCAGCCAGGTTTTTGATCGGATCGCCTTCGATCGGTACATCTGCTGTCAGCCAGCGGTTGGTCAGCATGAAATCATCATCAATGACATAACATCCGGACAACTCGATGGACTTGATCAGGTTCAACGGCGGTTGCTCGCAAAACATTCCGCTGACGACTACACGGCAGTTGTCCCGTTGTGGCCGCTCCGTCTGCTCGGCGATTGCCATGTAATCGAGCAGCAACTGGTTATGCTCCTCAACGGGTATCAGCATTCCGGCGCGCATCAGCAGGTAAGCCTCAGCTGCAGGTATCCTCCAGGGATACCTGGCGCGCATGGCGTAGAAACGGTTAACCAACTGGCGATTCTCATTGAAAATGGCAATGGAACCGCGCAGGGCATCATCAGTGATTTCCCTGCCGCCCAATTTTTCCAGGCCCTGTCTCAGCTCCTGCAATTCACTGCTGTAGTATTCACCGCCGACATCGTCCCGGTAATTCTGCGGAACATCGAAATAATGCGAATAAACCTCTGGCCGGATCATTTTCATCATGCCCGAGAGGTTGCGGATGACATCACAGATGCTGGGAAACAGCATGCCATCGACGAAATCGAGCCGATTGGTCAGCACCAGTTCGATCGTCGATCTCGGTATACGGCAGATGTAGCTCTGAAAAAAGGCGTCACCCTGGATCACTTCGAGCTGATCACCGCCGCCGAAAACTCCAAATGGCAGCATGCCGGCGGCATGTATGATCTCGCGGGGAACGTAAATGGGCATGAAAGCGACAACCTTGCGGCCAGGTTCTGCAGCTTTCCAGTTGCGCGCAGCGGTAAAATTCAGGTCATCAAACAACCCCTGGCAGTACCCGATGATTTGCTCGCTTGTCTTCATGTCTTTTTACTCATCCGTTGTCAACCATGGGTCACAGATCGCACTGTCTGGTTTCTCACAATATATTTGCATTCGACTTAAATCCTTATTGTGGTATAGTAATACTACTTTTAACCGAAAATCAAGCAATCAACACAAAAAAAGCGGGAATTGTCAATAATGAACGCCATGATGCAACCGGAGATACTGGATGAAATGAAAACCCTTTCCATAGCCGTCGTCGGCAGTGGCGGCGCAGGCGCCATGACAACAGGGAACCTGCTGCTCGAGGCCTGTGCAAAGCTGGGTTGCTACGGCCTGCAAACCCGCTCGGTTGGCCCGCAGATCCGTGGCGGCGAAGCGGCGGCAATGATAAGACTGAGCTCGGAGCCCGTCCATTGTGCCAGTGATCGATTCGACATTCTGCTGGCCATGGACTGGAACAATGTCGACCGTTTTGCCTCCGAGATTCTGCTCGGCCCTGACAGCCTGATCATCTGCGATCCAGCCAAGGGCGAGATCCCGCAGGCCATGGCACTATCCGGTGCGCAGGTGAAAGAATTGCCCATCAGCGCCCTGGCCAAGCAAGTCAAGTCGGGCCGGGACAATATGATCGCCCTGGGGGCAATTGCTGAAATCGTCGGCCTGTCGCGGGAATCCATTGAATTTGTATTGACCAAACAATTGGCGCAGAAAGGTGAGCAGGCTCTTCAGACCAGCCTGGAGACCGTCGAGCTGGGCCGGCAAGCTGCCGTTGGCATAGACACACGGCTCCTGCCAGTTGGCAGCCACACCAAAGGCGAGCACTGGATTATCAATGGCAACCAGGCCATAGGCCTGGGCGCTATCCGCGGTGGTATCCGTTTTGTCGCTGCCTACCCAATCACACCGGCAACCGAGGTCCTGGAGTGGATGGCCCCCAAGCTGCCGCCTGTTGGTGGCGCGCTGATCCAGGCCGAAGACGAACTTGCTTCCATCAGCATGATCATGGGTGCTTCCTTCGGCGGCATTCCTTCATTGACTGCAACTTCCGGTCCGGGTCTGGCGCTGATGATGGAGGGTCTTGGGCTCGCCGTGAGCGCGGAGATCCCGGTAGTCGTCGTCGATGTAATGCGCGGCGGCCCTTCGACGGGTATACCCACCACGTCGGAGCAATGCGATCTCAATATTGCTGTTTATGGTTTTCACGGTGATGCCCCACACCTGGTGCTGGCGCCGACATCAACGATAGACTGTCTGTTTACCGCTCAATGGTCCGTCTTTCTCGCTGAAGCCTTGCAGGCACCCGCCATCGTGTTATCCGATCAGTTTTTAGGGCAGGCGAGCTCCATCGTCGATCAACCCGAACCTATCGCACTCGTAGCCAGCCGGAGTAAAGCATCGGAGCCCGGGACGGGCTATCAACGCTATGTTGCAACAGAAAACGGTGTCTCGCCGATGGCCATTCCAGGGACTCCTGGCGGGCAGCATACCATCACTGGCTTGGAGCATACGCCGGTCGGCACGCCTTCAAGTACTGCCCAGAACCACGCACTGCAACTCGATAAAAGATCGCGCAAGATCACCGGGTTTGATTATGGCAGTCATTGGGCCGACATTGAGGGCGACGGCGACCTCGCCGTCATCACCTGGGGCTCAACCACAGGTCCGGTGCGTGAAGCAATGAGCAGATTAAGCCGCGAAGGTATAAACAACATACGCACCCTGGCCATCCGTTTGCTGGCGCCGGCCCAACCCGAAAAATTTGCCGCCGCACTGCGGGGGGTCAGAAGAATCCTGGTCATAGAGCAGAGTCATTCTGCACAGTTTTATCACTACCTGTCCGCCCAGTATGACTTGCCGGATGACCGCGAAGTGTTCCATCGCGCCGGGCCATTACTCATGCGCGCCGGTGAATTGGTTGAGAAAATCAAGTCGTGGAGAAATTCATGAACGACACCGCTGAAGTATTGGAATGTCCGGCGCTGAAACCGGCGGACTTCAAATCAAAGGTCAAGCCGATCTGGTGCCCCGGCTGCGGGGACTACGCGGTTCTTATGGTGATCACCAAGGCACTGGCTGCCCTCGAGCTTAAGCCGGAAAACGTGGCCATACTTTCGGGTATTGGTTGCTCATCGCGCATACCGGCCTACAGTAGTTGCTATGGTTTTCATGGCGTACACGGCCGCTCTTTGCCGGCCGCTACCGGATTGAAAGTTGCGCGGCCCGATTTGACCGTGCTCTGTACCGGCGGTGATGGAGATGGGTTTTCCATTGGGGGCAATCATTTTCTTCACGCTTGCAGACGTAATGTGGACATCACTTACATCGTCATGGACAACCAGGTATACGGCATGACCAAGGGTCAGGCCTCGCCTACCACCGATCCGGATTGGGACAGCGTTTTGACGCCGGGAGGATCCGGTATCCGGCCGTTTCAGCCACTGGTAATTGCATTGGCATCAGGAGCGAATTTTGTCGCCAGGGCATTTTCCGGCGACACGCACGGAACCATGGACATGATCGTCGAAGCCATCAAGCACCCAGGTTTCTCCTTCGTCCAGATCCTGAGCCCCTGCGTAACTTTCCGTCCCGATCAGAAGGAATGGCGTCATATGGTAAGGACAGCACCCGTTCCCACCACCGACGATCCGGCCAGGGCAGCCCGGCGTATCATGACCGATGATGGTTTCAACCTGGGCATCCTCTACCAGGGTGACCGACCGCCGTACCAGATCAGCTACCGTGATCACTTCGAGGATCCGACTTCAATTGGCGAGGAATTCCGCATATGAGCACCAGTCAAGACCAAAAACTTCCATCACAGCCGTTTATGGAAATGCACAATATTGCAGAATTGCTGGTCCATGCGCTGGCCCTGGAAGAGGAAGCCGCCGAGCGTTACGCGGAGCTTGCCGAGGTCATGCAAGTCCACAACAATCCGGACGCGGCCGCATTGTTCACCCGGATGGCAGGTATTGAACGGGGCCATGTCGATGGAATCCGCCAGCAGATTCGCCAGCGGCAGTTGACGGATTTACCCTCCACCCAATACCGCTGGCTGGGACTGGAAGGGCCGGAAACAACGGATCATGCGGACTTGCATTACCTGATGACGCCACATCAGGCCTTATTACTGGCCCTGCTCAATGAACAGCGGGCGCATGATTTTTATAATGAAATCTCCAGGCATTCATCCGATCCCGAAGTCGCAGAGCTTGCGCGCGAACTGGCTGCGGAGGAGCGGGAGCATGTGGCATGGGTCGAGCAATGGCTGGAACGGTTTCCGCCAACTGAGGATGGCTGGGATCATGACGACGATCCGCCGAACCTACAGGCGTGACCGGTCTTTAATCTGCAACATGGTTTTAATGCTGATGGAATTCAGCGTGGCGTGGATCGTTTCATTGATCTCATCAAGCACCAGGTTCAGTGTCCGCCCCAGGTCCGTATCTTTACCCGGCTCCCGCTGACCCGCGCGGTCGAACCTTGCAGGCTCAAATATTTCTATGATATCCATCAGCGTTGTGCGCTTGGCGTTACCGCAAAACCAGTAACCGCCGCCAACACCGCGTACCGCCTCCACCAGACCAGCCTTGCCCAACTCGCGCATGACCTTGGAGAGATGGTTGCTCGATACACCGAACTTTTCGGCTATTTCCGCCCTGGAAAGTTGCTGATCCGGCTGATCAGCAAGCTCCAACACTGCATACAGGGCAAGACGTGTCGCTCGTTGCAAATTCATGAAAGTATCTCGCGCACCGTGTTTCAGTTTTCTTTGCCGTTGTTTAATTCCAGTTCAAGCTGCTGGAAGGGACCGGCCATCATGCCGTAGCTGCGAAAAAAGGACAGCAGTTCGTGATCCTGTCGTGCGATCATGGTACGCACCTTGGTGACATCCGCCCGCCGGAATCGCGCGCATAACGCGTGAAGTAATTTCGATCCCACGCCCTGCAGTAAATTATCCCGTGCCACGCCTATTGCATAGACCCATCCGCATGATGGTGAACCAAATTCCCAGGCCCTGATTTCGCCGAGGATAAAGCCAATGACACTTTGTTCGCGTTCAGCCACCAGGAAAAAATCGCTATCCCTGTAACCGCCGTAGAGTTCCAGCGTATCCCGCCAGTAGCGGGTTTTTTTCACTCCGCTCACTTGCTTGTCGATTTCAACGATCGCGCCGAGATCACCCGGTTCCGCTTCCCGGATGATCAAATCTGCGGGCATACCATCAGCAGCTTGCATGGCCGATTCCATTACGTGAACAAGACATCAACGGTTAATTCTAGTACTTAAATGCCATTATAAATAGCCCCTTCAAGGGTTGCCCGGGCATGCGCGCACCAGAACAGCAAAATGCGCTTGATCGGGACAAGCGCTGCTGGATGGTAGTAAGGGTATGGAGGTGAATGGCACTTACTTAAGCCCGAGCTCCCTCGATTCGTCATTCCCGCGAAGGCGGGAATCCAGTGAATTGGGAGATCGGGCATGAGCGAAAGGCGCTGGATGCCCGCTTCCGCGGGCATGACGACGCTAAAGTAAGTGCCATTCGGTACGGATGTTTTTGCGCTGATGAACGCCCGTATCGCGGGCAAGGTGCCGCGCGCCATTGGAAACAATTATGCTGCTGTGGCCAAGCCCTTGGGTATCAGGCCCGCGCAGAGCTGCACGGGGTGTTGTATTGGGAAATGACCCCGAAGCGCTTATGCCAGCAGCAAGATTCTGGCGACGCGGTTAGGCTTCTGCTGGTTTTCTGAGGCGCAAGACAAAGCGGTCGGTTTGACCGCGGATGCCGGGATCGAAAACATTAGCATCCAGTGGGTCATCGGGATTCCTCAGCACATCGCTGCTGGCCTCCACCACGAATCCGGCCTTGATAGCAGTGTCTTCCACGATCGATTGTTGTATACGGTGCAGTTGCACGTTATCGTTGCCCGCAGCGCCGCTGTGATCAACAATGCCGAACACTGCTCCGGGTTTCAGTGCCTGGAACACCCGCTTCATCATCCCCACGGCAGCTTCTTCGCCGTAGCGGTTATACACGTCGTGGAAATTGAGCGCCGTGAGTGCAAGATCGACGCTGGCGTCTGGCAGTTCCATTGCCGCCAGTTCCACATCCAGACGTTCGACGTTAGCCAGACGACCGCCGGCCAGTCTGGCGCTGATGGCTATTTCATTTGCCCCGTCGCGCATTTGCAGCACGGCAGGCGGGTTTTGTGCATAGACCTTTCCCTGTTCGCCAACAGCCACGGCAAGGGCCTCGGTATACCAGCCTCCGGCCGCAATCACGTCCAGTGCGGTCATGCCTTTGCGCACACCGAGAAAGGTCAGGACTTGTCCCGGCTTGCGCCCGGCATCACGTTCGGCATCTCCAGCAGGCCGTTGCGGGCTGCTGGCAATCGCCTTGGCCAGCCCTTCGGCGTCCCAATCCGCCGCGTATAAAGGAGCCGCCAAAAGCAGCAAAAGAGCGAGCATTGCGAACCGTGTTTGTTTGATGTTCATGGCCTTTTCCTCAGTAAGATGCCACCAGATTGCACTCTACGTTACTATACACTTCCTCTCA
Source organism: uncultured Gammaproteobacteria bacterium (assembly GCA_963708905.1). Classification (GTDB taxonomy): domain Bacteria; phylum Pseudomonadota; class Gammaproteobacteria; order Xanthomonadales; family SZUA-36; genus SHZL01. The sequence continues at coordinate 15,067 of CAVPUV010000048.1, read as the reverse complement.
TGCTATCGAGAAGGCGTCAAACCAGGTTGAATCCGCCCCGGCAAAGCGGGGTTGGGCGTATGCGAGCGTAAATACAACTGACTGATGTACCACTGGTGCAGCAGCATGCCGATGAAAAATTCCGCGGATTCTTCGGCATTCTCAATGTTTAGCTTCCCGCGTTTTTCCAGCCGGTCTGCTTGAGCGGCGCAGTAGGTAAACCGATCACCCAGCCGGGTCAGATCCCCGCTGCTTTCGACAGGCGCCTTCTTATTCTCCAGCGACGGCTAATGAACCGGGCAACACGGGTTGCTGCCACTCAGAACCCTTGGGTTGATAGACCACGTGTGGCCGGCGCGGTGGTCACTGCCATCCACTCTGAAGCTGCCATATCACTACTCCTGAATATAATACTGTACTGTGCAGTACATACTATCGCATGACCAGACAGCGCAGTTGTCAATCAAGATCGGAGCTGTATGGAGTGCAAGAATAAATCCAGCCCTTGAGCAACGTAGGTTTCAAGATCGAAGCGCTTTTTGAATTGCCAGTGTTTGAGCGCCCAGGCATGCGCATACATGACCAGTTGATAAGTGGCAAGTTCACAATCGACCTGGCGGAACAGGCCCTGGTCGATGCAGGCCTGGATATAGCCGCCTATCATTTTGTTGGTGTCGCGTTCAGCATCTTTAATGAGTTGCCGTTGCTTCGGCGGCAGTGAAATGGTGGAGACATAAGCCAGGACCGTAGCCTCCCGGCGTTCATCTACCACCTTGCAATAGGCGCCGAAAGCGGCACGGCAGCGTTCCAGCGGATCTTCGATGCCCCGGACGGCGAGTGGCAATTCCGTTGCATAGGAGTCAAGAACATCCAATATGGACAAAAGTAACAGGGTCTCCTTGTCCTGTACGTATTGATAGATCAGCCCGGCGCTGACCCCGGCCCGGCTGGCAATATCCTGGACCCTGGTCTTGTGGTAGCCCTTTTCCGCAAATAACTGGACTGCGGCAGCGATAATCTGTCCGCGTCGCCGCCTGAACTTGCGCTCATCGTAGACCTGGCCTGTATGGCTAATGACCTGCTCTATATAGCTTGGCAAGATCCCTCCCCCGACAAGAACCGAGCATTGAAATACGATGTGACTGAACGCAGGCAATGGCACTGCGGATCAGTGCGGCTCACTTCGTTCATTCCGTCCGCAAGGTCTTTTGCAGGAATGCCCGCAGACGTTTCCTGGTATCGTCATCGTCATAAAGCTTGCGGGTTTCAGCCAGCTCCATTGCAAACCCGTCAAGCGATCCATCACGGCAGGCAGCGATGCAACACTTGCCAGCCGCCAGGGCCTGGCGCGGCAGCGCGGCCATCCGTGCGACAAGACCCTGCGTCCGGCGCGATAACTGCTTGGCGGGCACGGCCCATTGAACCAGCCCGAGACTGGCTGCTTCCTTGCCATTAACCACTTCCGCACCCAGGATCATTCGGCGCGCCACGGCCTCCCCGCACACACGCGGCAAGCGCTGTGTTCCTCCTGCGCCTGGCAACAGACCAAGACTCGCTTCGGGCAACCCAAGCTTCGCCGTTTCCGAGCAAATGCGAAGGTCACACGCGAGAGCAAGCTCCAGGCCTCCACCTAAGGCTGCACCGGCGATCTCGGCGACCGTCACCAGGCCAATTCTCTCCAAGCGATCCAGCACCCGCTGCAGCTGCCGGATCAGGTCAAGCATGGCGTCACAACCCTGCGGCGTGAATATAAGTTCTTGCATCAGAGCGAGATCGGCACCGGCGCAGAATGCCTTGCAGCCACTTCTGATATGGAGAACCGAGAACGTCCTCTCTCTGTTCAAGCTGATCCATGATCTGATTCAGACTGGCTACGAAACCGTGATTGATGGCATTCACAGGCGGCCGGTCAAGGACTACCGTTGCTACATTCGACTCTATGGTCAGCCTGATCATACTCATGTCTCGTATTGCCGGACCCTGGCTGCACATCGCTATGCTGTCTGGCTTTCTTGCAGCACACTTGAGGCAATGACCAGTTTCTGTATCTCGCTGGTGCCCTCGTAGATACGCAGAGCGCGAATTTCCCGATTCAGCTTCTCCACGGTATTTCCACTGACCACGCCAAGCCCGCCGAATATCTGCACGGCCTGGTCGATGATTTTCTGTGACTCTTCGGTGGCGAACAGCTTGGCCATCGCGGCCTCCCGGGTGATTCGTGCGGACGGATTCCTGTCCTTGGTCCAGGCTGCGCGGTAAATGAGCAGTGCCGCCGCGTCTATGTGAACGGCCATATCGGCGATCTTGGCCCGGGTCATCTGGAAATCGATCAGATGCCTGCCGAATACCTCCCTTTTGCGACTTTGACCTATGGCTTCGTCCATGGCCCGGCGGGCCAGGCCGAGTGCAGCAGCCCCGACGGTTGAACGGAATACATCGAGTGTTCCCATGGCCACCTTGAAGCCATCACCCGGCCCCGCCAGCATCTGATCGGCAGAAACCCGGCAGTCTTCGAAGCGCAAGGTCCCCAGCGGATGGGGTGCCGAAACAGTGATGCGTTCGGTTACTGTCAACCCCTTGCTTGCGGCATCAACGACAAAAGCGGACAAGCCTTTCGTTCCCGGTGATTCCCCAGTGCGCGCAAACACCACGTAGTGATCAGCGAGACCGGCGTTCGAAATCCACGTCTTCACGCCATTGATCAGGTAGTCATTGCCGTCCCGGGTCGCGGTGCTCTTCATGGACCCTACGTCTGAACCGGCGCCCGGTTCGGAAATCGCAAAAGCCGCTATCGCTGTGCCGGCAGCCACTGCAGGTAAATATTTTTTCCTCAGGGATTCGTTGCCATAAAGGGATACCGGCCCACTACCCAATCCCTGCATGGCGAACGCAAAGTCTGCCAGTCCCGAGGTATAAGCCAGGATCTCGCGGCACAGGCACAGGCTGCGGACATCAAGCGTCTCCTTCCGCCCATGCTCTCCTGCGACACTGTAGCGCAACCAACCGGCATCGCCGAGCATGCGCACCAGTTGCCGGCAATGGTCGTCGAGTGCAGCGTTTTCCGCAGCGGGTTCCCTGAGCGGAGCAATATGCTGCGCCACCCAATCGCGCAGTTCTCCCGCCAATACCCGGTGACCATCGTCGAAGAACGGCCAGTCAAGGAAAGTGCTGTCCACCATCAAGAACTCCTGAGGCTCAATTGCCCTCAAATACCGGTTTTTCCCTGGCGACGAAGGCCCTGTAGGCGCGCGCAAAGTCCTCGGTCTGCATGCAGATGGCCTGGGCTTCGGCCTCGATTTCCAGTGCCTGCTCGATGCCGACATTCCATTCCTGCTGCAGACACTTTTTGGTCATGGCGTGGGCGAAAGTGGGTCCGCAGACCAGTCGCCTTGCCGCCTCGGTGGCTTTCTCAAGCACTTCCCCAGCGGGTGCCAGGGCATTGTAAAAGCCCCAAGCCAGACCTTCCTGAGCACTCATGGCCCGCCCGGTGTAAAGAAGTTCAGAAGCACGTCCCTGGCCAATGATACGCGGCAAAATGGCGCAAGCACCCATGTCGCAACCCGCCAGGCCTACGCGCGTGAACAGGAAAGCGGTTTTGCAGTCTTCCGCGGCATAGCGCAAGTCACTGGCCATGGCGATGATGGCGCCGGCGCCGGCGCAAATACCTTCCACAGCGGAAATGACCGGCTGTGGGCAGTTACGCATTTCCTTGACCAGGTTCCCGGTCATGCGGGTGAAATTGATCAATCCACCGCTATCCATTTTGGTCAGCGGTCCAATGATCTCGTGGACGTCGCCACCGGAACAGAAATTACCGCCAGCTCCGGTGAAGACGACTGCTTTGACGTCGTCGGCGTATTGCAGTTTATGAAAGGTATCACGCAACTCGGCGTAGCTGTCAAACGTCAGCGGATTCTTCTTTTCCGGCCGATTGAGCGTAATGGTTGCAATCCGGTCTTCGACCTTCCAGTCAAAGTGCGCCGGCTTGAAATCACTACCCTTGAATTTGTACATGGCTCAATGCTCCAATAAATAGTGTCTGTCCATAAACGGGCATCCCAGCCCGTTTATGGAATCGCGAAGCAAAAGCGTGGTTTTGCTTCGCTCTCATTTTCAATGAATTACATCATTGAAAATGGCGGCACATCCCTGTGCCGCGTTAGCGTGCATCCATTTCCGGATGCGCACTAAAAAGGAAAGCTGAGTTCAGCCCGGGATAACCAGGCCGCCGCTGACACTCAGCACCTGACCGGTAATAAAGTCTGATCGCCCGCTGACCAGGAACAATACCGCATTCGCGATATCCTGGGGCTGACCCAGGCGGCGCATGGGTGTCGCGCGGATGAAGGCTTCGCGGAACTTCTCGGGCACGGCAGCCAGCAATGGTGTGTCTGTTGGCCCGGGACACAGACAGTTGACGTTAATGCCATACCGCGCCATTTCTCGCGCAAGACTCTTGGCAAACGCGATGGCGCCTCCTTTGGCAGCAGCATAAACCGTCTCGCCGAGACTGCCGACGCGTCCTGCATCGCTCGCCACAACGATCACCTTGCCGTAATTCCGCTCCATCATGCCGTCAAGGAAAGCCCGGGTGACTGCAATGGGGCCCATGAGGTTCAGGTCGACCACCTTGCGCCAGAATTCCGCTGTATTCTCGATAAAGGGTTGAATCTTTCCCCAACCGGCAACGTTGACGACGATATCAACCTGGGGGTGCCATGCCAGTACAGCTTGCTTGAAGGATTCGATGGAATCAGCGTCAGTGACATCCAGGTAAAAATACCTGGCGTCGTATCCCCGTGCCTGGAGTTTCTGTGCTGCTTTTTCGCCATTTTCCCCGGCGATGTCGCCCAGCGCGACAGCTGCGCCGGCCTCGGCCAGCGTCTCAGCCGTGGCAAGACCGATACCGGAAGCAGCACCGGTTACAATGGCAACCCTGTTATTCAGATTCATTGAAACCCCTCCCCGTAGCATGAATTGAATGATGGTTCAATTCAGAAACAAGTTCAATCAATATTTCATTATTTGCCACGGACTTGCCCGCTAATTGATTTCGGTCATTTAATGTGCATTTTTCCGGCACGGAGAATGCTGCTGGATCGCTCCGCCTGGAACCATGGAAAAGTCACAATGCTGTCGCTTTTTTAAATATATATATTATTGATATAAAAGATATTTAATAAGTTTTAATCAGGCCTAGCATCGTGCTCAATCCTAGTGGTTCAATCCGCTGCCAGCTGGCCTCATCCGGGCTTCTGTCCCCAGTCGTGGATGTTTTTCTGGTTGACGTGGAATGCAAATTGAATCATGGTTCATTTTACAGCGAAGGAGACTCTATGGATATTCCAGGTGGGGTTCCAACTGCGCATGTCGATCGTTTCGCGCGCAGCTTGTTGCCGCCAGAAGAAACCTGGCCTGTATTCGACTATTCGGCGATTCAGATGCGTTATTGCCCGAACTACGTCAACGCGGCCGAGGCCTTGTTGGATACAGCGGTTGCAGACGGCTTCGGTGACAAGCCGGTGTATTACTTCGAGCATGCCACATGGACATACCGCGAACTGCTGGCCTGGACCAACCGGATCGCACGCGTTCTGGTCGAGGATTATGGCCTGATCCCAGGTAACCGCGTACTGCTGCGCTCAGGCAACAATCCCATGCTGGTTGCCTGCTGGTTGGCAGTGTTGAAGGCTGGCGGCATTTGTGTCACCACCATGCCCCTGCTGCGCAAAGCTGAATTGAACTTCATCCTCGATCACGTGGCCGTCCGGTTTGCACTATGTGATGCACTGTTGGCTGAGGAACTGGAGCTGGCCCGGGAATCGAGTGAAACGCTGGAGCGCATTGCGTACTTTAGCCCGCTGGGGACCGGCTCATCGGCCGCGGCGGACCTCGATCTTGCAGTGGCGGCCAAAGCGGCGGACTTTCGTAACGTGCAAACCGCGGCGGATGACATCGCCCTGGTCACGTTCACATCGGGTACCGCAGGACTTCCGAAAGCCGCCGCACACTTTCACCGGGACTTGCTCGCCGTTTGCGAATGCTGGCCACGGACATTCACCATCGAGCCCACCGACGTGATTTGCGGCTCGCCATCCATGGCATTCACCTACGGCCTGGCAGCATTCATCCTCTATCCTTTACACTTCCGGGCGAGCGCTGTACTGGTACTGAAACCGACACCCGAAAATATCCTCAAAGCGATCGCGCGCCACAAGGTAACCAGCATCTATTGCGTGCCGACATCTTTTCATCAAATGCTGGAAGTACTCGACGGGTTTGATATCAGCAGTGTGCGCAAATGCGCATCCGCGGGAGAAAACCTGCCGATACAGCTGTGGAAACGCTGGCACGAGATGACCGGCATTCGCATCGTCAACGGCATCGGCGCCACGGAAATGCTGAGCCACTTCATGGCCGAATCCATGACGGTTGACCGCATTGGATCGACCGGCAAGGCGGTGCCGGGCTACACCGTCCGGCTGATCGACAAACAGGGCCAGCCACTGCCCCGCAATGCCCAGGGTTGGATCGCGATTCGTGGTCCCACCGGTTGCCGTTACCTGGGTAACCTGGAGCGCCAGGAATCCTTTGTGCGCGATGGCTGGAATGTCACCTGCGACATTTTCGTGCAGGATGAGGAAGGCTATTTCTGGTTCGTCGACCGTGATGATGACATGATCATATCGGCCGGATATAACATTTCACCGCAGGAAGTGGAACGCGCCCTGATGCAACACCCCCAGGTCAGCGACTGCGCCATAGTGGGTGTGGATGACGCCAAACGGGGCAAGTTGGTGCGCGCCTGTGTGGTGCTGAAAGATCATTCCCTGGCGTCGCCTGACACTGCGCATGAGCTGCAGGAATTCGTGAAGCACCGAATCGCTCCCTACAAGTATCCAAGGGATGTGCGCTTTTATGACTATTTGCCCCGCACCCATACGGGCAAGCTGAAACGCAATCTGCTGCGCGCCGAGTGAGCACCGGCGGACCACTATGAAAAACAGGGATGGAGATTGATGTCTTCGATCATCAGGATTACCGTGAACCAACGCGAGCATGAGCACCTGCTGCCCGATTCCACCCTGCTTATCGACTATTTGCGCGATACCCTGCGCCTGACCGGCACCAAGCAGGGCTGTGACGGCGGCGAGTGCGGCGCCTGCATGGTGTTGGTCAACGACAAACCAATACCGGCATGCATCACTTTGGTCAAGACCGTCGCAGGCTGCGAGATCGAGACCATTGAGTCACTGGCGAGGAACGGCATGCCGTCCCGTCTGCAGCGTGCCTTTCACGAAAATCTCGGGGCCCAGTGTGGATTCTGTACACCGGGCATGATCATGTCAGCTGAAGGCTTGCTGCGGCGCAATCCCCGTCCGGATGAAAAGGAAATTCGTCAGGCCTTGTCGGGTAATGTGTGCCGCTGCACCGGCTACGTGAAAATTCTGGAATCCGTCAACGCCGCCATCGGTCCGGTTGGGGAAACTCTGTGAGCGCCGCGCAACGGCCCAGGGGCGTCGGTGTTCGCACACCGCTGATTGACGGCATCGAGAAAGTCCGCGGCACGGCAAAATACACGGCGGACCTGGCGCCGGAGGGAGCACTGGTCGGCCGCATCTTCCGCAGTCCTTACCCACATGCGGAAATCCTCTCCATCGATCTGTCGGCAGCGCGCGCCCTGCCGGGCGTGGTTGCGGCCATTTCCGGTGAGGATTGCAGGACACCATACGGAATCGTACCGATAGCCCAGAACGAGTACCCTCTGGCCCGCGGCAAGGTGCGCTACGGGGCGAGCCCGTGGCTGCAGTTGCAGCCATTGACGCGGCCACTGCGGAAAAAGCGCTTGAACTCATCCGCTTTGAGGTGCGGGAACTGCCGTCATACTACACCGCTGCCGCAGCGCGAAGTCCGGATGCGGTCCTTTTGCATGATGACAAGGCAGGCAACCTGGAACGCGAGGTCAACAACATTTTGGTGATGTTGAAGCCGGCTTCGAAGCTGCGGACCTGGTCCGCGAAGAGAGGTTTCATTGCGCCGAGGTCACTCACGTCCACATAGAGCCGCACGCGGCCCTGGCGGACTATGACCCGGTACGTGACCTCCTGACCTTCCAGTCCGTCAGCCAGGTGCCCTACTACGTCCACCTGATGCTGGCCCAATGCCTGGGCATGGACGCATCGCGAATCCGCATCATCAAACCCTTCATCGGCGGCGGCTTTGGCGCCCGCACCGAGACGCTGAATTTTGAGCTGGTTTGCGGTTTGCTGGCGCGCGCCGCAGGCGGGCGCGTGCGCATGGTGTTGAGCCGGGAGGAGACTTTTCTCACCCACCGGGGGCGGCCGGCGGCTGATATCAGAGTCAAGATGGGGCTTTCCCATAGCGGCAAGATTACCGCTGTGGAAGCCGAAATGACCCAACTTGGTGGCGCCTATGGTGGTTACGGCATCGTCACCATCCTCTATGCGGGCGCACTGCTCAATGCGATCTACGACATCCCGGCGGTGCGCTACCAGGGTTACCGGGTCTACAGCAACACGCCACCGTGTGGCGCCATGCGCGGCCACGGCACAGTGGATATGCGCTATGCGTTCGAAACGCTGCTCAACCGGATGGCGCAGGAACTCGGTCTCGACGCCTTTGCCGTACGCCGGGCCAACCTTCTTGCGGTGCCGATGGAAACCATTAACGGCCTGCAGGTTACTTCCTATGGCTTACCGCAGGCGCTCGATTGGGTGGAAGCTCAAAGCCGCTGGCCTGAACGCAAGGGTGCACTGCCGCAGGGCCGCGGCCTTGGCCTTGGCTGCTCCCATTTCGTCAGCGGGGCGGCAAAACCCGTGCAATGGACCGGTGAGCCCGACGCAACCGTGAACATCAGGCTCGATTTCGACGGCAATGTCACGGTTTTTACCGGCGCCACGGAAATCGGCCAGGGTTCCTCGACCGTCGTGGCCCAGGTGGTAGCGGAGGTACTGGACCTCGATTATTCAAGGATTCGTGTAGTGGCCAACGACAGCGCGGTGATACCCAAGGACAATGGGTCCTACTCCTCACGTGTGACCTACATGGTTGGCAATGCCACTCTGGCGGCGGCGGAAAAACTCAAGCAACGCCTGATCGCGGCCGCCGCGCGGAAATTCGATGCCACGCCGGAACAGGTCGAATGCCATGGAGAGCTGTTCCACCTCGCCGGATCCGGCAAGCCGGGCATCGCGTTCAGCGATGTGGTCAAGGAAGCGCTGGTCGGTCACGGCGCGATCACCGAGCGCGGTGTATTCATTGTTCCGCGGAAATTCCAGGGCGGCAAACACCGCGGCGCCGCGGTCGGCTCGACCATGGGCTTTTCCTATGCGGCAACGGTAGTCGAGGTATCCGTGGACGAGGAAACCGGAGAGATCGTCGTCGAAGATGTCTGGGTATCCCATGACACAGGCTTCGCCATCAATCCGCTGGCCGTTGAAGGGCAGGTACAGGGCGCGGTGTGGATGGGCATGGGCCAGGCCCTGATGGAGGAAACGAACTTCCGCGATGGCCTGCCCATGCATGGCAGCATGCTCGATTACCGGGTTCCGACCATGCTGGATTCTCCGCCCATACATACGCATATCGTCGAAAGCATCGATCCCAATGGTCCATTCGGCGCCAAGGAAGCAAGCGAAGGCGGGATCGCCGGGTTCATGCCGGCATTCACCCAGGCCGTCGCCGAAGCCACGGGTGTTGACTTCAATGAAACGCCACTCACGCCCGACCGCGTCGTCGAAGCCGTCAGGAAAGCGCGGCGGCTCGCCGCACTCAATCAAAAGTCGCACGGCGATGCCACCGAGGAGTTGGCTCCATGAGCATGCTGCCTGCTTTCGACATTGCCGAACCCGTGACGGCGGAAGAGGCTGTAGCCGCTGAAGTCAACCCGTACCGCCGCCAGCTTTCTGGCCGGCGGCACTGATCTCATTCCCAATCTCCGGCACGGCATCGGCGCCCCCGATCTTCTGGTCAGTCTGGCAAAAATACCGGAATTAAAGCAGTTTGAAGAAAAAGACGGCAGCCTGGTGATTGGCGCCGGCGTCAACATCGTGGACCTTGAAAGATCCGCGCTGCTGCGCGAGCGCTATCCTGCCATCAGCATGGCGGCGGCCAGTATCGCCGGACCAGGACACCGGGTGATGGCAACGGTCGGAGGCAACCTGTGTCTCGACACCCGTTGCGTTTTCTATAACCAGAGCAAATGGTGGCGGGCAGCAAACCACTATTGCCTGAAAAAGGATGGCGACACCTGTCATGTGGCAAAAAAAGGCAACAAATGCATTGCGGCCTACAGCGGCGACCTCGCACCCTCGTTGCTGGTGCTCGGAGCGGAGGTCGAGATCGCGACCGCCGCCGGCCGCCGGCGCCGGCCCTTGACCGATCTCTTCCGCGATGACGGACAGGCCTGGCTTGACCTCGATGCCGCTGACCTCGTGGTCGCGGTGCATATCCCGGCAAGACCCGACGTGCGTTCCGCTTACGTCAAATCGCGCATCCGGCGAAGTATGGACTTTCCGCTGGCCGGCGTTGCCGTGGCCATGAGCTGCCAGCAAGAGACGATCTCCAGCCTGGCGGTGGCCATTACCGGCACCAACAGCCGGCCGGTACTGCTCGAAGGCCTGGAGGCCTTGACCGGAAAGCCGCTGAGCAGCGGCTTACTCGATAAACTTGGCAAAATCATTTCCAGCAGCATCCAGCCCATGCGCACGACCCTGGTGCCTTCCCTCTACCGGCGGCATATGGCCGGCGTGCTGGCCCGGCGGCTGGTGACCGAACTGTATAGGGCCCGTTAACTAGTGTCCATCCATAAACGGATGTGCACTGATGCGGCACATGGAAGTGCCGCCATTTTCAATGGCGTAAGTCATTGAAAATGTGAGCGCAGCAAAACCACGCTTTTGCGCAGCGAATCCATAACGGGCTGGGATGCCCGTTTATGGACAGATACTAACAAAGGAGCAAGCAATGACCGGTTCCGCACATCGATGGGTAATGACCGCAGCGGGCGAGCCTCTGGTCGCCGAGCCATTCGAGCCACTGCCGCCACAGGCGGGCGAAGTGGTGGTCGCAGTGGCCGGCTGTGGGGTATGCCACACGGATCTCGGCTTCTACTACGATGGTGTCAGGCTGAAGCATCCCCTGCCGTTGGCATTGGGCCACGAAATCAGCGGCCGCGTGATAGCCGCTGCCGCGGGTGTCAAAGCGGAGATTGGTTCAGCCGTCATCATTCCGGCGGTCATTCCCTGCGGCGTCTGCGACCTTTGCCGGCGGGGGCGTTTTGCCATCTGTACGGCGCAGAAGATGCCCGGCAATGACATACAGGGTGGCTTTGCCACGCACATCAGCGTGCCGGCCTTCGGCCTGTGCCCCGTTGATGAACGACGCCTGGCGCAAGCCGGTCTTGATCTGGCCGACGTTGCGGTGGTGGCGGATGCGGTAACCACCCCGTACCAGGCGGTGGTTCGGTCCGGGCTGGCAGAAGGCGACGTCGCCATTGTTATCGGTGTCGGCGGCGTGGGTGGATACACAGCACAAATTGCCCATGCCCTTGGCGCCACGGTTATCGCCATCGATGTCGATCAGGACAAGCTGGACGTCATTGCCCAGCATGGCGCAGCGCTGTGCCTTAATTCACGCGAGCTGGAGTTTCCAGACCTGAGGAAAGTGATTCGCGGCTTCGTCAAGGAAAACGGCTTGCGGCCCAGCGAGTGGATCATTTTCGAATGTTCCGGCAAAGCCGCGGGGCAGCAAACCGCTTTTGGGCTGCTCACGTTTGGTTCGACCCTATGTGTCGTTGGATTCACCATGGACAAGATCGAGCTGCGGCTATCCAACCTGATGGCTTTCGACGCCCGCATGCTCGGCAACTGGGGTTGTGAACCCGGACACTATCCCGCGGCCCTGAACCTGGTGCTCGATAACAGAATTCAGCTGCTTCCCTTTGTCGAACAAAGACCGCTGCATAAAATCAACGAGGTCTTTGCGGCGGTGCACCACGGCGCCATAAAACGTCGTGTTATCCTGGTACCGGAGAGCGTGTGATGACCATGACACCTCTGCAGGTCTCCCCGCTGCGTGGTGACCGCGTGCTGAGCGTTCGCCTGGCGCGGCCCAAAGCCAATATCATCGACAGCGCCATGATCGGCGCACTGGGTGCAGCACTTGCGAACGCCCGCGGCAATGATCGTCTGCAGGCCCTGCTGCTGTGTGCCGAAGGCCCGCATTTCAGCTTCGGCGCCAGCGTGGAGGAGCATCTCCCGGATCAATGCGCAGCGATGCTCGCCGATCTCCACCGGCTGGTGTTGCAGCTCGTTATGTTTCCGGTGCCGGTGCTGGTGGCAGTGCAGGGACAATGTCTCGGCGCCGGGCTCGAGCTGGCCCTGACGGGCCATTTGCTGTTCGCCGCGCCGAACGCCCAACTGGGCCAGCCCGAAATCAAGCTGGGGGTATTCGCGCCCGCGGCGTCCTGTCTGCTGCCTTTGCGTATCGGGCAGATGGCGGCCGAGGACATGCTGCTTTCAGGACGCAGCCTGAGCGCCGCGGAAGGACATCGCATCGGCCTGGTGGCGGCCATCGCCGAGGATGCCGAAACGGCTGCGCTGGACTATTACGACAGTCATTACGCCGCACTCAGCGCCAGTTCGCTGCGCGTGGCGGTACGGGCGGCGCGTTCGAGTTTCAGCGCCGAGGTACAACAACGGCTGGCGCAGGTCGAGACCCTTTATCTGCAGGACCTGATGTCCACCAAAGACGCCATCGAGGGCCTGACGGCGTTCATCGCCAAACGGCCACCGCTATGGAAGGATCAATAATTTTCGCCTGAGCAGAGAATCCAACATGAAGAACCAATCAACAGCAGCCATTGCACGCCAAACAGCACCGCAGAATCTTGTCGATCACAACCTGGTTGCGCAGCCCGAGTGCGCGGAAGTCCTGTACGAAAAGCGAACCGCGACAACGCCGGACGGACAGCCCATCGAGGGTTTGTACAACGCCTGGATCACTTTGAACAATCCCGGACAATACAATTCCTATACCACCGACATGGTCAAGGCCGTCATCCTGGCCTTCCGCCGGGCTTCCAATGCGCGCGATGTCAGCGCGGTGGTATTTACCGGCGCCGGGGACAAAGCATTCTGCACCGGCGGCAACACCAAGGAGTATGCCGAATATTATGCCGGCAATCCCGAGGAATACCGCCAATACATGCGGCTGTTCAACGACATGGTTTCGAACATTCTTGCCTGTGACAAGCCGGTGATCTGCCGCGTCAATGGCATGCGCATTGGCGGCGGGCAGGAAATCGGCATGGCGTGTGACTTTACCATTGCCCAGGACCTGGCGAATTTTGGCCAGGCCGGTCCGAAGCACGGTTCAGCCGCCATCGGCGGAGCAACGGATTTCCTGCCGGTGATGATCGGTTGCGAACAGGCGATGATCTCCGGCACGCTTTGTGAGCCTTTTTCCGCGCACAAGGCCTATCGTCTTGGCATCGTTTCGGACATCGTTCCGGCGTTGAAAATAGATGGCAGGTTCGTGTCCAATCCGCTGGTGATTACCGACCGGTATCTGGACGAATACGGCCGCATCGTGCACGGCGAGTTCAAGACCGGGGAGCAGCGCGCACAGGGAGCGAACCTGCTCAAGCAGGGCGAGATCGACCTCAGCCTGCTCGACCAGAAGGTCGAGAGTTTCTGCGCCAAGCTGATACTCACCTTCCCCAATTGCCTGACCAAGAGCCTGGAGGAACTGCGCAAGCCGAAGATCGAAGCATGGAATCAGAACCGCGAAAACTCCCGAGCCTGGCTGGCGCTCAACATGATGGCGGAAGCGCATGCAGGCTTTCGTGCCTTTAACGAAGGCAATCGAGCCGTGGGACGCGAGGTCGACTTCATCACCCTGCGCCAGGCCCTGGCCGTCGGAACACCCTGGACCGCGGAATTGATCGAGAGTTTGATGCCCAGGGGTGAAGACTGACGGGATTTTAAGCCAGCATCCCGGAACTGGTATCCTACGTCGGCCCGGCCGGAAATTCCTCCGTGTCGATTTCCGCCTGGGTCGCGGCATTGTATCTCGGCCCCTGCACCCGATCAGTCCCCCGCTTCGAGTTGCTGCTCCAGCTCATGCAGAACACGGTAGCAGGCCAGCACCTGGGCGACGGACGAGTTCGGTTCACGGCCCTCGCGGATGGCGGAAAAGAACTCGCGGTCCTGCAATTCGATACCGTTCATCGATACATCCACCCGGGAAACATCTATCATCTCTTCCCTGCCATCAAGCAGATCATCGTAACGGGCGATATAAGTGCCGTTATCGCAGATGTAACGGAAAAACGTGCCCAGGGGACCATCATTATTGAATGACAGCGACAGGGTGAGTATCGCCCCGCCGGAGGTCTTCAACTGTATCGACATGTCCATGGCAATGCCGAGCCCGGCATGGATGGGGCCCTGAATGGCATTGGCCGTAACCACCTCTTCACCGGTCTGGTACTGGAACAGGTCAACCGTATGGGCCGCGTGGTGCCACAACAGGTGGTCGGTCCAGGACCGTGGTTGACCCAGGGCGTTCATGTTCTGGCGCCGGAAGAAGTAAGTCTGCACATTCATCTGCTGGATTCTGAGCTCGCCATTGATGATCCGCTGGTGAACCCACTGATGGCATGGGTTGAAGCGGCGGGTATGCCCCACCATGCACACCAGACCCGTGTCCCGTTGCATGCAATCCACTGCTTGCGCATCCTTCCAGGAATCTGCCAGCGGAATCTCCACTTGCACGTGTTTGCCGGCTGCCATGCACTGCATGGCCTGGGCCGGATGCATTTGTGTGGGTGTGCACAGGATCACTGCCTCCACACCGGGCAAAGTCAGCGCATCGGCCAGCTCGGTGAATACATGCTCGATGCCGTATTGGTCCGCAGTTTCCCTGGTGGGCTCCAGTCTTCTTCCGACCAGCGCGACAACTTCCACGCCATCGATATTCCTGATTCCATCGAGATGTTTGATGCCGAACGCACCGGCGCCCGCGAGAACGGTTTTCATCAGATCCTTACTCCAGCTGTTCATAT
>CAVPUV010000047.1:0-19695 GCA_963708905.1 uncultured Gammaproteobacteria bacterium | reverse complement strand
TTGCGCTTCCACCGGGTCATGCCTGCAGCGCCGCCGACTAGTATTTATACCCATAAATAACGATACATGTATTATACTGTTGCATATCCACCCCTACAAGACGAGAGTGGCCATGCGACAGACTGAATTGCATTATGACCGCCGAGGACCGCGAGTTGATTGAGTCATACCGGGCGGGGAAGGGTCTGCACCATGTACGCGAGTCAATCGAGCGCACATATCTCGCAGCGCTTGATTGCGGCATTCCCGAGGCCCAGATCATGGCGGTGCTCGGTGTTGGTGGACGGTTGTCTGGGGTGACACGAGCCGCATACCTAGGGGTGGTGCGGAAACACCCCTGCACGATGTTGAGCGCCCAGGCAAACCGCGCAAGCACGACACTGACGTTGAAGCGCAAATCTCCGCCCTGGCGTGCTCAGAGCCGCCTGTGCCAAAGTGCCGGACGATTGCATTGCTGAGCAGGCAGCGCACTGCGCAAGCGGCAATGGCCCCATCAGCTGCGAAACCGTCCGCCGGCTGCTAAAAAAAACCGCCTCAAGCGTGGTGCAAGCCGACGCGGTGTATCGGCCGACTGACGCAGGAGTATCGGCAACGGATGTAACCGGTTTGCTCGATCTCTATGCGTGTCCGTTCAACCGCGAGAGCCAGTTGTTTGTCTGGATGGAAAGAGCAGGCAACTGCTTAAGGATTCCCGCAGGCCTTTGCCCATG
Organism: uncultured Gammaproteobacteria bacterium; assembly: GCA_963708905.1. GTDB lineage: Bacteria > Pseudomonadota > Gammaproteobacteria > Xanthomonadales > SZUA-36 > SHZL01. The sequence continues at coordinate 18,985 of CAVPUV010000047.1, read as the reverse complement.
CGTCCGGAACCCCCGCGCGACAGGATTACGAATACGTGCGCAGCGGTACCTGCAATCTGTTCGTGGCGGAGGGCGGAGGTGAACGGGTCTTGGTCACGACCGCCGCGCCAAGCCGACTTCGTGGTTTTTCGTCCACTATCTGCTCGAACAGGTCTATACCAAAGCACGCCGGGTCCATCTGGTCATGGACAACCTCAATACCCATTTTCGCACGTGTTCGAGGAGGTGCTCGGCGTCAAGGAAGCGCACAGACTTTTGCGTTGCGTGGTTCATGACACGCCCAAGGATGCCAGTTGGCTTAGATGGCCGAACTTCAAGTTGCATTCTGGATGCCAGTGCCTGAATCGGCGCTGGCCAGACCGTGCTACCTTCGTTGCGAAGTCAGGCTTGGACAGTGCCTGAATACCGCACAGCGAGGATCGCGTGGTTTGTTCACTCGGCACAAGGACCGCATTTTTAAAAATGGCGCGACATTATGTTTCGTAATTAATAGGTTTAAATACTAGTGTACTGTACCAACCATTTATAGATGCTATCATCGCGCTGGGTCTGTGGAGTAGCGCGATGAACCTGGACGAATGCGGAACGAGTGGAACTGGTACGACGCACCAAGAGCCGCACGCAACTGCGCGTTGCTTTGTGCGCACGTGGTTTTGTTGCTGGCGGAGGGCTGCACGTGGGACGAAGTGTGTGACCGGCGGCTGGGGAATTTTCGTGGAGGGAGGGATTTCTCTAGGCATGGCCGTAGATATGTCTCTGGGTGACGATGACGTGCTCGCGCTCCGAAATTCTGGGTCAGGGGGTCTTCGTCTTCGGCCTGAGGGATGGCGCGCTTTTATGTTTTGAATTGCTAGTGGCACGGTTGCCACATGAGCCTCAATGAGCGGCAGGTCGCGTCTTTCTCTTGCCAAACTTCACGAAGAGCTCGACAGTCTCATGCGGCTCATCAATTACTAGTGCTCCGGCAGCTGCGCCTTGCCAGACCGAGATAGTCAGTCGTCCTTCTGAAAATCCATCAAACCTCTTGGTACGGCTGACGTTGCCCCTCCGCCTACATCGGGAATGTACGGGATAGTCGATACCAAATCGTAAGCCGGCGATAATGCGACGTTACGACGGTCTGGATAAATGACGGACCAGTTCTTTGCATGCATGTTGGCGTTGCCTATGAGTGTGTTGAAATGTCAGGCGGCGAGACGAACTCTGCGGGAAGCGAGCACCGTTGCTATGTTTCGCATGTCTACCTTCCCGTACTTGTCATCTGGGTAGAGGCCAAATCTGGGCGAAGTCCTCCATGTGCACAATGCCATCGCTAGGATCAAATCGCTCGATGGCAAAGGCGCTGCCCTTCAGGTCGTCAATTCCCTTCGGGAGGTTTTTGATGTCGGATGGATCGACGAGTTCTATTGCAGGTACATTGATCCCGATCAGACGAGCCAGGGTCATCATGGAAGTTTGTTTTCTGGTACGCCCCGGTATGCTACGGCAGCTTCACGATCCAGGAACCACGACGCCCTTTGCAGGAATGGTCTCTCCCCGGTAGACTCGGTCGATGGCTGAAAACTTTGAGTCCAACGCCGGCAAGTGAACCTAAGTGCCGAATTATCGCGACCCTTTTGGCCAATCATGTCAGCATCCTCTCTCCTGCGTCATAGGGCGGTCCCTCACCTTCCGAAGGTCTTGACCGTCATGGCCCCAGGTAGGTCCTGCCCCAAAGCCCAGATTAGAACAATTACTTGAAGAATGAATTTGTATGTCGGCCAGATATTTACGCATGTGCCCCTCCGGCAGCAAATTCGAGAAGAAGGGCAGGAGAGTGGTCCGAACTGGGTGTCAGATTGCCAAAAGCATCTTTGAAGTGAAGGCCCAGGACCGGCCGGTTTACATCGTTGATGTAGGCGTCATTGAAGGCAAAAAGAATCCGATCGCCTGCAACGTGGTGTCAGGGTCCCAAATCCGGGCTCGCCATACAGCAAGACATCTAGAAACCATACGTCAGCCATCATTTGTTTTTCTCCAGGCCTACGTGAATTCATCACTTCTAGTTGCAGTGATTTGGTGAATCCATGCGCAAGAGAATTGCGGAGCTGCTGAAAGTTGGGAGGTCCCATTGCTCCCAGACTTTTCGCATGTTGCTGTATCGACCGCAGAGTTTTGTCGGCCTCTCAAATTCGTCTCAAGGTAAGAGTCAGGGACTCGGAGCCGCTGCAGGTCTCGAGCCTGACTTTGAAACTGAGCCAGCTCCTTGCTTGCTGGATTCTGATGAGGCTGGTAATCATGTTATCGATATGCTTCAACTCCCTCTGTACCGTCGGTGTACTACGACCTGGCTTTTGGGAGCTACCTTCACTCCCTCGGACGATTGTATTGCATGCCGTTGGAGGTGGCGTTGCGCGGTACGAGTGTCAGCTCAAGCCCCGAAGGCGCGTGAAAGCTCGATCAGGCTTGATACCCGAGATCGACACTGCCGTCTCGATTTTCGAGATGTGGCTTTGAGGGACGCCCGCCAACTGGCTCAGCTCTCGCTGGCTTATCTTGGCCTCCCGCGTAGCTTTGAGTTTCTCGGTAATATTTGCAGTTGCGTAGCTCATATCGATATTTAATTACATATTAATTATGACTTAAGATACATAATAACACAGAGACATTGATTGACATATTCAAGTATTGATACATATATATATATCAAAATACAAAATGATATATAGATGCATATCATATAATTTAGTCGAGTTAAAACGGTGTGAAGGGCAATGCAGTGCAGGCAAGCGCATTGGGTTCGATAAGATACAAATCGGCATCACCACTCAGCCACCGCTCCAACGCGTTGGGCGGTCATATTGGCGGTTGCCGCCGGATAAAGTCGATGGACCGACCGCTAGTGCAATGAAAGTTGAACTTGCAGCGAAGGCCCTTTAATCAGGTGTGGAGGTTCCACGGTGGATCATACGCCCGAATCTGGACTTTCCAGATTCAATCTCCGACAATGAGGCGGAGCTCGCAGAACCAAAGTCGTGGTACCTGGCGGCCTGGGTTATCAATGCATTAAGGCGACAGTTCGTTGCCTGGCCGTCCAGATACAGTTCTTCGGATGGATTCCTTCCGTATCCGAGATGATGCGCTTCTTCATGAGTCCCTGCACCGGCCGATGTATCTTAGATCACCTTCAATGCAATACGCATAAATTCCGCGCTTTGACTCCACATGTGGGTCTCCGACCCGCGAAGACGGAATATTCCGAGTCACCGTACCGATTCTGTATGCTTGTAGAATGAGTCATTATTGGCCTTCAGCTGCCCCAGAAAAGTTCCAAGCGGGGTCGAGAAGCCTCCCAGTACCTATCCAATGTAAGCTGGGCGAGTTTTGCAGACTTGGCATGAAGACTCATTTAAGTGTCTTGTTGTTCTTGCCCTACAAAACGATCTCAGAGTAGACCGCATGATCAAAATTTAGCGGCATGAATTGAATAAGTACTCTGACCCAGTTGAAGGATCAACAAGCTCCATTTCGACCCCTTTATCGAGAGACCACTGTAGATCCGAAGATCATTAAATCCCACGCTCCCAAAGACTAAGCACAACATCCATTTGTTCGTTTTCAACTTTCTTGGTCCCCCGCATTACTGGCCCTCCACACCATGCGTCATAATCATCAGCTAGAGCACGGTTCGCCTTTAGCAAAAGGCACCCCTTCCAGTGCATTAATCGCCACCTTGCTAGCGGCCAGGCGCTACTCCGCGAACCACGCCTGTTCACAGAGGCCAAGAAGGTGCCTTTCGGACAGCCCTTACTGGCGTCTCGCAGTAAGGGCTGTCCGAAAGGCGCCTTTCTTGGCCTCTGTGAAGACGGCGTGGTTCGCGGAGTAGCGCCTGGCAGCTACACGAGGTCGCGATTGAACAAATCCTATGCGCTGGAAGCGGTCCTTTTGCTAAAGGCAAACCGTGCTCTAGCTGATGATTATGACGCGCTGTGGAGGGCCGTAATGCGGGGGACCAAGAAAGTTGAAAACGAACAAATGGATGTTGTGCTTAGTCTTTGGGAGCGTGGATTGATAAATATCGGTGGCGATTAGTGGTCTCTCGATAAAGGGGTCGAAATGGAGCTTGTTGATCCTTCAACTGGCATCAAGTACTTATTCAATTCAGTGCCGCTAAATTTTGATGATGCGGTCTACTCTGATGCGTTTGTGGGCAAGAACAACAAGACACTTAATGAGACACTTCTTCATGCCAAGTATGCAAAACTCGCCCAGCTTACATTGGATAGGTACTCGGAGAGCTTCTCGACCCCGCTTGGAACTTTTCTGGGGCAGCTGAAGGCCAATAATGACTCATTCTACAAGCGGTTCTTGAATCGGTACGGTGACTCGGAATATTCCGTCTTCAGGGTCGGAGACCCGCATGTGGAGTCAAAGCGCGGAATTTATGCGTATTGCATTGAAGGTGATCTAAGATACATCGGCCGGTGCAGGGACTCCATGAAGAAGCGCATCAATCTCGGATACGGAAGGATCCATCCGAAGAACTGCTATCTGGACGGCCAGGCAACAAACTGTCGCCTTAATGCATTGATAACCCAGGCCCGCCAGGCTGCACGACTTTGGTTCTGCGAGCTCCACTCATTGTCGGAGATTGAATCTGGAGAATTGGGCCTGATTCGGGCGTATGATCCACCGTGGAACCTCCAGCACGCCTGATTAAAGGGCCTTCGCTGCAAGTTCAACTTTCATTGCACTAGCGGTAGAGTCCATCGACTTTATCCGGCGGCAAGCACCAATATCGGCACCCGGCAGCGCCCCGTTGGAGCGGTGGCTGAGTGGTGATGCCGATTTGTATCTTATCGAACCCAATGCGCTTGCCTGCGCTGCATTGCCCTTCACACCGTTTTAACTCGACTAAATTATATGATATGCATCTATATATCATTTTGTATTTTGATATATATATATGTATCAATACTTGAATATGTCAATCAATGTCTATATGTTATTATGTATCTTAAGTCATAATTAATATGTAATTAAATATCGATATGAGCTACGCAACTGCAAATATTACCGAGAAACTCAAAGCTACGCGGGAGGCCAAGGGACTGAGCCAGCGAGAGCTGAGCCAGTTGGCGGGCGTCCCTCAAAGCCACATCTCGAAAATCGAGAACGGCAGTGTCGATCTCAGGGTATCAAGCCTGATCGAGCTTTCACGCGCCTTGGGGCTTGAGCTGACACTCGTACCGCGCAACGCCCTTCCCGCGGTGAATACAATCGTCCGAGGGAGTGAAGGTAGCTCCCAAAAGCCAGGTCGTAGTACACCAACGGTACAGAGGGAGTTGAAGCGTATCGATAACATGATTACCAGCCTCATCAGAGAAAATCCAGCAAGCAAGGAGCTGGCTCAGTTTCAAAGTCAGGCTCGAGACCTGCAGCGGCTCCGAGTGCCTGACTCTTACCTTGAGACGATTCGAGAGGCCGACAAAACTCTGCGGTCGATACAGCAACATGCGAAAAGTCTGGGAGCGATCGGAAAAACCCTCTCCGAGTTTCAGCAGCTCCGCAATTCTCTTGCGCATGGATTCACCAAATCACTGCAATTAGAAGTGATGAAACCCGCGTACAGCCTGGACGAGAACGATGATGGCTGACGTATCGGTTCTAGATGTCTTGCTGTATGGCGAGCCCATTGGGACCCTGACGCGCGTTCCAGGCGATCGGATTCTTTTTGCCTTCAATGACGCCTACATCAACGATGTAAACCGGCCCGTCCTGGGCCTTCACTTCAAAGATGCTTTTGGCAATCTGATTACCGAGTTCGGGACCACTCAAACCAAACTCCTGCCCTTCTTCTCGAATTTGCTGCCGGAGGGGCACATGCGTAAATATCTGGCCGAACGTGCCGAAGTTAAACCTGAGCGTGAATTCTTCCTAATCTGGGCTTTGGGGCAGGACCTACCTGGGGCCATAACAGTCAAGCCTTCGGAAGGTGAGGGACCACCCTATGACGCAGGAGAGGATGCTGACATCGAATTTGGCCAAAAGGGTCGCGATAATTCGGCACTTCGGTTCTCACTTGCCGGCGTTCAACTCAAGTTTTCAGCCATCAACGAGTCTACCGGGGGGCTGACCATTCCTGCAAAGGGCATCGGTGGTTCCTGGATCGTGAAGCTGCCGTCACGTGAGTACCGGGGCGTACCAGAGAACGAATACTCCATGATGACCCTGGCTCGTCTGATCGGGATGAATGTACCTGCAATCAAACTCGTCGATCCATCCGACATCAAAAACCTCCCGAAGGGAATTGACGACCTGAAGGGCAGCGCCTTTGCCATCGAGCGATTTGATCGTCTCAGCGATGGCGGTCTCGTGCACATGGAGGACTTCGCCCAGATATTTGGCCTCTACCCAGATGACAAGTACGGGAAGGTCAGCGTGCGAAACATAGCGACGGTGCTCGCTCGCGAGAGCTCCAATGATGACATCGCAGAGTTCGTCCGCCGCCTGACGTTCAACACACTCATAGGCAACGCCGACATGCATGCAAAGAACTGGTCCGTCATTTATCCAGACCGTCGTAACGTCGCATTATCGCCGGCTTACGATTTCGTATCGACTATCCCGTACATTCCCGATGACGAGGCAGCGCTAAAATTCAGCCGTACCAAGAGGTTTGATGGATTTTCAGAGGACGAGCTGACTCATCTCGCTGGCAAGGCGCAGCTGCCGGAGGCGCTCGTGATTGATACAGCGCATGAGACTGTCGAGCTCTTCCGTGAAGTTTGGCAGAAGGAAAAACACAACCTGCCACTTACTCAGGAGATCATCGAAGCCATTGAGGCTCATGTGGCAACCGTGCCACTGGCTCGACTCAAACCGTAAAAGCGCGCCATCCCTCAGGCCGAAGACGAAGACCCCTGACCCAGAATTTCGGAGCGCAACTGACGATCGTCATCGTCACCCAGAGACATCTCTACGGCCGTCCTAGAGAAATCCCTCCCTCCACGAAACCCCCCAGCCGCCGGTCACACACTTCGTCCCACGTGCAGCCCTCCGCCAGCAACAAAACCACGTGCGCGCGACGCGCATCTTCGGCGCGTCCCGTGCGGCTCTTGGTGCGTCGTACCAGTTCCACTCGTTCCGCATTCGTCAGGTTCATCGCGCTACTCCACAGACCCAGCGCGATAATAGTCTATAAATGGTTGGTACAGTACACTAGTATTTAAACCTATTAATTACGAAACATAATGTCGCGCCATTTTCAGATCTGCATCCTGCCGAGTGAACGACCACGCGATACCTCGCTGTGCGGTATTCCGGCGCTGTTGCCAAGCATTGACTTCGGCAACGAAGGTAGCACGGTCTGGCCAGCGCCGATTCAGGCACTGGCGGTCCAGAATGCCGATTTCAATTTCAGCCATGTTCAGCCAACTGGCGTGCTTGGGCGTGTAGTGAAAGACCACACGACGCAAAAGTCTGTGCGCTTCCTTGACGCCGAGCACCTCCTCGAAACACGTGCGAAAATGGGTATTGAGGTTGTCCATGACCAGATGGACCCGGCGTGCTTTGGTATAGACCTGTTCGAGCAGATAGTGGACGAAAGCCACGAAGTCGGGCTTGGCGCGGCGGTCGGTGACCAAGACCGTTCGCCTTCCGCCCTTGGGTTCTACCGCCACGAACAGATTGCAGGTACCGCTGCGCACGTATTCGTAATCCTGTCGCGCGGGGGTTCCCGGACGCATGGGCAAAGGCCTGCGGGAATCCTTAAGCAGTTGCTTGCTCTTCTCATCCAGACAAACGACTGGCTCTCGCGGTTGGAACGGACGCGCATAGAGATCGAGCAAACCGTACATCCGTTGCCGATACTCCTGCGTCAGTCGGCCGATACACCACATCAGCTTGCGCCACGGCTTGAGGCAGTTTTTTTTAGCAGCCGGCGGACGGTTTCGCAGCTGATGGGGCCAATCCCCGCTTGCGCATGCGCTGCCTGCTGCAGCAATGCAATCGTCCAGCACTTGGCACCAGCGGGCGGCTCTGAGCACGCCAGGGCGGAGATTTGCGCTTCGACGTCAGTGTCGTACTTGCGCGGTTTGCCTGGGCGCTCAACATCGTGCAGGGCGTGCTCCGCACCACCCCCTAGGTATGCGGCTCGTGTCCGCCAGACAACCGTCCGCCCAACACCGAGCACCGCCATGATCTGGGCCTCGGGAATGCCGCAATCAAGCGCTGCAAGAATGTGCGCTCGATTGACTTCGCGTACATGGTGCAGACCCTTCGCCCGGTATGACTCAATCAACTCGCGGTCCTCAGCAGTAAGATGCAATTCAGTCTGTCGCATGGCCAGCTCCTCGTCTGTGGGTGGATATGCAACAGTATAATACATGTATCGTTATTTATGGGTATAAATACTAGTCGGCAGCGCTGCAGGCATGACCCGGTGGAAACACAAGCCCGCAAGCACTACTCTGGCCTGAGTTGCGCCTTGATGAACGCCCTGACATCACTGAGCAAATTGGTGCGCGAAGGTTCGTTCACGTACATCATGTGGCCGCCGCCGTAGTAGCGGTACTCAATCCTGTCAGCCGGTATATCGTGACGGTGCAAGGTATATTCCGCATCGAAAAAGGGTGTGATCAGATCATAGTATCCCGCCGCTACCAATACTCTCAGGCGGGGGTTGATGCGCAACGCATTGGACAGATCGCGCGCGGTATTCACCGCCATCGGTTCCCAGGCCTGACCGTCCGGTACCGGCCGCCAGCGCCAGGACTTGTTGAGTTCGCTATCCGCCGGGGCCATGTACAGGCGATCCCAGGCAACATTGAGATCGTGGTGCATATAATCCATCAATGCGGCTTTGAACGCGGATGAAATCGCACCATCGGTGGCATCGCTTTCCACATCCGCGTTGAGGTCGTCCATGTCATCGCGGGTGTAACGCGCATCCAGCAAACCAATGGCCAATCCCTTCTCGCGCAGCAGTTCCTTGGCGAAGCGATGACCATTGACACGCAGATTGGCGCGCTCGATGTATTCCGCGCTCAAACCGGTGAAGTATGCCAGCCGCTCACGTAAATGATCACGACTCGCCTGTTCCAGGGTATTGCCCTTGAACAGGGCGGGCAGCAATTCATCGACCGCAAACGCCCGGGCATCCTGCGTGAATGCCTCCAGGTCTGACGGCTGCGGATGGACCTTGCCGTGATACAAGGCCGTCGCCGCCATCGTCGGCAGGTAGGTGACATAGGAGATGATATTGTCGCGCACATAAGGAGACGACCCCATGTAATCCAGCGCCTGAGAGATAAAAACGATGCCGTTCAGGCTGATCATGAAATCCTTCTCGAGAATGTTGGCCACCGCGGCGGCGCGCGTCGTGCCGAAACTTTCGCCCAGCAGGAACTTCGGCGAATTCCAGCGGCCCTGGGCGGTGATCCAGTCACGAATGAATTCGGCCATCGACTGGGCATCCTCGGTCAGACCCCAGAATTCCTTGTTCTCATGCTCACCCAGGGCCTTGGAAAAACCGGTGCCTACCGGGTCCACGAACACCAGGTCGCTCACGTCCAGGATCGTTTCCGGCGCATCGAGAATTGGATAGGGCGACGTGCCCGGGTAGGACGCATCGCTGGGCACGGAAATCCGTTTTGGCCCCAGGCTGCCCATGTGCAGCCACAAGGACGCGGAACCCGGTCCGCCATTCCAGATGAAGGTCACCGGCCGGGTCCTGCTGTCAGCCACATCTTTTTGCGTATACGCGAAGGTAAAAATGGCCGCCTTGGGCTCGCCTTCCTTGTCCCTTAAATAGGTCTCGCCGGCCGTGACCGTATAGTCGATTTTTTCCCCATTGAAGCGGCCGGAGTGCTGCGAAATAAACGTACTGGCCGGCGCAATCGCCTTCTTGCTTTTCTCGGCTTTGACCTCGACTTCCACATCCTGCGCTTGCCCCAGGGCGTGGGATGCCAGACCAAGGATGCTGATGCCCGTGACTATCCCGAGCAGGAATTTTCTACCAACCATACGCAAAGCTCCCGAAGGAATGTTCAAAGGATCAATTGGAAAATCCGGCTTATGGGTAACTGCAGACGTTTACATTCGCAGGAAAAGTAATGGGTGTCCATTACTTTTTATGGGTGTCCGTTACTTCTGCTTCGTTACTTCTGCACCTCGATGAGCCGGCGGGTGTGCATGAATTCCAGTACACCCAGTTCTTTTACCAGCGGCGCAATCCAAGCCATGGCGCCGGCCAGTTCCTGAGCATGGCGGCTTTGGATTTGACTCGTCTCCATCTGCCTTTGCTCCTGGCCATACGGCGTAGACTGATCCTTGGCATTGGTGCGGATTACCTGCGGATCCAGCATCCGCTGTACTTCAGCCGCATCCGGCGCATGACCGAAAAAGCGACTGAGCGCGGCGAGACTTGCAGCCAGATCATGCAGCAAGTCCCGCGAGTCCAGGGTCTTTACCTGGCTATTTGCATGCTGTTCCACGACCACTTTGAAGTTGTATAGATTGACCAGCCAGATCAAAGCACAGACTTGCAGGAAAGAGCGGCCTGATGGATCGCTCATCTGCGGAAACCGTTGCGCGAAGTCCCCATCGCGCAAAAACGCCGTGGCCAGCACCGGTATTTTCTTTTGCGTATCATCCGTTTTCTTCAGGTTTGATATCAGAAAACTCTCGAGATCGGAATAGAGGTACAAAATCGGCCGGCCCGGCAGAAAGTGCAGCACATCGGTGAGCAGATTGTTCGCGACATTGGTCGCCTTGATGACGGGAACCCGTCCTGTATGGAAATTGCGGCACAGCAGCATGACGTATTTGACAAACGTCTCGCGCCAGACGGGGCTGGCCGCCAGGTGAACATGCACGCGCTTGTGATCCGCCAGGCGCCGTAAAATCCAGGGCTCTTTCAGGCTGAAGAAGGCATCGATCTGGTTCAGACATCTTGCCAACAGGGTTGAGCACACAAAGGCATGATGGAAAATGAACACCGGCTGGGGACGCGGAATATCATGTCTTCCCTCCAGTGAAAACAGTTCTTTGGTGTTGACCCAAAACTGTGCCTGCGCCAGAGGTTCAAACCGGATATCGATAAACGGCGCGCGCTCGAGCATCGTTTCCTCAACCACCAGGAACTTGCTAAGCTCGCTTTTCGCGGCAAAGTCGAAAATATAAAAATCGGGGTCAAACAGCAGGGCCGGGACGGTTATATTGAAATCCTTGGTTTTTACAAACATGCGTAAATGCTCATCCGTTGATGCCCATGCACCTTAATGAACAAATTATATGACTAACCGTGTCGACTGTGTGGTCATTGGTGCCGGAGTGATTGGATTGAGTGTCGCCCGGCGCCTGGCGATGACCGGCGTCGAGGCGATCGTTGTGGAAGCCGCCGCGACGGTGGGGACACAGACCAGTTCCCGCAACAGCGAAGTGATTCACGCCGGCATCTACTATCCCGCCGCCAGTCTGAAGGCACGGCTTTGTGTTGCCGGCAAACACGCTCTGTATGCTTATTGCCAGGCCCGCGGCGTTGAGCATCGCCGCTGCGGCAAACTCATTGTCGCCACCAGCGAAGCAGCAGATTGCCGCGCTGGAGCTGCTGAAAAACCTGGCTGCGGCCAACGGAGTGGCGGATCTGCAATGGCGCACGCCCGGCGAGGTGAGCGAGATGGAACCGGCGGTCCGTCTGCGTCGCTGCCTTGTGGTCGCCTTCCAGCGGCATCATCGACAGCCATGGGCTGATGCTCGCTTACCAGGGCGAGGCAGAGAAGGCCGGGGCCATGTTCAGCTTTCGTGCACCCGTCATCGGCGGCCGCATCGAAGATGATGGTATTTTGCTTTCGGTGGGCGCGGATCACGCGCTGGACATCAAGGCGGATTGGGTGATCAATGCAGCCGGCCTGTCGGCGCAAAAGGTGGCGGCTGGTTTGCACGGCCTGGCGCCACGGTTCGTTCCCGCTGTCCATTACGCCAAAGGCAACTATTTTGCCCTGACCGGAAAGTCACCCTTTAAGCGGCTGGTTTATCCGCTATCCGAACAGGCCGGTCTCGGCGTTCACGCCACGATCGATCTTGCCGGGCAGGTGCGTTTTGGTCCCGATGTCGAATGGGTCGATCACATCGACTACAGCGTCGACCCGGCGCGCGCCGCTGCATTCTACAGCGCGGTGCGGAAGTATTACCCGGTGCTCGCCGATGGGGCGCTCCAGCCTGCCTACTGCGGTATCCGGCCCAAACTGCAGGCGCCGGGGCAAGCGGCCAGGGATTTCCCCAGGATTTTATGATCCAGGGCGCGGCAGAGCACGGCATCGATGGCCTGGTGAACCTTTATGGCATCGAATCACCGGGATTGACGGCGTCGCTGGCTATCGCTGACAAAGTCGCCGACATGCTCCTGGAGCACTGACACGTTCCTAAAGCATCATCGACGGCAGGAGCAGTGATATCAGCGGCAGATAGGTCACAAGCACCAGCACAGCCAGCAGGATAAGCAACCACGGCATCGCGGCCATGATGACCCGCTCGATCGACATACCGGCAACGCTGGCAGTCACGAAAAGATTCAGCCCGACCGGAGGTGTAACCATGCCGATTTCGAGGTTGACCACCATGATGATGCCGAGGTGCACCGGGTCGATACCCAAATCCATCGCGATGGGGAACAGGATGGGTGCCAGGATCAGGATGACTGACGAGGGCTCCATGAAATTGCCGGCCACCAGCAACAGAATATTGACCGCCAGCAGATAGGACCAGGGGCTCAGCCCCATCGATATGATGGACTCGGATATGTGTTGCGGAATCTGCAAAGTGGTGAGCACAAATGCGAACAGGAAGGCATTGCCGATGATGAACATCAGCATCGCAGTCACCCGTGCGCTGTCGACCAGGACTTGCGGAACTTCCCTCAGCCCGATATCCCGGTGGACGAGCACCGCCACGAAAAATGCGTACACTGCGGCAATGGCTGCGGCTTCAGTCGGTGTAAACACCCCGCCATAGATACCGCCAAGAATGATCACGATCAGCAGCAAACCCCATAGCGCGCGGCGACCGGTGCGGAAAATCTGCCGCCAGCCACACCAGCCCTGACGTGGAATTTTCTTGTAGCGGGCAATCACGAAAATGGCCAGCATCATAAAGCCGGTTAAAATCAAGCCGGGAATGATGCCAGCGATGAAAAGCTTGCCGATCGAGGTTTCTGTGGCTGCTCCGTAGACCACCATCACGATGGAAGGCGGAATCAGGATGCCGAGGGTTCCGGCATTACAGATCACGCCGGCGGCGAACGCCGGGCTGTAGCCCGATTTAACCATGCCGGCGATGACGATGGAACCAATGGCCACCACCGTGGCCGGCGAGGAACCGGATACGGCCGCGAACAGTGTGCACGCCAGCACCGAAGCCATGGCCAGGCCACCATGAAAATGCCCTACCGCCGCGTTGGCGAACTCGATCATGCGGCGCGCCACGCCACCACTGGTCATGAAGTTACCGGCCAGCACAAAAAATGGCAGGGCCAATAGCGGGTAGACCTGCATGGTATGAAAAAACTTCTGCGCCAGTGAAAGCGATGTCTGGTCGGCAAATATCATCAGCGTCATCACACTGGCGAACCCCAGTGCAACCGCAATAGGCACACCAATCAAAAGGCAGGCGAACAAGGTGAAGACCAGAAACAGCGCACTCATTGCGGCGGTCCCTGCTCAATGTCTCCCTGCTGTGAAGACTGCCCGGCCATTAATTTTTCCGGAGCGCTTGCAACGAAACCCAGGCCGATCACCCGGCCACGCCAGATACTCAGTCCCAATTGAACAAATCGCCAGGCCAGCAACGCAAACCCGAGCGGCAGCATGATAGTCAGCAGCCAGCGCGCCAAAGGCAGGTCGCGGGCGTCATGCCCGAGCGTATACAGGCGCTGCACAAACATGCTGGATCCATGCAGCATCAACAGGGAATAAGCCAGACAGACCGCAATGGCCAGTATCCCCAGCAGCTTTCGTTTACGTTCATTGAACTGCTTGACCAGCAGGTCTACTGCAATATGGGTGCGGGTGCGAACGCAGTAGGACATGCCCAGCAGAACCAGCCAGGCAAAACTGTACGTGGTCGCTTCCAGCGACCAGATCAGGCCGGTGTTGAAGGCATACCGTAACAACACCTGCAAAGCCGTCAGTACCGTCATCAGCGCCAGCAGGAAGGCCATGAGGACTTCTTCCAGCCGGTTGATGATGTCCCGTGCCCGGCTCAAGGTTGCTCAGCAGGCCATGGCGATCGTTTCGATGTATACAGCGACATGCTTATCAATGCTCAGCGCGGCCGGCCGGCGTTGCCTGCATGATGTCTTCACCAATTGCCGCCGCAAACTGATCCCACACCGGACGCATCGCCGCCCGCCAGCTTTCGAGTTCCTCTGCGCTCAACTCCACCACTTCGGCCTGGCCGGTCGCCAGCACTTTAGCGCGGTCCTCCTGGTTGATCGCTTGCGCCTGGGCATTTCCCTGCGCCGTTACTTCGGCCACGATGGCTTCCAATTCACCGCGGATATCATCAGGCAGGCCATTCCAGAACTGCGGGTTCACGGCGACCAGATACCCGAGGTAACCATGGTTGCTCTCGGTAATGTACGGCTGGACTTCAAAAAATTTCTGCGACCAGATATTGGACCAGGTATTTTCCTGCGCATCGATGGCGCCGGACTGCAGCGCCTGGTACACCTCGGCAAAAGCCATCTTCTGCGGCACGGCGCCAATCACCTGCATTTGCGCCTGCAATACATCGGACTCCATGATGCGGACCTTCAGTCCAGCCGCGTCTGCCGGACTGCGCAGAGGGACCGGAGCGCTGAACTGCTTCATGCCGTTATGCCAGAATGCGAGACCGAGGAAACCTTTATCTTCGATCGCACGCAGCAGTTTGTGTCCCGCTTCGCTGCCCTGGAACTCCTCAACCGCCTGCAAATCAGCAAACAGGAAAGGCAGGTCGAAAACCTGGAACCTGGGTGTCATGCGATCGAATTTCGACAGCGAAACTGCAATCATCTGGATCTCCCCAAAAGCCAGCGCTTCCAGGGAATCGTCGTCGTCCATCAATTGGCTGGAAGGATAGACTTCAACCTTTACCCGCCCTCCCAGCCGCTCATCCACCAATTGGCGCAACCTTTCAGCAGCCTGCCCTTTAGGCGTGGCCGGCGCGGTCACATGGGGAAACTTGATAACGATAGTTTCCCCTTCCTTATCCGGCGAGCAGCCAGCGAGCAGCAGCAATAAAACCCAAACCAGGGCCATGCGGTAAGCGCCTGGTGAAGGGGTTTGTTTCAAGCTTTGAGTATTCATCATCGGAAGCGCTGCTCCTTTTGTGCCAATGTCCATGGCGCTCATACTGAACGATGCGATTCATGCTGGCAAATGACCGTGCCCGGCAAGTCGGGCAGACTTTGCAAACGATTGCTTCGCCTAAATCATCTGCCATGTCTGCGGCAAATTTTACCTGAACGGCGGATTGAGATTATGCGATCCCGATTGCCGGCGGCATGATCTTGCGGTACCAATGCTGACCAGCATTGCAAGCCATGACAGCATCGATGCGAAAGCGCCGGTCACGGTCAGCGAGAGTTTGCTGCCGGAATCGAAAAACGTGGCGGAGCGGCGTGAGGACCCGCCCAACTACACGTCCCGGAACGAGTTACGCGGCAGGAATAATCAACTTGACATAACGTTATTGCAACTTTATTGTTTGTTCATGGCCATACACGATGAAGTCCTGCGAGCGGCCAGGCGAATCTGCCGCGAGCGCGGGGAATGGACGTTCACTCCCCAGGAGATCGTTCGGGCTCTGCCGGAGCTCAACGAAAATTCGGTTCGCACGCACATCGTGAGCCGCTGCTGCATCAACGCCCCGAAAAACCATCCCCACAAATGGAACTACTTTCGCCGCACCAGCAGAGGTGTGTATGAGATCTCGCCCCCCTATCGGCGAGACAAGGAACGAAAGAAGCCCTCGCTGGTGGCGGAGTCTGCAACCGCCTACCGCTCGTCGCCTCTTCGAGACTCGATTCACGTAATCGTTTCCCGCGGCTCGGCCGCTTTCATCGTGGAATGCCTGGAGGTCGCGGTCGTGACCCAGGGAAGAACTCTGGACGAGGCGGTTTCGAATCTGCGGGAAGCTCTTGCTCTTCACCTCGAAGGGGAGGATTTGGGTGCGCTCGGGTTTACGGCTTCTCCGAGAATCGTCATTACCTACGAGAGCTCACTCGACTATGGCCCCTGGGCTCAGACGGCTCTCCGCTAGAGAAGTCCTTCGCATTCTTAAAAGCTTCGGTTTCCAGGTGGTGGCGACGCGCGGAAGCCACGCAAAGCTCAGACGGGTTAACGCAGAGGGGCGCCGAGAAACGCTCACGTTGCCCTTGCACAAGGAGCTCGATCTCGGCACGATCCAGGCGATCTATCGTCAGGCTGCAAGGTTTATTCCCGAGTCCGAGCTACGGAAGCGGTTTTATCTCGACTGAGTGTCCATCTTGAGGGGTCACCCATTAGCCGTCTCCGGTCAAGTGGCAAAGTGAACCCCTGATGCAAATCAGCAATATTTGGGGTCAGAGTAAAAACCCACGGCAAAGCAATGACTCGGGACAAATGAGCCCGATTCGAATGGCGCTTACTTTAGCGTTGTCATGCCCGCGGAAGCGGGCATCCAGCGCCTTTCGCTTATGCCCGATCTCCCAATTCACTGGATTCCCGCCTTCGCGGGAATGACGAATCGAGGGAGTTCGGGCTTAAGTAAGTGCCATTCGAGCCCGGTTCCATTTATTGTACACCCGTGTGCTTTGGGCCTGGCCTTATGTCGTGTTACCTTCAATCTCGCATTTGCCAACGTGTTTCGGGTGATGGATTTAATACTTCAGTGTCTCCCGCGTAAACTCCTGCTTGGGTTTCTTCCCGACCACCCGCCGCAGTATGTGATTCATCGTCAACGGATCGTTGTCGAACCCGCCATGCGTTTCGCTGGCCGTCACCCGCGCGCCGGGCACGTCGCCTTTTGAGTATTGCACGGTCAGCCGCGGCAGCGCGCGGCGCTCCACGGTTTTGCTGAAGTTCTCCATGCCGAGGATCTTGGCCTTGGGCACGTCCTCCTCGAACGCATTCGAGACCAGGTAGAGCAGGGACTTGTTGTAGGCCTTGGTCACTTCGTCGTCCTGTTCCAGCTCGTCGCTCAGGTTGTAGATGGTCATTTCAGAAACGCGGAAGTCCGGGAAGGGCGCCTTGAGGAACGGTTGCACTCCTGCGGTGAAAAGTTCGACGGTGCCGGCCGGGGCCATCAGGCTGACGGTTTCCACCGAGAGGTTGGGAGACAGCACCGACAACCGCTGCAGCAGGTGCGTGAGCAGGATCATGCCGGTGCTGTGGCCGGCCAGGTGCAATTTTTTGGGCTTGCCCGAGGCACGGATCGCGTCGATGAATGCCCGCAGGGTTTGTGAGCCCGCATGGTTGTCCCGGAACGGGAGCTCGGCGCCAGCCTTCATCTCGCGCCACAGCGCGCGCCCGGGGACGCGGCTGAGCGTTTCGACCAGCTTGTCGATCCAGTCGGTGACACCGCCGGCGCGCGCGTCGGCTTCCTGGCGCCGCCCGATGATGACGTCCTTGAGTTCCTCGAGCAGGCCGGTGTCGTACATCAGGTGATAGGGGTAGATGCGGTTGGCCTTGAAGGTTTCCTTCATCGCCGCGATGCGCCGGGCGGAGTCTTCCGGGCGGTTCAGGCCGCCGTGGGCGTAGAACAGCAGATGGTCGTAGTCATCCGAGTTGGCCAGCAGGCTGGCGGTCATGCGGACATCGTCCAGCGTGCTCCAGTACTGCCCGTTGTCGTGGAAATGGCCGTCGTCCACGTGGATGAAGTGGCCGGCGATCTCGGCGCGCGCAGGGGCGCGGGATTTTTCGACCGCGCTGGCGCTGACGCTGCCGCGGGCCGGCAGGCCCCAGATCTGCGGGGTGGGCAGCGCCATGCGGAACACCCAGGCATCGCGGACGTTGCGCAGCCAGTCTTCATAAGTCCACAGTGCGGTGCCGTTCTTGCCCCAGCTCTTGCCCCAGGAGTTCTGGATCCAGAAGCCCTTGTCGTCGTAGCCGACGATGGCGAAGGCATGGCCGCCCAGGTTTTTTTTGTGGTACTCGATCAGGCCCGTTTTGGCGTCGGGCGCATCCCAACCGCTGTGGACGTTGGCGGAACAGAAGACCGCACCGACCTCGGTCATCGCGGCATGGTAGTCGGAGATGCGGTTGCCGAGGCGGTAGTAGGCACCGACGGTGTTGTTGCGGGCGTCCTTGGCGGCCTCGATGGTGTAGTCCGGCCTTGATTCCGGGTCGAAGCGATACAGATCCTCACGGCACACGCCCATGTTGTACCAGCCCTTTATCGCGCCGCGGCAGCTCGATCCTTCGTCCGCTTCGCCCGGCCACTCGTCGTAACGCAGCGCCATTTCGTACAGCATCAGCGCACTGACGATCACGGGCTTGTCATTCTCTTTGCGCTTGCTCCCGGCGATCAGATGGTCGACGACCGCCGCGAGGCCAAAGCCGGTGCAGGCATTCGAGCTGCCCTGGTGGCGGATGTTGAGGTTCCTGGGTACGCCGAGGCGGGGCTCGAGATTGACCAACGCCGGCCGGTAGTCGTAGTCGCGGAAGTCCGGCGCGTCCGTGCGGGCGGTCAGCTTGAACTTTCCGAGCGTGGCGCTCTGCTTCCTGGCCATGGTGCCCTCCAGTCGTCCAGAGACTGCTCGCAACCCATTGAGTTGCGGGCGGGTGCTGCCTGGCCTGACGGGTCCTGTGGACATCCGCAACGGGTGGCCAGGCTCCTGCTCGTGCGAGATTACGCTTTTTCTCACTGGCGTGCAGCTTCCTTTAATCCTTTAGTGCGGGCAGTCCGCGCAATCTCTCACCTTCGAAAGTAAGGTTGTGTAAACTGATTAAGGGGTCAAACCTCAGAGGGAAGATCAAAAAAAGTT
>CAVPUV010000046.1:0-16098 GCA_963708905.1 uncultured Gammaproteobacteria bacterium | reverse complement strand
GCTTGGGCCGCTTCCTGTGCTCGTCGCTCGGCCTGTTTGGCTTCTACCTTGCCTTCGCCCTTTCGGATGCGGTCGCGCTCGTCACCGGCCGCTATGCGGGCCGCTGCCGGCCCCATCTTCGGCCATTCGCCCAGCTTGGTCAGGCGGCGTTTGCCGGTGAGGTAGTCGGCCAGAACCCAGGACTTGCGCCCGCGGTGATCTGCCTTCAGATACAGGCCGCGCCCGGCGTCCTTGTGGTCGTCGCCATATAGGACGGCGGAAACATCCGGCACGGGAATGTCCTTGATGCGGATCAGCGTCTTCTGATCGGCCTTGCGGACCGGACTATCGGTTAGAATGATGCGCGGCATGGCTAGTCCCTCGCGATTTGAGTAAAGGTTTGGGTAAAGGTCGTTACGGTGTAGTAGTGTACCTTTATGTCCCTTTTAAGTAAAGGTTAAAGTCACAAAAACCGCACAGCCATGCGGGTTTCAGATGGTAAACAATAGAGTATTCAAAAGGTTAGGAAACCCGGAAAACGGGACTTAAAATCCCTCGATGGCAACATCATGCCGGTTCGACTCCGGCCCCGGGCACCAGTAATACCAATGGTTTTATCGGCACCATGAGCAATCGTATTCTGAAAAATTTCGGGCGGGTGCTGAGCGGGCGCGGTATTGCCGGCGTTTGCTCGGTGCTGGCCACCGGCCTGATGGCCCATGCACTGCCGGTCGAACAATTCGGACTGGTGGTGCTGTTGCACACCTACGTCAAAACCGTCAAGGGCCTCATCAGCGTGCGTGCGTTCGAGGCCATCGTGCGCTATGGCGTTCCGCTGCAGGAAAAAGGTGACAAGGCCGGATTGATGAGTCTGTTACGGGCAATGCTCGTTCTGGACCTGGGTACCACCGTCCTCGCCGTGTTTGTTGCCGTCGCGGTGGTACCCCTGGCGTCCCACCTGCTGCACTGGGACACGACGATGAGCGATTGGGCACTGCTGTATTCCCTGTTGTTGCTCAGCACTCCGACCTACACCAGCAACGGTATCCTCAGGCTATACGACCGCTTTGATATATTGGGGCTGCAATACATCATCGACCCCGCGGTGCGCGTTCTGTTGTTTGCTCTCGTGTGGACCCTGGACGGTGGCATTGTCTGGTTCGTGCTGGCGCGCGGCGCGGCGTTTTGCATCGGTAACCTGAACATGTTCGCGCAGGGATTCATTGAATTGCGCCGCCATGCCTCGGTACCGTTCTGGCGGGGGTTTGGCTGGCGGGATATCGGTTCGCGGGGCCGGGAATTCTGGATTTTTATCGGCGTGGTTTACTGGCAGACCGGTATTGACCTCTTGCCCAAGTACTTTTCCACCCTGGCGGCTGGCAGCCTGCTGGGCCCGGCCGCCGCCGGCCTGTTCCAGTTCGCGCGGGAAATTTCCACTGTGCTGACACAGCCTGCAGTGATGTTGCGCGAAGTTCTGTTTCCGGACCTGACCCGTGCCTGGCACGCGGACAAGGAAGGCTTCAATCGGCTGCCGTTCCGCACGGCGCTGATCTCCGGCGGGGCAGGGCTGGCCCTGGTTGTTTTCGCCCTCATTGCCGGTAAATCGATCCTCGCGCTGATCGGAGATGATTACATAGCGGCGCAGCCGCTCATGGTGCTGCTTTTGCTGGCCGCATCGTTCGAGTTGTCCAGTGCTTCGCTGCGGGCTGCGGCCTATGCGATGGGCAGCGCCACCAGCTTGCTGCGCATTCACGTATGGGGGGTCATCGCCTATGTCGTGGCGTTCCTGCTGCTCACCCATCTGCTGGGATTGATTGGCGCCGGCCTGGCAACGATCATCACGTCGTTGCTGACCCTGTGGCTCACCGTTGTGCTGCTGCGGGCGAATTCCCTGCACGCTGTTTTTCCAGCCAGGCCTGAAACATGAGTATGGCCCAGATGTGGGAGTGCCAACGGTCGCTTCCCTGCAGCAGCCCATGCCACAGGCGGCGAACCTGAAGAAAGTCGAAGTAACCGTAATCCCGCAAGCGGCGTTCATCGAGCAGGTCCTCGGCCCAGTCCCGGAATGGACCGCGCAACCAGGCTGCGATCGGCACGCGAAATCCCATCTTGGGACGATCGACGATGGCGGGCGGAACATAGCGGTGGAGAATATTCCGCAGGATATGTTTGCCATTGTTGTGCTGAAATTTGCTGCGCAGCGGCAGCCTCCACGCCAGTTCGACCAGCCGATGATCCAGTAACGGCGCTCTGAGCTCGAGACCCACCGCCATGCTCGCACGATCGACTTTCACCAGCACGTCATCGGGCAGATAGGTCAGTGTATCCACGTACATCATGTGCTGGCGGAAATCGGGAAACGGCTGCTTGGGGCGGGCGATCCCGGCCAGCAGTAATTCCGGATCGGGCGCGGCCAGGACAACATTTGCCGGGAATTTCCACTGTGAGAGAAATTTCCAGTACAGGTCCTCGGGCGAGCTTGCAAGCAACAACTGTGAAACCCTGGTCAACCAGGTGCCCGGCGCCGAAGCGCCACCCCATTGCGCCAATGAGCGGCGCGCCCGCCTCGGGAGAAGCCTGTGATAACGCTGCAGCCAATTGGCCTGGGCGTAGCGTTTGTATCCCCCGAACAGCTCGTCACCCCCGTCTCCAGACAGGGCTACGGTCACGTGGCGGCGAGCCATTTCGCAGACAAGATAGGTCGGAATCTGCGAAACGTCCGCAAATGGCTCGTCCCAGAGAGCCGGCAGATCGGGAATAATGGTGAAAGCCTGTTCCGGCTTGACGTAGAGTTCGGTATGTTCCGTGCCCAGATGCGCCGCGACTGCGCGGGCATGGGGCGCTTCATCATGGCTCTTCTCTTCGAACCCGATGCTGAATGTTTTAACCGGCCGTCTTGACTGCGCCTGCATGAGCGCAACGATCGTCGACGAATCGATGCCACCAGACAGCAATGCGCCCAAAGGAACATCCGCTTGCATGCGGCTGGCAACCGCGCCCCTGAGCAAGGTGTCGAGGCGATCTTCGAGGCCTGCATCATCTCGCAAAGGAGTCCATGCCCCCTGCTGTGCGATCGCCGGGAAGTCCCAATAGCACTGTGGTTCACCCACCCGGCGCCCACCGTCACGGACGACCACATAATGCGCAGGAAGCAGCTTGCGGATTCCCTGCCAGATGCTCCAGGGTGCCGGGATGTACTTGTGTCGCAGGAACAGGAACAAAGCCAGCGCCTCGCGATCGACTTCGGCCTTGAATCCGGGATGCGCTGTCAATGCTTTCAGTTCCGAGCCGAACAGGAAAGCATTCCCCGACCGGCCATAATAGAGCGGCTTTTCGCCGAGCCGGTCGCGCGCCAGGTAAAGTTGTCTTTCCTTGCGGTCCCAGAGCGCAAAAGCGAACATGCCGTTGAGCCGCACCAGCGTATCCTCGACACCCCAGCGGTCTATGGCCGCAAGCAGCACCTCGGTGTCGGAATGTCCGCGCCAGTCGGGTGCGGCGCCGATCGTCTCCAGATCAGACCTGATCTGTGCATGGTTGTAGATCTCACCGTTGTAAACAATGACATGCCGAGCCGATGGCGACACCATGGGTTGATGTCCCGCTGCTGACAGGTCGATGATCGAGAGCCGGCGATGACCGAGCGCGATGCCAGCAACCGGGTCCAGCCAGTGACCCATATCATCGGGCCCGCGATGGGCGATGCTCCGGGTCATCCGCTCGATGCATTCCCGGGCCTCCGAGCCAAGCGCAGAGGTCTCGAGAAATCCGGCGATACCGCACATTTAGCGCTCGATGAAATCGAGTATGGCACGCGCCGCCCGTTCCGCAGAGGGCGTGGCCGTGAGCTCGAAAGTGTCGTTGAAGGCGCGTTCCTGTTTTGCTTTATAACGGAAATGTTCCGCTACCGCGCGCTCAAGCGCCGGCCCGAGTTGCGCAGGACCGTGGATTACCGGTCCAAGATGCCAATGGGCATAGTTGGGGTCGTGCTCCCAGGCTCGGCCGCGCGGGTCGATGAAAACGCAGGGGCGAGGCTCGCGCAGGAACTCATAGACCTGACTCGATACATCGCCGAGATAAATGTCGGCGACACGCGTATAAGTCATGTCGGCGGACGCCGGGCTGCCGAGATCGACATGGATGTTGTGCCGGTGCCGGTAGCGTCGAGGCAGGTAGGCACAACGCCGCAGCCACTGCTCGAAGAGCTTGAGATGCGGCGCGAAAATCAGGTTGTAGCGATCCTCATGGCGGACGAAAAAATCAAGCACATCAAGACCACAGGAACGCCACGAGGAGACGCCACCATCGAAATGGGGGTTATAGAGCACGGTCAGCCGGCCGTTGTCGAAGACCGGGGTGCTCGTGCTGGCGGTGCGGTCCACGGCATCGAATTTGGGATAGCCGATGACAGCGTAACCGGCATCGTGGAGCAGTTTTGCAGCCTTGAGCCGCCGCTCGTATTTCCGTCCCGGCAGGAGCAAAAAATCAAAAGCGGCGTTACGATCGTCAAAACTGTCGGCACGATCTCCGGCACCGTGCCGAACCCGGATCATGCGCACCCCAGGCAGTCGTCGCTTGAGCCTGAGACTGCCGAGATCAGGTACTATCAGCGCATCGAACCCGGCGAAGCAATGGGCGTTTCGATGCAGGGCAACTTCCTTCAGGAGCGGGAAAAATCCTCTGAACACGGCCGCCAGTGCGCGCATGAGCGTTGCAATCCGGGCAAGTTCCATGTGGCAATTTTGACCCGGGTAGCCGGCAGCAATTCTTTTGACGGTTGCCAGATTCGCTTCATCAACGCACAGGATCAGTATTTCCGCGTCCGGCTTGAGTCGCGACAACTCGAAGGCAATGGGCGCTGCATGCCAGACCTCGTCCGGGCGATGATTGAAAAGGAAGCCACACTGCAAAATCAGTTTGTCGTCTGGCGAATGGTCGCGACAGAGCACTTTCACGCGGGGCCGGACGGACCCATCGGCTGCAGAGCGACACCCAGACAGCGGGTCATTTCACTGGCGCTCGCCAGCTGGGAAAAGTTTTCCAGCGCCTGCTGCAAGCGTTGCCGGTCGGCCACCGGCATGACACCTGCGGTACATTGTTCGAATTTCTCCCAGTATTGAGCGGTTGGGAAGGGCGCGACTTTACTGCCCAGCGGCATGAAGACAGATTTCTCAATTACCCGGCCATCGTTGAGTGTAATGCGTATCGTGGTGTCTATCTCGGTCTCGGGACGATCGATAGGGTGTCGGTGGATACGCTCAAACAACTGCCGGTAGGCGGGACGGGCGACCGCTTCGTCAGTGAAATCTGCCAATGTGCATTTGCCCTGGATGATGGCACAGGCCAGCGGGTACTCCACGGAAAACTTGCCTTGCAATCCATCATTCGGCCTTTGATACATGAGGTTCTTGAGGTGCATGGCCGGGGCATGCACATCCACGCGTTCTATATCATCGGCCTGGAAACCATACTTTTCGCGCAATGCCAGCACCGCGTCCAGCGAGCGGTGCGCGCTGCCACAAGTCGGGAATCGCTTCACCCGGAAAAGGTGCTCGGTGATCAGCAAGGGTTCGCCTATGGAGTCAATATTGAAGGTCAGTGTCTGGCCATGCTCCGGTTCACGGATGGCGGCGCGCAGGGCTTCCCGGTCAGGTCCCACCATCAGGGTATTCATGCCCATGGGGCCGTCCAGGGTGTGCCAGCCTGCGGTCATGCCATCCTGGGCGAAACAGGCCGATATAATGCCTCCTTTTGCCGCATTGCCGGCGTGCAAGGGTTTGGCCATGGTGCCAAATTGCGACATGAAGCCGCCGGCCGTACTGGTGGCGAGCGACAGCGCCATCGCTGCCTGCGTGGCATCGAGACGAAGCAGCCGGGCTGCTGCCGCGGCCGCACCGAGTGCGCCGGTGGTTGCCGTTGCGTGCCAGCCGCGTTTGCGGTGCGGTGGATTCAGTCCCTGACCGATGCGGCCCTGGATCTGCAAGGCGACGATGTAGGCATCGAGACAGTCCCGGGGTGAGCTGCCTTGTTCTTCCGCCACCGCCAGAATGGCCGGCCAAAGTACAGTTGATATGTGCGCTTTCGCCGGGTCGAAATTGTCATCGAAATCCAGCGCATGGCCTGCGGTGGCATTGAGCATGGCCGCCCAGGGCAGGGCCAGGCGATCCGTGGTTCCGACGCCAGTGCACGCACCCGCGCCCCATTGGCGCGCCCGGGCCAGGACTTTGCGCGCTACCGGGGTTACCGAGCCCGGGATCATAACGGCAACCGTATCGATCAGTTCCCGGTACGCTGATTCGATTGCCGCTTGCGGCCAGTCTTTGCCCACCGATGCAATCCAGTCGCCATAGGCTGCCAGAGGATTGGTTTTCATAGTCCGGCCTTTGTCTGTGGAAAAAGATTCCAGCGAGAGCGATCGAGGTCCGCCAGTTTCGCACCGCAGATCGTGACAATCGCTTGCCGGTCGTTCTCATTCAGGATATCCAGCAAATTTTCCGGCTCGCCCGCGTACAGGGTACGTTTTGAATCGTCCTTGGAATAGTAATGGAACTGCTGCAGCATCAGTTCCAGTTCCGCGGCGTCCGGTTGCAGAAAAAGACCGCGGGACAGGATGTCCTTGAAATATGCCGGATTCCTGGTTTGTTCATAGTTGACCAGATGCAGATCGCACTTGCCGGCCAGTTGCTGCACGATAGCGAAATAATGCGCAAAACAGTGGGCCAGGTATTCCGCATCAGACATCTGCCCGGTGACCCCGGGTTGCAGTCCGGTAAGGCTTTGCGATCTGGGTTGGCCCTTGGCGCGTAATACCGCTGTGGTTTCCTGCATCACAGTGGCAATGACCTCCAGTGGATTCCGGTACAAATAGAGTATTGCTGCATCGGGAAAGGTGTTATGTATCAAGTCAAGATAAATGACATTCCAGCTGATGAACTTGACAAAACTGCGCTGGTACTCCGGGCGGCGCTTGCGGGTCATGAGCAGCACCAGGTTGCGCAGCATGCGGATGTTTCGCGGGCTGGTTTCCGGCGGATGCTGCCAGTTCTGCGTTATCGCCGCCCAAAATCCTTCCTGCAGGGGGCCGCCCTGATTGATGGTCAAATTACGCGGTGAGTTGGCCAGCGCCTTGGTAAACAGCGTGGACCCGCAACGCGACACATGAAAAATCAGTCCCTGGGGCGAAATGCCGTCGCTAACCAGATCTTGCTGCGCCAGGATGGCCAGGTCCGTGGAGAACATTTCTCTGATGGCGTTTTCGCGGGCGAGGCGTTCAATGGTGTAAATATGCTTCCACTCCAGCAGCGGAGCAGCCCCGATGTCAGCAAAATATACCGAGCCGCCGCCCTGGGGATTGATTGCCACCGGCGTCAGTCCCGGCCGGCTACGCAGGCGTGTGCTGGCCTGTTCGACCGGCAGTTTGCGCGCGCCGATCCCGGGCAGCAAATTTTCCATGACTTCATGATCAGGCAGCGCATACAGTTTGGTCATGGGCTTTCTCGCATGCCCTTGCTGGTGATGAAAGCGGCAATCGCCTCTGCCGCCCGGACTGCCGAAGGCGTATCGGTGATGTCGAACGCCTCGGCGACGGCATGCTCCTGCTGTGTGCGATAGCGCGCGGGATCAGACCGGGCGCGGCTGAGTGCGGTGGGAAGATCATCGAGTGTCGTTAACACATCACCGAGATTCCAGAAGCGGAAATTAACGTCATCCTGCCAATGAATGCCGCCGCGATTGAGAAATATGCACGGCCGCGGTTCATAGAGAAATTCATACACCTGGCTGCTGACATCGCCGAGATAGATATCCGCCGCGCGGGTGTATGTCATATCAACCGAAGCCGTGCTGCCCAGGTCCACCAGGATATTTTGCCTGTCCCCGAATCGCGCCGGCATGGGCGGCGTTCGTTTGGGCCATCCGCCTTCATTGGAGATGTGCCAACCGCGGCGGAACAACAGAACATGCGGGGCAAATATGAGATTGTAGTCATCATTGCCCGCGAAATAATCCAACACCGATGCGCCCCAACCATACCACGACGAATATTTGGGATCAAAATGTGGCGCGTAAAGCACTGTGGGGCGATCGTTGGCGAAGAGTTTGGGACGAGGTCCATGGCGAAAACGGTCCAGCTTGGCATAGCCAACCACGCTGTAACGGCCCGGTGGGATCATGCCTTCCGCCACCAACCGGGTCTCATAATTACGTCCGGGCAAGAGATAATAGTCAAAGCCAGCCGTACCCCTGAAACCACCGGCCCGATCACCCGCGCCATGAAAGGTGTATATCATCAAGGGGCAGGCGGCGCCAAGCCAACTCTTAAGCAAGCGGCTGGTCTTGTCGGGGACGATGAGCACATCGAAAGAACGGAACAATTCGCGATGATGCCACAGCACGGCAAAGCGCTTGGCCAGCAGCGCGTGCCCGGTCAGCCGGTCGAATACCCGCGCATAGGTGGGTTGGGCCGCGGTTGTGAACGTGCAGGCCACACCGGGATAATCTGCGGCAATACCGGCAACCGCTTCCGCTTCCACTTGGGTGGTGCTGATGACGGTTACGCTGATTTCGGGGTAAAGGCGAGCAAGTTCGAACGCGGCCGGAACGCTGTGCATCACTTGATGCGCCGCATCGTGGTTCAGCAGAAACCCAACTCGAATCATAAAGCCTGGCTCCCGGAGAGTGAGAAGTTTCCCGCGGCCAGGTCATAATGAGCGTGCCGGACCGTCAGCCGCAAGTGGTCACCAGCTGTTTCCAGCTCGATCAAATGATAATGGGCCACGGATTTACGTTTTCCAATCGTCGAGGCCGAGGCTGCACCCAGCACCGGGATGGGTCCGGACGAACCTTCGAGGGAGGCCGTGACCGGATAATGCAAATGCCCGTGCAGAATGAGGTCGACCGGGCAACGCAGCAGCATCTGCTGCAGGTTTTTTCGATCGGAAAGTGCCCGCAATGGCGATGCGGCGCCGTCCTGTGGCGGATGATGAACCATCAGCAGGCAAGGCCGGCGGTCGGTTCTGATCCTGGCGAGGAGTGCTTCGGCCCGCTCAAGCTGTGCCCGGCCAATGCGGCCCAGGGAAATCGCAGGAAGAGTTGCCACCGCACTCGACAGAGCCACGATGTCGACCGGGCCGCGGCGGTGCAGAAACGGAAATCCTGCATGGCCTTCATCATCCCGCATCCAGCGGGACCAGCGCTTCAGCGCGTAATCCAGGGCCCCCGGCACATAGGCGTCGTGGTTGCCGGGAATGAGACTCACGCGTCGTGGATCGCCGAGCTGGGCGAGCCAGTCTGCTGCGGCGTCTACTTCCGCCGGATGGGCGGTAAAGGTGATATCACCGGTAACGCAGATATGGTCGGGTTGCATTTCACCGAGGTGATCGAGCAGGGCATCGAGAACCTTCTTTTGATGCTCGGATTTCCACTTGTGATGCCAGGAAAACAGGCCGAACAGCCGCTTGCTGAAGAGCTGGCCCGGGGAAATACGTGGCAGTGGCGGGATGTGCAGATCGGAGATATGTGCGATGCGGAACACATTGTTATTCATGTTCAAATCAATAACATCCCTAAAACATTCATTTATGGAAACTCTGATTAATTCAGAGTTTTCGTGGCACAGGGATGTGCCGCCATTTTCAATGAGTGTGACTCATTGAAAATGAAGCCAAACAAAAATCACACTTTTTGTTTGGCGTGCTCTGATAATGCATGGATGCATTATTCAGAGCTTTCTTATTTATACAGAACATCACGACAGGACCAGCACGCAATATTGTACCGGACGGCTGAGAAGGGAAGTATAACCGAGCGGATTTGGCGGTTGGCTATTTCTCATATTCATGACTTGAAATCAGACGTTCTGCCAGGACCCCGGGATTTGATCAGCGCTACAATAGCGGCACCGTGCCAAACAGAATCTCACCCGTAGTTGACCTGGCGGCAAAGACAGCACCGATCTTTGCGTTGCCGGACCATCACGTCATTACCTCGCTATTGCCTGATATCGAGGATCGGCGCCTGTCAATCCACGAAGCGAGCGAACGTATCCGCAGCGGGTGTTGGGTTCCAATCGCCATAAACCCCGGGCCCGACAGCCCCCTGCTTTATTTCGCTGATTTGGGAACGTATCAATACCGTGAATGGCAGCACATTTACAGCGTGCAACAACTCGCGCAATCGGGCCGGATCGCGGATTATTTCAGCACGCCGGCGGAACTGCTTGATATTCCCGACCTGGTCGCGGAGCCGCGAAAACCGCGGGGGTTTATCCTGCACATGTCACGCTGTGGGTCAACCCTTCTGGGCAAAGTCTTGGCACGCGCCGATGGTATTGGTATCATTAACCAGCCTTCCGTCCTGCAACATGGCTTCTGGTCCTGGATTACGGGCAGCTGGCAATCGCGCAGGAACTGGCGGCCCGAGTCCAATGCCCTGAATCTGGTGCGTTTTCGTAATCTCTTAAACCTGCTGTGCCGGCGGCGGTTGGATAACGAGCACGATATTTTCATCAAATTCATCAGCTGGAACAGCCTGTATGTGGACTTTATCCATGCGGCCTTCGCCGATGTGCCAACCCTGTTCCTGTATCGTGATCCGGTCGAGGTGATCGCATCGGTGTTCCGCGAAACCAGTGCCGTGTTGCTGGCCAGGGGCAGCAGGCAGGCGGAGTTTCTGGCTGGAAAAGGAGCAACCGAACTGGATGCGATGGATGACGTCGCCTACCTGTGTTCTTGCTATGCGCACTATTTCAGGGCCATACTAGATGCGCAACCACAGCCCAAATTGCTATCATTCGCAGCGTTCGCGCCTGACGCACTGGAAAAAATACTCGCTGCCGCATTTGCATTGCAGCCTGACAGCCACCAACTACGGCAGATGCACGAGCAGTTTTCCGTTTACTCGAAAGATGATCGCAACCAGACCGGTTTTAAGGACGACAGCCAGAGCAAACACGAAATGCTCAGCGACGATCACTTGCGACTGGCAGAGCAGTATTGCCGTGCCGCTTGGCGGAAACTAAGCAACTCTCCGCAGAATATTATCTGATGCCGGACGGCCTCGGCGCATTGCAACATGGAGAACCGGCCAGTAAACATGGACACTACTGAAAGTAAAGCCACCGCGCCGCTGGCCGATCTCCTGCCGCGCGTCAGTGTGCTCATTCCCAATCACAATTACGGCCGTTATATTGCCGGGACCTTGCACAGCGTGCTGGCCCAGACCTACCAGCCACTCGATGTCATCGTCATCGATGACGGCAGCAGTGATGATTCGGTCAGCGTTATCGAGCAATCCCTGGCCTTGTTCAGCAGCCCCCGCAGGACGGTGTTTCACAGACAAGCAGCCAACGCCGGCAAACTGGCGGCGCTGAACGCGGTGATGCACGAGATCACCGCGCCCTACACGCTGACCCTGGATGCCGACGATCAACTCGAACCGGAATACATCGCTCGTTGTCTGCACACGCTGATCGAGGCGCGTGAGCAGGACACACAAATGGCCCTGGTTTATACCGATTGCCTGTTGATTGATGAAGTCGGCGAAATCATCGACCGCGGACGTTCGACCGCCTTTGATGCCAAAATGCTGCAAACCATGTCCTATATTCCCGAGCCAGCACTGTGCCTGAGCCATGCCTGTCTTGACGTCATGCCGTTCGATACCCGCATCAAGGTCGGCACCAAACACCACAAATGGCTGCGAATGGTAGCTCAAGGCTGGAAGGGCCTGCACATTGCCGAGCCATTGATTCGCTACCGCATGCATGCCAAGAACCTGTCCGGCATTGGCAAGCGGGTGTTGTCGGAAATCGAATCGGGACAGCGTGGTGAGCGCATTCTGTCCGGTTACTGGGTCGCGACACACATCTGAGCAAGCCACATGCAATCATCAAACATGGATAAAGCGGGATCTTCCTTGCCGTTCTCTGAAGAATTGAAACTGTGCGTCATTGGCATGGGCTATGTCGGCCTGCCTCTGGCGCTGGCCTTTTCCAGGCTCTATCCGGTTACCGGTTTTGATATCAATCAGGAACGTATCGAGGAATTGCGCGCGGGTACCGATCATACCCTGGAAGCTTCTCAGGAAGAGCTGCAAGCTGCACGCAATCTGAGCTATACACTGGATGCCGATGACATGGCGGCCTGCAATGTCTACATCGTCACCGTACCCTCGCCCATTGACCTCAGTCAGCAGCCGGACCTGGATGCCATCCAAAGCGCCAGCGAGATGATTGCAAAATATCTCAAACCGGGTGACCTCGTGGTTTACGAGTCCACCGTGTATCCCGGTGTGACTGAAGAATTCTGTCTGCCGTTATTGGAGCATTCCGGGCTCAAGGCTGGCAAGGATTTCAACCTTGGTTACAGTCCTGAGCGCATCAACCCCGGTGATAAAATCCGTGGACTCAAGGACATCTGCAAGATCACGTCCGGCCTGACACCCCGATGTGCCGAGTTGGTGGACAGTCTGTATGGAAAAATCATCGAGGCAGGCACGTTTCCGGCAGCGTCCATTCGCACCGCGGAAATGGCCAAGGTGGTGGAAAACTCCCAACGCGACATCAATATCGCGCTGATGAACGAACTGGCCATCATGTGCGACCACATGAATCTGCGCACCTACGAAGTATTGGAAGCCGCGGCCACAAAATGGAATTTTCTGCCGTTCACTCCCGGCCTGGTCGGCGGGCACTGCATCGGTGTGGATCCCTACTACCTGATTCACAAGTCGCAACGCGTGGGCCACCACCCCGATTTGATCATCTCCGGGCGGCGCATCAACAACAGCATGGGCACCTATATCGCCCGCAAAGTAACGCGCATGATGGCCCAGCGTGATATCGAGATGACCAAAGCGAATGTGTTGATCCTCGGTATATCGTTCAAGGAAAACTGTCCGGATTTACGTAATTCCAAGGTGGCCGACATTCACCGCTATCTGGTCAGCATGGTAGGCAGTATCGATGTTTTTGATCCCTTGGTGCGCAGTGTGGATGCCGAAGCCGAGTTGGGCATCAAGTTGGCGGGTGAGCCGCCGGAGAATCACTACGATTGCGTCATTTTAGCCGTGCCACATGATGAACTCATGCAGCGCGGGGCGAAATGGGTGCGCGCATTGTGCCGGCCGCACTGCCTGGTTTACGACATCAAGTCCGCGCTGGTCCCCGACCTCGTCGACAAGACACTTTGACCCCGGCTGATGTCTTCGAACGCTACAAACGACAATACCTTACCGGCCGAAGCGGCCTTGAGGAATCAGGACATGGCTGAAAATCTGCTGCAAACCAGCGCCTTGGTACTGGCGGCGCGCCGGCCTGGCGTCACGGACCCGCTGGACGGGCTGGGCGCTGTGACGCACAAGTGCATGCTGCCGATTCAGGGCCAGATCATGCTTGAACGGGTCATCGCGGCGCTGCTCGACAGCGGCTGCTGCCGGCATGTCTACGTGAGCATCGATGATCAATCCGTGTTGCACGAAGGCAAGCGGTTGCGCAGCTGGATGGAAGCCGGTCTTTTATCCGCTGTTGCCGCTGAAGGCAACCTGGCGGATAGTATTTTGACGGCAGCGCAGCACATCCCCGATGAACACTGGCCGCTGCTGGTGACCACTGGCGACAATGCCCTGCATACGCCAGCGTTGATCCGGGAATTCGTCACCGGGAGCAGCGCCGTGACCTGCGATGCCGCGCTGGGGTTGACCCGCGAGGATGTGGTGACGGCGGAAATTCCCGATGCCGGGCTCCACTGGCACCGGCTCAGGGATGGCGGTTTCTCCTCCTGCAATCTGTACTTGCTGCATAACCGCAAAAGTCTCAAAGGCGTCGAGATTTTCCGCAGTGGCGGTCAGTTCGGCAAAAAGCCCTGGCGCATACTGAAAGCCTGTGGCGTACTGCCGTTCGTCTTCTACAAGTTCAAGCTCGCCACCGCCGGTGGTTTGCTCCATCGCGTCGGCAGGAATCTTGGTCTGCGCATGCAGCCCGTGTTTCTGCCCTATGCCTTCGGCCCGATCGATGTCGACAATCCAAAATCGTTTGCCCTTAGCGAGCGATTACTGGCGGAGAGAGAGCACGTCCTGGGGTTAAATAGCTGACCCGGAGTAAGAACCGCTGGCGCTGAGCCATGCGCGGCCCGCAGGCCGGCTGGGCCAGCCGTCAGAGAATGCTCTTGCCCAACGCGCTCAGGATCAGTTGCAAGGTTCTTTCGGCACTGATATTGCGTTCATCCATGAAGGGATTCAATTCGACCACTTCCATGGAGACCAGGCGGCCGCTGTCGGCACAGTATTCCAGCAACAGGTGCGCTTCACGAAAGCTCACGCCGCCCGGCACCAGCGTGCCCGAGCCAGGAATGACCGAAGGATCACAGCCGTCCACGTCGAAACTGATGTGGAATCCGGCTGTGCCGTCCGTGACGGCCTGCAGTGCTTTCACCGCAACTGCCGCCATGCCAAGTTCATCGATGTCCCGCATGGTGAAAGCATGGATACCGGATTCTTTGACAATTCGGCGTTCTCCCGCATCCAGGTCCCGAATACCAATCAGCGCAACGTTTTCCGCTTTGACCTTGGGGCTGAAACCCATGATGTTTTTCAGCTCTTCGTCACCCTTGCCCAGCAAGTGCGCCAGCGGCATGCCGTGAATGTTGCCGGATGGGGAAACGCCGGGAATATTCATGTCGCCATGCGCGTCAAACCAGATCAATCCTATGCTTTTGTCTTGTTCACGAAAATGACCGGCAACACCTGCAACCGTGCCCATTGCAATGGAATGATCTCCACCAATAACCAATGGAAATTCATTGGCTTGAAGGATAGACTTAACTTTATTTGCAAGATTGACACACACTTCCAGAATCTGTGGTTTGAAGCGGGCTTCCTTGTCATCCGGCGAGCGTGTTTCCATGGCCGGCGCGGGAATATCCTGCTCGCGACCCACGCGATAACCGAGCCGCCGTATCGCCGCACCAAGACCCGCGATTCGAAGCGCTGAAGGGCCCATGTCCGTGCCACGACGGCTGGCGCCGAGATCCAGGGGTACACCGACAATACGGACAGATTGTTTCGGTGTGCTGTTCATAGGCTTTTTCCCTTGACCAATCCGGGCTGTTTGAGTTGGTCCGTGCTGAAAAGTGACAGAAGCCCCCTGAGGAGCTCGATCGGAGGCGGTGGACATCCACGAATGTAGAGATCGACTGGAACCACCTCCGCAACACCGCCGACAACGGCGTAGCTGGCTGCAAAACACCCGCCATCAAAAGCACAGTCGCCAACGGCAACCACCCATTTGGGGGCAGGGATGGCGTTATACGTTCTCGCCAGAGCTTCTCGCATGTTTTTGCTCACAGGGCCCGTTACCAGCAACACGTCCGCATGACGCGGCGAGGCGACGAATCGAATACCGTAGCGCTCGAGGTCGTAGTAAGCGTTGTTCACGGCATGGATTTCCAGCTCGCAGCCATTGCACGAGCCCGCATCGACCAGGCGGATGGAGAGGCTATGCCCCAATGTGCGTCGGGCGGCGCCATCCACACCGGCGGCAAGCGCAGCGACCAATTCCCCATCGAGATCCGGCGGTGGTTCCGTCAGCGGGGTAAGAAAAATATTGCGGAATAAAAGTTTACGCATCAGCTAGAGATCATGCCCCGAGTATGAACAGTTGAATGATTTATTGCACAGCGGGAAATCCGCCACGATGTTGCCTTCAATCGCGGCCTCAAGGAGTGGCCACTGGAACCAGGACGGATCCCGCAGGTGACAGCGCTCGACCGTTCCCTCCGGGCCAAGTCTGACCCAGGCCAGGATGTCGCCACGAAAACCCTCGACCAGCGCAATACCTTCTCCCGCATGGTGTGGTAACTCAGCGCACAAGGGGCCGCTCGGCAGCACCGTCAGGATCTGTTCGATCATTGACAGGCTTTGCTCAACTTCGAGGATGCGAATCCATACCCGGGCATTGACATCGCCATCTTCACGCACTGGAACGACAAAATCCAGGTTCTCATAGGGCGGGTATCCTGGTAAGCGCCTGGCGTCGAAGGCACGCCCGGAACCTCGCCCCACATAACCGCCAGCTCCATACTCGCGGGCAAGTGCCGGCTGCAGAAACCCGGTTGCAACCACCCGGTC
>CAVPUV010000045.1:0-12188 GCA_963708905.1 uncultured Gammaproteobacteria bacterium | reverse complement strand
CCTCATCCGGAGTGTAGCACGGAATGATCATGCTGCCCTCGCGCCCGGTCAAGCCATTTTCCTGCGTCTGTTCAAGTAGTTACCTGATGTGCTTGGTCGGATCATACTGCCTGATTTGGGTGCTACACCCCGGAGGAGAGGGTATATAGGATATGAGCGCGGATCAGGGGGCGTATCTCGCGGAAATGGTGCTGTGACCCCTGTTAAGATAAGCGCCATGAAAAAACCATCACATCAAGCCGCCGAAATTGCTGCTCCGGCGACCCAACCGCTGGAGCTTTCCGAGATGCGGATGAGACGAAGCCATCCTGAATGGATTGTCGCGATCGGCCGTCACTGCCCTTGATCGACGGTCCATGTACCTATACCTTATGTTGCTTATCAGCCTCGCGAATTTTTCATGATCTTTAAAAATGTCGTTATTCAGGCCATTGCCGCCATCGAGCCGCCGATCCGCGTTACGTCACGCGAATTATCCGAGCGCCTGAAGCCAACGATGCAGCGTCTTGGCATCCGCACCGACCTGCTCGAAGAACTCTCCGGCATCGTTGCCAGGCGATTATGGAACCAGGGCACACTGCCTTCTGATGCCGCCACACTGGCAGCGGAAAAAGTGATTGCGCAGAGCCAGATCGATCGGCAACGCATCGGTATCATCATCAACACTTCGGTTTGCCGTGACTACCTCGAACCCTCGACCGCCTGCATCGTGCACGGCAATCTGGGGCTGAGCGAAAGCTGCATCAACTTCGACGTCGGCAACGCCTGTCTGGCCTTTGTCAACGGCATGGATATCGCAGCGCGCATGCTCGAACGCGAAGAAATCGATTACGCGCTGATCGTCGACGGGGAATCCAGCGGCCCCATCACTGAAGCCACCATTGAGCGCTTGCTTGGCCCGGATATCGATATGA
The DNA here is from genome assembly GCA_963708905.1 of uncultured Gammaproteobacteria bacterium. GTDB lineage: Bacteria > Pseudomonadota > Gammaproteobacteria > Xanthomonadales > SZUA-36 > SHZL01. Next base: position 11,274 of record CAVPUV010000045.1, on the reverse strand, counting down.
AGCAGTTCCGTGCCGAATTTGCGTCGCTGACACTGGGTTCCGGGGCCGCCGCCATGATCATGGCGCGACGCGAACTGGAACCCAAGGGCCATCGTTACCTCGGCAGCGTGTCGCGCTCGGCGACAGAATTCAATACCCTGTGCCGCGGCCAGATGGACCAGATGATGACCGAAACCAAGATTCTGCTCGCCGAAGGCCTGAAACTGGCGGCCAGGACTTTCCAGGCGGCCAGCATCGCACTCGGTTGGGTGGCCGGTGAACTGGACCAGTTCGTCATCCACCAGGTGGGCAAGGTGCATACCGAGTCCCTGGTAAAGCTGCTGGGGCTGGATCCGCAGAAAGTACACGCTATCTACCCGGAGTTGGGCAATGTCGGACCAGCCTCGGTGCCGATGGTTCTGGCGCATGCCCTCGAGCTCGGCAGGATACGCCGCGGCGACCGGGTGGCGGTGCTCGCGATCGGTTCCGGGCTCAATTGCGCCATGGCGGAAATCGTCTGGTAATCCTGCCAGGCCCAGCGGTCAGCTGAACCCATTTATACACCGCCCAAACAGCTTTACCCTTTTACCAGCCATTGGCTGGACATTCGCGGCCAGCGTCTGCATTACCTCGACGAAGGCCCGCGCGACGCCCCACCCGTACTGATGTTGCATGGCAATCCCAGCTGGTCCTTTTATTACCGCCAGCTGGTGCTGGCCTTGCGCGAACAGCACCGCTGTATCGTACCGGACCACATCGGCTGCGGTCTGTCCGACAAGCCGGCCGTGACGCATTATGACTACCGCCTGGCCAGCCGCATCGCGGATGTGGAAGCCCTGGTGGCGCATCTCGACCTGCAGCAAGCGCTGACCCTGGTGATGCATGACTGGGGCGGCCTGATTGGCATGGCCTGGGCGGTACGACATCCACAGCAGGTGGCGCGCCTGGTGATCATGAATACCGCTGCCTTCCCCTTGCCAGCGGAAAAACGCCTGCCAGCTGGCCTGGCGCTGGTGCGCAACAGCCGTCTTGGCGCCTGGCTGGTGCTACGCTGCAACGCCTTTGCAGGCGCCGCGGCATACCTTGGATTCAAACAGCCGGTGAGCAAGGAGATCCGCCAGGCCTACACCGCGCCCTACGATTCGCCTGCCAACCGTATTGCCACGCTGCGTTTCGTGCAGGACATCCCGCTGCAGGAAAACGATCCGGGTTTTGACATTTTGCGCCATACGGCGGAGCATTTGGATCTTTTCAGGCAACTGCCGTGCCTGATCGCATGGGGAGAAAAGGATTTCGTGTTCGATGAGGCCTTTCTGCACCGGTGGCTGCAAATCTACCCCACAGCGGAAGTTCACCGTTTCGCCGATTGCGGTCACTACATTCTGGAAGACGGGGGTGCGGCATTGCTCGACACGATCAGGAAATTTATCGAAAACAGGCAATTTACCGCAATCAAGGATGATTCGACGCATGGACCATAAGCCCTGGAATACAGATAAGGTGTGCAACGTGGCCGGCGCGCTTGGCTGGCAAGCCCGGCGCCGGCCGGACGCCACCGCCATTCACTACCCGGTCCGCTCCCTGTTCAAGGGTGTCCACTATGTCGCCTGCAGTTACCGGCAACTGCACGAATTGAGCGATGCTTATGCCAGGGGCATGACTGAATACGGCATCGTTGCCGGCACCCGCACAGCGCTGATGCTAAAACCGGGACTGGATTTCTTCGCCGTTTTCTTCGCCATGTTCAAAGCAGGCGTGGTGCCGGTGTTGATCGACCCTGGCATCGGCCTGCCAGCCCTCAAGCAATGCCTCAATGAAGCCGGGCCGCAGGCATTCATCGGCACCGGCAAGGCCCAGCTTGCGCGCAAGTGGTTTGGCTGGGCGCAGGAAACCTGCCAGCTTGTCGTCACCGCCGGCCCTGCATTGGGTTCGGGCGGAATCAGTCTGAAGCAACTGCGGACCCTCGGTGGCAGCGCCACAGATGACGTGCTGCATCCCGCCAAACCCGATGAGATGGCGGCGATACTGTTTACCTCCGGCAGCACCGGCAGTCCCAAGGGCGTGGTCTATCGCCACCGCCATTTCAATGCCCAGGTGGACATGTTGCAGCAGGCTTTTGACATCCAGCCAGGCGAAGTCAGCCTGCCCACTTTTCCGCCGTTCGCCTTGTTCGACCCGGCGCTGGGCATGACCACGGTGGTGCCGCGAATGGATCCGGCGCGTCCGGCTGCCGCCAATCCCGCACTGCTGGTTGCCGCCATCGACCAGTTCCAGGTCACCAACATATTCGCTTCACCCGCGCTGCTGGATACTTTGAGCCGTTACACCGAGCAGCAGGGTCAGCGCCTGTGGAGCGTGAAACGGGTGATTTCGGCCGGCGCTGCAGTACCTTTGCGCATTGTCCGGCGCATGCAAACAGCGCTGGCCAACGATGCCCTCATTCACACGCCTTATGGCGCTACCGAATGTCTGCCCGTCAGCAGCGCGTGCAATCGGGAGCTGGGTTCCCGGGTGGAAGCAAAGACCGAGTCCGGCGAGGGTATTTTCGTCGGCAAGCCGATCGCGCCCAACGAAGTCCGAATCATCGCCATCAGCGATGATCCATTCAATGACCTGTCCGAAACCACGCGGATGCCGCCGGGAATGCCGGGGGAAATCATCGTTTTCGGCCCCAGTTGCACCGATACCTATTGGGCGCGGAAGTCCGAGACCCGCTTGGCCAGGATCGCCGATGGCATGGGCAACTTCTGGCACCGCATGGGCGATGTCGGCATTATGGATGGCCAGGGCAACCTGTGGTATTGCGGCCGGCTGGCGCAACGCGTCGAAACCGGCACTGAAACGCTGTTCCCTGACCAGGTCGAGGGCATATTCAATCAACACCCCGACGCGGCACGCACGGCGCTGGTCGGTGTGGGCGCCACGGGCAGGCAAATCCCGGTTTTGTGCGTGGAGATTGCGGGCAAGCTGGCAGCCGTCGACTACGAACGGGTGCATTTCGACCTGCTGCAACTGGCACAGGCTCATGCCCTCACCCGCAACATACGCACGGTGTTGTTCCATCCCGGTTTTCCGGTGGATACGCGCCACAACTCGAAGATCCGGCGCGAAGAATTGGCGGACTGGGCGATAAAAAAGATGCAGGACTAATGCGCGTTCTGGTCACCGGTGGCGGCGGATTTCTTGGCAGCGCCATTTGCCGCCAGCTGCAATACCTGGGTTACGAAGTGGTCGCATTCCAGCGTGGCGCTGCGGAACATTTCAGCCAGCCCGGCATCAGCGTCGTACGCGGCGATATCTGTGACCTGCAGGCGCTGGCCGTGGCCGCGCGAGCTTGCGGGGCCGTCATCCATACCGCGGGCAAGGCTGGTATCTGGGGCAAACCAGAGGACTATGAACGCATCAATGTGGGCGGCACGCAAGCCGTCATCCAGGTTTGCCAGGATCTGGCCATACCCATCCTGGTCCACACCAGCTCCCCCAGCGTCGCCCACGGCAATGGTGATATCGAAGGCGGTGATGAATCCTTGCCGGTGGGACCTCCCTATCTCGCACCCTACCCGGCCAGCAAGGCGCGCGCCGAGCAACTGGTGCTGGCGGCAAACTCGGCGCAACTGCAAACAACGGCACTGCGCCCGCACCTGATCTGGGGTCCGGGAGATCCGCATATCCTGCCCCGGCTGGTGAGCAAAGTCCGGCGCGGCCGGCTGCTGCTGCCGGGTGTGGATAAACGCATCGATACCGTATACGTGGACAACGCGGCACGGGCGCATATCAACGCCCTGCTGGAACTGCAGGGCGCGGCCAAGTGCGCCGGCAAGCCCTATTTCATCTCCAACGACGAACCGTTGCCGCAGGGGGAAATCATCCGCCGCTTGCTGGCAGCCAGCGGCATCGTGGCCGAGGTCCGCCCGGTGCCTGCCTTTGCTGCCCGCTGGGCAGGGTCGATCTGCGAAACCGCGTGGCGCCTGTTCGGGGATTGCAGCAGAACCACCCCTTACCCGCTTTACCGCCGACCAATTGTGTAGCGCGCATTGGTACAACATCAGTGCAGCAAAGCGCGATCTGGCTTATCACCCTGAAGTATCCATTGCCGCGGGTTTGATTAAACTACGGCAATCCATCCGCTGACAGTGGCGAAAATGCTGTATCGTGCCGGCCATGTTTGAATTGATTACCCTGTGTCTCGCGATGCTGCTGACCGGACTGGTGGGCGGGATTCTGGCGGGCCTGCTCGGCGTCGGCGGCGGCCTCGTCATTGTGCCGATGCTGGAATTCGCCCTGGGCGTCATGGGTATTGAGCCGGCAATTCGCATGCAAATCGCGGTTGCAACTTCGCTGGCGACGATCATACCGACCTCCATTGCTTCGTCCAGGGCTCATTTCAAACGCGGTGCTGTCGATGTGTCTCTGGCCAGGAATTGGGCGCCGTGGATCTTTATCGGCGCCCTGGCCGGAGCCTGGGTTGCCAGCCAGGTTCACAGCCGGGTGTTGTCAGCCGTTTTTGCCAGTGTGGCGTTTCTCGTCGCCTTGAAGCTGATCCTGCCGCTCGACGAGAAGACCTTCACGCGTGAGGTACCGCGCGGGCCGGCCATTTTTCCGGTGCCCACCCTGATCGGCTTTATTTCAACCATGATGGGTATCGGCGGCGGCTCGCTCAGCGTACCGACACTGACTTTTTTCGGCGAACCGATCCATCGCGCGGTCGGCACTTCCGCGCTGTTTGGCCTGCTGATTGCCATTCCCGGTACGGTCGGATTCATGCTCACCGGTTACGGCAACCCGCTGCTGCCGATGGGCAGCATCGGCTTTGTCAACCTGATCGGGCTTGCTCTGATAGCGCCAACGACGGTGATCGCGGCGCCGCTCGGAGCACGTCTGGCTCATGCCATGAATAAACGCCACCTGACGCTTTTTTTTGGCACCTTCCTGCTCATCGTCTCAACCCGCATGCTGATCCGGACCGTGCAAGGTTAGCCCGCATGGAATCAGTGAGGCTCTTTGCCGTCGCCCCGGCGGGCCAGGCGATCCATCGGCCGTCCACCCAATTTGCGCAGCAAAATTTCCATCCAGCTGTAGTCGAGCAGTTCCCGGTCCGCGGCGGATGCATCGCGGTAGTAGCCGTGGTACTTGTGCTTGACCCAGGCATTCATATCCAGCCGTTTACCGGTGCGGAACAGCCAGTTGTTCAGCGGATGGAAGCCGGGTTGGTAAATGAATGCAGCGCCAAAATCGACCACGCAGGGATGTTCGTTGCTGGTCACCAGCAAATTACTCTTGGATTTCAGATCGGCATGGCTGACGCCGCGGGCATGGATGGAGCGCAGGATGAGCAGCAAGTCCGCGAACCACCGCTCGCGGTCCTGCAAAGTGGCGTCACGGTATTTCGTGCCGGGGACATATTCGAGCAATAAATAACGGCCATCCATCATGCCGTAACATGCCGGCACCCCCGCCAAACCCTGCAAGCGCTGATAGGCCTGGTATTCCCGCGACAGGGTCTTCCGCCGGGCCTGCAACAACAACCGCGGCCCATGGCGGTCTTGATGATCAGTTGCAGCCCATTGTCCTGGAACAGCAGGACGATGCCCTGGTTGCTGGTGGCCAGGATATTTTCCCGGCGTTTCAGGCTGCGCTCGATCCAGGGCCGCAGCGTTTCCGGCTGGGGCAATTCTTTCATGGCCGGAATGATAGCCCCTGGTTGCCAAAGATGGCAGTCAACAGCTTATACGCAACGTAATTCAAGCCGCTCATTCTGTTAGAATTCACGCTCGTGTGGGAGCGTTTCCCACGCCGCCGTTGCAGTTTCATCCGGGAGAGAATGTCGATGTTTTATCAGCGGGTGTGCGCAGTCCTGGCCGCCATTGTTTGCTGCGGGCACCTGCCTTTGGCCGGGGCCGAACCCTATCCTTCCACCTACAAGCCCTTACCTTCGCAACCCTTGCTGATCAAAAACGCCACCATTCTGACCGGCACCGGTGAGCGCCTGGATAAAGCCAGCCTGTTGCTGGTGAATGGGAAAATTGAAGCGCTGAGCGCCGACGGCCGCGTTCGCAACAGTGCGAACGCCGAGATTCTCGATGCCGAAGGTCGCTGGGTGACCCCGGGTCTGATCGACGTGCATTCACACCTGGGTGTCTACCCCAGCCCGAATATCGCCGCCCACGCGGACGGTAACGAAATGACCGCGCCGGTAACCGCACAGGTGTGGGCGGAGCACAGCATCTGGCCCCAGGATCCCGGTTTCAGCCGGGCCCTGGCGGGCGGCATTACCACCCTGCAGATCCTGCCGGGATCGGCCAACCTGATCGGCGGGCGCTCGGTCACGGTCAAAAATGTTCCCAGCGTCAGCTACCAGGGCATGAAATTTCCCGGCGCACCGCAGGGACTGAAAATGGCCTGCGGTGAAAACCCGAAGCGGGTTTATGCCGAGCTCAAGCTGGCGCCTTCGACCCGCATGGGCAATGTCGCCGGTTACCGCGCGCAATGGGTCGAAGCGCAGAAATATATCCTCGACTGGCAGGAGTTTGAGGCTCCGCAGGAACCCGGCAAGCAGCCCAAGCTGCGCCCGCTGCGCGATCTGCGCCTGGACACGCTGGCCGCCGTATTGCGCGGCGAAATCCGGGTGCACGTGCATTGCTACCGCGCCGACGAAATGATGACCATGCTCGATATGGCCGATGAGTTCGGTTACAAGATCAGCGCCTTTCACCACGCGGTTGAGGCTTACAAGATCGCCGATCAACTCGCCGCGCGTGGGGTATGCGGCGCGCTGTGGGCGGATTGGTGGGGCTTCAAGGCGGAGGCCTACGACGGTATCCAGGAAAACATCGCACTGGTGGATCGCCCCGAGAGGGCTTGCGCCATCGTTCATTCCGATTCCGACGAAGGCATCCAGCGCCTGAACCAGGAAGCGGCCAAAGCGATGACCAGAGGCCGCGCAGCCGGCATGGACATTACGCCGGCCCGGGCTATCCGCTGGTTGACGGCGAACGCGGCCAAATCGTTGGGCATAGCCGATCAGACCGGCACGCTGGAGCCCGGTAAAATGGCCGATGTGGTGATCTGGAATGGCAATCCATTCAGTGTCTACGCCAAGGCCGACCAGGTCTTCATCGACGGCGTGTTGGTATTTGACCGCGCTGAACTGGCGCGCCAGCCGGTATCCGACTTCGAGCTGGGTCAATTACAAGGGGTGCAATAATGGCTTGGTACTGCATTCGTGCATCGATGCTGCTGGCCAGCTTGCTGGCGGTGTTCGCAGCCCAGGCGCAAACCATCTTCATCGATGACGCGACGGTATACACCATGGGAACGCCGCCGCTCATCCAGGATGCGGACATTTTGCTGCGCAACGGGCGCGTCATCGAGTTGGGTCGCGGTCTGAACACCCCGGCGGACGCCACTTTGATCGAGGCCTTCGGGCGCCCGGTAACACCGGTTCTTTTTGCCGGCATCACGGCGCTCGGGCTGGAAGAGATCTCGCTCGAGGACAGCACCGTTGACCAGGCCCTGCAACTGGAAAAAATGCGCCCCGAGTTTGACGTTACACCGGCATATAATCCGTTTTCGGCTTCGATTCCAGTCACGCGGATCGAGGGTTATGGCTGGACCCTGCTGAGCGCCAGCCGCAGTGGCAGCATCATCGGCGGCCTCGGACGCGCTGTATCACTCGACGGCGGTTTCGCTTCCTTCCTTTCCGAGCCGGTGTTGTTCATTGGCCTGGGTGCGAAAACCAGCACCCTCAGCGGTCATTCGCGCGCCGCGCAGTTCATGTTGCTCAAGCAGGCGATGGCGGAATCGCGCAGTGCCATGGCCTGGGCGCCGGACGCCCTGTTGACGGCTGAAGGCCGCCGGGTATTGGCGGGATTCACCGGTGCGGGCGTGGTCGTGTTCGATGTCGATCGCGCCAGCGACATCCTGCAGGTGCTGACGTTTTCCAACCTGTATCAGTTGCGCGCAGTCATCAGCGGCGGCGCGGAGGCCTGGATCGTGGCCGGGCAACTGGCCGAAGCCGGCGTGCCGGTGGTACTCGACCCCTTGCAAAACCTGCCGGGCAGCTTTGACCAGATGGGCGCACGGCTGGACAACGCCGCCATTCTGCACGATGCCGGCGTGACCATCGCATTCAGCGCCGGCAGTGATGCTCCGCACAATGCACGCAAGCTGCGCCAGGCCGCGGGCATAGCGGTGGCCAATGGCTTGCCTTACGAAGTGGCGCTGGCGGCGCTGACGGTGAACCCGGCAACGATTTTCGGACTGGATGAAACGAATGGCACGCTGAGCGCAGACTCAGTGGCCAACCTCGTGCTTTGGAGTGGTGACCCACTTGAAGTGACCTCGATGGCGGACACGGTGATACTCAATGGCAAAAAAATAGCCATGGTGTCGCGCCAGACCCTGCTGCGTGACCGCTATCTGCCACAGAATCCGCCGACGCCGAGAGCCTATATCAAGCCTTGAGAAGAAAGCCGTATTTTGCCGCCATGCCAGACCACCGCCAGCCGCCGTCGTTGCGGATGGCCGCCCGCCGCCGTCATGCCAGACCACAGCCCACCGCCATCGTTGCGGATGGCCGCCCGCCGCCGTCATGCCGGACCGCCGCAGGCGCCGTCTGGCATCCAGAGCGGCCGTTCGACCAGGTCACAACATAACTTACACCAGGGTTGCAAGCGCTCTGATCCCGGCGGTCAACGCCTTCCGGTCCACAATGGCGAGGCCCTCGATGCATCGATTCCGGTACGCTTTGTCTTCTCTCATCCTGCGGATTACAGCCACCAGCGAACGCTTGACCGAATCGCCGTAGGCGGTTTCTGCGATGGCCATACCCGCCTTCGCAGCTTTTTTCGACCATCCCTCGATCATGAATGCCAGGTCAACGATGTCGCGTGAAAGGGTTGATGCATCAAGGCCGCGATCGGCATTGGCCAGGAACTTCTCGGCGAAGCAGTGCCGGCGGGAGAGGCAGGCGACGGGTATGCCGGCGACTTCTTCCCCCTCGACATCGATCCGTGCCTCGCGAACGATCTCGAATTTCAATGAGATTCCTTTGTTCTCGATAAACGTGCGAACGCCGTACTGATCGGCGCGTACTTCGCGGGCGAGCGAAAATCCCGGTTTCAGGATTCGCCCCAAAGATGACTCGGAGACGCCTTCCCGCAACTGGCGATAGCCGTCCCGGCTCGAGCACAGAAAGTCCATGTCCTTCGACTCGCGGTATTCGCCGAGTTCGAGGACAATGCGTGTGCCGCCTGCGAAGTAACATTTTGTCTCCGCGAAGAACGCGCGATCCAGCGCGGAAAGGACGGCCAGCACTTGCCGGTGGACAGGCCGCCTGAAAGTGACTTCAGACATTCAACACCCCCTTGCCGAACCGGTTCTTCAGTTGATCGATAAGGGCTGCTTCGTCCTGGCTTAGCCGCGCCGGTTCAACAAAGCGCCAGTTGCGTTCGTAGAGTGCCAGGGCTTCGTCGGCGGGAATCCATCGATCGGCCCGGTTCCAGGCAAGCGCGCGCAGCGTCGGCCACTGGTCGGTGTCGAGCACCTCGTCGTGCAGTAACCGGCCCAGGGCCTGCCTGAATCCGCGCGCGTTCATCGCTGCGCGCAGTCGCACAGCTTGATCGGCCGGCACGCGGAGTTCGACTGTCGTCAACCCTGCCCGGCGTTCCCGCTGGCGTTGAGCACCTTTGGCCGCGCGCAGTTGCTCCGCGCGGGTCAGCGGCGACGTTTTCGGGCGGCCGCGTATTTTCACTGTCTTTTTCATCGGCTGACAATTGCATATTTATGATGACATGTCAACATAAATTAATTCCCGCCCGGCTGTTCCATCTGTTTGACGCAGACAACGCTCAATCCAGCACTGTGTATGCGTTGTTAATCGAGATGCCAAATTACGGTACACCAGCGTCAAGGAGCAGGGGACGGGACAGATTAATGGGGGTTAATTTGCCCCGCCCCCTTTAATTCTGAAATCGTGAGCTGTCCCTTTCCTGGCAGGGAGTTCATCCGCACCACTGGCTTTCACACGGCACGCCGTCATGGTCGCCGTCCATCTGGGTGCCTGGGCAATTCCGAATAGAGTATATGGCCTCCTCACAAGAAGTCATATGCGAGCAATGCGTGCGTCCGTCGCAATGAAACCGTGAAAGCCCAGGCTGATCCGGAGTTGATAGTGGCGATTCAGGAGCAACGGAATGCCATGAAGAATCGCGGTATAGCGAGTAACCATAAACACCCAGAACCCCTACCAGGTTATCTCTCGCGCCCGCTTTACACAGTCGTCGTGCGGGATAGTGATCCTGGCGCCCGTCTTTTCGTGGATGCAAACGCAGGTCTGTGCGTCCTCGTTAACCGCGCATGCCGTGTTGCGGTAATCATCTGCTCGCCGCCTTCTCTCGCGCTCTGCTTCGAGCTGTCTGATCCGCTTATCGTTCGTCGCCTGCAGCTGCTCCAGCTCTATCTGAAGCGCCCTGCTTACCCCGTACTGGGTGTATTTCTCGTAGCCGAGCACACCGAGGAAAACCCCGGCCGCGATAACAAGAATCCAGACGGTCTTGTGTGGCATGACGGCACCCCTTTTGGGGTTCATTATGGGGCACTCCATACGCTCTGCCAATCGAATCGAATCGTTTCGGCTTCGCCTACAGCTCACCTGAACGGAGGTCATTTTCCCTGTAAAAACTTACGCGCATTCCCTATTGGGGCAGCCCGGCGGTCGTATTACTTACACTTCAACTCCGGCTTATGTGGGAAGGGTCAGAGCTTACCCTTGCTATTGTTAGCGCAGACTCTGGCTTTCAAACGCTTGAAATTTGGAATCGAGTAGAGCTTCGGAAGGCCAATCGAGCTTTCTTTTTGGTATGTTAATGCTCGTCATGTGCACACCCTGAAGACCGTGCCTCAACATAGGACCGTCCGATTCTAAAAGCAGATCATGCCTCACGATCACTATTCTGTCCGGTCTAATGCCGATAAACATGCAATCAAACGCAGCGTGATGAATTTTACACAAGGCCAATCCATTGTTTACCGAAGCCACTCCTTCGGGATCACTGTCTGGGACGATGTGGGCAGCATCCAAAAGCTCTTCATGGCGCAAGTTACATAATGCACATTGGTTCATGTATGCCTTCAGTACCCTTTCACGAAAGGTCTTTTGATGAACTCTTTGGCGAACGAGGGCGGTGATGTAGCGTCTGCGAATTTCTTCTGTGCCTTCATCTTCAACTTGTTCACCTTCAAACTTTATTTTTTCTAAAGAAAGCTTGTCATCGACTTGAATGTTGAAGGTTAGAT
>CAVPUV010000044.1:0-56612 GCA_963708905.1 uncultured Gammaproteobacteria bacterium | reverse complement strand
GGCAGATGCAGTCCCTGCTGGAATCGCATGGAATACCGACCTTTATCAAAAACCAGTTTGCATCATCGGTGATGGGTGAAGTGCCTTTCGTGGAAGTTTGCCCGCAGCTGTATATCCTGAATGATCGGGACCTGGACAGGGCACAACAACTACTGCCGCCGGAACTGCCCGCGCCAGCCCACGAACCAGACTGGATTTGCCCTGCGTGCGGTGTGGCCATCGAGGGGCAATTCGGGCAGTGCTGGAATTGTGGCGCTGTTACCGGTCTTCAGCCCTGAGTTGCCGCGGTGCTGGGCATCGTTTATCGCACCATTGCCACACATCTGCTGACCAGGAAAATTGGCTTCACCAGAACCACACTTCCCAGACCGGCGCCATCACATTGATCCAGCGCTTCGGCAGCGCGTGCTCTGAACCTGAACATACATTACCTCCGGTCCGCAAGCGGGAACTGGAATCCCGGAAGTGGGACAAATAACCTGCATTCGACCAGCATAAGTTTGAGTATCCACCGCGTTTTCAGTCAGTTGGCCGTATGGCACCGATCCTGCACATCATCTGCCATGGTGGACATTCATCGCCCGGAACTCAAACGCCAGCGCAGGCGCCGGCAATGGCTCTACGCGGGCCTCGGCGTCGTAGCCGCCGGCGCGCTGGCGGCGGCGGTGGCGTCGCTGGAGCCGGCTGCGCCGCGGGTAGCGCGCAATGCGGTGTGGCTGGACACCGTCCGCGCCGGCGACTTCGTCCGCGAGGTGCGCGGCCCCGGCACGCTGGTGCCCAAAGAGATCCGCTGGATCCCGGCCGCCAGCGCCGGCCGCGTGGAGCGGGTGCTGGTCAAGCCGGGTGCGCGCGTGGAAGCGGATACCGTACTGGTCGAGCTGTCCAATCCGGAACTGGTGCAGCAGGCGGAAGAAACGCGCTGGGCGGTGGAAGCCGCGGCCGCGCAATGGCGTTCGCTGGAAGCCGAGTTGGACCGCCAACTGCTCGACGCTCAAGCCGGCCTGGCCGCGGTGCAGGCCGACTACGAGAGTGCCCGCCTGCAGGCGGAAGCCGAGGGTGAACTGGCGCAAAAAGGCGTCGTGTCGAAGCTGCAGTTCCGTCAGACCGAGCTGCGCGCGCAGCAACTGAAATTCCGCCTGCCGCTGGAACAGCAGCGCATCACGCGCCTGGAAGCCTCGATCAAGGCGCAGCTCGCGGCGCAACAAGCCGGTGTCGAGCAGGCCAATCGCCTGTACGGGCGGCGCGCGCAGCAGGTCGCCGATCTCGCGATCCAGGCGGGCATTCCCGGCGTGCTGCAACAGGTGCCGGTGGAGGAAGGCCAGCAGGTTGAACCCGGCGCCAACGTGGCGCGGGTGGCGCGCCCCGACGAGTTGATCGCCGAGTTGCGCATCGCCGAAACCCAGGCGCGGGACATCCAGTTGGACCTGCCTGTCAGCGTCGACACGCGCAACGGCGTCGTGGCGGGGCGCGTGATCCGCATCGACCCGGCGGTACAGAACGGCACCGTGCAGGTGGACGTGGAACTGACCGGTGAACTGCCCACCGGCGCCCGCCCTGACCTTTCGGTCGACGGCACCATCGAGATCGAGCACCTGGGCGATGTCGTCTTTGTCGGGCGGCCGGCCTACGGCCAGCCCGACAGCACCGTCGGCCTGTTCAAGCTGGATGCGGACGGCCAGGCGCGGCGCGTCCAGGTCGCCCTCGGACGCGCGTCGGTGAACCTGATCGAGATCCGCTCCGGCTTGCAGCCGGGCGATCGGGTGATTCTGTCAGACACTTCCGCCTGGGACGAATATGACCGGATTCGCTTGGAGTAAAAAAATCACCGCAGAGGCGAGGACAACGTGAAAAAGATGGCTCTCGCCAAGACGCCAAGGACGCCAAGAATGAATGGATAAGAAAATGCACGAGGATTGGCTGTTTTAATTTGCGTTCTTTGCGGCATGGCGAGTGAAATCCATTCAATTTTGATTGCAACAGTTAACTGGCAGGTACCTACATGAATGCACCATCATCGTTGATCCACATGGAAGACATCCGCAAGGTGTTTTACGCGGATGAAGTCGAAACCCACGCGCTGGCGGGGATTCATCTCATCATCGAGAAAGGGGAGTATGTCTCGATCTCCGGGCCGTCCGGCTGCGGCAAATCCACGCTGTTGTCCCTGCTGGGCCTGCTGGATACGCCGACCGATGGCCGCTATCAACTCGACAGCGTGCCGGTGGAAGATATCGGCGCCAGCGAACGCGCGCGCATCCGCAACCGCGAGATCGGCTTCATCTTCCAGGCGTTCAACCTGATCGGAGATCTGACCGTCGTCGAAAACGTGGAACTGCCGCTCACCTACCGTGACGGCGTCGGCCGCAAGGAGCGCCGCACCAAGGCGCTCGGTGCGCTGGAGCGGGTCGGCATGGCGCACCGCCTGAACCATTACCCGTCGCAGCTTTCCGGCGGCCAGCAGCAGCGCGTCGCGGTGGCGCGGGCGCTGGTCGGCGATCCGTCGATCCTGCTGGCCGACGAGCCGACCGGCAACCTGGATTCCCGCAACGGTGAGCAGGTAATGTTGCTGCTGGACGAACTGCACAAGAGCGGCGCCACCATCTGCATGGTGACCCACGACCCACGCTACGCCGATTTCGCCCAGCGCAAGATCTTCATGTTCGACGGCCGCATCGTCGACGAGGAAACCCTGCACCGGCTGCGTGAAGAGGAAGACCGCCGCGTGCGCGAACTGGCCGCGGCGCAGGCCAACCACCGCATCGGGGCGCTGGAGGAAGAAAGGTGAACATGCTGCGCAACGTTCCGCAAACGGGTGCATCCGATGCAGGCTGTGCGTTGCGAATGAAAAGGCAAGTGTGATGAATGCAAGCTGGATCGATCTCAAGCAAATCTCGCGCGGGTTGATCAAAACGCCGGGCTTTACCCTCGCTGTGTCGCTGACGCTGGCTCTGGGGATTGGTGCGGCGACGGCGGTCTTCACCCTGATCGACGGAGTGATGCTGCGCCCGTTACCGTATCCGGACGCCGAGCGGCTGGTGTTGATCACGCAGCAAAATGCCAGCGGTCGCTGGACCACCTCGGTGGTGGATTTCCAGGCGATCCTGGCAGCACAAAAGAGCTTTGAGGCGATCGCGGCCATCCAGTCGCTCGACACGGTCATGACCGGCGGCCGCGAGCCGCGATGGGTGCGTGCCGGCCGGGTCACCGCGGACTTTTTCCGGGTGATGGGCCTGTCACCAGCGCGCGGACGAACCTTCCAACCGGGTGAGGATGCCCCTGACGCGGCCCGCGTGGTCGTTCTTGGCCACGCGTTCGCGCAACGTGAGTTCGGTTCGCGCACCGATCCGCTGGGCCAGATGCTGACGCTGGACGGCAACGCCTATAGCGTGATCGGGGTCATGCCGTCGGGCGTGGAGGAGTTGCCGGGCATGCGCGCAGAAGTGTGGCCGCTCATGCAGCTGCAGCCGCCGGAGCGGCGTGGTCCTTTCCTGCTCCGCACGGTGGCTCGCCTCAAAGCCGGCGTGAGCTTCGCACAAGCGGCGGATGACCTGGCCTCGATAAGCCGCCACATCTTTCCCTTGTGGCGCCAGGGTTTTCCGGACGAATCAGCGCGTCTCAGCCCAATGACCCTTCACGAAGCCGTTGTGGGGAGTAGCGGGAACATCCTGTGGGTGGCCTTCGGTGCCGTGTTCGTGGTGCTGCTGATCGCGCTGGTGAACGTCGCGAACCTGATGCTGATGCGCGTCACGGAACGGTCACCACAGTTGACGATACGCGCGGCGCTGGGCGCCAGCAGGGCGCGCCTCGTGCGGCTGTTGATCAGCGAGAGTCTGCTGCTGGCCGTGCTGGGCGGCGTGGCTGGTGTCGGCCTGGCGGCGTTGCTGTTGGAACTTTATCGCTCGCTGGGCCCCACCTTACCGCGGTTGTCGCAGGTCGCCATTGACGTGAGAGTGATGGCGTTTAGCGGAGGCCTGGCGCTGCTGAGCGGACTCTTCTTCGGCACGGCGCCGCTGCTATTCGAGGGCGTGGGTACAGCCCTCCCCGCCGAGCGGCAGGCACGCGGCGCCACGGCGGGCAGAAGTCAGCACCGGTTTCGCAACGCGCTGGTGATGCTGGAGTTCGCGCTGGCGCTGCCATTGCTCGTCGCGGCGGGGCTCCTGGTCAACAGTTTGCTGCAATTGCAGCGCGTCGACCCTGGGTTTGACGCCGATCACCTGCTGACCGCCCGCGTCGGCCTGTTGGAGGCGGCCTATCCGGATGCCGCAGCCCGGCTAACGTTCTGGGACCGGGCGCTGCCTGAGCTGAGCGCCATGCCGGGTGTGATGGCCGCGGCGCTGGCCACCGGTGTGCCGCCCGACAATCCCTGGAGCTACAACAATTTCGACCTGGTCGGCCGCTCCGTGGGATCGGGCAGTCAGCCGGTGTCCCCGTGGACGGCGGTGAGCCCGGAGGTTTTCGACGTGCTCGGCGTACCGCTGCTTGAAGGGCGCCTTTTCGACGGGCGCGACAGTATGGACGACGCATCGCTGCCGGTAGTGGTGGTCAGTCGGACCTGGGCCGCTCGCTATTTCCCCGGCGAGTCGGCGATCGGCAGGCAGATCTACGAAGGCGGCGACTTTGAAAACGCCGTCACCATCATCGGCGTGGTCGGCGACGTGAAGTGGAATGGTCTCAAGGAGCCAGGCGAAGCGGTCTATGCTCCACTTGGACAGGGCTGGCCCAACAATCCGATTTACCTGTACCTGCGCACTGGAACTGAACCGCTGGCTCTGGTTGAGCCGATGCGGGCAGTGTTGCAGCGTCTGGACCCTGCGCTCGTGCCCACCGAAGTCACGACCATGGACAGCCGCCTGCACGAGTCGCTCGGTGACCAGCGCCACTGGACAGCGGTGATCGCTGCTTTCGCCCTGTCTGCCGTGCTGCTGTCGGCGGTCGGCGTGTTTGGCGTGTTGGCCTACTACGTCTCGCGCCAGCATCGCGAGATCGGCATCCGCCTGGCCCTGGGCGCGAACACGGGACGAATTGCGCTCATGGTGGCCAGGCGCGGTTTTGCTTATGCCCTGGCCGGCACGCTGGCCGGTATCGTGTTCGCGCTGTTCCTGACCCGCAGTCTCGATTCCCTGCTGTTCCAGGTGGGACGCACCGACCCGCTGACCCTGATCGGAGCCTGGGCAGTGTTGCTGGTGATCGCCTTTGCCGCCTGCTGGCTGCCGGCCCGCCGCGCCGCGCGGGTGCATCCGATGCAGGCGTTGCGCTATGAATGATCGGGTTCGATGCCACCCGGGTGGGCCCGATGACGTCGCTGAGCGAGGAGTGAAGCCATGAGCACGCTGATCCAGGACCTCCGTTACGCCTTGCGCCAACTTCGGCGCAGCCCCGGCTTCACGGTCGCGGCGCTTTTCACCCTGGCCCTCGGGATCGGCGCCACGACGGCGATCTTCAGTGTCGTCAACGGAGTGCTCCTGCAGCCGCTTCCGTTCTCTCAAGCGAACCGCCTCGTCACGGTATGGCTCAACAACCCGCGGCAGGGATTCGAAAAAGACATCACTTCATATCCCAACTTCTCCGACTGGCGCCGGCAGAGCCGGAGCTTCCAGCAGGTGGTGGGCGTGTTGACGAGGGACGTGAATCTGACCGGCGAAGGCGCTCCGGAGGAGGTCCGGGAGGCCCTGGTGACGGAAGGTTTCTTCGCGATGCTGGGTGTCGAGCCGGCCTTGGGGCGTGGGCTGCGTGACGAGGAGCACCAGACCGGGCGGGACAGAATCGTCGTACTCAGTCACGAGCTGTGGCAGCGGCGCTTCGGCGGCGACCCGGCAGTGCTCGGGAAGACGGTGCGCTTGAACCGCAACGCCCATACCGTGGTTGGCGTGATGCCGCGCGGCGTCCGCTTCCCCCAGCAGGCCGAACTGTGGACCCCCCTGGCCGCCAGCCCGGCCTTTGCAGAAGTCCGCGAGTCCCGTGGGGCGCTCTGGCTGCCCGTATTCGGGCGCCTGGCGGACGGGGTGTCCCTGGCCAAAGCGCAGGCGGAGATGTCGGCCATCGCCCGGAATCTCGAGAAGGAGTACCCGGCAAACCGGGAGATGGGAATTCTTCTGGAGCCGCTCGAGGAAACACTGCTCGGGGAGGTCCGGCCAGCGCTCTTGGTGTTGCTGGGGGCGGTGGGATTCGTCTTGCTCATCGCCTGCGCCAACGTGGGGAACTTGCTGTTGGCCCGGGGCGCCGCCCGCCGGCGGGAGCTCTCCGTCCGTGCCGCCCTCGGAGCCGGGGGCGCCCGGCTCAGGAGGCAGCTCTTGACCGAGAGTCTTCTGCTCGGCCTGGGTGGAGGCGGGGCGGGCTTGCTGCTGGCACATGCCGGCGTGCGGGCACTGTTGCGAGCGAGCCCCGAAAACCTGCCCCGCGTTGAGGCAGTGAACGTCGACGCGACGGTCCTGCTATTCACGCTCGCGACAGCGCTGCTGGCCGGGCTGCTGGTCGGACTCGCACCGGCTTTACATGCCGCGCGGGTCGCGCCGGGCGCTGTCCTGCGCGAGGGCGGGCGGGGTGCCGCGGGAGGCCGCCTGCTGGGCCGGCTGCGGCCCGCGCTGGTGGCGGGTCAGTTCGCTCTGGCGCTGGTCCTGCTGGTGGGGGCAGGGCTCCTCATCCGCAGCTTCGACCGGCTGCAGCGTGTAGATCTTGGCTATGAGCCCCGCAACGTGTTGAGTTTCCGGCTGAGTCTCCCCCCGCAAAAATACGACGGGGAAGACCGGGTGCGCGCATTTTATGACGAGCTTCTCCCGCTACTCGAGGCCCTGCCCGGCGTTGAATCGGCAGACGCCGTCTCCAGTTTTTTTCTGGGCAGACTTCCCCAATCGTCCAATATCACCGTGGAGGGCCGTCCGGAACCGCCAGTGGCTCTCAAGATGCTCCCGGTGGCCTACGATGCGGTGACTCCCGGCTTCTTCCGCACGCTCCGAATCCCGCTTTTGCAAGGCCGGAGCATCGAGGCGTTGGATGGGAGTGACGCCACTCGGGTGGCGGTGGTCAACGAGACTTTCGTCCGCCGCTTTCTCCCGGATGAGCGGCCGCTGGGGCGCCGGTTCCTGTTCGGCGACAGCGCACAGGGGGAGGATCCCCCGTGGATCACGATCGTGGGGGTCGTCGCGGACGCAAGGCGGTCCGGCGTGGACCGGGAGGCGCACCCCTCGGCCTACCTGCCCATGGCGCAGTACTCCTCGCCGCAGATGAACGTCATGGTGCGCACCCTCACCGATCCCCTGGGGCTGGTCGAGCCGGTCCGGGCGGCTGTCGCTGCAGTGGACCCCGAGCAGCCCCTGGCTGACGTCCGCACGCTGGAGCAGGCGGTGTCCCGGTCGGTGGCAGACCGCCGCTTCGTCATGCTCCTCCTGGGGCTGTTCGCAGGCGTGGCCCTGAGCCTGGCGGCGGTCGGAATTTACGCGGTGATGGCGTACGTGGTGGGGCATCGCGCGCGGGAAATCGGCATCCGGGTGGCCCTCGGAGCCCGGCGCCAGGATGTCGGGCGGCTCGTGATCGGCGAGGGCATGAAAGTGGTCGGGTTCGGACTGCTCCTCGGGCTCGGGGGCGCCCTGGTATTGACGCGCCTGCTCAGGGGTCTCTTGTATCAGACTTCACCCCTGGACCCGATGACCTTGCTGCTGGGCGCGGCCGTGCTTTCGTCCGTGGCCCTGGTCGCCAACTGGCTGCCTGCCAGCCGGGCGGCGCGCATGAACCCGTTGCAGGCCCTGCGTAACGAGTAAGCATGATGAGCATGAATGCCCTGTGGTTCGAACTCAAACAAACCCTGCGCGGCTTCGCTGCCCGGCCGTTGTTCGTCGCGGTGACCGTGCTGACGCTGGCACTGGGCATCGGCGCCAACACCGCGATCTTCACGGCGGTGGACGCGTTACTGCTCAATCCGCGCAGCGACGAGGCGCTGTCCTGCGAAATCGTTGGTGTGGCCGGCGATGTGCGTTTCAATTCACTCGCTGAACCTCCGGATCCAACGCTGTTCCTGCCGGCCAGCCGCTTTCCGAACCGTCGCTTCTTCGTCGTGATGCGCGCGGTCGGCGATCCGCTGGCGCTGCTGCCGTCCGCCCGTCGCGCGGTGGCCGCGATCGACCCAGGTCTCGCATTATGGAGCCCGGCGCTGATGACCACGCTGCTGCATGATTCACTGCGCACGCCTCGCCTGGTGACGATACTGGTCGGTGCGTTCGCGGCGCTCGCGCTGCTGCTGGCCGCGTCCGGCGTGTATGGTGTTGCGACCTACAACGTGAGCGCGCGCACGCGCGAATTCGGCGTCCGCATGGCCCTGGGCGCGCGGAAACTCGACCTGCTGCGGCAGGTCATCGGCGGCGGATTGCGGCTGGTTGCCGGCGGTATGGCGATGGGAATCCTTTTTTCGCTGGCGATCGGTGGCATCCTGGAAACCCTGTTGTTCGAAGTCGAACCGTTCGACATCGAGGTATTCGCCGCTGTGGCATTGCTGCTGATCGTCACCGCGATGGCGGCGATGCTGGTGCCCGCCCGTCGCGCCACCCGGGTGCATCCGATGGAAGCCTTGCGCTATGAATAGAAGCCATCGGCTTGAATCGAGTCTGTGATGCTGCGGAATCGTCCATATCTCAACCGCCGATTCGTCCCTGGTATGGCTGCGCATCCGTCCGCAGAATTGTCATTTGTTTCAAGGAAACGTTATGAACTTCAGCTTTATGCTTGAAACATTCCACGCGGCCCGCAGGCTGGTGCGCGCGCCCGGTTTTTCGTTGAGCGTGATCGTGTTACTGGCGGCCAGCATCGGCGGTTTGGCGGCGGTCGCGACCGCGGGCTATACCCTGTTTGCGCAACCGTTGCCGTACCCGCAGCCCGATGAATTGGTCACGCTAGGTGTAGATGCCAACAAGTTCGGGTTCGATATGGGCGTGTCGGCGGCGTTGGTTGACGAACTGAATCAGGACGGCGCATTCGGTGAGTTGGGGATGGTCGATCAAGCATTCGATTTACGCCTGCAGCAAGGCGGCAGCATGCGCGCTGCGCGCCTGGATCAGCACGCACTGGCAGTTCTGGGAGTGACACCGATCAGGGGACGCGCGTTCACCGGTGCAGACGTGCGTCCCGGCGCCGAACCGGTGGCGTTGATCAGCGAGCGCCTGTGGCGGAAAGCCTATGGCGGCAACGCGGATGCAGTCGGCCGGCGGCTGGATCTGAAGCTAGGCGGGGCAATGATCGTCGGCATCGTGCCGCAGCATTTCGCAATGCCGGAAAGTGGCGTCCAGGTCTGGCTGCCGATGGAGCTGGGTGAAGATCAACTCGGACCGCAGAACATCAGCCAGTTCGGCAACCTGACCGTTGTCGGGCGGACGCAGAATGGAGAATCGCCCGAGTTGATGCAAGAACAGCTTGGCGCCCGGTTCGACCGGGACGAGCGCATGGCTCCGATTACCCAAATGCTGGGAGCGGAGTACCGAGTCAAGCCGATCCGCGAGCTGTGGGCGTCGGGGCAGAGAGAAGGATTGTCGATTCTGGGCGTTGCCCTCGCGCTGGTGCTGGTGGCATCGCTGCTGAACATTGCCGGGCTGTGGCTGGCGCGCTGGTTTGGGCGCGGCCATGAGCTGGCCATTCAATCCGCACTGGGTGGCGACCGGCGTCTGGCGCTGATCGGCGCCGCGCTCGAATATGCCCTGCTCGCCGTACCGGGCCTGCTGCTGGCGCTGCTGGTCGCCGGTGGCGTCATGCGTATGTTGTATGCCCTCGACGTAGTACAGAGAAACGGCCCGCTGATCATCACGCTGGGTGGATCGACCGCGCTGATCGGTTCGATTCTGATCCTTGTCAGCGCTGTTCCGGTCCTGATTGCACTGGCGTGGCAGGCGCGGGGTATGGCACGGACCAGTGTGCGGTTTCTCACCGGCGGCCGCGTCGCAGCGCGGGCGCGGGGTGCACGCTTGCGCCAGGCGTTGATGATCGGGCAGATCGGGATTGCTTGCAGTCTGCTGGTCGTGTTGGGACTGTTGCTGAGCAGTTGGATCAATCTCATGCGCGAGGATCTGGGTTTTGCGCGGGACAAACTGGTAGCGGCTCAGATCCTGTCACCGGAACCGGAGGAGCCACAACCGGATCAGCGCGTTGCGGGTGTGGCGGAGCACATTCGTGGCTTGCCGGGCGTAGAGCGTGTCAGTTGGGCGTCCGTCGTCCCGTTCGGACGCATGGAAACGCTGTCCTCCATTTCGCTGAATTCCGAGTCGGAAGATCACAAAGTGCCGGCGCGGCCGCGAGACATCGGGCCGGATTACTTCAGCGTTGCCGGCATCAAATTGCTGCAGGGTCGCTCATTCGGACCGGAGCATGAAGCCGGACAAGTACAAAACGTCATTGTCGACCGTTTGTTTGCCGACATATACATGGGCGGCGAGGCGATGGGCAAGCAGTTTGGCCTGTCAAGCGGCCCAGACAGCTATGAGCAGGTCAACATCGTCGGGGTGGTGGAGACCGTCCGCCACATGTCACCCGGCGAAGCGCTGAGCACACCGACGGTCTACACCTACATGCCCGAGCCGCTGAGTCAAGTGCAGCTTCTGGTGCGAAGCCGTGTCCCGCCGGAATCGCTGGTCAATCCGATACGCAGCGCGATCACCGGAGAACTGGGCGAGGATCGAGCCGGTTTTATCGCCAGCATGGATGCTCTGGTGCGCCGCACGGTGCGCGACCGCGAACCGCAACTGGCGCTGCTGGCGACCTTTGCCGGGTTGGCGCTGGTGCTGGTGTTCTATGGCCTGTATGCGCTGCAAAGTTACCAGGTGACGGCGCGTACCGCCGAATTCGGTATGCGCAAGGCCATGGGTGCCAGGGCTACGCATATGTTGGCCCTCGTGCTGAAAAGTGCGCTCTGGCTATTGCCGCTCGGCATGGCGTTGGGACTGGCCGGAGGTTTGCTGGGTGCAAGGCTCGTTGCCGAACGGCTGTATTCCGTATCGCCGGCGAATCCGCTGCTCTGGGCCGCAGTGCTGGCGGCGATCACCCTGGTGATGATCGTGGCCGTACTGGTCCCGGCTTTCCGTGCCGTGCGGATCACGCCGATGGAAGCCTTGCGCTATGAATGAACCGCTGATCCGGCTGCAGCGCGTGCAGCGCAGCTATCCCGTCAAGGCAGGCCGCACCTGGGTGCTGCGCAATATCAATCTTGACGTCGAGCCCGGTGAATTCATTTCGGTGACGGGCCCGAGCGGCTCCGGCAAGACTTCGCTGTTGAACGTGCTGGGGATGCTGGACGGCGGTTTCGAAGGGGAATACTGGCTCGATGGTGAAGCGGTGCAGGAATTAAAGCCCGAGCGGCGCCAGGCGCTGGCGCGCAAGCACGTCGGCTTCGTGTTCCAGCACTATCACCTGATCGACGACCTGACGGTGGCGGAAAATCTCGAGCTGCCGCTCAGCTACCGCGACGTTCCGGCGAAACAGCGCGCGGCCAAAGTGGCCGATCTGCTGGACCGGTTCCAGATCGTCGCCAAGAAGGACCTCTACCCCAACCAGTTGTCGGGCGGTCAGCAGCAACTGGTGGCGGTGGCGCGTGCGGTCATCAGCGAGCCGAGCCTGATCCTGGCCGACGAGCCGACCGGCGCGCTGCATTCGGACCAGGGGAAGATGATCATGGAACTGCTCGCCGAGCTGAACCGCGACGGCGCCACCATCGTGCAGGTGACCCACAACGCCGCCAACGCCGCCTATGGGCAGCGCATATTGAAGCTGCTGGACGGCTGGCTGGAACCGAGTGACGAGTAATCTCTGATGCGTGAAGAATGAGGTGAGGTGATGAACAGTCTCTGGCAAGACGTCAAACACGCGACCCGCTCGTTGGTCAAGAACCCGCTGATCTCGGTGATCGCGGTCACGACCCTGGCCCTGGGCATCGGCGCGAACACCGCGATCTATACCGTGCTCGACGCGACCCTGCTCAGTCCGCCGCCTTACAAGGACCCGGATCGGCTGGTTGCGATCTGAGGCGTGATGCCCAACCGTGACATCGACACCTGGCCCGCCGCGCCGCGCATGATCGACGATTATCAGCGCAACGCCGAACAGTTCGAGGATTTCGCGGGCGCGTTCGGCAACGGGCATATCTTCAAGCCGCACCCGGGCGGCGAGCCGGAACAGATCACCGCCACGGGCGTCACCTGGAATATGTTCCAGGTGCTGGGCGTCGGGCCGCTGCTCGGCCGCGACTTCACCGCACTTGACGCGGCCTACAACCCGGATGACGTACCGCCCGGGGTGCAGCCGCCGTTCGATACCTTCAATCCGTCGAACACCGCCATCCTCAGTCATGCGTTCTGGCAGAGCCGCTTGGGCGGCGACCCGACGGTGGTCGGCTCGACCATCCTGCTGGACGACCGGCCGGTGACGGTCGCCGGCGTGATGCCACCCGGCTTCCAATTGTTGCCGCCGGGCGTCGGCGAGGCCGAACCCGATCTGTTCGAGGCGATGCGCGTGGATCTCGCCAACTCGCCGCGCAATAACGTGTTCATGAGTGTGATCGGGCGCATGCGCCCGGGCGTGACCCTGGCCCAGGCACAGGCCGAAATGGCAGCCATCACTGCCCGCGTCGCTGAAGAGGAGCTGTTCTACAAGACCAGTAATCTCAGCCACCGGGTGATCCCGCTGCACGCGGAACTGACCAAAGACATCGACACCATCGTCTGGGTGTTGACCGGAGCGGTGGCGTTGATCGCGATGCAGCCGCAGAACCTGCCGCAGCTCAGCACCATCGGCATTGACTACCGGATCATGGGCTATGCCTTCGCGGTCGTCACGGCAGTGTCCCTGCTGGCCGGCTGCTTGCCGGCGGCGGTCAGCGCGCGGCGCGACGTGGCCGGCCAGCTCAAGGATCGCAGCGCCTACCAGGAAAGCCGCGGCAGCGGCCGCTGGCGTAACGGCCTGGTGATCGGTGAAGTGGCCCTGTCCTTCGCGCTGCTGGTGGGCGCGGGTCTGATGATTCGCAGCTTCATCGATCTCACCAGCCGCGATCCCGGCTTTAATCCGGAAAGTGTTATGACCTTCGCTTACAACCTGCCCAACGAGCGCTACCCGGAACCCGCCCAGCAGCTCGCTTTTCACCGGGAATTCGAGCAGCGGCTCGCCGCACTGCCCGGGGTGGTCCGGACCGGCGGGGTGTTTCCGTTGCCGTTGAGCGGCCTCGGCTTCGGCAGCCGCTATGCCACCGACCTCGTGACCTTCGAGGATGGCTCCGCCCGCCAGGCCGCATATCACATCACCTACCCGGGATTTTTCGAAGCGATCGGGGCGAAGCTGACGGCCGGCCGCACCTTTACCCAGCCGGACCAGGACGGCGCGCGCAATGTCGTTGTCGTTAACGAAGCCCTCGCAGAGCGCGCCTGGCCAGGCAAATCGCCGATCGGAGAAACCCTCTACATCCGTCGCGGCGACCGGGCGGAACCGGCGCCCATCGAAGTCATCGGCGTGATCCGGCACGTCAGTCTCGCGACGCTCGATGAAGAACCGGCGGAAGCCCTTTATTTTCCAAGTGCGTTCAGCGATGCGACCGGCTTCGGCAACGGTTTCGTCTGGATCGTGCGCACCACCGGCGATCCGCGGGCGCTGCTCGGGCCGATCAAGGATGCGCTGCGGCGGATGGATCCCGAGCTGCCGTTGCAGAACGAGGAAACGCTGGCGGACATCGTCCGTGCCAGTACCGCGCCGATGCGTTTTTCGATGACGCTGACGAGCATTTTCGGCGCGCTGGCGCTGCTGCTCGCGGTGGTCGGGCTCTACGGCGTGCTCGCCTACCGGGTGCGCCAGCGCCGGCCTGAACTCGGCGTGCGCCTGACCTTCGGCGCGGCGCCGCGCGGCATCTTCGCGCTGGTCGTGCGCCAGGGCATGCTGCTGGTTGCGATCGGTCTCGGCATCGGGCTTGCCGCCGCGCTGGGTCTGAGCCGCACCATGACCAAACTGCTGGTCGGGATCGGCGCGGCCGACCCGCTGACCTACGCCGGCATCATCGTGCTGTTCACGCTGGTGGCGCTGCTCGCCTGCGCGTTGCCCGCCTGGCGCGCCACGCAGGTCGATCCTGCGGTAACATTGCGCTATGAATGATTCCGCGGCGCGCGATTCCCGCACCCTGCTGATTGCCGATGACCAGCGCGACGTGCGCGCGGCTCTGCGCCTGCTGCTGACCAGCGAAGGCTACCCGGTCTCGTTCGCCGCCAATCCCGCTGAAGTCATGGCCGCGGTGCGGGCCGGCAACATCGCGCTGGCGCTGCTGGATCTCAATTACACCCGCGATACCACCTCCGGGCGGGAGGGACTGGAACTGCTGGAACAGATCCGGCAGCAGGACCCGGAGCTGCCGGTGGTCGCAATGACCGCTTGGGGATCGGTGGACCTGGCGGTGGCGGCGATGCGCCGCGGCGCCTGCGATTTCATCGAAAAGCCGTGGGACAACACCCGCGTCGCGACCATCGTGCGCACCCATCTGGAACGCGCCGCCGCGGCCCGCGGCGCCCGGCGCTACCGCGCGATCGCCCGCATCCAGCGGGAGGATCACATGGACGCGGAAGTGGTGAGCGAATCACCGGCGATGCGGAAGGTCCTGGAACTGGCGCGCCAGGTGGCGCCGGCGCGCGCCGGCGTGCTGATCACCGGCGAAAACGGCACCGGCAAGAACCTGATCGCCGAGCTGATCCATCGCTGGTCGGACCGCGCCGAGGAGCCGTTCGTCGCGGTCAACATGGGCAGCATCCCGGAAACGCTGTTCGAGAGCGAGATGTTCGGGCATGTGCGCGGCGCCTTCACCGACGCGCGCGAGGACCGCAGCGGCCGCTTCGAACTGGCCGATGGCGGCACGCTGCTGCTGGACGAAGTCGGCAACCTGCCGCCGGCGCAGCAGGCGAAGCTGCTGCGGGTGCTCGAGTCCGGCCGCTTTGAACGGGTCGGCGGCTCCCGTACCTTGACCGCGGATGTGCGCGTGCTGACCGCGACCAACGCAGATTTGCCGGCGATGATCGCCGACGGCCGCTTCCGCCGCGACCTGTATTTCCGGCTGAATACGGTCGAAATCCGTGTCCCGCCGCTGCGTGAAAGGGCGCAAGACATCCCGGCGCTGGCTCGGCATTTTCTGCAGCAGCAGTGCCGGCGTCATGGCCGCAACATGCATTTCACCGAGCGCGCGCTGAACGCGCTCGGCGTCCATGACTGGCCCGGCAACGTCCGCGAACTGGCCCACGCGGTGGAACGCGCGGTGCTGCTGACCCGGGACGCGCAAATCGATGCGGAGGATCTGGCGCTGACGCCGACCGGGGGCCGCGATTTCTCTGCCGGCGAGGTGATGCCGCTGGCCGCAGCCGAAAGCCTGCTGATCCGCAACGCGCTGGACCGGTTCGGCGGCAATGTCCCGGAAGCCGCTCGTGCATTGGGACTCAGCCGCAGCGCGATGTATCGGCGGCTGGAGAAATACGGCATCGCCGCGGCCGGCGAATGACGCGCCTGCCGGCCATGCGGCGCTGGTCCCTGGAAAACCGGATTGCGCTGGGGGTGGTCGCCGGCGGTGGTGTCGTTCTGCTGCTGTGGGCGATTCAGATCGTGCTGCCGGATGCCGGGGGCGCGACCTCGGCCTGGCCGTTGTGGGGCCTGGCCGCGGTGCTGCTGGCAACGCTCGCCTGGCGCCTGAAACGCCGCGTGCTGGGACCGGTGCAAAGCCTGGCGAATATCCTGGAAGCGATCCGTTACGAGGATTACGGCCTGCGGGTGCGCAGCGACCGCGGTGGCGTGATGAGCGAACTCGCGCGCGAGATCAACCTGCTCGCGGAAAACCTGCGCAGCCGGGCGCGGCAGGAACAGGAATCCGGCGCGCTGCTGGAAAAAGTCATGCAGGAAATCGACCTGCCGCTGTTCGCCTTCGACGCCGCCTCGCGGCTCGTGATCGCCAATCCGGCGGCCGAACAACTGGTGGGTTGCCGGCTCCCGGTGGGTACCGCCGCCGCCGCGATCGGCGTACAACCGTTGCTGCAGCACACGCGGCGCCAGCCGGTGAGCGTCACGCTGCCGGGCGGCGCCGGGCGCTACATGGTCCGGCGCCGGCCGTTCCGGATGGAAGGGCGCCCGCACACCCTGCTGGTGCTCGCCGAAGTCAGCGGGGCGCTGCGCGCCGAACGCCAGGAAGCCTGGCAGCGGCTGGTGCGGGTGCTGGGTCACGAAATCAACAATTCACTGGCGCCGATCAAATCCATCGCCGAGACCTTGCGCGGGCTCGCCCGCCGGCCTGACCATGAACTCGACCGCGAGGAACTGGCCGACGGCCTGAACCGGATCGCAGAGCGCGCCCATGCCCTCGGCCGGTTCGTCGGCGGCTATGCGGCGCTGGCGCGGCTGCCGGAGCCCAGCGTGAAGGCGCTGCAACTCGGCCCGCTGGTGCGCCGCGTGGCGGCCATGGAAACGCGCGTCACGGTGGCCGTCGACGGCCCCGAGCTGGGGATCGAGGCCGATTCCGACCAGCTCGAACAGGCGCTGATCAACCTCACCAAGAACGCCGCCGACACCGTCGACCGCGAGCATGGCGAAGTCACGCTGGTGTGGGGCCGCAACGGCGCCGGTGTGCTGATCGAGGTGCTCGACAACGGCCCCGGCCCGCCGGAGTCGGAAAACCTGTTCGTGCCGTTCTTCACCACCAAGCCCGGCGGCAGCGGCATCGGCTTGCTGCTGGCGCGGCGCATCGCCGAACTGCACGAAGGCTGGCTGACACTGGAACAACGCCGCGACGGCGTGACCGGCGCCTGCGCGCAGATGTGGCTGCCGTGCCCGGATGAGGCCCAGGCCATCCCGGGCGCCGGCCGCAATGCGGGCTAGTCAAGCCATAGCGTTATCCGCCGGTCCGACCCGGAAGGAGGGCCGAAGAGGTCAGTCCAAGCATCCCGCATCAGCTGCAGCAGAGCCGCCACATCCCAGTCGGCGACCGGCTTCTTGCCGACTCGTTCCTGATTGACAATAGCCATGCTTTCGGTCTCTGTCTGCCGTTCAGTCTTTGTCTGGCGCCGCGAGGAGCCACTCGTAGACGGTCAGTGCCTCGATCCCGCGCAAAACGGCCTGCGCGATCGCGTCACGGTCGAGCAACAATAGCTTGCGTTTGGCGCGCGGATGGTCCTCCGCGGCCGCGGTGAGGGCCCGCAGCTCGCGCGAGCGCGTCTCGGCAGACGACAGGTCGGCGCACACCTGGATCAGCTCTTCGCCTGCGGCCGGCCAGCGCACGAGGAAGTCTACCTCCAGGCCATCGCCGGTCTTGACGTAACCGACATCGCCGCCACGTCTCTCCAGTTCGTTAAACACGACGGTCTCCAAAGCGTGACCCAGGTTGGCACGACCGCTTGCGTCGAAAGCCTTGATGAGACCGGGGTCTGCAGGATACAGCTTGCGGGGGTTCGAATTGCGCTTGCGTTCCGAGTCGGTGGCAAGGGGCACCGCGCTCAGGAGAAAGGCATCCTGCAGATGGCCGAGCATGGCATGTACGGCATCCTTGGCCACACCGTGCCCCTGCGCCTTCAGGTCCTGATGCAGCCGGTGAGCACTGAAGCTCCCGGCCGGGTTGCGCAGGCACTGTCGCACCAGCCAGCGCAGGGCCGCCACCTGAGCTACACCGTAGCGCTCCACCACGTCGCGGAACAGTACCGTGTCCACATAGCCCTGCAACAGCTCGATGCGCAAGGTCGCCGTCACTCCCTGCACTTCCGGAAACCCGCCCTCGAGGAGGTACTCACGAAAGCGCTTCTCGACCAGCGACCGCTCGGCCGGCGTCCAGCGCCGGGGCTCTTTCAAGGGTTCCTGGCCGCGGTGGCGCAGGAATTCGCGAAAACTGAAGGGGCGGATAACGGTCGCCATCCCGCGGCCGCGCAAGGAGGTATGCACTTCGCGCGAGAGCATGCGCGCCGAGGAGCCGGAGACGACGAACTCAACCTTCTCCGAGTCCATGACCCGCCGGACGAAGCGCTCCCAGCCGGGCACGAGCTGGATTTCGTCGAGAAACCAATACACCGTTTCGCGCCCGCGCAATGCGGGGTAACGCCGGTAATACTCTTCGAGCAGGAAGCCGAGTTGCTCCACTTCGAGGCCGGCCAGCCGGTCGTCATCCAAGCTGAGATAGAACGTCCGCTCGGAAGGTAATACGGCACGGCGTTCAGCGAGCAACTGCTGTAGAAAGGTGGTCTTGCCCGCCCGGTGCATGCCGATCACCGCATGGGCCTTGCCGGCTATCTCGGGCAGCCGGGCATCACGCTGCGTGAGTGCGGGCGGAGACGCCTCCGCCAGTGCAGCGTTCAATTTCTCGGCCAGGACAGGATGCAGGCTCATATCGTCAAGGTAGATCGAATGTGTCCTTCTGTCAAGGACACATTAGCAATAACCTGGCTTCCGGACAGGGTCACAATCTCCACTCACTCGAACAGCCCACCCTGCTCGGTCTCAGGTCTGAAGGCTGAAGGCGGCATAACACGGTTGCCGGAGATTGAGTTTCCTGCCGGGAGGCCGTAACGCCTCCATCGGCGGCGGCAGGAGCTTTGACCGGCGATGATGGATATGAAAGCGAAATTGAATGCAAAACTTGGCAGCCCGCTAGCTAATGTGGTTCCGGCGGATTTCTGAACTGCGGCAATAAATTCGCTATGATGGACGGGCCCCATTGGTTCATAAGAGGAGTGCAGACATGAGCTGGATTATCTCGTTGATCATCGGTGGAATCGTCGGCTGGCTGGCCAGCATCGTTATGAAGACCAACGCCCAGATGGGTTTGATCGCCAACGTGCTGGTAGGCGTGGTGGGTTCGGCGGCGGGCTTTTGGATCGCAGGCCAACTGGGTATCGCCGCCGCGGGTGGCTTGCTTGGCTTCCTGATCGCCATCTTGGGCGCGGTGCTGCTGATCTTCATCCTGCAAATGCTCGGCATCTTTAAAAAGACCTGACAACCGGCAAGCCCAAAGAGCTGCCTCACAAGCGCCGAATTTGGCCCGGAAACGGGCTTCTAAGGCTAAAATTCTGCAAGAAAAATGGCGTTATCATTTTTATTTCGAGAGATTACACTGGTCGGACCCGGAAGGACCGGAAGACCCGGGCCAGAGGATTCAGAAACAAACAGCGGTTCCGGAATGCCATTTACTTTCATCTGGGTGGTTTACAGCTTTACCGGGCTGGTATAGAAGGGTGATCTACCCAACCATGATTGGGGAAGAGCCAATAATTCAAGCTGAAGCCGCTTTGCGGCTCAGTTTAATTCAGGTATTAGTTGTTGCAGTCAACCTTACGGAGTTCTGAAGCGTGTCGAAAAAACCTATCCTGACCGTGCCGATGCTGCTCATCGAGGCCGCAAAGTTCGCCGAAGTTGAAACCAAGTATGACGAGCCAAGCCTATATGGCGTTACTGACGGCAAGGCAGTCGGAACGTACTTGGAGCATAAATTCACGCAGTATCTTGCGGAAAACTATAGCTGCCAGACCGGAAACTCCGCTGTCGGGATCGATCTGCCCGGCCTTGATGTCGACATTAAGGTCACGAGCATCCGACAACCGCAGTCATCGTGCCCGTTCAAGTCGGCTCGCCAAAAGATTTATGGTCTTGGTTACCACTTACTAGTCTTCGTCTACGAGAAGATGGATGACCATGCCGGTCGCACCGGTCGCCTCGACATGAAGCACACAATCTTCGTAGAGAGATCGCGTACTGCTGACTTTCAGATGACGCGCGGGATCTTGAAGATACTAGAAAACGACGGAAACGCAGAAGATTTGGTCGCGTTCATGTCAGACAAGAGCCTGCCGGTTGACGATATTGAGGCGAGCTCACTCGCACAAGAAATCCTCAAAAGCCCACCGCTTCAGGGATTCTTAACAATATCCAATGCGTTGCAGTGGCGATTACAGTATGGTCGCGTAATTCAGGAGGCCGGCTCGGTCGGCGGAATCGAGAGGATTCGTTAGTAATGGCGCGTAAAGAAAAGTCAAAGTGGGAGTTTGGGGACTTTCAAACACCCAGAGGTCTCGCCGACGAAGCGGTTGCAGTCCTCCTTCGCCGTGGCATGACTCCGTCTACTATTATTGAACCTTCTTGCGGCGAAGGTGCCTTTTTTCTTTCCGCGCTCGAAGCATTTCCTCAGGCCTCGCGCTTTGTCGGCGCCGACATCAACGAGCAGTATTTGGAGCGCTTGCGCACAAGAATCCATGCCTATCTCTCCTCCGACAAGTGCGAAGTCCAGCACGCTGACTTCTTCCGCTTTAACTGGCGGGAGTTTGCCGACGCGGCGAAATCGCCAGTCCTGGTGCTAGGAAATCCACCATGGGTTACCAGCGCTGAACTCGGCCTGTTAGGTAGTGATAACCTTCCGGAAAAATCTAACTTTCAGGGCAGGCGAGGTCTTGACGCGATAACAGGGAAAAGCAATTTCGACATCTCGGAATGGATGTTGCTTGAGTATCTCTCATGGTTTCGTGCGAATGAGGGTGTAATTGCGGTGCTCTGTAAATCCTCGGTCGCCAGAAAAATTCTACTTCACGGATGGAAGGAATCGTTGCCGATCTTCGCTGCAGAAATGTACTCAATTGACGCCAAGAAGCACTTCAATGCAGCCGTTGATGCATGCTTCCTCGTACTTGAAATGGGAAGAGGACCTTCCTCTAAGGATTGCTCGCTGTTTGATTCACTAAGCGCTGTTCAGCCTAGTCGAATCATGGGCTACCACGATGAAACACTTCTCTCTAACGTTGAAGCGTACGAGCGTTGGCGTCACCTGCGAGGTGGGGATGCTGCATACACTTGGCGATCTGGAGTAAAGCACGATTGCTCTAAGGTGATGGAACTTGAAAAGCGCGGGGATCACTACGAGAACGCACTTGGCGAGGTTGTAGAGCTCGAGTCAGACTACCTATACCCAATGTTGAAAAGTTCCGACCTGGCAAATGGCACGCATGTTCGATACGGGCGGAAGTTCATGTTGGTAACTCAGTCGCTCGTTGGGGAAGACACCACCTCAATCAAGACCATCGCTCCATTGACCTGGAAATACCTTCAGAGCCATCGGTCACTACTGGACGGGAGAGGTAGCTCGATCTATCGGAAGCGGCCGAGTTTTTCGGTATTCGGCGTGGGGGACTATGCCTTCGCGCCATGGAAGATTGCAATTTCTGGCTTTTACAAGACGCTCACGTTCAAGGTTGTTGAGCCCGTACTAGATAGAGTCGTGGTTTTGGATGACACCGCCTATTTCCTACCATGTTGGAGTAGTGAGGAAGCTAGATTTATCACGCATCTCCTTAATTCGGTACCGGCTCAGGAATTTTTGGAATCCACCACATTCTGGGAAGAAAAGCGCCCCATCACGGTTGAACTGCTTAAGAGACTGAACCTACACGTCCTGAGCGTAGAGCTTGGCTTGGAGCAGGGGTATCTCGCTTTCGCACGACGGCGCCGAGACAGACAGTCAGAAACAGCAAGAGGGCAGATGTCGCTTGGGATTGCCGATAAGCGGGGAGGTTATCGTGTTTTGCCGGGAGCAACATCTAACGAATAAGGATAGATTGCGCTTAGCCGCGATCTGAAAGTTACGGGGTCAGAGTAAAGGGACAGAGTAATCCTACAGCAAGAGACGTAATAATCTCGCTGCCGGAACCCGAAAATCCCCATCGCATGGGTACAGCACTGATCACTATTATCGGGCCTTCTGCGGGTGCACCAAAGGGAGGCAATGCCAAGACAAGCCCGATTCTGTCCCGCCGGCCTTCCCGTCCACCTCATCCAACGGGGCAATAACCGGCACGCCATATTTACCTGTGATGATGATCTGGCGGCTTATGCACGCTGGCTGGCAGAAGGCGCCGAGCGATTCGGGGTGTCGGTTCATGGCTGGGTGTTCATGACAAATCATGTGCACCTGCTGGCTACGCCTTCTCATGACGAGAGCCTCTCGCAACTGATGCAGTTTCTCGGGCGCCTTTATGTGCGTCATTTCAACTACACATACACCCGCAGTGGAACCCTGTTTGAGGGTCGATTTAAAACCTGCATCGTGCAGGAAGATCGATACTTGTTGACCTGCTTGCGCTACATCGAATTGAATCCCGTCAGGGCGGGCATGGTCAGAGATCCGGATGACTATCGCTGGTCGAGTTTCCGGGCCCACGCGTTCGGAGTCAGGCCCAGCTTGTGGTCTCCTCATGACCTCTACCTGGACTTGGGCAGTAACGAAAAACAACGTCAGCAAGCTTGGAGGGCGCTGATCAAAGAGACCCTGGACATTGAGGTGATGGCCAAAGTCCGGCACTGCGCCAACACCGGGCTTGTATTAGGGTCCGAAACATTCAGGGAACAGGTGCACCGACTTCGAAACTGAGACCGTAAACTCCTTTTTACTCTGTCCCTTTACTCTGACCCTAGCGCTTGCATGCTTCCTTGATTACATGCACAATAAACCATGTTTTATGTGGAAATAAACAAGGAGCCAACCATGCAAACCATGACTATAGAGCAACTACGCGCTGCAAGTAACGCCGGCGGCGTGTCAGGCGTGACCTTGAAAGGGGAGGGCGGGGCTTTCCTCGTTCAGATCGACACCCGCAGCGGTTCCAGCGCCGTGCTGTCAAAGGCCCGCAGCACCCAGCCGCGCCGCTTCGGCAATCCTCTGGCTGCGTTGAATGTGCTGCGTGATATTGGCATCATGGTAGGCCAGTTCGACGCGAGCGCATACAACCCGGCAGAGAAGGCACACGACGCCGGCAACCGGGGCAGGGCCGAGGCCATGCGCGGAGCGCATGAAGCCGCAGCCTATAACCAGTGGCTGGCCGGCGAGATTCAGGCATCCATTGACGACCCCCGGCCGAGCATCCCGCACGATGAAGTCATGGCTGAGATGGACGCCGGCATTGCCGCCTTGCCGAAGAAAAAGCGCGCATGACGGCCACGCCTTATCGTATTGAATGGCGACCGATGGCCCACGAGGATTTGCGCGCCATCGTGCGCTACATCGGCAAGGACAACCCGACGGGAGCCAAGAGCTTCGGCCAGGAACTGCGAGACAAGACAAAGCGGCTTGCACAGCATCCAGAGCTTGGCCGCCAAGGGCGGCCGGGCCTGTCTGACTGGCTGCGTGAACTCGTCGTGCATCCGAACTACATCGTTTTTTATCGTGTGCTGGCCGAGACCCGCATCGTCGAGATTTTGAGAGTGAAGCACGTGGCGCAACAAACGCCGTGATTACCAACCCCGACGCGCTAACGCCGGTTTTTTCAGGAAAAGGGCGCTGCCCCCTTTTAGCGGTCTTGACCCCTGAGCCGTTCCACCGCTTGCTGCAAACGCGCCGAACTGACTTCCTCCGGCGCAATAGCTGCGCCAATGCGTAATTCGATTGTGGCCCACAGCTTATAGGGCCGGCGTTTCAGTATGGGATCACGGAGACTGAACAGGGATCCCCACAGATGGCACAGCGCCACCGGGATCACCGTCACCGGTCGCTCGGCGATGATCTTGTCAATGCCCGGCTTGAACGGCTGGATTTCTCCGTCGCGGGTGATGGCGCCTTCCGGGAAAATGCCCAGTACGCCGCCGCGTTCCAGCACGCCGTGCATGCGCTGGTAGGCGGCTTCCAGTATGGCCGGATTCTCGCTGCGTCCGGCGATGGGGATGGCTTTGCCGGTGCGGAAAATGAAATTCAACAGCGGTATCCGGTAAATCCGGTGGTGCATCACGAAGTGTACCGGCCGGCGGATGACCCCACCGATGATCAGCGGATCAGCGAAACTGACGTGGTTGGAGGCGATGATCGCCGGTCCGTCTTCGGGGATGTTGTCCGCACCGGTAACCTGCACGCGGTAAATGGTGTGAATCAGCATCCACACCAGGAAACGCATGAGGAACTCCGGCACCAGGGTAAAGATATACACCGCCACCACTGCATTCAGAATGGCCGTGGCCAGGAACAGCTGCGGTATCGAAAACCCGGCCGTACCCAGCATGACGATGGCCATGATGGCCGACACCACCATGAACAGGGCGTTGAGGATATTGAGTCCGGCGATCACGCGCGAACGGTGCTCGGCGCTGGAGCGCTGCTGCACCAGCGCATACAGGGGCACGGTGTAGAAGCCGCCGAAGACGCCGATCAATAACAGGTCGGCCATGATGCGCCAGTTGGCGGAGTTGCTGAAGAATTCGACCGCCGACAGGCTGTCGCCCGCCTGCGCCGGCGTAGCGAAATAGAGGTCCGCACAGAACAGGGTCAAGCCGATGGCGCCAAACGGCACCAGTCCGATTTCGATCTGCCGGCCGGACAGCTTTTCGCACAACAGCGAGCCGGTGCTGATGCCAACGATAAATAGCGCAAGCAGCGCAGACATCAGGTTTTCATCGCCGCCGAGGACATTCTGGCTGTAACTGGGAATCTGCACCAGCAGGGTGGCGCCAAAAAACCAGAACCAGGAGATTCCCAGCACACTGTTCAGCACCGTGCGGTTTTCGTTGAGAAATCTGAGGTTGCGCGCCGTCTCGGAAAAAATGTTCCAGTTGATCCTGATGGCCGGGGCCACGGCCGCGGCCGCGGGTACGCGCAAGCTGTAGCCGTAACCGGCGAGGGCAACGGCGAGGCAGGCCATACTGACCCACCATGGCCAGCTGGATTCGATTCCCGCCAGCTGCGGGCCAACGATGGTGCCCAGCAGGATGGCGACGAAGGTTCCCATTTCAACCAGGGCATTGCCGCCAACCAGTTCCCGCGGGTCGAGGATCTGCGGCAGGATGCCGTACTTGATCGGCCCGAAGATGGTTGACTGCAGGCCAAGCAAAAAAAGCACGCACAGCAGCAAGGGCAGGTTGTTCAGCCAGAAGCCCAGCGTGGCCAACAACATGATCACCACCTCGAGCAGCTTGACGCGGCGGATCTGCAGGGATTTCTCGTACTTGTCGGCAAACTGGCCGAACAGGGCGGAGAACAGGAAGAACGGCAGGATGAACAACATGGCGCTGAGGTTGACCACCTGGTCGGTATTCAGGCCGGCCAGACGGCTGGCCTGGAACACCAGCATCGCGGCCAGCGCATTCTTGAAGATGTTGTCGTTGAATGCACCCAGTCCCTGGGTCATGAAAAACGGCAGGAAACGCCGTTCGCGCAGCAGGGAAAATTGTGAATGAGTCGACACGTCAGCCGACAAAGGTGGTTAATACACCCGCGATGGTCGCCGTCATCATGGTCGCCAGGGTGCCGCCCAGCACTGCCAGCAGACCCAGGCGCGCGAGGTCGGAACGCCGGTCCGGCGCCAGCCCGCCGATGCCGCCGATCTGGATGGCGATGGAAGAGAAGTTGGCAAAGCCACACAGCGCATAGGTGGAGATCAAAACCGCCTTGGGGGACAAGGTGTCCTTGATCTCGTTGAGGTGCACGTAGGCGACAAACTCGTTGGTAACGGTTTTTTCCCCGATCAGCCCGCCCACCGCCACCGCGTCCTGCCAGGGTACGCCGATCACCCAGGCCAGCGGCGCCAACAGGTAACCGAGTATGACCGACAGGCTGAGTGGCTGACCCGCCGCCGCTTCCAGGCCGCTGACCTGACCGATCCAGGCCAGGGGGAAATCGATCATGGCGATCAGCGCGATAAAGGCCAGCAGCATGCCGCCGACATTCAGCGCCAGACGCACGCCGTCGCCGGCGCCATTGGCGGCGGCTTCGATGACATTGCCGGCGTTTTTTTCAACCTGGATGCGCACCTGTCCGCGGGTCAGGGATTCCGCCACTTCAGGCTTCAGTAACTTGGAGATGACGATGGTGGCCGGCGCGGCCATCACGCTGGCGGCCAGCAGATGCCGCGCATAGAACAACTGCTGTGCTTCAACGCCACCACCCAGCATGGCGATATAAGCCGCCAGAACCGCCCCGGCGATGGTGGCCATGCCGCCGACCATCATGGTGAACAATTCGGATTCGGTCATGCGTGCGATATAAGGACGCACCACCAGCGGGGCTTCGGTCTGGCCGACGAATACGTTGGCGGCAACGGACAGGCTTTCGGCGCCGCTGGTATGCAGAACTTTGAGCATCACCCAGGCCATGCCCTGCACGATCTTCTGCATCAATCCCAGGTGATAGAGGACAGCCATCAGCGAAGCGAAGAAAATAATGGTCGGCAGCACCTGGAAGGCGAACACGAAGCCGAAATTCTGCACGCTGGCCAGGTCACCGAAGATGAAGCTGGAACCCACCAGGGCGAATTCGACGATCTTGACAAAAAACCGGGCGAAGTACTCGAAGAATATCCTCCCACCCGGCACCAGAATGACGATGATGGCGAAGACCACTTGCAAACCAATGCCGGAAACGACCAGCCGCCAGTCCACTTTGCTGCGTTGACTGGACAGGCTCACGGCAATCCCGATCAGAACGAGCAGGCCCAAAAGACCGAATGCGATGGTTCCTATCATGCGCTGCTCCCCGCCGTGGTGTTGACCGTGTTGCGCAATGTATCGGCTTTACCTGGGCCAGGCAAATCTGCGTCTGCGTTCAGCTGGCGAAGATCTGTATTTCGCGGGTAGCGGCAAATTGCAGTTCGGGCCAGCGTTCCTGGGTCAGTTGCAGGTTCACCCGCGAGGGTGCGAGGTAGACCAGCTGCCCGGCGGCATCTTCGGCCAGGTTGTTTTGCAGCTGGCGGCGGAAATCGGCCAGCTTCTTGTCATCGGGGCAAGTCACCCAGCGTGCGGTCTGGATATTGACGTTTTCGAAGGCGGCATCGACGCTGTACTCGTTTTTCAGACGGTAGGCGACCACGTCGAACTGCAGCACCCCGACTGCGCCCAGAATAAGATCATTGCCCACCAGTGGCCGGAAAAACTGCGTGGCGCCTTCTTCGCAGAGTTGCGCCAGGCCTTTGTGCAGCGCTTTCAATTTGAGTGGATCGCGCAGCAGGGCGCGGCGAAAGAGCTCCGGCGCGAAATTCGGAATACCGGTAAACTGCAGCGCCTCGCCCTCGGTAAACGTATCGCCGATACCGATGGTGCCGTGATTATGCAAGCCGACGATATCGCCCGGCCACGCGGTTTCGACATGATCGCGGTCCTGCGCCATGAAGCTCAGGGCGTTGGCCGCCTTGATCTCCTTGCCCAGGCGCACATGGTATAGCTTCATGCCGCCTTCAAAGCGGCCGGAACAGATTCTCATGAAGGCCACCCGGTCGCGATGAGCCGGATCCATATTCGCTTGAATCTTGAAAATAAACCCGGTCAGTGCGGCTTCGTTGCTGGCAACTGTGCGGCGCACCGTGGCGCGGGGACCAGGCGCGGGCGCGTACTGCACAAATG
Source organism: uncultured Gammaproteobacteria bacterium (assembly GCA_963708905.1). GTDB lineage: Bacteria > Pseudomonadota > Gammaproteobacteria > Xanthomonadales > SZUA-36 > SHZL01. The sequence continues at coordinate 29,300 of CAVPUV010000044.1, read as the reverse complement.
CGTCCAGCAGCGGCGTCACGCCAAAATTGTTGATCGCGGAACCGAAAAAGACCGGGGTCTGATCACCGGCAAGATAGGCAGCCGGGTCGAAACGGTGGCTGGCGCCGCGCACCAGCTCGATCTCCTGGCGCAACTCCACGACATCCCGCCCCAGCACGCTGTCGAGTTCCGGGTTGTCAATGCCCTGGATGATCCTGGCTTGCTGGGTCACGTAATTCTTGCCGGAGTCATACAGGTGCACGGCATCATCCAGCAGGTGGTACACGCCTTTGAGACGCTGGCCCATGCCCACGGGCCAGGTCACCGGCGCACATTGAATACCCAGCACCGATTCGACTTCATCCAGCAGTTCCACCGGTTCGCGTCCTTCCCGGTCGAGCTTGTTGATGAAGGTGAAGATGGGCGTTTGCCGCAGCCGGCAGACCTCCATCAAACGGATCGTGCGTTCCTCGACGCCCTTGGCGCAGTCGATCACCATCAGTGCCGAGTCGACCGCCGTCAAGGTGCGGTAGGTATCTTCCGAGAAGTCGGCGTGGCCGGGGGTGTCGAGCAGATTCACCACCCGATCGCGGTAAATGAACTGCATCACCGAACTGGTGACGGAAATACCACGCTCCTGCTCGAGCTTCATCCAGTCGGAGGTGGCATGACGCACGGCTTTCTTGGCCTTGACCGCACCCGCCATCTGGATCGCGCCGCCGAACAGCAGCAGTTTTTCCGTCAGTGTGGTTTTTCCGGCGTCCGGATGCGAAATAATCGCAAAGGTACGGCGCCGGGCGAGTTCTTTATCTATTTGGGACATGGATTCGGCTGAGAGGCGCTTGCGGATGCGCGCAAAAAACAACGCATTCTACCAGACTGGCGGCTTATTGACTCGCCAGAGTGCCTATGAGCAGCTGGTTTTGCTCGGGAACGCCTGGTTCGCCCCCGGCCTGGTAAAACCGGAACGGCACGGAGCGTATTTCCATGCCCACGTTCTGTTGAATGACGAAATGCAGGTGGGGGCCGGTACTGAAACCGGTATTACCCGAGCGCGCAATCACCTGACCCGCTTTCACCCTGGCCCCCGCCCGGACGCTGACGCTGGCGAGGTCGAGGTGGGCATAGAGCGCCATGGTGCCGTCGTCATGCAGGATACGGACATGGTTTGCCTTGTCGGCGAACTCCTGCATCTTCGTGCCGGCACGGTTGAAATCCTCCTCCACGTCCATGATCACGCCCGCACGCGCGGCGGTAATGGCGGTACCGATCGGCATCATGATATCGACGGCGTACGTGCTGTCTGGCGTGTTGTGGGTCTTGCCGCCATTGAAGCCCTGGCTGATAAAAAACGACTGGCCGGCGGCAAACGGTGGGTAGATGACCAGACCTTCCACCAGCTGCGGCTCGGGTGGGCCGGGAACGGAGGCGAGGTGCAGCCGGTAGCTGAATCCCTGGCGGGGGTCCTGTGCGCCCAGGCCCACCAGGCTTCGCTCCGTCTGACCCGGCACCACGAAACGGGCAGGAAGGGGCGGTTCAGAGAGCACGTTCAAGGCATCCGACAGACGCAGCTCAATTTCCACCGGCCCCCAGAAGTCATTGAACAACACATAGACCGGGTTGGATTCCGCGCCTTCCATGCGCATGCGGATACGCGGTTCGGGCTCGCGCTCCATAAACACCGTTTCGAATTCCTGCTCTTGCGCCGGCGGCTGGTCGGTGAAATACCAGATGCCGTTGGCATCCTGGTATTTGTAGATATTCCTGCCATACGCGCTGCCGGACAACAGCAGCACAGCGATCAGCACGCCCTTGCTGATGCTGTGTAAACGATTCAGAGGCTTTGAACAATCCATCAGCATTCAATCACATTGACCGCAAGGCCGCCGCGCGAAGTCTCTTTGTAGCGGCTTTTCATATCCGCGCCGGTATCCCGCATGGTTTTTATGACTTTGTCCAATGACACACGGTGCTTGCCATCACCACGGACTGCCATGCGCTGTGCATTGATTGCCTTGACCGCACCCATGGCATTGCGTTCGATACAAGGAATTTGTACCAGTCCTCCAACCGGGTCGCAAGTCAGCCCCAGGTTATGTTCCATACCGATTTCCGCGGCGTTTTCGACCTGGGAGGGCGAACCGCCCATGGCTGCGGTCAGTCCACCCGCGGCCATGGAACAGGCTACGCCGACCTCGCCCTGACAGCCGACTTCGGCGCCTGAAATCGAAGCGTTCAGCAGATACAGAATACCAATTGCTCCCGCCGTCAGCAGGAATTCGATGGTACCGTCATCGCCGGCACCCGGAATAAAAGTCCGAAAGTATTGAATCACGGCTGGAATGATGCCGGCAGCGCCATTGGTCGGGGCGGTGACGACCCGTCCACCCGCTGCGTTCTCCTCGTTAACCGAAAGCGCATAAAGGTTGACCCAGTCCAGAATATTCAACGGGTCCGGCGCCGGTGCCTGCACGGTTAACTCGCGGTACAACAGCGGCGCACGGCGCTTGACGCGTAATCCACCGGGTAAATCGCCATGCTGTGAATAGCCCCGCTGCATGCAGGCTTCCATTGCGGACCAGATCCGCAGCAGACCCGTGCGGACTTCCGCCTCCGGCCGCCAGGTTCTTTCGTTGGCCAGCATCAGGCCGGCCATGGTGGTGTGATGACGTTCGCACAGGGCAAGGAGTTCGTCGCCACTGCCAAAGGGGTGTGGTAATGGCGTTTCGTCCGCCACGATGCGGTCCGCAGCCGCGCGGTCCTGGTTGACCACGAACCCACCACCGACCGAATAGTACTCGCGCGCCATCAGCACCCCACCTGCAGCATCAAACGCTTCGAACCGCATGCCATTGGGGTGATGCGGCAAAATTTGCCGTTTGTTGAACTTGAGGTCGGCTTTTTCATTGAAAGCGATTTCGTGACGTCCCGCCAGATTCAGGCGGCCACGTGTACGTATGGACTGCAGCATGGTGCCGATGGCATCCGGGTCGACGCCGTCAGGCAATTCGCCTTGCAATCCCAGCATGACCGCCTTGTCCGTGCCGTGGCCGCGTCCGGTATGCGCCAGTGAACCAAACAGCGTGGTGCATAAACGATCCACCCTTTCCAGCAGGTCAGCCTGCTGCAATCGCAGCACGAAGGTGTATGCGGCTTTCATCGGGCCGACCGTATGGGAACTGGAAGGGCCGATACCGATTTTAAACAGATCGAATACGCTGACCGCCATGTCTGTACCCGCAACCATTCTCAACATCGATCAGAATACTATTTTTCGCGCATCCAGAGTGGATGAACTCGCGTGTACAATGCAGGAGTTTAAGGATTCATCCCGGAGTATGCCAATGACGCGAGCCAGGGAAGTCATTCTTTATACGCAGCCTGATTGTCACCTGTGCGATCTGGCGGCGCAGATGCTGGAACAATGTGCGGTTAACTGGTACGCGGTCGATATCGAGTCGGAAGCGGAGCTCATGCAAAAATATGGCAGCCATATACCCGTATTGTATCGCCCCGATGTGGATCGGGAACTGTACTGGCCCTTCAATGGGGAAACCGTGGGCGCCTTCATCGAAAATGAAATCTGAGCCTGCCAGACCTGCGGTGCCGTTCACCAGGGCGCGTTGGGAGCCGAAGGCAACCCACGGCCGGGCGGTTGCTGCTTTCAAGGCTTCTTGCCCTGCGGGCCAGCCGCCATTCAGCAGCTTTCTGGCCTGACCCTGGTGGGTAAGCGAGACCCTTTTTATGGGACGTTCTGCCACCGCCATTGCCTATCTTGACGGCCCGCGCCTGCTGCGCGCGCTTGCGGCCGGTGTGCACCAGGTTTTCCGCCGCCGTGACTACCTCAACAGGATCAACGTTTTCCCGGTGCCCGATGGCGATACCGGGACCAATATGGCGTTTACTTTCAAGTCCATCATGGATGCCACCACGTCAATACAACTTGAGCGCGTCGATGAATTGATGGCGCAAATTGCCGATGCCGCACTGGACGGCGCGCGCGGCAACTCCGGCGCCATCATGGCGCAATACTTCCACGGCTTCAGCGCAGCGGTTGCCGGATGCCGGCTTTTGACCGCCAACGGTCTGGCCACGGCCGCCAGGGCCGGCGCCGAGGCTGCCTGGAAAGCCATGTCGAAACCCGTGCCCGGTACCCTGCCAACAGTGCTGGAGGATTTTTCAACTGAACTCGCTGCGCAGGTGGCGGACGGTATTCAGGATATCCGCCTGTTGATCGAACGCGGCCTGGTACGGGCGCATCAGTCCCTGGCCAATACCCCCAACCAGCTGGCGGTGCTGCGTCAGGCGGGTGTCGTGGACGCCGGCGGTCAGGGCTTTGTCGATTGGCTGGAAGGAATATGGACGCTTATCGAAAAGGGCAGCGTGGATGCGGCCTTGCCAGAGCAATCCCGGCTTGACGTGCGCGAGCCCGGCGCCCTGGACATCGGCGCGCACCGGTTTTGTACCGAGTGCGTCATCGCCGGCAGCAACCTCGACCGCACAGCGCTCATGCAAGCACTCAAGCAACTGGATGCCAGCTCACTGGTGGTTGCCGGCGGCAGCGAGCGGGTGCGGGTGCACGTGCATGTCAACCATCCCGCCGAGGTGTTCCTGGCCTGTGAGGGCTTTGGCACCATTACCCAGCAAAAAGCCGATGACATGCAGCGACAGCGCGGGCTGATGAACCAGTCCGGTACCGTTGCAATTGTCACCGACTCGGGCGCCGACATCCCGCCGCCGGAGCTCGAACGCCTGGGTATCCACATGGTGCCGCTCAGATTGAGTTTCGGTGACCGCGAGTACCTCGATGGCGTGTCACTGACGGCAGCAGCGTTCTACACCTTGCTGGCGGAAAGTCCCGAGGCTCCGCTCACTTCACAGCCGCCGGTACAGGACTTCTCCCGCGAGTATTCCCTGCTGACTTCACATGGCTACGAGGTGGTCTCGGTAGGTTTGTCTGCGGCTTTGAGTGGCACCACGGCCGCCGCCATGCTGGCCGCGGGCAAGCAAGAGTCCGGGCGCGTGCGGGTGTTCGATTCACGCAGCGCCAGCGCGGGCCAGGGATTGCTGGCGATCGCCGCGGCCGAAGCGGCTGAACTGGGTTTTTCCGCCGACGAAGTTACAGCCCTGTTAAGTGAACTGGTGCGGGTGACACAGGTCTTGGCGGTGGCGGATGACTTGTCGTTCGCGGTCAAAGGCGGGCGCGTGCCGGGCTGGGTGAAATGGCTCACTGGTCTGCTGCATATCAACCCGGTACTGATGGCCAGCTCAAAGGGTAAGCTGAGCCTTGCGGGCTTTCACCGCGGCCGCGGCGCCAGGCCGGACGCATTGGCGCACAGCGTCGTACGCAGGATGAAAAAAGACCAGATGTACCGCGTATTGATCGCCCACGCCAATCACGCCGAAGGTGCAGCGGAGTTACGCCGGCACATCTTGCGCCAGCATGGTGAAATCCATTCATGCCACGTTACCGAGGCGGGCCCGGCCATCGGCGTTCACCTCGGTCCGGGCGGGCTGATTGTCGGCTTTATGCCGCAGCCGGATGTGTTGCGATGATGTACGAGTCTCGCTTCCCCGGCGTGCAGAATGGGATAAGCTGATTACATGTTCATCGCGTTCATAAAAATAACGCTCGCCTACTTGCTGGGCTCGGTTTCGGGCAGTCTGTTGCTGGGCGCCTTGCGCCAGGTTGACATCCGTCTCGTTGGCAGCGGCAACGCCGGCGGCACCAATGCGTTTCGCACCCAGGGGTTTCGTTTTGCCCTGGGCGTGGTCGTCATCGATATCGGCAAGGGCGTGGTCGCGGCGCTGCTGTTGCCGCGCCTGCAGTTGCCCGGTCTGAGCGACAGTGTCAGCTTACCCACGTTGGCTGTTCTGTGTGGTTTTGCCGCCGTTGTCGGTCATTGCTTTCCGCTATGGCATGGCTTTCGCGGCGGCAAGGGCGCGGGCACCTCCGTCGGTGTGCTGTGCGCCATTCAGCCGCTGGCGATCATACCGATGCTCGGCGTCTGGTTGCTGGTACTGGGCCTGAGCGGCTGGGTTGGACTGGCGACCGTGCTGGCCGGCATCAGCCTGGTGCCTGCCATGCTCTGGCTGCAAGCTGCGCCTGCACAACTGTGGTTTGCCATCAGCCTGGCTCTGTTTCTGGTGTTCACCCACCGCAACAATATCCGCAAAATGATCCAGGGCAGCGAGTACCGCTTCGACAAAGCCATGTTTCGCAACTGGTTTCGCTGAATTCCAGAACTCGGCATTGCGATGTCAAGCGCATTCACTGCATACCGTCCGGCTGCCATCCGCGCGCAACTGACTCCGACCAGCAATTCCCTACTGCGGCAGCTTACCTTGCTGCACCTCGTTGACTCCACCAGCCTGGTCCTGCAACGGCTGCCCGCGGAGGAACAACATGGGCACGCGGTGGTGGCCGATGGGCAATACGCCGGGCGCGGGCGGCGCGGGCGCAGCTGGTATTCACCACCGGGGCAGAACATCTATCTCAGCCTGGGCTGGAACTTCCAGCGGGCCGCCGCGGCGTTGACCCAGCTGCCGCTGGCCATTGCAGTGACGGTGGCGCGGGCCCTGCAGCGCGCCGGAGTGCTTCACCCGGTATCAAGTGGCCAAATGATATCCAGGTCGAAGGCAGCAAGCTGGGCGGCATCCTGGTGGAGTTGCGCAATACGGGACCAGAGCAGGCGCTGGCGGTGATGGGCATCGGTATCAATGTGCGCATGGCGGCCGATGACACAGGCCGGACCGGGATGGGACAGCCCTGGACCGATGTCTGTTCACACCTCGCCGGCCCGGCTGGCGAGGGCCTGCGTAACCGGCTGTGCGGCATGTTGCTGGATGAACTGCTGCAGGGCGTCGGGCAGTTCGCTGCCCAGGGCTTCCGCCCGTTCGCGGCGGACTGGAGCCAATGGGATGCGCTGCGCGGCCGGGAAGTGACGGTTTGCGGAGCGAAGGAAACGGTTTTGGGTACCGCCGCAGGCATCAGTGCAAGCGGTGGGCTGCTGCTTGACTGTCAGACGCCCTCCGGCGCGACCCAGATGCGGGAATTTTTCGCCGGTGATGTGAGCGTCCGGCCCACAGTTCCTTTGTGAATTACCCGGTATGGTCTAAAATGCCGTCCTCTTCTTCCATGCCGGTATAGCTCAGCTGGTAGAGCAACTGATTTGTAATCAGTAGGTCCCGGGTTCGAATCCTGGTGCCGGCACCAATTCTAATGGAAGCTGCAATCTTGCAGTTTCTTCATGCCTGGTTGAACATGAAATTCGAACCCGAGGGTTCGACAAATTCGCCGGGAGCGAATTTGAACGTGGAGCGCAGCGAACACGGCCCGCAGGGCGGAGTACAGGGAAGTACGAAGTAATCCTGGTGCCGGCACCATATCAAAGAAAGCTCTGAATAATGCATCCATGCATTATCAGAGCACGCCAAACAAAAAATGTGATTTTTGTTTGGCTTCATTTTCAATGAGTTGCACTCATTGAAAATGGCGGCACATCCCTGTGCCACGAAAACTCTGAATTAATGAGAGTTTCCCTAATGCAATCTGCGTTCTTGCAGTTTCTTCATGCCTGGTTGAACATGAAATTCGAACCCGAGGGTTCGACAAATTCGCCGGGAGCGAATTTGAACGTGGAGCGCAGCGAACACGGCCCGCAGGGCGGGACTCCTTTATCTGACCGGCTTGAGCTTGTCGTTTTCAATCCAGCCCGCGTTACCGTTTTCGTCTTCCACTTCCCACCACATATCTTCCTTGGCGCCGGTGGGATAGACCATATCGTCCATTTGCAGGCTGCGCACAGTGCTCGATGACGAGGACGGAGAGCGGTGCATCTGGACGCTGCTCACACTCACAAGGAACGCTTCCTTCGGCGCATCCGCGGCCGCATTATCCGACAGTCCGCCGAGTTGTGTGACGATCTGACGGTAGGCGTCGAGGAAGGCATAGGTGACCACCTTGCCGACTTCCGTGTCTTCATAGCCGCCGCCAACCGCTCCGCCGAAACCCCAGCCGCCGCCGCCGAGGAAGCTGATATCCTTCTTGTCGGCGGAACCTTCGGCCGTCGCCTCGATTTCCGAAGTACGCACGTTCATCACGGTGAGCACGGTCTGGGCCTGCACGTGTTTGGTTTTAATGCCGCCGAGCAGTGCGCCGAAGCGCCCGCCAACGCTACCCGCTACGGCGCCTCCAATGCCGCCACCACCGGTGTTGGCATCGGTATTGGCGATATCCGCGACAATCACGTAGTCAGCCGCCTTCACCTGGCCGGCGCCTACATTGGAACCACGTTGCAGATCACCGCCGGCGGCGAGCGCCTGTTCGCTCTGCAGCGCCGCCAGGCCTGCGCCGCGATCAACCAGCTTGAAGCAGCCCGAGCGGCTGACGAATGATTTCAGCAGAGTGGACGGCGCACCGAGATTGTAAGCAGTCCAGCCATGGCCATCGCCGTCGGTGAGTGCAACGGTCCCGATACTGTTCGCGCAGTGGGGAATCTCCAGGTTTTTGGTTGAACCCCGTTGGTTGTCGACGTTTTTTTGTGCAGCCGCCGGATCGATACTCAACACCAGCACTATTGCGCACAACAGGATAAGTCTGACTATCATATAAGCTCTCCTGATGAATTGGGCTTTGGCCAGTCGATTCTGACACTGTAACTCCGATGAAAGCAAGCTCGCACGGATGCGGTAAATTTAACCTGCACATTAAGCTGCGCAGGATTTCCCTGTATGGAGCACCACCTGTCGATCCTCCGGGTTATCATGCACGCGTTTGTACCCTGTGAACCGAACCCACACCTGCGGGTGAAAGGAGTTATTTCTGCATGCTGATGACACGCGAACAGCGGCTCCATTTTGTTTGTATTGCGATGATTTCCGGCATCATCTGGTTCAGCCTGCTCGGATACCGTGATCTGTTCGATCCCGATGAAGGCCGTTACGCGCAAATCCCGGCGGCCATGGTCGATTCCGGCGACTGGCTGACACCGCGGCTGAACGGGGTGAAGTACTTCGAAAAGCCGGCATTGCAGTACTGGGCGACAGCGGCGGTCTTCAGCCTGGTGGGCAAAAGCACTGCCAGCGCCCGCCTGGTTCCCGCGCTGGCAGGTTACCTGGGCGCTTTGTTTGCGGCCATGCTTGCGTTGCGGCTGTTCGGCGCGCGCGCCGCCATATTCGCATTCCTTTTTACCAGCAGCAGCCTGATGTGGGTGGTGATGGGGCATATGCTGACGCTGGATATGTTGCTCAGCACCTGGCTGTTTTGCGGCATGGCTTGTCTTGCCATTGCCCAGAGCCGGAGATCCGACAGAACCCGGGTGCGCAACTGGATGCTGGCAGGCTGGGCAGCACTGGCATTGGCCGTACTCACCAAGGGTCTGATCGGGTTGGTATTACCCGCTGCCAGTGTCGTGGTCTACAGCGTGTGGCAACGGGACTGGCGGATCTGGAAGCACCTGCAGCTGGCAGGCGGCCTGGTTCTGTTCTTGCTGCTGGCAGCGCCGTGGTTCATTGCAGTCAGCTTGAAAAACCCCGAATTTGCGTCATTCTTCTTCATTCACGAACACTGGGATCGTTATACCAGTGGGGTGCATCATCGCAGAGGCCCCGTTGACTACTTCGTTCCCTTTCTGCTGCTGGGCGTATTGCCCTGGCTGATGGTCAGTCTCGATGTGCTGATCAGGCCCGTGTTCAAATGGCGGCCGGAAAATACCGGGGAATTCGATGCGGCGCGGCTGTTGTGGTCCTTTGTGGCCGTTACCTTCGTGTTCTTTTCACTCGGTGATTCCAAGCTGCCGGCTTACATTCTGCCTGTCATGCCGGTCGTGGCCGTACTGGCGGCGCAAAGAATGGCCGAGGCGAAAAGACCAGGTTCCGACCGATGGCTGATGGCCTTGCTCGGCCTGGCCATGTTGGTATTGGCGTTCAACGTGGTTCGTCTCGCTAATGAACGCTATGCGCTGCAATTATGGCTGGACCTCCGGCCCTGGCTGCTGGCCGGCGGCTGCCTGTTCATGCTGTCGGCCGTGTCTATGTTTGTTTTGGCGAGGAAACCACTGGCAGCCTGCACGATCGCTTCCATTCTGTCTTTGCTGGCCTTTCAGTTGATACTTTGGGGTGCGCAATCCATTGCAGCGGTGCGTTCGAGCCGTCTGGTGGCAGCGGCGATTACGAGCTCGGTTGCCGCGGATGCGCCCGTTTATGCCATAGGGACATTTCCCGAGTCGGCCGTTTTTTACCTGGGAAAGACCATCAGAATCGTGCGCTACACGGGTGAATTCGAGTTTGGCTTCAAACAGGAACCGCAGCTGGCGATCTCGGACTTGAACCGGTTTCTTGCGGAATGGAATCAACTGGATAGCGCGGCGATGATCATTGACAGCGACAAGATCGAGGCCCTCTTCCCCGGCCTGGATCTTGGGAAAATCGTATACTTGGGCCCCAAAAGAGCCGTGATAGTAAAACATCAAAGGGTGAAACCATGACGCAGACCATCAGCCAGGGCATGACCTGGGGGGCATTTTCACTGGTATTGACCGGCGTGTTGCTCAACGCCATAGCGCAATTGGCGCTCAAGGCCAGCGTGAACGATACAGGTGTGATCGGTCTTGACCTCCCGTCCTTGTGGTCCTCGCTTCATACCCTGCTTGCCAGCACCTGGTTGTGGTTGGGGCTGGTCTGCTATGCCATCAGTGTGCTGGTCTGGTTGCTGGCGCTGTCGCGCGTCGATGTGTCCATCGCTTATCCCATGTTGTCCATCGGTTATGTTGTCAATGCCATTGCGGCCTGGCATCTGTTCGGTGAATCACTGGGGCAGGGCCGCCTGGCCGGAATCGGCATCATCATCATTGGCGTTTTCGTGCTGGCCCGTTCATGAAGGAACTGCCGTTTACCCGCCCCAGCCTGGGTGATGAAGAACTGGCGCTGGTGCGGGAAGTACTGCAATCCGGCTGGATAACCACCGGCCCCAAGGTACTGCAACTGGAACAAGAGCTTGCAGCCTTCATTGGTGGCGCTGTTACGGTCCGCTTGTTCAACTCAGCGACCAGTGCGCTTGAAGCGGTTCTGTTGGCTGCCGGTATCGGGCCAGGGGACGAGGTCATTGTCCCCGCGATGAGCTTTGTCGCCAGCGCCAACGTGGTTGTCCGCACCGGTGCGAGACCGGTATTTGTCGATGTCGATTTGCACAGTCGAAACCTGTCAGTGAATGCGGTCGAATCGGCACTTACGGACAAGACCCGGGCCTTGATACCGGTGCATTTCGCCGGTATGCCGGTTGACCTCGCGCCGATTTATCAGCTGGCAGGGAAAGCTGGACTGCTGGTGCTCGAGGACGCAGCGCAGGCGATCGGCACCACTTACCACGGCAGGCAGCTCGGCTCCTTTGGCAATCCCGTGGTGTTCAGTTTTCATCCCAACAAGAACATGACCACCATCGAAGGCGGAGCGGTAGCGTCTGGCGATGCCGCGCTGATCGAGCGCCTGCAGCGCATTCGCTTCCACGGCATTGACCGTGATGATGCGGGCAATATGGTGGTGGAGGAATGGGGCGGGAAAATGAATCTGCCGGATGTGTGCGCCGCGGTGGGTATAGCACAATTGCGCAAACTGCCGGGATTCAATCGCCAGCGACGCACGCTGGCAGAGCGGTATTTTTCCCGTATGCCGCAACACCCGGCGCTGGTTCTGCCGGCGGATGCGCCCGGCCATAGCTGGCATATGTTCTGCATTTGCCTCGATCATGCCGCGCTGGCCATGAGCCGGGCGCAAGTTATCGATTTCTTCAAAAAGCAGGGCATCATGCTGGGGGTTCATTACCCCGCCATGCACCTGTTTCCGCTGTACCGGCGGCTGGGTTACGGCCCGGGGGATTTTCCGGTGGCCGAACGCATCGGCAGCCAGACGCTCACGCTGCCGCTGTTTCCGGCAATGGAGCTTGGGGACGTAGACCGTGTGTGCGCGCAATTTGCGCACCTGTTGCAAAACGTCAGCGCCTGAACGATGAAACCATGAGCGGACTGCCTGCACAAATCCCGGCCCGGGCCGTGGTGTTTGCCTATCACGATATCGGTGTGCGCTGTCTCGAGGCCCTGCTGGAGCTGGGCCTCGAAATCAGCCTGGTGGTGACGCACACGGACCAGCCATCCGAAAACATCTGGTTTGCCAGCGTTGCCGCCGTGGCCCGGAAAAACAATATCCCGGTCATCGCGCCTGAGGATCCCAATACTGCGGAAATTATCCGCCAGGTCGCGGCAGCGCAGCCGCAATTCCTGTTTTCTTTCTATTACCGCACGATGCTGGGCGCAGAACTATTGAACATTCCGCCACAAGGAGCGTTCAATATGCATGGCTCATTACTGCCCAGATATCGTGGCCGTGTGCCGGTCAACTGGGCCATCATCAATGGCGAGCACGAAACCGGCGTCAGTTTTCACCGCATGGTGGCCAGGCCGGATGCCGGCAATCTGGTAGCGCAACAGTCCGTGCCCATCCTGCTCAACGACACGGCGCATGATATTTTCCGCAAGCTGGTTTGCGCCTGCCGAACAGATCATTCTGCGCGCGGTTCCAAAATTGATCGATGGCAGCGTACAGGAAAAACCTCAGGACTTGAGACAAGGCAGTTACTTCGGCGGCAGGCGGCCGCAAGATGGGAACATCGACTGGCGTCAGCCGGCCCGGCAGATTCATGACCTCATCCGCGCGCTGGCTCCTCCTTATCCCGGTGCTTTTTTTGCTATTGACCGGCACCGTATTTTTATTCTTGGCAGTTACTATCGGGCATTGCCGGCGCGCTCGCCCTCGCCGTGTATCTACTGGCAGGACGGGCTGGCGTGGGCCGATTGCAGTGATGGACGGCGTTTCCTGATCACGGACGGCAGAATCGATGACGCACCATGGGATGAGGAGATATTCCGCCGGCTGTTCGGGGAAGTGCTGACACTGGCAAAAGAAACCGGTTAAAGCGCAAAGACACCTGCTGATGCACCCGCTGGTTTTGAAAGTCGACGTGGACACCTGCCTGGGTACTATGCGCGGCGTACCCGCCCTGCTGGATTTGTTCGAACAGTTCGATGTCAAGGCCAGCTTCCTGTTCAGTCTGGGCCCGGATCACACCGGCCGCGCCATCCGGCGTGTGTTCCGCAAGGGTTTTTTGCGGAAAGTCAGACGTACATCGGTGCTGAGCCATTACGGCATCAGGACGCTGTTGAACGGCGTACTTCTGCCAGGGCCGCATATCGGCCGGCGGGCGGGCCACATCATGCGCAGCGCGGCCGAGGCGGGGCATGAAGTCGGTATTCACTGCTACGACCATGTGCTGTGGCAGGACCAGGTAGCCAGAAAAGGCCTGGAGTGGACCCGCAGCCAGATGGAAAAAGCCCGGCTGGCATTCGTTGAGGCCCTGCGGCAGCCCCCTGCAACCCTGGGTGCGGCCGGCTGGCAGCTGAACCGCCACGTGCTGGCGCTGGAAGAACAGATGGGCTTCCACTATGCCAGTGACGTGCGCGGCCGCGCGCCGTTTTTCCCGCTGATGGAGGGTGTCACTTCCCGCTGCATGCAGCTTCCAACCACCTTGCCGACGCTGGATGAAATCCTGGGCAGGGATGGGGTGAATGCCGGCAACGCCCATGAACGGATCCTGGCCCTGAGCCGGCAGGAATTGCCGCACGGGCATGTATATACCCTGCACGCAGAACTGGAAGGCATGAAGCTCATTGCCACCATGCGCCGGTTGTTGCAGCAATGGCAGGCTTCAGGCTGTCAATTCCATACACTCAAAGCACTTCATGCCAGCCTGGATGAGCAGCGGGTGCCGCAAAAGTCCGTCGTATGGGGTGAGGTCGAAGGAAGGTCCGGCCTGCTGGCGCTGGAAGGAAATACGGTTTAAGAAAGCTCTGAATAATGCATCCATGCATTATCAGAGCACGCCAAACAAAAAATGTGATTTTTGTTTGGCTTCATTTTCAATGAGTTACACTCATTGAAAATGGTGGCACATCCGTGTGCCACGAAAACTCTGAATTAATCAGAGTTTCCTTAACTCACTCTGTGCACAACATGTGAGAAAATACGGCATGATCGAATCAAGCTTCAGGACCATTGATGGATCTCTCCATCGTTATCCCGGTATATAACGAGCAGGAAGTTCTGCCTTTGCTGTTCGGGCGGCTGTACCCGGTGCTGGATGCCATGGGACGGCCTTATGAAATCGTGTTCGTCAACGATGGCAGCAAGGACCAATCGACCGGGCTGTTGCGGCAGCAATTTGCATTGCGGCAAGATGTTACCCGCGTCATTTTATTACGCGCCAATGCCGGCCAGCACGCCGCTTTGATCGCAGGATTCCGGCACAGCAAAGGAAAGTATGTCATCACGCTGGATGCCGACCTGCAAAATCCACCGGAAGAAATACCGCTGTTGGTTGCCGAGATGGATCGGGGTTTCGACTATGTTGGCACCATTCGTCGGTTGCGGCATGACAGCAAATGGCGGCACTATGCATCCCGGCTGATGAACAAGCTGCGTGAACGCATCACCAATATTCGCATCACCGACCAGGGCTGCATGCTCAGAGGATATTCCCGGGATATCGCGCTGGCCGTCGCGGAATCCAATGAATCGCAGACGTTTATTCCGGCCCTGGCTTACCTGTATGCGCTCAACCCGACAGAGATTACGGTGCAGCACGATGTACGCGCCGCCGGCGACTCAAAGTATTCATTCTTCAAGCTGGTGCAGTTGAATTTTGACCTGATGACCAGTTTTTCGGTCATGCCGCTGCAAGTGATTTCCATCACGGGTATCGTGGTTTCCTTGCTGTCATTGCTGTTCGTGGTGTACCTGGCGATCCGGCGTTTGATCATCGGGCCGGAAGTCGAAGGCGTATTTACCCTGTTCGGGATTGCCATATTCATCATGGGTGTTCTGCTTTTTGCCGTGGGCATGGTCGGCGAATATATCGGCCGTATGTACAGCCAGGTGCGTAACCGCCAACGTTTCCAGGTCGCGGAAATCCTGCAACACGGAGTTGCGGGCAAAACAGAAGTCGCTGCGCTGTCCGCCGAACGGCAAGGCATCGATAGCGGCCAGGATCCCTGAACGGGATTCAAGGAAAACAAGATGAATTTACTCATTCTGGGCGTGAACGGTTTTATTGGTCATCACCTGTCCAAAAAATTACTGGCAACCACCGACTGGGAAATCCATGGCATGGACATGCGCTCCGATCGCCTGGCCAGTGAATTGCAGCATGAACGGTTTCACTTTTTTGCAGGCGATCTGACCATCAACCATGAGTGGATCGAGTATCACATCAAGAAGTGTGACGTGATCCTGCCGCTGGTAGCCATCGCCACACCGGCGGCTTATGTCACCGATCCACTGGCCGTGTTCGAACTGGATTTCGAAGCCAACCTGGAAGTCGTCAGGGCGTGCGTGAAATACCGCAAAAGGGTGGTTTTTCCTTCCACTTCGGAAGTTTACGGCATGTCGGAGGATGCAAGCTTTCATCCTTATGAATCCAGGCTGGTCCTCGGGCCGATCGCCAAGCCGCGATGGATTTATGCCTGCGCCAAGCAGTTGCTGGACCGGGTGATCGCCGCTTATGGCCAACAACAGGGTCTGAAATACACGCTGTTCCGCCCGTTCAACTGGATCGGCAGCGGCCTGGACAGTCTGCATGCGCAAAAAGAAGGCAGTTCGCGCGTGGTGACCCAGTTCCTCGGGCACATCGTGCGTGGCGAGGACATCAAGCTGGTCGACGGTGGTTTGCAACGGCGCAGCTTTACCGATGTATCCGACGGTATTTCCGCGCTGATCCGCATCATCGAAAATAAAAACCAGGTTGCGGATGGAAAAATTTACAACATCGGCAATCCTGCGAACGATCTGTCGATCAAAGAATTGGCCGAGCTGATGCTGGCCATGGCGCTGCGGATTCCCGAGTATCAGCAGCAGGCGCGCAAGGTGCATATAGTAGAAGTCGGCTCAGTCGAATATTACGGCGAAGGCTACCAGGACATTCAAAGCCGGGTGCCCTTTATCGGCAACACCTGTGAAGAGCTCGCATGGATGCCGCAGGTGTCCCTGCAATCCGCACTGGAACGGATCTTTGAAAACTACAGGACGGAAGTGGCCGCAGCCGGTGCGCTGCTGGAAACCAGAGGGTCAGAGTAAAGTGCCAGAGTATGCCACCCGTTCAGTTTGCTATGACCCCCACTCTTTTAGTCTGCGGCGAGGGCGTCAAAGCCCATGGCTTGGGCCATGATGGCCATATATTCGCCCTGGTAGGCGCTGTTATCAATGGCAACAGCGTCCGACTTGAACTGGCAAGCATGTTCCCGACAGTATTGGCCTTTGCTTACGTAATTGAGGACAATACGAGGAATATCAAAGTGATGGATGGTGCTGTACTTTACCGCACGGCTATTCTCAAGGATGAAGACCCGGTTCTGATGAATGGCGTCCTCAGTTTCATGGAGATAGCCGAAGTCCCGATAGCTGTTGGGGCCGTAAGTCAGCGGTGGCAGGTGATCGCTGACCAGGATGATCAGGGAGTGTGGGTCGACCAGCAGGAGACCTTTGATAAAAACAGCAATAGCCCTGGTGCGGTAGTAGTACTGATTGGCTGCTCTCTCAATTTGCTCGTCCTTTAATTCGCCCAGCATTTCTACGACCTTGGGACGCTTGTCATAATTGATATCGTGCGGGCTGTGACCGTAGATGCTGATGATATAGTTGAACAACGGCGTCTGCGGATGTCGTTTGATCCGTGCGCTGATGAAATCGAGGTTCTGGGACAACAGATCGCCATCGAAGATATACATCTCTCCCGTCACGTCTCCCGTGGAAAAGTAGCTCTCGCGGCCCACGGCATACTCCTGCGGGTAGTATGTCCGCTTAAAGCCCAGCCCCAGGTAGGCATTGCTGGAGTTGTAGAAGTCAGGGACAAAGGAGTTGGTGGCGTCGGTTTCGTAGCCGCCTTGGGCAAGGATATTAGGCAGGCAGAATGTTTTGCTGCCGGAAAAGAGATTGAACTCCACACCAGAGAGTTCGCGCATGGCTGGTACCCCGCAGAGAACCTCGAATTCGGCCTGGGCGGTTCCTCCGGCAAAAACCGGCGATACCGAAAACCCTGCCTTGTTACGAAACAATTCATCAAAGGCGGGATCCACCGGGCGCCGGGAAAAATGAGCCCATTTCATCAGGGTCGGATCAAGAAAGCTCTCGAGCACGATCATGTGGACGTTGCGTTTGTCCTTCTGGCGCTTAACCTTGCTGGACTCTTTTTCGAATTCCTGCCGGTAGATGGAGTTGCCCCGGTATCCGGCAAGTTGCTGCAGAGAACTTTTCCTTCGCGCCTCATTGTAGAGCATCATGCCAAGTCGGCCGTTGTGACGGGTACTGTGGGCATCGGAATAAAATATGATCTCGCGCTGCGTCTTGGTGAAGACCTGCGTAAAAAATGCCGGGGTCAATTCCACCGACAGGACCAGGGCCAACAAAGGCAAGGCTCCCAGCACAATGGACCGGGGTTTTCGGACATCGATCGAGGTCAAAAAGAGCAACAGTGGAAGGCCTATGACCAGGCCAAACGACAGGGCAATGGGAAGGGGGAAAACCTGAAACATTTCAGGCAATTCGCCCAGTTCGGCGATGCGCGGCAAGCGTCCGAACAGAATATGGTAGACGTCAAAACCCAGGTATAAGAGGACAATGGGCGCTGCCGACACCAGGGGCTGCCAGCGGCTCGGACGGGAAATCAGATTAAGGTAATAATAGAGATAGAGAACCAGCGGGATTTCAAGCCGCCACGCCTCCCAAAATGCCGGCAAGCCACCGTAATGCTGCAGGATTTCACAGTAGCTCAGGAGGCAAAGCAGAAAGATGAAGTAACGGTTTAGCGCCAGGTGCTTCAGTTTGGAGAGATATCGATGAAAGAGCAGGGTGTGCATTTGCATGTTGAATCGGCCCACTTTCGCATCAGATTGTGATCCAGTTATTCGTGCTCAAGCATTTGCACGATTTGGGTATTTAAATCTCCGTATGGCTTCAGCACCAACACTTATTTTGTGATTTATATGGTGGGCGATACAGGGCTTGAACCTGTGACCTCTGCAATGTGACTGCAGCGCTCTCCCAACTGAGCTAATCGCCCGCTTTGGATCCCGTGAAAACCGGAAATTTTCGTCCAAGCCCGCCGTGTAGCAGGAAAAGGCTTGTGCGGGGGAACTAAGGTACTGACTTGCAAACGGCGCGTCAACCCGAAAATCAGTCGAACAGGCAATCATCATTGGCTAAGATGGCTGTGTGCATCATTGGAATTCAGGTGTGGATCAGAAATACCGATCTTGCGGGAAGCATGACCCGGTAGCTGGAAGGATTGGCCGGTGATGGCCCAGCTTGCACTCGATGGCGGGGACAAGGCTGTCCGCTTGCGGCGGATGAAGCGCCTGCCGTTGCTGCTGCTGGTTCTGATGGCGGCCTTGTTCCTGTTGACCTTGCGGCGCCCGGAGTCATGGGCAGCCTGGGTACACGCTTTTGCCGAGGCCGGCATGATCGGAGCACTGGCCGACTGGTTCGCGGTCGTGGCGCTGTTCCGCCATCCTCTGGGTTTGCCCATTCCGCACACCGCGATCATTCCTCGACGCAAGAACGAGATAGGCCGCAATCTGGCCCGCTTCATCGCCGATCATTTCCTGCACCCGGATGCGGTCCGCATCAAGCTGGAAACCGTCAACCTGGCGCAAAATACTGCCGCCTGGTTGCGTACCCCGGCCGGGCATGAGCGGGTGGTGCAATCCGGCGCGGGCCTGTTGTCCTGGCTGGCCGGGGCGTGGCACGAAGACAGTGTGAGGCAGTTCGTGCGGCGTTTGAGCCGTCACCAACTGGAGCAGATTGATTTCGCACCACTGCTGGGCAAGGTGCTGGACTGGCTGGTGCAGGACGGGCGTCACCAGCAGCTGCTGACGCAGGCCCTGCGCTACGCGGTCATGCTGCTGCACGATCACCGCGAAACGATCCGTGGTAACGTGCAGCGGGAAAGCCCCTGGTGGCTGCCGGGTTTTATTGACGACCGTATCGTGCGGCAAATGCTGGACCGCATTGAAACCCTGTTGCTGCAGATGTCGCTGGATCCGGACCACCCGGTGCGCGGCAATTTTGACGGGGTGTTGCAACGCTGGAGCGGAGAGTTACGCACTTCACCAACGCTGCGTCAGGTTGCGGAGAATTTCAGGCAGGCTGCGGTAGCCAACGAAAACCTGCAGGAATATCTTTATGGGCTGTGGATGGACCTGGTGGCGGGTGTTGAAACCGATCTGCAAAATCCCGATTCATCCATACGCTCACAATTGGGCCAGTTCGTGTCCAGCCTGGCGGATGAATTGGCCGGCGATGCGGACATGCAGGCAGTGGTCAACCGCTGGCTGGCGGATTCCGCGGTTGCGGTTGTGGAAGACAATCGCCATGCCATCGCCAGCCTGATCAGCGACACGGTGGAAAGCTGGGATGGACAGGAGACCAGCCAGCGCGTGGAACTGGCCATCGGGCATGATCTGCAATACATCCGGATCAATGGCACGCTGGTGGGGGGCCTGGTGGGCCTGCTCATCCACGCGTTCAAACACTACTGGATATAAATAAGCTCTGAATAATACATCCATGCATTATCAGAGCACGCCAAACAAAAAATGTGATTTTTGTTTGGCTTCATTTTCAATGAGCTGCACTCATTGAAAATGGTGACACATCCCTGTGTCACGAAAACTCTGTATTGATCAGAGTTTCCTTAGATCTCTTCGAAACGGTTGGCCTCGCGGTTCTTGCGCACGGAGCCAGGGTTCCAGACTTTCCCGTTCATGGCGATGTACACACCCGGCGGCAGGCACTGGACCGCACCCACCGCGCAACCGATGTTGAAAACGGCATCTGAATCCCGAAACCGCGCCGGGTTCAGCGCCCCGGTCAGCACGATGGTGCGGTCCTGCAGGCCCTGCAGCACAGCGGCGGTCTCCACCATGGTGTCGGTGCCATGGGTGATAAGTACATGTCTTGTGTCGCTGTGCAAAATGGCGTCACGGATGAGCAGGCGGTCGTTATGGTCCAGGTGGAGACTGTCCTTGCGCATGACCGCTTTGACTTCGAACTCGAAACCGACATTCATCGAGCGCAGGATCAGGCTGATCTGCGGTTCGCCGACCTGGTAGTCGCTCTTGTCATCGAAGTAAATCTTGTCGATGGTGCCGCCGGTGGAAATGATCAAAAGCCGGTCCATCATCGTTTCACGGTTTTTCCAGCATGGGCTTGCTCGCACGGCGCCGGGTCAGCAGCGCCAGGCAGGTAACATAAAGCAGTGCCAGAGCGGTCTGTAGTAGTGCCGGTGTGCGCTGTGCCGGATTGCTCCAGGCTTCCATCACACCAATCACAAAGTAGAAAACCAGCAGGTAACCACCCCAGGTCATGCTGCGTATCGTGCCGGCAAGGATGCCGCGCAAGGGCAGCAGCAGGGGCAGGGTGGCGAGCAGCGCCAGTTCCCAACTTTGTTTTCCCAGCGGGGCCGGTAGTATTCCAAGCCATACGGCTTGCAGCACCAGTATGGCCAGGTAACACACAGCCGCATACCTGGCGAGATTCACTGCCGCAGGCGGATGGCGATCTGCGCAACGCGTCGCCCCAGCGCTCTGCACAGGGCGGATTCGTGTTCGTCCAGATCGCGGTCTCCGGCCCAGCCGCTGTGCTGACTGGCGCCATAGGGGGTGCCTCCGCCTGTGGTTTTGATCAGGCCAGGCTCGGTGTAAGGCAAACCGACCAGCACCATACCGTGGTGCAGCAGCGGCAGCATCATGCTGATCAAGGTGGACTCCTGGCCGCCGTGCAGGCTGGCTGTCGAGGTAAATACGGCAGCGGGCTTGCCGGACAAACTGCCCGAATACCATTCCGCCGCGGTACCATCGATAAAGTACTTCAACGCGGCCGCCATATTGCCGAAGCGAGTCGGACTGCCCATGATCACTCCACCGCACTCCACAAGGTCCTCTTTCCGCGCCCACGGCGGACCCTCGGCAGGCACGGCGGGATTGTGGTGCTGCAAGCCATCGCTGACCGGAGGCACTGTGCGCAGACGCGTACTGGCACCCTCCACGTCATCGATGCCGCGGGCGATCAGGCGCGCCATGCTGGCGGTGTGCCCGTGCACACTGTAATACAACACCAGTATTTCCAGCGGATGATGCAGAATTCTGACGGTCATGTACGCCCTCGGGTTAACATATTGCTCGCAGCTTGAATGCAACCATTCTATTGACAGAACCGGAGCCGGTAAACCGAAATGCAAGTTTCCACTGAATTCGCATTCAAGTTGCAGCAGCATCTGCTGCGGCCCAGGCGCCTGGCCAGTCATGTGTGGAAACATTTTCGCGAGGATCGCTGTTTCGAAGAAGCCGCCTCGCTGGCTTATACCAGCCTGCTCGCACTGGTGCCCCTCATGGCCGTGATTTTCGGCATCGTCGCCGCCTTTCCGGTGTTTGCCCAGTGGTCGCAGCGATTGAAGACGTTTATTTTCGGTAACTTCCTGCCCGCCGCAGGCCAGCAGGTGGAGAGCTACCTCAATACTTTTCTCGACAGCGCCAGCAATCTGACCTTGCCGGGAACGGTATTCCTCATCCTGACCGCCCTGCTGCTGATGTTTCGTATCGAGGTTGCGTTCAACCGGATCTGGCGGGTGGATCGATCCCGCTCCCTGCCCAACCGCATCGTGATGTATTGGGCAGTACTGACCCTGGGGCCTTTGCTGATCGCCGCGGCGATTGCACTGAGCGTGCAAAACATCATTGCCCCGCTGATGCTGGAAAACACGATCGCTCCAGGATGGCATACGGGTGGTATATTTTTGCTGTCGTGGATGGTTTTTGCCCTGATGTTCGTGCTGGTGCCCAATAAGCGGATTCAGCTGCGCGAAGCGCTGTTTGGTGCGTTATTGAGCGCCATCCTGTTCAACCTGGCAAAAACGGGCTTCGTGGCCTATGTCAGCAACGCCAATTACGCGGAGATCTATGGGGCCCTGGCTACCATTCCCATCTTTCTGTTCTGGCTGTACCTGGTCTGGATCGTGATCCTGTTCGGGGCTTCGCTGGCCTCCTCACTGGCCACATTTGCCGATAGTGAGCGGGCCAGGACGGTATGGCCCGCGCGTCTTGATTTTCAGCTGGTATTCCGCCTGGTCGGTCACCTGTGGCTGGCGCAGCGCAAAGGAGAGAAATTGTCCGAAATCCAATTGCTGGTGCAGGAACCCCGCAGCAATGAACGGCAACTGCAGCATCTGCTGCATCAACTGGAAAGCGCCAGGATGGTTGCCCGCAACGAAGATGGGGACTGGTGGCTGGCGCGCGACCTCGAGGAAGTGAGCCTGTCAGAGCTGTATTGCAGCGGCGATTATCATTTGCCGGTGATTGGCCGGGAGGCAGTACCTGTTGAATCAGGCTGGGACCAGGCATTCGCGGCAGTCATGCAGGAACTGGCGCAGCACGGCCTGACACGTATGGATCGGCCGTTGCGCGCCATGTACCAATCCCGTGCACCAGGAAGCGTTTCATCATGATGTCTCGCCTGTTGGTGCTGCTGGGGTGGATGTGTCTGGCGACCGGGCCGGCGCACGCCGGCGACGAAAGTGGAAACGCAATCGATTTTACCTTGCCGAGGCTGGGTGGCGGAGCAGTGAGCCTGTCCGACTTTCGCGGACAATGGGTGGTGATTAATTACTGGGCAACGTGGTGCGCTCCCTGCCGCAAGGAAATTCCCGAGCTGTCGAAAATGCACCAGGAGCGGGACGATATCACCGTGCTGGGCCTTGCTTATGAAGACACCGACGATAAGGCGTTTGCCGAGTTCCTGGCCGATTTCGATGTCAGTTACCCCATCCTGCGGGTCGATGTCTATGATCCGCCGCAGCCGTTTGGTTCTCCCGGGGCCTTACCCACGACCATCCTGCTGGATCCGCAGGGCAGGTCGGCGAAAACCTTTATCGGCCCGGTCACGCGGCAAGCCATAGAGCAGTTCATCGCAGCAAAAGCGGCCAGCCTTCAGTTTTCTCAATCCAATTGATCATTATTGCTTGTCGATGTCACGTAGTAGTCCCAGTAGGGTCTGGTCTTTGTCCTGCACGGTGAAACAGGTGAACCTTTATTTCCGGTTGAGGAACGACCAGTGCCGCAGGGCGGTGTGGCCGGGGAGTGGTTGTCACCGACACAACCGTGGCTACTGGGAACCATATCAGTACTGGCGAAGGCGTCCTTTTCGGCGAGGCAATCCGGAGCTATCGCTTCTGGCTGATTGGCGGGGTTGGTGTTCTTTCCCTGTTTTCGACCATGGGAGCGGCTCTTCACCTGACCTCATACGCCACTGATCGCAGCGTCAGTGCGATGGCGGCAGCGCAGTCCGCCGGGTTGGTGGGGATCGGTCTGATGTTGGCTCGCATTGGCGTGGGTCTGATGCTAGACATCCTTTTCGCGCCTTTGGTTGCCTGTGTGATGTTCGTTGTGGGCGCTGCAGGTTTCTATTTGCTCACTATCGACATCCTCCAATCTGCGTGGGCTTTATCCCTGGGCGCGGTCCTGGTCGGCGCCTCACACGGTGCCGAGGGCGATCTTATTCCCTTTCTCGCCCGGAAGTACTTCGGCATCAGGGCCTTCGGGAGTATTTACGGCGCTCTATTCGGCATGGCGGTATTGGGTGGCGCTGTGGGGGCCTATGTATACGGAATGTGTTTTGATCTTCTTAAATCGTACATACCGATTCTCCAACTGGCGGCAGTACTGTGCTGCGTTTGCAGCGTGGCAATTCTCATGCTCGGTCATTATCAGTACGGAACAGGCAGCGCTATCGCCCCAGGAAAAGGTACAAGGAAAGTGGTTCATCCTTGAAGGCAACAAAGCCGAAGTGTTGGTAAAAGGATTTCGCAACTTGATCCTTTGCGTCCACAATCAAGGCGTATGCCGCAACCTCTTTTCGGGCCTGCAGACAACGGTCGACAGCACAACCCAACAAGCCTTTTCCTACTCCCTGGCCGTGCAGGTCCTGCGGCACGGCAAACCGGCCCATCCGAAAGCATGGAATGGGATATCGAGGCAGGCGCTGCCGTTCCTGTTCAGATAGCTGATCCGATTCGACTTGAGCGGCACTCAATGTGTAGTAGCCAAGCACCTTCATCGGTTCATCAGAATCAACGAGAACATAGATTTGAGAGATATTGCGTCTACGGTCCTGGCTGGCTTGTTGAACAATATAATCGTTCAGTTCAGGTGTGCCACAATCAAACGCCGAGCAATTGTGGATCTTGGAGTTGAGACGCTGCTCCTCAAGCACGACGCACAGTCTGGCGTGCGGTTTCCAATGCTTGCTGCAGCGACGGGTTCGGAGCAAAAGCCTGGTCCAGCGCAGCATTGAGCGCATGAAAATCGCGCCGTGACAGTGACAGCCTGGATTCCCGGTCAATGACGAATTGGGCTTTTTCCTTTGCAGCAGTGCGCACAAAACCTGCCATACTGGTCCCCGTCAGGGCCGCGGCTTGGGAAAACAAATCTTTGTCTTCTTTATCAAGCTTCAAGTCGAAGCGAGCTGACGTTGTCATCACGTAATCCTCCGGGTATAAGACCCTACATCTTGTCATCTGTTAGATAGATAGTACGGTATTTTGCCGTATCTGTATAGAGTATGAGCAGGATAATGTATGAGGAGGATAAATTCCTCCTTATGCTCCAATTCGTCCCGAAATCTAAGCGAATTTTGACCCCGGATCGATCGGTTAAGCGTAGTGTTGAAGAATGGTCCCTGGTCGGAAGACAGCGGACTGTAACATTACTGTCACAATTGATCCATAACATGCGGCTATGAACCCTGCGTCTCCCGACAGCGCCGCACCGGGCCCGGCTCGCTCTGCCCGTTTTCATCGTCGGCGTGGACGCAAGGACTTGCTGGCGCGCTGGCTGATCGGGGTGGGTGGCGTATCGGTCATCATCGCCGTCGTGCTGATCTTTTTCTACCTGCTGCTGGTTGTTTCCCCGTTGTTCAGGTCCGCTACTACCGAACTCCTGCAAATGGGCTCGCGCCCCGACTGGACTTTGACCCGGCCGCTGTACCTGGCGCAAGAAGAACAAAAAGAGATCGGCATCCGCATTTCAGCGAATGGAATGATAGAGTTTTTCAGGGTAAATGGTGCGCATAGGAACTAGGCATTTTCCCAGACTGCGCTGGGAAAATGAGGTTCGCCTTCGCGAACAGCCGGTGACGAACGACAGTGGTGGATGATAGGCTTTCGGCATGAACACCCTCGATGAGTTTACGGAATACCATGCTGAGCTGCTGGACGGCGGCTATGACTGCATGGACCGCCTTGTTTTGAACGCCTATTTCCCCGTGGGCATGACCGGCGGAGGCGTTCGCAGCTGGTGGCGATTGCTCCATGGGGATGACTCCAAGCTCGATGATGGGCGGCTGCGTGAGATGGCCGGCACCTTCTCGCGACGGTTGAGCGCCTTTTGCGCCCAGCAGAAGATTCCCTTGATTGCAGCACAGGCCGGCGAGCGCAAACACGAGGTGGCCAAAACCGTCCAGGCAAAGCGCTACGACCTGACGGTGTTCAAGATCCACTGGGGCAACCTCACGCTGAAGATCTACGACAAGGGCGCGCGCGTCCTGCGCATCGAGGTGGTGGTGCACAACACCAAGGCGCTGCGCTGCGGGAAAGTGCTGGAGAAGCTGCCGGTATTGCTCGAGCGCATGCGCGCCATGCTGGTGCGCTTTCTCAACACCGTACAGGCGGCGCACGTGAGCTTTCTCGACGCAGGCACGTTTGAACGCTGGAGCGAGCCGAGCGCACGCGGCAATCGGCGATTGGCGGGCATCGATTTGAATAAAGTCCGCAACCGTCATGTCCTCAACGCCGTGGTAACTCTTTCGACCGCACCGGAGGGCTTTACGGTGGCTGAGGTGGCTGCCAAAGTGCGCGACCGCGGTGGCTGGAGCGCGCAACAATACGCTCCCCGTCATGCCGCCTACGATCTGGCCAAGTTGCGGGGCAAAAATCTCATCGATCGTCCGGTGCGCTCGCACCGCTTCAATGCCGATCCGGCTGGCATGCGCACCATGTGCGCCTACCTGCTGTTGCGCGAACAGGTGATCAAACCGCTGCTCGCCGGCGTCACCCGTCCGCGCGGCAGACCGCCCAAAACCGTCCATCCCCTTGATCGACATTACATCCGCCTGCGGGAGGAAATGCATGACGCCTTTGGAACACTCGGCCTCGCCGCCTGAAACCAAAACGCTGACAATATGTTGGTGTCCGATTTGCGCTTAGCGCTTACCATGCTTTTCGGAATTCAGGCAAGTAATTGCCTGCGTCGAGGACCCACCGCTGATTGCGAAAATTCTGGACCACATCCAGCGGCGTCAGGTCTCGACCGGCAGTGCAGCGCGCGCACCACCCGCCGATTCACATCCGCCCTTGATGCTGACCTGACTGCGTGGGCAACCCGCCCAGAGCGACATTCGGCTACTACCAGAGAATCGTGCCATCCGGGCCCGGCGTGCCCACCTTCAGCGGGCTTCGCGGTGACTTTCCGAATGGTTCATCGGACGTGGGGCAATCCATCTCGGGCGAACATTCCGCCACCAATACTTGCCTGAATTCCGAAAAGCATGATAATAGTTCCTATGCGCCTCGCGATGCTATGTGATTTCCTTGCATGACATCCTTCACGCGTAGCTCGACGAGGTCGCACGCGCGCAGTTTGCTGTCGATGGCCAAATTGAACAAGCAAGCTCCCGACTTCGGTGAGCCAACTCAAAATCAGAAACACTTGTTTGCATCATGACGCAACTCGGGACTTAAAACTTGACAGACACGCTGAACGCGCCGAAATCGTCGCCGCCATTTTGAGTTTCGAACTCTCGCGTACGAATCACGTGGGTGTAACTCAATCGAATATCGGGCCAATCCATGACAAACCCGAATTGCAGGTCACCGACCAAGGATTTTTTGTCCACGCTGCGGCTGTCGCGAAGCGTGTTGCCGTCAAGGAAGATGTTGCGTGCAA
The DNA here is from genome assembly GCA_963708905.1 of uncultured Gammaproteobacteria bacterium. Lineage (GTDB taxonomy): Bacteria > Pseudomonadota > Gammaproteobacteria > Xanthomonadales > SZUA-36 > SHZL01. Next base: position 2,229 of record CAVPUV010000044.1, on the reverse strand, counting down.
CGGCCCGCCCCTCGACGCCGGCGAACAGGTACCAGCCGAAATTTGACACCGGAGCGAACTCCCCCGAGCCCAACAGGCCGGGCTGAATGCGTGGCGGCCCGTAGTCGTTTGGTAGCCGTTTACCGTAGCGCATGGTGGCCCCCGTATTGCCGTAGGTGAACACGTTGCCAAGTGCAAACCCCACGTGAGGCGTGAAATCCAGGCTGTTTCCTAAGAAGGTTGTGGTGGCGAGCCCCCGCCAGCTTCGCTGGTAGGTCGCGATGAAGCCTGGCTCATTCCCGAGCTGTGTGTCCCAGCCTTGGGGCTTATCGGAACCCACGACTTTATGGACGAATTTCTGGCTCTGCTCGGCCAGGGAGGCCGGGCCGACCACGCCGAGGGTAAACGCGAACAGATCAAGCTGCTTTCCCGACTCCACGCCAAGGCCGATCAAACCGTACAGCCATCCGGCATAGGGCCGATCCCGCAAGGAAGGATTCTCGATCGTGATATCGTTGGGCGTGAACATGCTTTGGCCGAAGGCGTAACCGTGGCGGAGCTCGCCTTGCTCGGGAAACCACGGCACCAAGTGGGCCAGCTTCACCGCCCACTCCGGCGTGGGTGTGCGTCGATCCGGAACCCAGATGAACCCCACCCCGTTGGTGTAGTGGTTGTCGACGTTATAGAACAAATCATTTTCCAGAATGAAGCTCAGCGTTCCGGTCTTTTCCGGTTCCACCGACCAGGCCACAGCCGGGCTGGCGCCGTCGATAACAAGCCACACCATGAGTCCGATTATTCTTTTCATGCCATCGTTCCAAGTATTTAGAGGGATCACGCCGGGTGCAGGGGGAACAGGTCTGCCCATGTCATTCCTTGTCTCGATTGCGATGCCCGGCATCCACACACAGGAGCCCGATTGCGGCGAGGGCAGCGAAACCGGCACCGGCCAGGAACGTCGCAGCGGGTCCGATGGCGCTCCACAGAACGCCAGCCAGTACGCTCGCCAGCAGCAGCGCACCGCCGCTGACGAGATTGAAGATGCCGAACCCGGTGCCGCGCAATTGCGCCGGCACCGTGTCAGCGACGAGTTTCGACAACAGGCCCTGGGTAAAGGCCATGTGCAGGCCCCACAGCGCGACACCGGCAAAGACGCCCAGTGCGTCCCGGGCCGCGGCCAGCACCATGTCCGCTGCGATGAGCAGTGCGAGTCCGATCAGCAACAAGGTGCGCGGGTGGAAGCGGTCAGCGGCGGCTCCCGCTGGATAGGCGGCTCCGGCATAGAAAACGTTCATCACGACCATGACCACCGGCACATAGCCGAGCGCAAGGCCGATGTCCTGTGCCCGCAGCACCAGAAAGGCGTCGCTGAAGCGGGCGAGCGTGAAGACCGCCCCCAACAGCACAACCAGCCAGTAGCGCAGCGGCAGGCGCTTGATGTTGGCCCGTGTGAGTGGTGCTTTGACGTCGCCGGGCGCATGCGTGCGCTCAGGGTCGCGTACGTAAATCATGAGCAGCGCCACCGCAATGAAGGCAGGCACCGCGGCTATCCACATCACTGCACGGATGTCATTGGCAAGCCATATCATGAAGACCACCGCCAGCAGCGGACCGAGCAGGGCACCAGCCGAATCAAGCGCCTGCCGCAAACCATAGGCCGCGCCGCGCAATGGTGCTGGCGTAATGTCGGCAATCAGGGCGTCGCGTGGCGCGCCGCGGATGCCTTTGCCAATGCGGTCGACGAAACGCGCCGTGAACACCCAGCCGATCGACGAGGCCAGCGGAAAAATGGGCTTGGTGATTGCCGCGAGTCCATAGCCAAGGATCATCAGGAATTTACGCTTGCCGAGATAGTCGCTCAGCGCACCCGAGAACACTTTCAAGATGGCTGCCGTTGCCTCTGCAATCCCCTCGATAATGCCGACGGTCACCATGGAGGCGCCCAGTACTGTGACCATGAAGACCGGCAGGAGGCTGTGGATCATCTCGGAGGATATGTCCATGAACAGCGAGCCGAATCCGAGTGCCCAGATGCCGGTCGGAAGTGCGCGCCATTTGCCCGGGACACGCAAACGCGTCGAGGTATGTTCGTAGCGCGAGCTCATGCCATCGTTGCCAGCGTTTTACGGAAGCGCGCCAGGGCCAGTGCGAACAGGACCGCGCCGATCGCGGCCAGGCTGAGGAACTGCGGCCAGACCACGTCCAGCCCGGCGCCACGATAGAGGATGGCCTGGGAGAGCATGACGAAGT
>CAVPUV010000043.1:0-53980 GCA_963708905.1 uncultured Gammaproteobacteria bacterium | reverse complement strand
CGAACACTGCCAAATCTTCCTGGTCTTCAGCCAGAGCCTGACGGACAGCATCATTGACAATATCAGAGAGGCTACGGTTTGTGTGGACCGCCTTCAGACGAAGCGCGGCATGTAACTGAGGGTCAAAATAAACCGTTGAACGCTTCGATGTCTCGCTCATGGGGTTCTCCAATCTCACATCCGAAGCCATCATAACGTCGTGACGTCATAACATCAAGTCGCCAATTCTGGCCAGCTAACGCAAAACTGACCGGCACCGGCCACTCGAGCTTGTTGTGTAGTGCCATGGCTATCACGGTTCCGGAACGCTGATTGAATACGTCCTGGCTCAGGATAAGAACCGGGCGCTCGCCCGTCTGTTCGCGACCAACGGTGGGGTTGAGATCAGCCCACCGGACCTCCCCCCTCAGTATTTTGGCCATCGTGCCAACTCTACAGACAATCCTTCGTCTGCCATTGTTCTTTCAAATGCTGGATCGAGCTTTGCGCATTCCTCTGCCAAACGACTGCGCTCCAGGCGCTCAAGCTTGTCTTGAACCGCTTCCTGGATGGCTCGACTGCGATTGCTAAATACTTTGCGCCTCGCCAGCGCATCGACTCGGGCGAGAACGCCTTCTTCAATAGTGATGGCCACTTTGGTCCGGCTCATATCGGCATCTCTCATTAGTATGACAATTGATCACACCCTTCTAACGATACGCAAGCAACCCGAGAAGGCTAACTCCATCCACCAGCCGCGCCGCGTAGCGGCGGCTTGAATGAATTATTTGACCACGCTCCAGCCATGTCAGGTCATGCCTTCGCGTTCGAGAACAGCTCGCACCTGCTCAAATCTCGCAGAGATGTCGCCGCGAGGAAATCTGATTTGTGTAAGGCCGATAATATTTGAAAACTCGGCACATCCATCCTCGAGCAAAACTATAGCTCTCGTGAATCCTAGGTGGCCTTGGAAAAGTCCCACCTCGTGAATGACATTATCTCGGGCGTGAAGGGTTTCACCGCCTCGCTCTTCCTCTGCCGTCATGACAAGGAATGCGAAGCTGGACTGCGCGAGCATGGCCTCAATTCTTGCGGATGTCGCAATACCCGCTACTGGAGTGCGGTTGAACTCTTCCCAAGGCAGATTCAGACGATCAGCGATGAAGTCCTTGAGTTCGCGCCAGAGCGGGGACCTTCCGTGCCCAATAAAGACCCTCCGCTCCGGCGTGCCTGCGGCAGTATTCTGTACGACTTGCCCCACAGCATCAGCGATGCGCCCAAGGTGAGCTAAGCGTTTTGTAAGGATGGCCCGTGCTTCTTCTACAGATAGCCGCATAGGTAGTTCAGCGAACTCCACCATGTGAGGACCCTCAGGTCCGAGAAGCTTGGATAGTTGCAACCTCACTCGGGAGTTCCATGATTGGAGTACGTCGCGCGTAACCTCGTTGCGGCTGAGAATACTCTTGCCGATGCGGTCGAAGTTCCCGAACACCTTAATTAGCGGCGTCGGCTGTGTCGGTTGCGGGGATTCGGTCACGCGGTGAACTCCATAGCGTTGTCTAACGCCGTTTTAACCGGCGCGGGGCACGAACGCAAAACAATGCACCGATGTTACACCGCGTCCGGTTGTAAACATAATTAGACCTCATTCCGCGCGGTTCGTACGAGTGTTTTGAAGTCGGACTCGCGAATGATCCGAATTCGGTGCCCACCAGCTACAAGCTGCTCTGCCTTTCGATGCTTGGAACTCTTCTCGTGTCCTGCGAGCTTCGTGATGTCTAGGTCACCGACGACCAAGATCGTCGTCTTCTTCGTCACGCCGGGCGCGACCTGACATCCGACGCTGGCCGCCAAGTCCGCGGCTTCGCTTCGGGGCAACTCAAGTGCACCTGTGAAAACGAGGACTTCACCGTAAAGATCACCTTCCGGGTTTCCGTCCCGTTGAACTGCAGCCCCTGACGACGAGCCATTGGGATCAATGGGCAGATTTACTCGACGACGCCACTGGTCGAGGTCTAGTTGCGAGTCGCGCAGGGCCGCGAGCAGCACGAAGCCAGCAGCCTTGGCGTCTTCGATAGCATCGTGGTGCTGGAACTCGTATCCGATCCGGCTGCACACATTTGCCAGACCGTAGCCCTTCCACGCGAGGTCTTTCCAGGTGCGGCGGACTACTCGGGCTGAATCCAGCCAAGTTGTGGCAAGCGGACTCAGGTTGTACTTACCGTATGCCCTGTCGAGCGCGATCCGGTCGAAGTGCGTATGGCAGACACTTACAGTACCTTCAAGAGTCGAACGGAGGTGATCTGCGATCTGGGGCAGCTTCGGCTGTCCTTTGACCATTCGCGGTTCGATCCCGTGGATCGAGATGTTCACTTCATCGAAGTAGTCTTCAGGGTCGACCAGCGTGGACCACTCCTCGGCCAGTTGCTCATCGACAAACCTCGCGAGCCCGATCTGACAGATGGAGCCCATGTCTGGGTTGGCGGTCTCGACATCGATGGCCACGAATTGCATCGGTCAGAATCCCTCTTGTCCTACGCCTCGGCGTACTTCGCCACATCGTTGGTGAAGACCACGGCCATCCCGGTGGCGGTGCATTTTAGAAGTAGTTCTTCGGCTGGATCAATGCTTAGATCTTCGCCACGAAGCCCCTGCCACATGGCCAAGTAGAAGAGAGTCCCAAACTTTTGCTTCTTCTTTATTGCCTTCTCCACGCCGCCCTTCCAGGGCAGGACTACAAGCTGACCGTCAGCAGCTCGCGCGGCAAGTGATGGATCTTCCAGTCGTTTCTCACGCCCTCTCTCCCAGCAAGCGATCAGGCCGTTATCTTCGGCATTCCAGCACTCTTCCCACTTGGCGCCCTGGCGGATCGGCTCGGTGATTGATCTGTGTATTTTCATGGCATGGGTGTCAAAGGGTGGTGTTAATGAGGTCTGACGCCATTCTAACTGGCGCGCGCGTTGTCTGCGCGCGTCCGGGTGAGTGCCGTGTTGGGCGGTTGCATGAGGCATGGTTCGTTCCGTGCTTATCGGGTTGTCTCCCACAACATGTCAATCCTCCCACTTCAGTACTGATTTCACGGTAACATCTCGCTGCGAAGTCGTATGTAAGGCCGCAATCGTGAGCGCGGCTCCACTTTCAGCCTTCAAACAGCCCGCCGATTTTGAATTGGGTGTTAACCGGATAAGCACGGTTCGTTCTTCATTCCACCGTGACCCCAATCATCCGCCAAAACACTGAATCCGCAAGGACTCGCGTGCCGTATTGACGTGCTTTCTTCGCCTTCCCAGATTGCGTATTCGGGTCGGCGACAACCAGTAGATCGAGATTCTTCGTGACACTGTTTGACACGACTAGCCCTGCTTGCTCCGCGAGCGCTTCCGCGACATCTCTTGTGATCAGTGCACCGTTGATATGGGACTGCAATTCTCCGGTAAAACAAACTCGTTTTCCGTGTAGTTCCTCGCTTGAAAAACCAGTTAACTTGGTAGACTTCGTCGCGCGCAGTTGCGCAGCAGCAAATTCAAGAATGTGGTCCAATTCGCGATCGTCATGACCCAGTAATCTGGCCACTTGATGGAGGTCAGAGCGCTCTGTGTCGGTAACGACACCGTCGGCAAGCGCATGAACAGCAAGGTTGTGAATATATGTTTGGTGCGCCGCCTTCACCTGCAATATTGAGAGGCCCCAGTTAGCAACTGCATCAACAAGGGTACATTCTTCATCCGCATCAATCACACGATCTTCGAGAATACGATCGACAAGCGCAAGGTATGCAACGACATCAGGTATCATAGCGTCGGTGTCGTGGTGAGTCTTTGAGAGAATGCGTTGAAGAAACCTGGGAGGTTCTTGCAGTTTCTCTTGAGCGCGATCGCGCGAGACGCAAGGCGTCCTATGCTGCGATATTGCTGGCCATTTCTTTTTTGACGGCGGAAAGCCATCCAATATGGCCGGGTCGTCTGCGATTAGTCGCTGTACCAGAGAGGCCGTTGCGCGAGCGTCCGATATGGCGCGATGGGGCTCGCCCTCGAAAACGACGTCAAATTCTTTGCAACAGGCCGCAAGATTATTCCGCCCCAAAAGCTGACATGTACAAAGAATGGGAATATCGGGCATGGTAATGGCCATTCGTTGATATTCTTTGATTAGAAAGTTTCGGTCAAAACTCACATTGTGGCCGGCCAGAATGTAGGTACGACTCAGCAGTTCTGCAACGTCACCGGCAATGTCGGGAAACTTTGGGGCGTGCAGAATCTCGCTGGCAGTGATGTGGTGTATTCGCGACGGGCCGAGGTCTCGATCCGGGTTTACCAGTGTTTCGTACTCTTGGTGAATCGCCCCATCAGGTGTCATGAGCAACACGGCAATTTCAACGATACGGTCGTTTCGCCACGGGGATAGCCCCGTGGTCTCGACGTCCACAACGGCAAGAAGTTCCGGCTCGAGCGAATTCATAGGGACTCCTTTACCGCCCAACGTTCAGCTTGATGCGCGAGCGGCTTTGCGCGAGTCGCCTCCAAGCGCTTATCTCTAATAGCGTCGGTTAGAAATGTCTCTAGCGCGGAGATAGTACGAACAAGTATCAACTCTCGAAGAATGGATTCGATTTTTTGCTTTCGATGTTCAGAACGAATGCACTTTTCGGTCTTCGACCAACTCACCCCGTTGTAACGCAAAGCAACGTTCAGCGGTTCTGACTCCTGAGCCAAGTCCTGAATATCTTTGACCCTGTCGTATGCACGTAGAGTCGTGTCGTAGAAGCTACGAAGCTGCTTTAACTCACGTGAAACGATTGAGTACGCCCGAATGCTCACTAATCCTTCCTGTAGGCTAAACGTGTGAATTCACCGGCGTTGCGCGGCTTCATCGCGCAGCGTCCGGTGGAATGATTGGTTGGGCCTCTTCCGCGGCCGTCGGTGGATGAGATTCGACATAATGCAGCAAGTGGGAATAGCGCAAAGAAAGTTTCGTGTTCTTGCTCGCGTTGTGCTCCATCAATTGTTCAATCACAAACTTTCTTGCGGCGGAATAAAGCTCCGCATGGTGTTCGTGGCTAATCCCCTGTTGAAATTCGTTACCGAGATAGTGCACCACCCAGTTGCCATCCACATCCTGTAGAAGCATGCCAAGACAAAACTCAGCTAGTGCCTTGTCGTGTTGGGAGTAGAAGTCCTGGGCAGGATTAGCACGGTGTGTCTCAAGAAGCTTCACTGTCTCTACGCCGACAACAATCCTCGGGTACTGAGCAACTTCGCTTTCAAGATCGTAGGCGCGGGCAACAGCGGCACCATAAAGTTCGCCAGGGTGAAGTTCAACCCCCCAGGCAACGTCAATGGCACCGCGAATTGGATTTCGGGTTGCCAATCCAAGAAAGCACAGTGTCCCAGCCAAACCGAATAATGCGAAAACGCCGTTCATTCGGCACTTCACGTCCTTGTCGCCTAAACACAGAAATGACACCAAACCGTCTGACCATCTTTGCGTCTTGATGCGTGCAAGCTGCATTTCGTCCCAGATCGCATGCTGCTCGGGCGGGAGTGCCGCGCGAAATGGGGAGTCTGGTCTCGGGTCGAGAAGCGGTTGAAGCATTTCCTCGGCCCGACTTTGCAGCTTGATGATCGCGCCCACGCTCTTACGCAAAGTGGCATTCAGCAGGTTTCGTGCTTCTTCGGTTTCGAATGGAGGCAAAAGCCCCTGTCCGTCCAGCGCCTTTCGCTGTCCGAGCAAATCAATGAAGCTGACGCAGTAATTGCCGGCTTGAAGCGGCTCATCAGCACTGTTAGCAGAGGTGGTCATGGCGGATATGGAAGGCCTAACGTTTTGCTGTGCCGCGCCGCCCACGGACATACCAGGAAACATGGCGCTGTCCACTGCGTCGGCACGAGCAAAGAATTAGAACTCCTATGTCTTCACTGAACAGAGCATCTATGTGATGCTGGCACACTAAGAACGGCTGCAGATCATTTGGTAAACCGCCATTCTCAACTACTTCCCGTGGAATTAAGAAAACCGAGGATTGATCAAGATATATATCATTATCTTCTCCCCGGAGATCTACGAGCGCAAGGATGTGGTAATGCTCAGGAAGTCCCTGTAACCGAAAGTCACATTTTGTTGTTGTCTTTACCTGAATACCTCTAAAAGCTTCGCCACGAACTGCGATAAGGTCATTTCCAGAATCTTTGATTGGAGGTGCTGCCTGAACGTCAAACTGAAGCAGACGAACCTGAACGAGGAGCTCACCTAACGTTCCGGTTTTGATCTGTGGCGAGATTGGGTTGCCCATGTTGTTTGAGTTCTAGCGACAAGCGCAACTTGAGCATTTGTAGGGAGCGCAGCGACCGAAAAATGCATCAATGTTTACGCGCTTGTTATGCATTATTTGTCCCGATGATAAAGGATTATGGCTAAAACATCAGCTAGCATTCTTCTATGGAATTCTTCCATGTCATCAAAATGCACCTGTCCTCGATATAGTGCCGCCTTAACTCTACCACTCGCAGCAAGACAGAGATTTTGCTCATCAATATCATTGAATGCACCTTGTTCAAGAATGGATGCGTAATCGCTCCCAATCCAACTGCTACCGACTTTACTGATATCCCATCCAAGGTTTGATTTGCAGTATTCGGCCAGCCTGTCTTCATTATCATGATACTTCTTCGGTGGATCTAGCTTGCTCAACTCAGCGACTAAATCGTTGACCACCTGAGCGTAACTATCCTCCTCAGGCTCATACTTTTCATCATCATGATCCCATGTGAGTTCCCAGTTGGACCGCATGTGAGAAAGTTGCCTTGTCACCATATGGTCAAATAAATTACTCCACTGAAAAAACTCAATCACTCTCTTATTCATTAGAGTTTCCGTGTTGGCATGCATAACGACTTGGGCGTAAGCTGCGGGCCGTAGGCCCGTCAGCCTTCACGCCTTTGTTAGCCAGACCACACCGACTTCAGGGACTGTTTTACATGCGATCGAAGGCCTGACGATCAAGCCTATAGGATACACTTCGAAAAAGTCGGCCTTCGGGCAAACGCACTTCCACCGCCAAGAGTTGGCTGCGGTCCGACCCCGGCACGTCTGAAAGGTTGAGATCGTGTGAATCGAGGCACTCGATTAGTTCGCCAATCGGTGCACCCACATACTCTTCAGAGTTGGTGGTCCGCGGCTCGAACGTCGTTGGACAGACCCTCTCGAACTCCCCTTGAGCCGCAGCGTCGAGTGGCCATTCGACAAGGATATACAACGCACGCTGCTCACCGGGCTGGAGATAGACAGGATAGGTGACCTCTCCACCCCCAACGAAATGGTCTTTCATAAACGGAGTGTGCGATGTCTGCATCTGAATGCCCTTCGGTTGAAATTCGACAATCGGGCGTACGTACTCAACACTAATAGCCACGCGTGACAGGTTTGCCACGCGTACTTCCGTCGTGAAAAAGATAGCAGCGCTTGTTGAAATAATAGAGTCACCTTCAGAGCTCAGTTCCATGACACTGTCGGCCGTAAGCGGCAAGATGGTTGCGTTAGAACCAGGCCACACCTCGACTAAGACATCGACTGATCGGTCCCGAGAATAAATGTGATATGCGAGAAGGAATCCCGCCACGGCTGTCAGCGCAGAAAGTACGGAGATCAAGAGAGATATGGCCGCTAATCGGTTGTGCCCTAGCTGGGTTGTCACGGAATGTTCCTCTGGTCTCGTCGCCAATAGGCGTCGGTTGGCCCGGCGCTTAGAACCATGTGGTCTGCTAGACTCTCCATGTTACGTTAAAGCACAGGGATGGCAGCCTGTTCGTGTTCTGGCTAACTCCAAGTAGTCCCCTGATCCGGGGTGTAGCATGGGATGATCACGCTGCCCTTATGCCCGGTCAAGCCATTTTCCCACATTTGTTCAAGCAGTTACCTGATGCGCCCGGTCGGATCAAACTGCCAGACCTCGGTGCTACACCCCGGAGGAGAGGGTATATGGGATATGAGCGCGGATCAGGGAGCGTATCCGGCGTAGCAACGGCGGCAGGGCCATGCCCGTCATCGAGAGTCGATTGCTGGTCTGAACTCATCGCCTCCGGGGCAGGCGCCGGGGGCGAGTTTTCAGCCTTGTAACAGCTTGCCAAACTGCTCACGCAGCGCGGCAACGATTTGCGCCGGGGCTTTGTCCGGCGAGCCGGCATCGAAAGGCGGCTGCGGGTCGTATTCGATGATGAGCTGCGCGGTCTGCGCGGCGGCAGCGCCGAACTGCTTACCCACCAGGGCGAGAGCCATGTCGATGCCCGCGGACACGCCGGCGGCGGTCCAGATCTTCCCATCCCGCACCACGCGTTCCTTTACCGGCGTCGCACCAAACTGGCTGAGTGCGTCCAGCGCCAGCCAGTGCGTCGTGGCGCGCTTGCCCGCCAGCACGCCGGCCGCAGCCAGGCCCAGCGCCCCGGTGCAGACCGAGGTCGTCCAGGTGGTGGTCGCATGCACCGCGCGGATCCACTCGAGCACCTCCGGATCGCCGGTCACCGCTTGCGGGAACGGCGTACCCGGCACCAGCAGGATGTCGGGCCGCGGCACATCGGCCAAAGTGTAATCGGCCGTGAGCCCGAGACGCTTGAAATCCGCGCGCTTCTCGCCCCGCTCACGGGCGACGAAACAAACCTCCACGCCTGGAACGCTTTGCAGCACCTCGTAGGGGCCGATGGCGTCAAGTACCGTCATGCCGTCGTAAAGCAGGATTGCCGTCTGCATATTCATTTCCTCTCTATTCATTTGTGCAAGATACTCCTGATCATCGTAGCGTATTATCCACTCAGGATCGCCAGGGAAACAGAGGCAACCAGGACCGGCGCGGCCAGAAGCGGGCGGGCCCATGAGATCACGCGGAAGCGGCAGCCAAAGCCCCGTGGCGGCATTCGGTCATCGATCTTTGATAAGCTGTACCATCCCGCAAAAACACACGAGGCAAACCATGAACCGACTGACCCGCACTTACACACTGATACTGGGTCTCCTGACCCTGATTCCCGCAGCCGCCGAAGATCATGGCGCCACTGTGGACAAGATCTCGGCCGCGCTGGCAGCTGACGTCCGCACCCCGGCGGAAGTCGCGCGCGACCCCGAGCGCCGGCCTGTTGAGACGCTGGAGTTCTTCGGTCTGCGCGACGACATGAAGATCATCGAGCTACTGCCCGGCGGCGGCTGGTACACCAAGATCCTGGCGCCGGTGATGGCCGGGAATGGAACATTCTACGTCGCGTACGGCACCAGCCAGGTGAAGGAAGCGCTGACCGGCAAACCGGGCTTCGAGAAAATGCAGATCACAGCCGAAGACGCGAAGATCTACCGGCCCGAGGGTTCGTACTTTTATGTGCTGGAGAACCCCGACCTCGGCGTCACCGGCGCCGACATGGTGTTGACCTTCCGCAATTACCACAACTTCAATGCCGCGGGCCGTGCGGCGCTCAACCAGGCCGTATACGACGCGCTGAAGCCCGGTGGAATCTATGCGGTCGTCGACCACACACGCCGCCACATGGAAGCCGACAACCCGGAGAACCGCCGCCGCGTCGATCCGGTGCTGGCCATCAAGGAGATTCAGGCCGCCGGCTTTGAACTGGTCGACTACAGCGACCTGCACTTTCGGCCCGACGACGAACTGCGCTACGAAGTGGGCCGCAAGACCGTGACCGGCAACACCGACCGCTTCACGCTGAAATTCGTCAAGAAGTAATCGAGCCAAAACGGGGTCGGATCCAATTTATGCAGACTTGGAGGGTCTGCCGACTTTCCCTGATCCAAGCTTGATCTGGAGTTGTAACTCGATTCGGGCATTGAAGAGCGAGCCCAATGGAAGGCCCTTTTCGTTGCTGCATCGAATGGCCTCAAGGGTTGGCTTTGGTGGTTCGTTGTCACAGAGTCGCCGGTACGCTTGGCAGCGGCTCATTGTGTCGTTGCCCAGAGCCAGCTATTTCCTCTTCCCCGGTCCCCGGAAATAAGCTATAAACTGACGCGGATAAGCCGCAAGCATTGATTTTTACGGAAACGCGCCATGATCACTGAAATCAAACAACACCAGGCGGAACTTGAAGACTTATGCCGCCGGTACGGCGTGCACCGGCTGGAGTTGTTCGGCTCGGCCTGCACAGGAAACTACCGGCCTGACAGCGATCTGGATTTCTTGGTTGAATTCCAGCTGCCGATTACGGGGTATGCGGATCGTTACTTCGGATTGCTGGAATCATTGCAACACTTATTCGGCCGTCCTGTGGATCTGGTTGCTGTTTCCGCGGCCAGGAAGAACCCTTATTTCCAACAGTCAGTGGAAAAAACCAAGGCATTGTTATATGCCGCCTGAAACCGGCAAATACCTTTACGACATTAAGCAGGCGGCGGAATTGATAGCACGCCGGCAAGGCATTCGCCGATTACGGGAAAGAAGCTATGCTGCGTGCTGCGGTGGAGCGGGAATTCGAAATTATCGGCGAAGCGCTTTCTCAACTGTCAAAGCTTGATTCAGGTACCATCGCAAAAATCAGCGAGCACCGGCGCATCATCGCTTTCCGTAGACGAAAACGAGACACACGTTTTTACCCTTACTCCAACGCATACTCCAGTTCAGCGATGAGGTCATGCACATCCTCCACACCCACCGAAAGCCGGATCAGGGTGTCGCTGATACCCAGGCGGGCGCGCTTGTCCGCGGGCACAGAGGCATGGGTCATGATGGCCGGGTGATTGATCAGGCTTTCGACCCCACCCAGGCTTTCCGCCAGTGAAAATAATTCACAGCGCTGCAGCATCCGCCGCGCCGCTTCCAGCCCGCCATGAATATAGATGCTGATAATGCCCCCACCCTGCCCGCTCATTTGCCGCATGGCCAGTGCATGCTGCGGGTGGCTTTCCAGGCCCGGATAAATCACCTGCTTGACGCCGGGATGTTGTTGCAGCCAGCGCGCAATCGTCAGTGAATTTTCCGTGTGCGCCCGCATCCGCAGCGCCAGCGTCTTGAGGCCGCGCAAGGCGAGGAAACTGTCAAACGGCCCCTGAATGGCGCCGATCGAGTTCAGCAGGAACCAGAGATTTTGCGCCAGTTCCTCGTCTTCGCGCACCACCGCCACGCCGCCGATCATGTCAGAGTGGCCGTTGAGATACTTGGTCGCAGAATGAACCACGATGTCCGCCCCCAGCTCCAGCGGGCGCTGCAGCATCGGGCTGGCAAAGGTATTGTCGACCACCAGCAGGGCGCCCTGTTCACGCGCGATTTCCGCCGCGGCCGCAATATCCACGATGCGCAACATGGGATTGGTCGGCGTTTCCACCCACACCATGCGGGTTTGTGGGCGCATTGCCGCCCGTAAAGCATCCGGCTGCTCCAGGGGCACAAAGCTGAATTGCAGGTTTGCCGAGCGCTCGCGCACACGGTGAAACAGGCGGAAGCTGCCGCCGTAAAGATCGTCACCGGCTACTACATGATCACCGCTGTCGAGCAGTTCCAGCACCGTCGCGGTCGCTGCCATGCCGGAAGCAAAGGCAAAACCGCGGATACCTCCTTCCAGATCGGCGATGCATTTTTCATAGGCATCCCGCGTTGGATTATGACTGCGCGAATATTCCCAGCCCTTGTGTTCACCCGGAGCGGATTGGACATACGTTGAGGTGGCATAGATGGGCGTCATGATCGCGCCAGTCGACGGGTCGGGCCGCTGGCCCGAATGAATGGCGCGGGTGGCGAGGTGGTGTTTATTTTTGGGATGGCGCATGGTGATTGGATTCAGCTTCCGGTGAAAAAAGGTCAGTGGATTTATCGATCCGTCTTGCGGCGCAGATAATTCAGTAAATCGACCCGGGTAATCAAGCCAAGAAACTGCTCCCCGTCCATCACGATGGCGACAAAATCCTTGTTGAAAATCGGCATCAGGTCCGCCACCGGAGCAGCCACGTCGATTTCCGTAAGCTCCGTGACCATGGCGGTATGAACCGGCTGGTTGAAAGCCTCACTGTTTTCCGCTGCGGCGATCAGCAGATCGGACTCATCCACGATGCCCACCAGGCGTCCGTCTGCAATGACCGGAAGCTGGGATACGTCATACAGCTTCATGCGTCCGTAGGCGTTCGCCAGCGGTTCACCCGGACCTACCGTGATGGTGTCATGCGTTGCGTACGGGCGGGCAATCAAATCCCTCAGGTCGCCATGGCTGGAAGTCTCGATAAAGCCCTGGTCCCGCATCCAGAAATCATTGTACATTTTCGACAGGTAGCGGTTGCCGGTATCGCAGCAAAAAGTCAGCACCCGCTTGGCTGTGGTCTGTTCCCGGCAATAACGTAAAGCTGCCGCCATCAGGGTGCCGGTCGATGAGCCGCCGAGGATGCCTTCGCGCTGTAAAAGCTCACGGCCGGTGAGGAAACTTTCCTTGTCTGGTATCGCATAGGCTTTCTTCACCCGGGTGAAGTCGCTGATGGTGGGCAGGAAATCCTCGCCGATCCCTTCGACCAGCCAACTGGCGCTTTTGGCCGACAGAGTTCCCTGGTTGATGTATTGCGCCAGTATCGAACCCTGTGGATCAGCCAGCACGAGTTCCAGAGCGGGCGCTGCGCGCTCGAAATAGTGCGACAGTCCGGTTACGGTTCCACTGGAGCCGACTCCCAGCACGATGGCATCGAGTTGCCCATCCATTTGCCGCCAGATTTCCGGACCGGTAATTTCTTCATGTGCCTTGGGGTTCGAGGGATTACCAAACTGATTGATAAAAAATGCGTCTTCGGTTTCATCGGCCAGCCGCTTCGCCAGGTCCTGGTAATACTCGGGATGACCCTTGGCCACGTCCGAACGGGTCAGCACCACCTCGGCGCCCATGGCCTTCAGATTGGAAATCTTCTCCCGGCTCATCTTGTCCGGGATCACCAGCACCAGGCGGTAGCCTTTTTGCGCCGCCACCAGCGCCAGACCCAGGCCGGTGTTCCCGGCCGTACCCTCAACCAGGGTTCCACCGGGACGGATCAGTCCGGCCTGTTCGGCATCCTCGATCATTTTCAGGCCGATACGATCCTTGATCGATGCACCCGGATTCTGACTTTCCAGCTTGATGAACAACTCACAAGGACCGGTATCAAAATGATTGATCCGCACAATCGGCGTATTGCCGATCAAGTCAAGAACATTATCGAAAACCGCCATGATGCGATGACCTCCAGCTGGCCCGCAAAACCCGGGGTCAGAGTAAAGTGCTGCAAACAAAGCGGCCGGGTCAATGAGCCCGGCCGCTGTGCGTAATCATTCGTGGTCGGTTCAGGCGGGGCTGGCGTCCATTATCCGCGCCAACTGGTCTTTTACCCATAACTTTTCTTTCTTCAGCTGGATCAATGCCAGGTCTTCCAGCGGGGCCGTGCCAATCTCCGCCGCGGTTACTCTCTTGTCCAATTCCTGATGACGATTAAAGACACGAAGAAACTCTGCATTTTCTTTCATCAGTTTTTCCATTTTTTCCTGGCGGTGTTCGAACATCGCAATCCTCCGTTTCAATGGTGATATGTTCCCCAGACCTTGCCACCGGGTGAAAGGTTGGCAAGCGACAGGGAAACCGCATGTGTAGGCTTTATTGACAGAATGGAGTGAAGTTCGATACGAGACGCGCGACGGACTGAATCCATCACAGCCATCATCCACGAACTCCGTTTTTGCAGGGATAAATCATAGCTACCGGCCAACACTAACGCAAAATTTCGAGTTCGGCAACTGCCGTCATCGTGACCTTATTAATACAGGAAGCATGATTCATGCTTCCAAATTCAGTAGTTTTTTTGACAGGTCAAATTGCCGTTCAATCGTCCAGCAAAATCACATCGACACGGCGATTTTTCTTGCGGCCTTCTTCGCTGTCATTGCCGGCGATGGGAAAGTCCTCACCCATTCCGGCCGAGGTGATGCGGGAAGCATCAACGCCCAGAGCCACCAGGGCGCTTTGTACCGACCCGGCCCGCTGTTCCGACAGTTTCAGGTTGGTGGCGGCATCGCCAACAGCATCCGTATGTCCTTCGATACGAATTTTTTTACCGGGCTCGCTTTGCAGCAGGTCGACGACTTCGACCAGGCTGGTATGCGCATCGTCTTTCAGTTCAGCCTGGCCGGATTCGAACAACACGTCACCCAATGTTACGACGACACCACTTTCGGTTTGCCTGAGCTGCAGGTTCTCCAACTGGCGGCGCAGAGTCTGGGCTTGCTGCGCTGCCAGATTCGCTTCCTTTCTTGCCAAGTCAGCGGCGGTGGCGCTGGAGGCCGCCAAGGCTTTGGCCTGATCAGCTTCCTCGCGCGCCTGCTGTGCCGTCTTGGCTGAAACCACTTCCCTTTGCTGCGCTTCTTCGGCCTCGATACGGGCCCGTTCAGCATCTTCAGCGGTCGCTTGCGACATCATTCTGGCACGGTCTGCTTCCCGCCGGGCACGCTCCGCTTCCAGCTGGCTGGCGTGCAACAGCAAGTGGTTACGTTCCTCCCCCAGCGCCTTCAATTCAACTTCGAGGTGTTCGCGCTGTGCAACCGTACGTGCAATCTGAATACGGCGATCCGCCATATACGTGAGATGAATCCGTTCGGTGTCACTGCCGCTGGCGGTTTCCGCTGCGCGTAACGCCCGTTCTGCCTCGCCCAGGGCCAGCGGGGCGTAATTGGCCAACTCGGGACTGGATTTGAGTTCTTCCAGTTGTGCCCGTACCTGTTCCAGCGCCAGGTTCTTTTTGGGGCTGCTGGAACAGGCCGCCAGAACGATCGCCAGCAGCACAGGTATCCATGCTTTCGGGCTGACTGCACTCATTTGAAGGTCTCCCCGTAAGTATTTTCAAACTCTTTCCGGAGAACTTCATTTTCCCGCGCCAGTTCCGTGACCTGACCACGAACGACCGCTGAACGGGATTTTTCGATGGCCAGTTCGGCGTTGATTTCCGCTTCTTCGATCAGGTACAGGGTTTTGTCATATTGCTTGAGCTCAACCCCTTTATGCGCCTCCGCCAGTTTTTCGCGGGCGAAGCGCAATTCCACCGGTGAATGTTGTTCAGCGCCGGCCGCGGCGGCGGCATCGATCGCCTGTTCCGCATTATCGAATGAATCAGCCTGGGGCTTCGGGGTAGCACAGGAAACAAGGATCAGAAACAGCGGGAAAAGGAAGATGTTTCGCATCGTGATGGCAGACTCGCTTGGTCGAAGCAGGGATTATGACTCAAGTGCGGCCTGATTTTAAGCCGGAAAGCCAATTAGACGACACGACCTTGATCATCGCGCTTCCTGATGGGTTTTCCGGGTTTAACTTCCGGTCTTTTTTACCACCTGTTTGATGGCTCCAAAAATGCTCTTGCCGTTGTCATCGAGCATTTCGACGCGGATGGTATCGCCGAACCGCATGAATGGGGTTTCGGGTTTGCCATTGGCGATGATTTCCAGCACTCGTTTCTCAGCCAGGCAGGATGCACCCAATTCGACGTTCTGATTGGCGATGGTACCCGAGCCGACCAGGGTACCCGCTACCAGGGGCCGGGTTCTGGCAGCATGCGCAATCAACTGGGCAAAATCGAACTGCATGTCATGGCCCGCTTCAGGCTTGCCGAACAGTTCGCCATTGAGTGTGGAGCGCAATGGCAGGTGTACTTTATTGTCTCTCCAGGCATTTCCCAGTTCATCCGGAGTGACCACAACAGGGGACAGGGCGGAACGGGGCTTGGACTGCAGGAAACCGAAACCTTTTGCCAACTCCGCAGGAACCAGGTTACGCAGGCTGACATCGTTGATCAGGCCGATCAGCTGAATGTGATCAGCTGCTTGCGCGGGCGAAACCGCCATGGGGACATCGTCGGTCACCACCAGTACTTCAGCCTCGAAATCGATGCCGTAGTCCTCGTTTTCCACCACTATGGGATCACGCGGGCCAAGAAATCCGGCTGAGGTTGCCTGGTACATCAGCGGATCCTGATAAAACGATGCCGGGACTTCTGCGCCGCGCGCTTTGCGTACCCGCTCCACGTGGGGCAGGTAGGCACTACCGTCCACGAACTCAAAGGCGCGGGGAAAAGGCGCAGCCAGGTTATCGAAGTTCATCTCGGCGGCATCCTTGCAGGTACCATCGTCCAGAGCCTCGTACAGCGCATTCAGGCGGGGTGCGGTTGCAGACCAGTTATCCAGCGCCTGCTGCAGCGTTGCCGCAACGCCGGTCGCAGGCACAAAATGAGTCAGGGCGCGGTTGACGATGATCAACGTTCCATCGCGGCCGCCGGTTTTCAATGATGCGAGTTTCATCCGATTACTTTTTTACCTGCCAGGAATTAACGTACTCCGGCCACTCAATCGACCCGGCGCCATCATCGACTTCCAGTGCATCGCGGGCGTCGATCATGACCGCCACCTCTTCCGTACCTGCGGATTTTTGCTGCAAAGCATATCTCAGTGCTTGCGGATGCGGACCATGGGTAAAGCCAACCGGGTGGAAACTGATCATTCCCGGATGAATATTGTCGCGGCTGAAGAATTCCCCCTGATGGTAAAAAATCACTTCATCAAAGTCATCGTTATTATGGAAAAACGGAACTTTCAAGGCGCCTGGATCCGTCTCGAATGGGCGCGGCACAAAAGTGCATACCACGAAGCGGTCAGCCACGAAGGTCGTGTGCGCTGACGGAGGAAGATGATAGCGATGGCTCATCAGTGGCCTGATATCCCGCCAATTGATCCGCACCGGGCACAGATCACCCTTCCAGCCAACCGCATCCAGAGGGTTGAAAGGGAAAATAATGCTGCTCAAACGTCCACGGCTTTTCACCCTGACGGTCCATTCAGACTCATCCTGCTGGTCGATGAAAGCCTGGTCAATGGCCGGAATATCCAGGGCCGCAGGATCAAAAATGGCGTTGGGACCGAGCAGGCCTTTATCGGGTAACCTGTACGAGGAGTTGCTGGCCTCGATCAACAACATGCGCAGCGGCTCTTCACTGGCAATGCGCCACATGGTGCTGCGCGGCAGAACGACATAATCGCCCTCACGAATCTGCAGATGCCCATAGTCGCAGAACAAGTGACCGCTGCCGCTGTGAATGAACAGCAATTCGTCCCCGTCCGCGTTACGGGCGAGGTGGTCCATGGATTGCGCCATCTCCCAGATGCGGAATTGCACCTGGTGATTGAACAACAGGCGACGGGCGTCCCACGGCGAGGGGCCAAACTCCTGGAAATGGGTGGTATCGAAGGCACGGGGCTTGAGTTCGCCTTCGAAACGCTGCCAGCCGGTCGGTGCATGCCGGTGGTACATATGACTGACCGGACCAAAAAACCCTTCGCGCCCCAGTTCCCGCTCAAATGTACCGGCTGGTAAATCGCAATGAGCCTGCCTCGAGGCCTTGCCTTCCACTCGTGAATGGGATATCCAGTTCCTGGCCATCTTGTGCTCCGTCAAGAATCGCTGCGGCGGCTCCGCTCCACGACTTTAGCATAGTATCTGTCCATAAACGGGCATCCCAGCCCGTTATGGAATCGCGAAGCAAAAGCGTGGTTTTGCTTCGCTCTCATTTTCAATGGCTTACGTCATTGAAAATGGCGGCACTTCCATGTGCCGCGTTAGCGTGCATCCATTTCCGGATGCGCACTAGCATAAGCTAGCGGCATCTCCGGCAAACCGATAGCCGCCCGGTGCATGTTTTCGATGGTGGCGAAGATAGCACAAGTTTCCAAGCAAATGTGATGCATGCCCATGCCTGGAGACTCATTAAAAACTTGCCCGCAGCGGTCTATTCTGGTATAAATCGACGGCTTTTTTGACCCTCCATGGGTCTGAAGCAAACCCGGCGTGTCGTGCGATCAGCAGTGACGCATGTCTGCACGCCAAATACGCACACGCACCGCAACGGTTCAGAGGGGTGCCCGAACAGGGTCTCTGCAACGGGTACGTGGAGGATTAACCCCGGAATCCAGTGGCCAGCCGCCACTGCGTTCCCGTTTGAGAAGGAAATACCATGGCAAACGTTACCATGCGCCAGATGCTTGAAGCCGGCGTGCACTTTGGTCACCAGACACGTTACTGGAACCCCAAGATGGCCCCTTATATTTTTGGCGCCCGGGGCAAGATTCACATCATCAACCTGGAAAAAACCTTGCCGCTGCTGAATGACGCGATGAATTTCGTCAGCAAGCTGGCGGCACGGCGCGGCACCATCATGTTCGTCGGCACCAAGCGCGCCGCCAGCGCGGCCATCGCTGAAGCCGCAACCACCTGCAGCATGCCTTTTGTTTCGCACCGCTGGTTGGGCGGCATGCTGACCAACTATCGCACCATCAAGGCTTCGGTAAAACGCCTGCGCCAGTTGGAAGAAATGGGTGAAAACAATGGCTTCGAGCACCTGGTAAAAAAGGAAGTCCTGCAATTGACGCGCGAAAGGGACAAGCTGGAAAAGAGCCTGGGTGGCATCAAAAACATGAAAGGACTGCCAGACGCCTTGTTCATCATCGATGTCAGTCATGAAGACATCGCCGTCAAAGAAGCGCGCAAGCTCGGCATCCCGGTGATCGCGGTGGTCGATACCAACTGTTCACCGGACGAAGTCGACTACATGATTCCAGGCAATGACGATGCCATCCGTTCCATCCGTTTGTATACCCAACTGGCGGCTGAGGCGGTGCTCGAAGGCCGCGCTTCGGCTCCGCAGGTGGAAGACGGCGACGAATTCGTTGAACTCGATGAAGATGGAAATCCGATCAAGCGTAAAGTCGCAAGCCCTCAGCCGGAAGCCCACAAGGCGCCGAAAAAGAAAGTTTCTAAAAAGGTTGTCGGCCGCAAGGCACCCACTGCAACACCTGCCGGCACTACCGAGACCCAGGCAGCCGTAGCACGTGCCGATGATGCCATTGCACCACCTGCTGCAACCATTGGCGCGGAAGACGCAATCGAAGCCGATGTTGCCGCGGAGACCCCACCACAGGCGACGGCCGAGGTTAGCGTCGAAGCGGCGTCCGATAACGCCGAACAGGTGACTGCCAGGAAGAAAACCACCAGGAAAAAAACCACCGGGAAAACGGCGGCCAAGAAAGCTGAAGATGAATAGCCCGGCCTGAATCCAGGTTAAAATGAAAAAACAGAGGTATCTCTCATGGCAGTGACTGCCACCCAGGTTAAAGAATTACGCGAGCGCACTGGCGCTGGCATGATGGAATGCAAGAAAGCACTGGTCGAGACCAGCGGTGACATGGAGGCTGCCATCGATCAACTGCGCAAATCCGGCCTGGCACAAGCCGACAAGAAAGCCAGCCGTGTCGCAGCCGAGGGCAAAATTGCCCTGGCAGTGTCCGCGGACGGCAAGCAGGTGGCCATGGTCGAGGTCAACTGCGAAACCGACTTTGTCGCCAAAGACGTAAGTTTCAATGCATTTGCCGAAGCGGTGGCAGCCAACATTCTGCAGCACGCCCCGGCGGATATCGAATCACTGTTGCAGACCAGGATGGGCGGCGTAGCGATCGAGGATGCCCGCCAGGCCCTGGTGGTCAAAATTGGCGAAAACATCCAGTTACGCCGTTTCGTTCACCGCTCCACCCAGGGCGTGTTCGGTTCTTATGTCCATGGCGGAAAAATCGGCGTATTGGTGGAACTCACTGGTGGTAATGAAGAACTCGCCAAAGATCTGGCCATGCACGTCGCCGCACTGAACCCAAAGTTCGTTGCCGCAGATGACGTCCCGGCCGAAGTCATTGCCAAGGAAAAAGAAATCCTGGTAGCACAGGCGCAAGACAGCGGCAAGCCGGTGGAAATCATCGAAAAAATGGTCTCAGGCCGCTTGCGCAAACAATTGGCGGAGATCACATTGCTCGGACAGGCATTTGTCAAGGACAGCGACATGACGGTAGCCGTGCTGCTGCAACAGAACAATGCCAAAGTCGAAGGCTTCGACCGCATCGTGGTTGGCGAAGGCATCGAAAAGAAAGAAGCCAACTTTGCCGATGAAGTCATGCAACAGGTGCGAGGTGACTGAGGAAGCCTATCGCAGAATCCTGTTGAAGCTCAGTGGTGAAGCGCTGCTGGGTGAAGAAGACTATGGCATCGATCCCAATATGATTTTAAGGATCGCGGCTGAAATTGCGGAAGTTAACCGCGGCGGTGTCCAGGTAACCGTGGTCATAGGCGGCGGCAACATCTTCCGCGGCGCCGGATTGGCCCAATCCGGCATAGACCGGGTGACGGGTGACCACATGGGCATGCTGGCGACCGTGATGAATGCGCTGGCCCTGCAGGATGCGCTCGAAAGCATTGGCACAGACGCCCGGGTGATGTCGGCGGTATCGGTGCATGATGTTTGTGAAGACTACATCCGCCGGCGTGCCATTCGTCACCTGGAAAAGGGCCGCGTGGTTGTTTGCGCAGGCGGGACGGGCAATCCCTTTTTTACCACCGACACCGCAGCTGCGCTCCGGGCCATCGAGGTGGGCGCAGACATCCTGCTTAAAGCCACCAAGGTAAATGGTGTGTACGCCGCTGACCCACTCAGAAACCCCACGGCACTCCTGTATGACAAGCTCTCTTATGACCGGGTCATCGAGGACAAGCTGAGAGTGATGGATACCAACGCCATCGTTTTGTGCCGCGACCAGGGCATGCCCATCCGCGTTTTCAACGTTTTTCAGGAGGGCAACCTGATGCGCCTGGTGCGGGGCGAGTCCATCGGCACTCTCATTTCCTGACCAGGACCTTACGCCGGCGAAAGCCCGGCGGGGACGACCTCCATCTCCGATAACTGATAGAATTTTTCCTTTCAGCGCGGCAGAATGATTGTTCTGCCCTTCCACAGCACCATTGGAGGCTTGCATGCTTGCCGACATCAAACAAGACGCCAGGACCCGCATGGGGAAAAGTCTGGAATCCTTACGCCATGAACTGGCCAAGATCCGCACCGGCCGTGCCCATCCCAGCCTGCTGGAGCACGTTCACGTCAATTATTATGGCACTGAAGTCCCCATCAGCCAGGCGGCCAATGTCAGCGTGGATGATGCCCGCACCCTGGCGGTAACACCGTGGGATAAAAGCATGGTACAGGCCATCGAAAAAGCCATCCTGACGTCGGATCTGGGACTCAATCCTTCTACCGCCGGACAGGTGATCCGTATTCCACTGCCCCCATTGACCAAAGAACGCCGCATGGAACTGGGAAAAGTGGTACACCACGAAGGCGAAAATGCCAAAATCGCCATACGCAACATTCGCCGTGATGCCAATCACCAACTCAAAGAATTACTCAAGGAAAAAGAGATAACCGAAGACGAAGAGCGGCGTACAGAGAGCGAGATCCAGCAAATCACCAATGATGCGATCGATAACGCAGACGAAATCGTAGGCGAGAAAGAGAAGGATCTGTTGGAATTCTGATGGGGCGTAATGCAATACCCGGCGAGCAAGGACGGGAATCAGCCACCGTACCCCGGCATATTGCGATCGTCATGGATGGCAATGGCCGCTGGGCGGAAAAGCGGGGACGGCCACGCAGCCTCGGGCACCAGGCCGGCCTCAAGGCGCTTCGGCGTATCGTCGAGCACTGCGGGCAAATGGGTATTTTTGAACTGACCATCTTCGCCTTTTCAAGTGAGAACTGGAACCGGCCGAAAAAGGAAGTCAATCGCCTGATGGACCTGTTCATGCGCGCACTGGACAAAGAGGCCAGGGAGTTGCATGAAAAAGGGGTGAGAGTACGGTTTATCGGCGAATTGTCGGCTTTCGCCCCGGCCATGCGCAAAAGCATTCAAAAGGCTGTCGACCGCACCCGCAACAATCAGCGCATGACCCTCAATGTCGCGGTCAATTATGGCGGTCGCTGGGATATCACCCAGGCGGCACGGAAACTCGCGCAGGCTTGTGAAGAGGGTCTCATGCGCGCCAGGGATATCGATGAAACAAGCATGGCCAGCCACCTGATGCTGGCAGACAGTCCTGCTCCCGACCTGTTCATACGTACTGGCGGCGAAATGCGCATCAGTAATTTCCTGTTGTGGCAGTCCGCCTATACCGAGTTTTATTTTTCACCGGTGCTGTGGCCGGATTTCTCCCCTGCATGCCTGGATGCCGCGATCGCCGATTTTGCTTCCCGTGAGCGCCGGTTTGGCCTCATCAGCAAGCAGGTCCAACGACAGGCCGGGTAGCCCGCATATTGCATGTTAAAAACCCGCATTATCACCGCCCTGTTGATCGCCCTCGTCACGTTTGCGGTGATTTTTCTGACGCCACCGTGGGGCTTCCGCCTGGCGGTGGCGATTCTGGGGATTACCGGCAGCTGGGAATTCGGCCGGTTGGCGGGACTCGGCCGCGTCTTGCGCTGGACTTTGCCTGCTATCCAGACGATTCTGATCGGCCTGATGATGCAGTACTGGCATGAAATCGCCGGCCATGCCCTGACGTTCCTGACGGCCGCCAGTCTTACCTGGTGCGTGATGTTTCTGCGCCTGGTTACATTCAGGCCGGGCACAGAACCGGGCATCAACTACCACTTGGTGAGTTTCTTCTGCGCCCTGGCCAGCATCAGTTTCGCCTGGTTCGCGCTGGCCTGGCTGCACGCACAAACCGGTGGAGATTTTCTGATCCTGTTGCTCATTTTCATCATCTGGGCAGCGGACACAGGCGCCTACTTTACAGGCAGATCTTTTGGCCGCCACAAGCTCGCTCCCCTGATCAGTCCCGGCAAGACCTGGGAAGGTTTGCTCGGGGGTCTGGCATCGGCCGTGTTGATCGCGCTGCTCATTGCCCACCTGACATTGGCAATGCCCCCTGCCGTGGCAGTCATGGTGATGCTGACGATTACGACCGTACTGGCTTCTGCGGCCGGCGACCTGTTCATCAGTCTGCACAAGCGCACCATGGGTCTGAAGGACAGTGGCAGACTGTTTCCCGGTCACGGTGGTGTGCTTGACCGCTTTGACAGCCTGCTGGCCGGTGCGCCATTTTTTGCTCTGGGCGCCCTGATGTTGGGATTGTGAGCGAGCACTCCAGCAATATGCCACAGGCAATTTCCATCCTGGGTTCAACGGGATCCATAGGCGTGAATACGCTGGATGTGGTGCGCCGCCATCCCGGCCGCTACCGGGTGCTGGCGCTCGCTGCCCACCGCAGCGTAGAGGTTCTGGCCGGGCAATGCGCCCAATTCAATGCGGAATTTGCCGTCATCGGCGATGCATCACTGGCGGGAAACCTGACACAGGCGCTGGCGGACAGGCAATGCAGGGCGCGGGTACTGGCCGGTGCGGAAGGACTTGCCGAGGCGGCAACGCTGCCGGAGGCCGAAATCGTGATGGCGGCCATCGTCGGCGCGGCCGGACTGACACCTACCATACTGGCTGCCCGGGCTGGTAAAAAAGTCCTGCTGGCGAACAAGGAATCCCTGGTCATTGCAGGGCATATATTCATGCAGGCGGCACGCGATGGGGGTGCAAGCATATTACCCGTCGATTCCGAACACAATGCGATATTCCAGGCGCTGCCCGCCGCGTTTGCCGATGGCCTGGAAGCGGTTGGCGTGGAGCGGATCATTTTAACCGCGTCCGGCGGCCCGTTCCTCGACCTGCCCGTCAGCCAACTGCGTGACGTGACGCCCAGCCAGGCTTGCAAACACCCCAACTGGGAAATGGGCCGCAAAATTTCCGTGGACTCCGCAACCCTGATGAACAAAGGCCTGGAACTGATCGAGGCGCACTGGTTGTTCAATGCCACCGCCGAACAGCTGGAGGTGCTGATCCATCCCCAGAGCATCGTTCACTCCATGGTAGCCTACCGCGATGGCTCGGTACTGGCGCAACTCGGGACACCGGACATGCGCACTCCGATTGCCTACGCGCTGGCCTGGCCTGAACGCATTGAAGCCGGCGTGCAACGCCTCAATCTTGCTGCCGTGACTGACCTTTCATTCCGCGAACCAGACGTGCAGCGCTTTCCGTGTCTCAGGCTGGCTATCGAGGCCATGCGCGAAGGTGAAAACATACCGGTGGTGTTGAATGCGGCCAATGAAGTTGCAGTGCAAGCCTTCCTCGACCATCGCATCCGCTTCGACCAGATTTCCGGCCTGGTTGGCCGCACCCTGGAACGCGCGCTACGACAGTCCGTGAACACGGTACAGGATATACTGGATCATGACGCCATGGCCCGCCGCCATGCAGGCGAGATAATGCAGACGATGACATGAGCGAAGTTCTTGGTTCCATCTGGTGGCTGCTGGTCGCGCTTGGCCTGCTGATCACCTTCCACGAATTTGGCCACTTCTGGGTGGCCAGACGCCTTGGCGTGCGCGTGTTGCGATTTTCGGTCGGTTTTGGCCGGCCCCTCTGGTCGCGCTACGGCGCAGACGGAGTGCACTATGTGCTTGCAGCCATTCCGCTGGGCGGCTACGTCAAAATGCTCGACGAGCGCGAAGATGAAGTGCCGGCGCAACAGTTACATGAGGCTTTCAACCGCAAGCCGGTGTGGACCCGTATCGCCATCGTTGTGGCCGGACCCGTATTCAACCTGGTTTTTGCCGTGCTGTCCTTCTGGATCATGTTCCTGGTCGGCATCCCTGATTCCCGTCCCGTCATTGGAGAAGTCAGCGGCATTGCGGCTGCCGCCGGACTGCAGGCCGGAGATGAAATCATCGCCCTGGATGGGCAGGACACGCAAACGTGGTCGCACGCCTTGATGGGGCTGGTAACGCATGCGCTGGATCGGGATCGGGTGCAGGTAACGGTGCGGGAAGCCTCCGGTGGGCAGTCTGAACATGCTCTCGACCTGTCACTGCTTGGCGATGACTTCAACGAAGAAAACACCCTTGAGGCCATCGGACTGACACCCTGGCGCCTGGCTCTTCCCGCAGTGATAGGCGAAGTATCCGCCGACAGCGCGGCCAGCGCTGCAGGCTTGCATGCCGGTGACCGGATCGTCAGCATCGCCGGTGACAACGTTTCCAACTGGTCCGAGCTTGGCCGCCTGGTGCAGAAATCTGGCCGCGAGAACCAGCCACTGGCGCTGACCATAGAGCGCAACAAGGTCTTGATTGACGTGGAGATCCTGCCGCGCAAAGAAACCTCCGGCGCGTTTTCCGGCCGCCTGATACTCGGCATCACCAATGCAGAGCCCGACGCAGAACAGCGCGAAGCCTGGGAGCGCTCTTTCATCCTGTTGCGTTATGGCCCGGTAGAAGGGCTGCGGGCAGCCGTGAGTGAAACCTGGCGGTTAAGCCGTGCCACCTTCGGGTTGCTGGGGCGCATGGTGGCTGGAAAAGCCTCGGTGAAAAACCTTTCAGGCCCGATCAGTATCGCGCAATTTGCCAATTCTTCCGCCAGCAGAGGCCTGTCCAACTTCCTGTTTTTCCTTGGCGCGATCAGCCTCAGTCTGGGAATTCTGAACCTGCTGCCGGTGCCGGTGCTCGACGGCGGTCATCTGATGTATTACCTGATAGAATGGGTCAAAGGAAGCCCTGTCTCTGATCGGGCGCAAATGGCCGGCCAATATATTGGCATAATGGCCCTGGCTGGCCTGATGAGCCTGGCATTTGTTAACGATATTTTACGATTAATCGGCTAGACTCCTGCGTCCGAATTTGAGTCGTAACAGGTCTGATGGAATGACAAGAAAGATAGCATGGGCACTGGCTTGCGCAGTGTGGGCGAATGTTGCGCTGGCAGCGGATTCATTCACCATCGAAGACATCCGTGTCGAAGGTTTGCAGCGGATTTCAGAAGGCACTGTCTATAATTACCTGCCGCTGAATACCGGCGATGAACTGACCCCGTCGAATACCCGCGCAGCCATTCGCGAGCTTTATCGCACGGGGTTTTTCCAGGACATCCAGTTCGCCCGCGAGAACAATATCCTCGTCGTCACCGTGCGCGAGCGGCCGGCCATTGCCGCCATCAACATCACTGGCAACAAAGCCATCAAGGAAGAAGACCTGAAGCGGGTCCTGTTCGACATCGGCCTGTCCGAAGGCGAAGTATTCGACCGCCTGGTGCTGGATCGCCTGCAACAGGAGCTGGTCAAGCAGTACTTCAGCCAGGGCCGCTACGCGGTCAGCGTGGACGCGCGAGTGACCGAGCTCGATCGAAACCGCGTACGTATCGCCATCGTGATCGACGAGGGTGATGTTGCCAAGATCCGTCATATCAACATCGTCGGCAACGAGACCTTTACCGACAAGGAGATCCGCGAGGATTTTGAAGCGGATATACCGCCAAAATGGAAATTCTGGTCCAAATCCGGCCAGTATTCGCGCGAAAAACTGTCCGGCGACATTGAAAAACTGCGCTCGTATTACCTGGATCGGGGCTATGTGGATTTCAATGTCGAATCCACGCAGGTTTCGATCGATCCGGGAAAAGAGGACATCTATATCACCGCCAATGTGGTGGAAGGTGAGGTCTACAGCGTCAGTGAAGTGCAGCTCACCGGTGAAATGGTGGTCGAACAAGGCACGCTGCAGCGCCTGATCGTCATTCAACCCAACGAGATTTTTTCGCGCAAGAAAGTCGAACAGAGCGTGGAAAACATCACCGCGGTGCTGGGCAATATCGGCTATGCCTTTGCCAATGTAAACCCGATCACCGATGTGGATCGCAGTGGCCGGCTGGTTGCGATCAACTTTTTTGTCGACCCGGGCAAACGGGTCTATATCCGTCAGGTCCAGTTCAAGGGCAATTCGAAATCAAAGGATGAGGTTTTGCGCCGCGAGATGCGCCAGATGGAAGGCGCCTGGTTTTCCCAGGCGGCCATCGACCGGTCCAAAGTGCGGCTGCAGCGGCTTACTTACTTCGAGAAGGTCGAAGTTGAAACACCGGCGGTGCCCGGCACGGACGACCAGGTGGACGTCATCGTCAGTGTCGATGAACGCGCGGCAGGCAGCTTTACCGTGGGTCTGGGTTTCTCGCAGGTGCAGGGCCTGATCCTGTCCATGAGTATTCAACAGGACAACTTCATCGGCAGCGGCAAACGGCTGGGCCTGGGTATTTCTTACAGCAAGGTTGTCAAAAGCATCAGTGTCTCCTACGACAACCCCTATTGGAATGATGACGGGGTCAGTCGCGGGTATTTCGCCCGTTACCAGGAATTCAATCAGGGGCGTGCGAATATTTCGTCATTCACCAGTAGTGAATGGGCCCTGGGGACGAATTTCGGCATTCCGGTCACAGAAGTGGATTTTTTGCGGGCCGGCCTGGGCTTGCGCAGCACACAGCTCAATATCGGCTCCTTTGTCTGTACCGTGATTGACCCTGCAAATCCGAACATCTGTTTGCAGTTCGACTTGGCGCCCACCGTTGGAGATCCCTTGTCGAATTCGCTGGATTTTGATGGTAATGGCGTCATTTCATCGGGCGAACGCAATTTTGACGTGGTCGATCTGAGCTTCAGCTGGACTCGCGACAGCCGCAACCACTTCCTCAATCCCTCGCGTGGTTCCGTGCAGTCAGCCGGCATCCAGGCTTCGTCTCCCGGCAGCTCGCGGGAGTTTTACAAATTGTTGTATCGCGGCGCTAAATACTGGCCCATTTGGGCCGGCCTGGTCTTTGCCGTGCGCGGAGACTTTGGCTATGGCGATTCGTATGACAATTACGACAAGGATTCCCAGGCGACGCCTCAAGACACCACGCTATCGCCCGGTCTGACTACCACTTGTGAGCAAGACGATGTGGTCGCGCTGGATAACGGCCTGCCTTTCTATGAGCATTTCTTCGCTGGCGGCGTGCGCGACCTGCGCGGTTACGATGACAACACGGTGGGCCCCAAGGACCGGTTCTGCCGCTCCATAGGCGGCGACCTGAAGGTGGCCGGCGGGCTGGAACTGGCTTTTCCGACCCCCATGCTGGGCGGTCAAAGCGGCACCCGCATTGCGCTGTTTCTCGATGCCGGAAACGTGTATGAAAACCTGAGTGCTTTCGAGGCTTCCAAACTGCGCGGCTCCTATGGTCTGTCGGTAACCTGGGAAGCTCCCATCGGACCGATCGTGATCAGTTACGCTTTTCCTTTCCGCGACCACCCCGGCGACCGTACCGAGGACCTGCAGTTCTCCTTCGGCACCACCTTCTAGCTCGTGTCTGTCCATAAACGGGCATCCCAGCCCGTTATGGAATCGCGAAGCAAAAGCGTGGTTTTGCTTCGCTCTCATTTTCAATGACTTACGTCATTGAAAATGGCGGCACTTCCATGTGCCGCGTTAGCGTGCATCCATTTCCGGATGCGCACTAGCTCGCATCGGCATGACATGGCAGCAGCCGCTCTCGGGCATTTGCCACAGGGCTCATTATCGCTTCAAGATTAGGCAGTTATGAGTGTACAATAAGAACCATGCGGTACTATGCCCGGACAATGTGTGTCGTCATATGCTGGCTGGCGCTGGTTTCTTCCGCCTGGGCCCAGTCCGTGCATGTGGGCTATGTCGATATGAAGCGGGTTCTGGACCACGCGCCGCAGGTATTGGCTGGCAAGCAATTGCTCGATCAGGAGTTCCGTTCCCGCAGCGAAGCCATAGAAATCGACGAATTCCGGGCGCAGGCGCTACAGGACCAGCTGGCCCAGGGCGATATGTCCGCTGAAAGCTCGCAGCAAACCGACCGCGAATTGCGCGAACTGCGCCGCACCATCAATCGACGCAAGGAAGACCTGAGGGACGAACTGTCCTTCCGGCGCACTGAGGAGGTGCAGAAGCTGGAGGAGGAAATCAACCTCGCGGTGCAGGAAATTGCCCGCAGAAATGGTTTTGACCTGATTCTCTCCAGTCCTGTGGTATACGCCAGCCCTGACTTGGATATTACCGATCTGATCCTCGAGCAACTGGAAATGGAATATAGCGCCGATCAGCTTGAACTATCCCCCCGCTGAAAGAGCATTTTCTTCTCTCGATGCTGACCAGCCCCAGCCAGCATAGCCTGTCGGATCTCGCGGCACGTTTCGAACTGGAGCTGCACGGTGACGGCCGGACATTGATCGATGGTGTCGGTACGCTGCGTTCCGCCACCGCTTCGCAGCTGAGTTTTCTTGCCAACCCCGGCTATCGCAAAGACCTGCCGGCAACACGCGCTGGCGTAGTGATCCTGAAGTCCGAAGACGCCGATGCCTGCCCCACCAATTGCCTGGTTACGCCAGATCCCTACCTTGGCTATGCACGGCTGGCGTCCGTATTTGCAGCCTATCCGGCCGCGCCGCCCGGCATACATTCTTCGGCGGTGATAGATCCTGCTGCCCGCATCGGCGATGGGGTTTGTGTCGGCCCACATGTGGTTATTGGCGCCCGCTGCGAAATCGGCGCTGGCTGCAGCATTGGTCCTGGCTCCGTGATGGAGGCAGACAGCCGTCTGGGTTTGGCGTGCCGTATTCATGCCAATGTTTTCATTGGGCAAAACGTTCGACTGGGCAATCGTGTGATCATTCATCCGGGGGCTGTGCTGGGCGCCGACGGCTTTGGGCTGGCATTTGCCGGTGACCATTGGGAAAAAGTGCCGCAACTTGGCGGTGTGAGGATCGGTGATGATTGCGAGATCGGCGCCAACACAAGCATCGACCGCGGCGCCATTGAAGACACGGTGCTGGAAGAGGACGTGAGAGTCGATAACCTCGTTCAAATCGCCCACAATGTGTATATTGGGGCCCATACCGCCATTGCCGGGATGGCCGGGATTGCCGGCAGCGCCAGAATCGGGCGCTGCTGTATGTTGGGGGGAAAAGCGGGGTGTCGGGGCACGTCGAAATTGCCGATAACGTGACCCTTGCCGCTAACAGTATTGCCCATCACTCGATTACACAGGCAGGTTCAACCTGGACAGGATTGATTCCGGCGCAGGATATCAAGCAATGGCAAAGAAACCTGTCCCGTTTGCGCAAGCTGGATCAGCTGGCCCGACGTTTGCAGTGTGTGGAAAAACGCTCAGGGAAATCAAAAAAAAATGACTGACAATATTCTGCCGTGTCCGATCGAAGCAGGGAAAATCATGGATTACCTGCTGCATCGCTACCCCTTTTTGCTGCTGGACCGGGTGATCTCGCTGCAGCGCGAACCGGAAAAAAAGCTGCAGGCAATCAAAAACGTCACCATCAATGAACCCTATTTCACCGGCCATTTTCCAGGCAACCCGGTAATGCCGGGCGTGCTCATCATCGAGGCGCTGGCGCAGGCCTGCGGTATGCTGGCTTTCCTCGATGCGCAACTGGATGGAGATAAAGGCGATCTTTACTATCTGGTCAAGATCGACAACGCGCGCTTCTCCAGGGTAGTACTGCCCGGTGACCAGTTACTACTCGATGTTGTGCAGCAGCGCATCGTCCACAGGATGGGCCAATATGTCTGCCAAGCCAGCGTAGATGGCCACAAGGTAGCCAGTTGTGAATTGCTTTGTGCGGCGAAAAGCCAATGAGCAGGATTCACGCCACAGCGCTGGTCGATCCGGCGGCTGAATGTGCTGACGATGTTGCCATAGGCGCCTTCAGCATTATCGGTCCCAAAGTGAGGATTGGCCCCGGCTGCTGGATCGGACCACACGTGGTGGTGACCGGGCGCACCACGATTGGCTGTAATAACCGCATATTCCAGTTCGCCTCTATCGGTGAGGAGCCCCAGGATAAGAAATACGCCGGCGAGGATACGGAACTGATTATCGGCAACGACAACACCATCCGCGAATTGTGCACTTTCAGCCGTGGCACCGTTCAGGGTGGCGGCAAGACCATCATCGGCAGCAACAACTGGATCATGGCCTGCGTTCATATCGCCCATGACTGCAGGCTGGGTGACAACATCATCATGGCCAATAACGCTTCCCTCGCCGGCCATGTAACGGTTGGCGACTGGGCCGTCCTTTCCGGTTATTCACTGATTCACCAGTTTTGCAACGTCGGCGAACACAGTTTCACCTCGTTCGCCAGTTACGTTAACCAGAGCATACCGCCGTATGTGACAGTCTCCGGGGAGAAGGCCAGGGTCAAGGGTGTCAACTCCGAGGGGCTCAAGCGCCGGGGTTACACGCAGGAGCAAATACAGCAGATCAAGCGCGCCTACAAGCTGTTGTATCGTTCCGGCTTGACGCTTGCGGAAGCACGGGCAGAGTTGATCGAAATGGCCAGGAACTGCCGTGAAATTCAACCACTGGCAGATTTTCTGGACGCCACTGAAAAAAGCATGTTGCGCTGAGTGCTTCGGCGCCGGCAGCATGGCAAGATCAGAGTCATGACAGCCCAGCCCACCTTTGCCCTGGTCGCCGGTGAAGCCTCCGGCGATCAGTTGGGTGCGGCCTTGATTGGCGAGCTGAAGAAACTCTACCCCGGCGCGCGGTTTACCGGCATTGGCGGCCATGGAATGCGCGCAGCTGGAATGGAGTCCTGGTGGGATTGTGAAGAACTTGCGGTATTCGGCCTGTTCGAAGTATTGGCTCATTTTCCGCGCCTGCTGCGCATCCGGCGTGAACTGCGGCGAAGGCTGCAGGAACTGCGCCCTGACGTTTTTATCGGCATCGATGCTCCTGATTTCAACCTGGGGTTGGAAAAGCAACTGAAATCTGCCGGCATCCGCACGGTCCATTATGTCAGTCCTGCGGTCTGGGCCTGGAGAGGGTGGCGCGTGAGTAAAATCGCCCGGGCTGCCGATCTGGTGCTGTGCCTTTTTCCTTTCGAACCGTCTTTCTACCAGGGGCACGGTATTTCGGCCGCGTACGTCGGACACCCCATGGCGGATCAGATTCCGCTGCGCACTGACGCGAGCGCAGCACGGCGCGAGCTTGGGCTCGACCCGGACCAGCGCCTGGTTGCGCTTTTGCCCGGCAGCCGGGCCGGTGAAGTCTCACGCTTGTCCGCGCCCATGATCGAAGCCGCGGCGCTGTTGTCGGTGGCACATCCCGACCTGGGATTTGTCGCCGCCATCGCCAATCCGCGTGCAGGCGCCATTTTCAGCGGCACACTGGCCGCACGCCCGGCAGCGGAAATCCTGCTGATTGAAGGACGGGCGCGCACCGTCATGGCGGCGGCAGACGTTGTTATCTGCGCCTCGGGCACCGCCACCCTGGAAACCATGCTGATCAAGCGTCCCCTGGTTGTGGTCTACCGGCTGGCGGCAACAACGTATCAGTTGCTCAGGTCACTGCACCTGTTCAAGTCAAGGTTCTTTGCATTACCCAATATCCTGGCTGGCGAGGCACTGGTGCCGGAACTGATCCAGCACCAGGCGACGGGACCCCGCCTGGCCCGGGAAACGACCCGGTGGCTGCAAGATGGGCCATCACGTCTTGAACTCAATGCCCGATTCGAGGCACTGCACCGCGAGTTGCTTGGCAACGCCAGTCAGCGCGCGGCCGGCGCCATTGGGCAGCTGTTGCAGCACTCGCCTTGACCACTGCCGGAGACAGGCTGATCGCAGGCGTGGATGAAGCCGGACGCGGTCCCCTGGCCGGACCGGTGGTGGTGGCGGCGGTTATTCTGGACAGGTGCATCGAGTTGCAAGGGCTGGATGATTCCAAGCGCCTGAGCGCCCGCAAGCGTGAAAGCCTGTTCGCACTGATCTGTGAACACGCATTGGCCTGGTCGGTGGTGGAGGTTCCCGTCGAGGTGATTGACCGTATCAATATTCTGCAGGCGACATTGTGGGGTATGCAAAAAGCGGTCGAAAACCTGTCACTGCACCCGCAACAGGTGCTGATTGACGGCAATCGCGCCCCGCAAATGGCCGGCGATGTACGCACCATCGTGCAAGGTGACCGCCTGGTGCCGGCGATATCCGCTGCTTCCATCGTGGCCAAAGTCACCCGCGACCGCATCATGCGCGAACTACACCAGCAGTTTCCCCAATATGGATTTGATCAGCACAAGGGCTACCCTACTCCTGACCATTTACGGCAACTTGAATGCTTCGGACCCTGCGCCATACATCGGCGATCCTTTGCGCCGGTGCAGAGACTGCTGGGAACCTTCTCTGAGTAATTTTCGCTATTTACGTAAATAGCAACCACTTGGCACACTTTGCATACGTGAGACTTGGGAGTGTGCTATGCGACGATTCAGCGTAAAGCAATCGCGCTTGTTGCCAACGGCCGTGATCGGGATGATTTGCTTTGTACAGAGCAGCTTGTCATCCGCTCAGACAGCACTCGAAGAAGTCGTGGTTACCGCAACGCGCCGAGAGACCAGTCTGCAGGACACTGGCCTGTCGATTACGGCTTTCACTGGCGAGCAGTTGCGGGAGGCCAATGCCGTTCGTTTCGATGACATTGCCGTACAAACACCCGGGCTGCGGTACACACAAGCGGGCGGAGCCCCTCTGCTGGCGCTCATCAGCATACGCGGTGTAGCCCAGAACGACTTCGCCCATCACCTCGAAGCCGCCAACGTACTCTACATTGACGATGTTTACCGGCCATCCACCGGCAGCAATATTCAGAATCTGTTTGATATCAATCGCGTGGAGGTGCTCAAGGGACCGCAAGGCACGCTGTTCGGAAGAAACGCGACTGGCGGGCTGATACATATATTGACCCAGGATCCCACTGACCAACTCGAGGGTTACGTTGACTTGACCTACGCTGAATATAACGACCTCACTGCAGAAGGCGCCATCAACATTCCGCTATCGGAAACAGCTGCCGCGCGTGTCGCTGTTTCTCACCGGCAACACGATGGCTGGATTGAAAACTCCATTGGACCGGACAGTATCGCCGATGATACGACTGCCGCACGCGCCAAGCTGCTCTTCGAACCAAACGAAGGCTGGCGTGTCAAGTTGCAGGGCGAATGGTACCGAACGGACAATGTTGATGTGGGCGGCGGTTTCCCCACCGGCGGTTTCGTCGGCCCCGATACACTGGGACAATTCCGCCCTTCCCTGAATACCGACACGGGCTACATCGATGCCGACGGTGACGTATTTACCGGTGAGTTCGATTTTCCCGGTAAATATGACCGGGAAGAGTATGTTGTTTTTGCTGATATTGAATACCAGACCGGAAATTATACGTTTAAGTCGATAAGCGCATATTCCGATCTGGATGTCAGTTACAGCGAAGACAACGACCTGACGCCATTCGATATCACGCTATTCGGCCAAAGCACCGACCAGCAGAATTTTACCCAGGAGCTCCGTCTCAACGCCGATTTCGAGCGCTGGCGGCTGACTGGCGGCGCTTATTACCTCGATATCAGTGGCGATTATTTCCAGAATTTTCAGATCGACAATCTGGGTAACTTCGATCAGATCCTGGCTCCAATTCCAATTCTGATTTTGCCGGTTGGCCTTAACCAATTTGCGAACTATGAGTTGGATACCCAGTCATGGTCGATTTTTACCCAGGGCGAATACGACCTGACGCCGCAACTGACACTCACGTTTGGTATCCGCTACACCGAGGATAAGAAAGACTACGTTTACCTCAATTCTTGCGAGAATTTGCTACCCATGATGCCAGCCTGCCCGCCCGCGTTCGACCCCGCCACGCTCGCGGGCGCAGGACTCGTAACCGATAGTCACAGTGAAGATGGCATCTCCGCCCGCTTCCAGGCCGACTACGCGCTTACCGATGATATTCTGCTGTTTGCCAGTTACAACCGTGGCTACAAAGCATTCAACTATAACGCCGGCTTTGCCGGGGCAGCGCCGGTTGCTGACATGCGTTTTGACGGCGAATTCCTGAATGCCTACGAGATAGGCACCAAGCTGGATTTTTGGGAGCGTCGCGCACGTCTCAATGTGAGTGCATTTTATTACGATTACAACGACTATCAGGCCCTTGATCAACGGGGGGTCCAATTCATCCTTAGCAATACCGACGCCACTATCTACGGGGCTGAGGCCGAATTTACCGTCAACCCCGGTTACGGGATCAATCTGCAATTGGGTCTTGCCCTGCTTGATACCGATGTCCAGGACATTCCAATCGCTGGCCAGTTGCTGGACCGGGAAGCACCGCAGTCGCCGGACCTTACATTCAATTTCTTTGTATCGAAGGACTTCCAGCTTAATGCAGGCACGGTCCGGCTCAGCTTTGATGGTGCTTATACCGATGAGTACTTCTCGCAGTTGACCAATGCACCAGTCACCCTGGTAGACAGCAACTGGCTGCTCAATACCCGATTGTCGTTCACCTCGAAAGATGAACGCTGGGAAGCCGCAATATTCGTGCGCAACCTGCTTGATGAAGAACGACAAGTCTATGCCTTCGACATTACATTCCCCGGTAACGGTTTGGTGGAACAGACCTATGCGCCACCCCGCTGGGTGGGTGGTCAGATTCGCTACAATTTCTGAGCGGCCCGTCGATGACAGCACGGCTTACCAGCAAAGCCGGCCGTGCTGATTATCCCAAGCGGTTCTTTTGTTGCCTGGGAAACTGCAAATTCACTTATGAGTAGCGTGCCAGATATCATCCTGAAATTTCAACCAGTTAGTCAGTCCTGCATACCAATAGGGGAAGTGCAAACACAGATTGATGCTGCTATAGTTTTGCGATGGTCACTCTGTCTGCCAAGGATTTTAAAGCTGTCCTTGATGTCAACGACGATCTCTTTGGATGCCGCACACTGGATGAGTTACGGACAATGGCGATGGCATCCATGCGACGCATTCTGGCAGCCGACTCCAGTGTTTTTTTTAGCGTTACAGGTTCTGAGACAAATCCATGTGTAGACCACGGCTGCGCTTATGGCGCAGACGATAAAACGCTGACCAACTACCACAATCATTACTCGCGCCTGGATCCGTTTCTCCGTCAGGCCTTGAATCAGAAATATTCCTGCCGGGTTCCGGTGATCCTGTCAGAACGGTTGGTAAACTACCGATCATTCGAGCGCAGCGAATTCTATAATGACTTCTTCCGGCCAATTTCAGTACACAGCGTCCTGGGAATCACACTGCACTCAAACGCAAAGGTTATTGGCTTGCTGGCCGTGCACCGGCCAAGAAATGCACGTCATTTCAACCCGGGTGATCAGGCCATGGCCCGGCTGGCAGTGCCCGGATTATCCGCAGCCCTGCAGAAGGTCATGGCTCGCGAACAACTCGATGAGTATGACTGGATCCTTGATAACCTGGTGCCAGAGTTACCCTGTGAAGGTGTGATAATTCTTGATCCGGGATTAAACACGGTCTTCTGCGACGCGCGCGCTCGTGAATGGCTAAAGGTCGCAGCAGGAGAACACCTGAATCAGGCTGAGCTTCCTGCGGAAGTGAGAGGTGTCTGCAAACAGCTCATGAAAGATCCGGATCACTCCAATAACTCACCAGCGTCGTTGGTAGAGCTTGGTTTGCAAGCCACAAAGAAACTGCGTGCCCGGGTACGATTGCTAAGCACCGGCACCAGAGGAATTCGTTTCATTATTTACCTGGAAAAGGAGCAGAAACCGCTGCTACGCAGCCACAAGCTGAAGGCACTGGGTCTGACGCGGCGCGAAGCAGATATCGTACACTTACTGAGCGTGGGCCTGGCCAGTAGCCAAATCGCCGACAATTTGTGTATCAGTGTGCGCACGGTACAGAATCATCTGCGTTCCATCTATACAAAAATGGGGGTCCACAACCGCACCAGCCTGATTTACCACCTTAGTGCAATTAATTGAAAATGGCGCACGGCGTTCTCAGTGCTATCAATTTCCGCGATAAGCCATAGACCAAGCATTCCATTCCCCCCCTCTACTGATCAGGCAATCCCGAAAGTTCCAGTTCGCATTTAGGCAATTTTCGCTATTGTGAGTCGTTGTCAACTGCGGGACGCTTTGTATTCCGAATTCATCATGGGTAAAACCCAATCAGCGGTGAGGCGTATCAATGCAAGGTTCAGTCAGCGATGTACTACTCGCGATACTCAAAAAACATGGAGTGCGCTATATCTGTGGCTTGCCGGCAGCACAAATCGGCCTGATCATGCACGGGGCTTCAAGCGACCCGGACTTTACCTATGTCACCACCCGCCATGAAGAAGCGGCCGGGCACATGGCCCATGCGATATCCCGGGTTACAGGTACTTTAGGCGTCTGTTTTGGCACGGTCGGACCCGGCGCCACCAACCTGGTGCCCGGTGTCGCTGCAGCCTATGCGGATAATATTCCCCTGCTGGTACTGACCGGACAAAACCAGGCGACCGAAATCGACCCCAGCAGGGAGCAATTGCAAGCCGCTGACCAGTTGGGATTGTACCGCTCGATAACCAAATGGAATGCATCGATCCACCATGCCGAGCGCGCACCGGAGTTGGTTGAGCGGGCGATTCATATCGCCAGGTCCGGGCGGCCTGGGCCTGTGCATCTGGATATTCCCTGTGATGTGGGCACCCAGTTATGCCAGTACGATCTGGCCACCGTACCGCCATTCAAACTAATGCGACCAGTGCCCAACCCGGAAGAACTGAAGCTGGTATTGGAAACCTTGCTGAGTGCCCGTAAACCGCTGCTGCTAGCCGGTGGTGGCGTGGTCCGCTCCGGCGCAACGGCAGAATTTCGGGCACTGATGGAAGCAACCCGCTTCCCTGCGATATCGAGCGTGATGGGGCGGGGCGTACTTCCACCGGCAAGTCCTTTGAATATTGGCTCAGGTGGCCTGGTTGCAGGCCAGGCGGTTATCGATGCCTGCCAGAATGCCGATGTGGTGTTGGCGCTGGGCTGCAAATTTGGCACGTTTATTCCGATACACAAAATACCTGCTTTTCCAAAAGCTGCAGGACAAAAGATCATCCAGGTTGATATCGATGCTGAATCTATCGGTAAATCCGTGCCCGTCGATATTGGACTGGTTGGCGACGCCAGGGCCACGCTGACAGCCTTGCTCCACCTGCTCCAGGACATGTCCGGGTCAAAACAGGATAAAAACTGGTTAAGCTCCTTGCAAAAAGCGCAACAGACCTATCACCACAGCATCGAAGCAAGCGCCAATACCAAGGTAGTTGGCGGCAGCAGCCTGTTGAATGAGGCGGCTGTTGCCAGGGCCCTCAACGAGTTGATTCCCGAGGATGCCATTACCGTTATCGACGGAGGCCAGGCGATGATGTGGGGAACCACGTTTATCCAGCCGGATGACCCGAACAGAATACTCGCGGACCCCGGTATGGGCCACTTGGGATTCGGACTGCCGTTTGCCAATGCAGCCAAACTGGCGCACCCCGATCGACCGGTGATCTGCATTACCGGTGACGGGGCATTGGGTTGCACGGTGCAGGAACTGGAAACTGCCGCGCGTTATGGACTGAACATCGTCGTGATTGTCCTCAACGACAGTTACTGGGGAATGTATAAACCGTTCGGAGAAATACTGCAGAACCCAAACTTCGGCACCAGGCTGACCAAGATCGATTTCGCCAAGGTTGCTGAGGGTTTTGGTTGCTTTGGCCAGAGCGTCACATCACTTGAGGCCTTGCCTAAAGCCTTTGCCAAAGCGTTAAATGCCGGCAAGCCTTGTGTGATAAATGTTGGGGTTGAATACACACCACACCCGATGGATTTCATGTGGCCCAGTATTATCCTCCACGGGTTCCAGTTCCCGGAGGCGAAACGGATACAGGCCGTGGCATAACAGCATAGTGCGTGATTTTAGTGGCTCTTGTTAGAGCAGGCCTTCCGACCGGAGCCAGGCAATGCTGTCTTCAACACAGGTCCTCGCCGGTACCCGCATATAGCCCAGATCACGTTCAGCCTTGTCGGTATCGCAGCGCGTGTGGGCACACATGAGCACCGCCATTTTCGGTGTGATCTCTGGCGGTTTGCCCGTGAAGACTGCCAGCGCCGTTCCGATCCGGGCAATGAGTTTCAACAGCAACGACGGAATGACTCTGGCCTTGAGTTCGACGCCCAGCTGATCGGCGATCAGCCGGAACGGGTTTTCGAATGAGATGACCTCACCATTCAATATGTAATTTTCGCCGTTGCTGCCATGGTCCGCTGCCGCCAGATGGGCTTTGGCGACTTCCGCGACATGGTTGATGGGTACACTCGGTGTGAAAGTATTCCTGATGGGTCTTGATCCTGATGGGTAACCTCAAGCGGTCGAATCAGAAATCTACTTGCCGACCGGTTTTTTGGTCCATGGCTTTCCGATAGACATAAAGGGCAGCGAG
Source organism: uncultured Gammaproteobacteria bacterium (assembly GCA_963708905.1). Classification (GTDB taxonomy): domain Bacteria; phylum Pseudomonadota; class Gammaproteobacteria; order Xanthomonadales; family SZUA-36; genus SHZL01. The sequence continues at coordinate 14,982 of CAVPUV010000043.1, read as the reverse complement.
AAGATCTTGCGTGACTACACCAAGAGATTTGTAAACCGTAATTTCATCAGAAGATGTCCTGCCCGTTGCCTTGCCCAACAAGACTTCCCCGATCTCCCCAACAATGTGTTCTTCTTCGATTGCGTGAGCTGCGAGGGCATTGAGGTATTCTCCAGCCTGTTCTTTTGCCAAAGGCTTGTAATCAACATAGAAACGTGAGCGTTTTACGGTTTCCACATCGACTTCCGCCTGTTTTGCAAGGCTTGCACCGACCGCATTCAAATGCGTGCCTGGCGCCAACCAGCTTCCCTTCAGTCGCAACTGAGCCGGTTGGGTGATCGTAACTGCTTGGTTTTCCAAGGGCGAGGGGCAAAGGTCTGTACTACATTCGATCGGCTAGATTTGCAGCGGTGATCCTGGGTGGGGACTGGGGCGGCAGCGTCCAGCCGAGCTTGGCGAGCAGTAGCTGTTGATCGCGTTCGGGCTCGGTGTAACGGGTAAAAATCAGTTCGCGCCCGTCGGTGGTGGGGAAATGCACGTCGAGCATCTGCATGGCCTGGAGCTTGTCCAGTGCTTGGCGCACGGTCAGTCCCGGCGCGTGCTCCTGCAGCTGCTGCTTGAACGTCATCTGGATGCAGTACGCGAGGAAGGCGACGAAGATGTGCGCCTCGATGCGGTCTTCGCGCTGGTGGAAGATCGGCCGGATCGCGAGCTCGCTTTTCAGGTTCTTGAACGCCGCTTCGATCTCCACCAGTTGCAGGTAGAACTGCCACAATGCGGCAGGATCGGTGGCGGTCAGGTTCGAGCGTAAGAGATAGCGTCCTTCGCGCCGGCGCACCTGGCGAAGCTGCTCCTTGTCGAGCGTGAAATCAAAGCTGACACGTCGTGAGCGCGCGGTCTTCGGCGGCGGCTCGGGCAACTCGAGGCGCACCAGCGCGGCGACGCGACCGACCTGTTTCTGCGCCGCACCGATCTGCATCAGCAAGCGCTCGTAGCTTGGCGATTGCCGCTGCAGATCTTGCAATCGCTTCCACAGCCACTTGAGCTTCTTGCGGCGCATTGAGCGTTCCTTGCTGATGCGGGTCTCGCTCTGCACGAAGACATAGAGCTCGCCCTCCTGCGACAGGAGCTTCACCTTGACCTCGGGACGCGCCTGTTGCCAGGCGCGCGTCGCAAGCTCCCGCTCCAACCGGCTCAAGCGGCCCTTGGGCGTGCCCACCAGGTAACGGGCGCCGCGGCGCCGCATCTCCGCCAGATGCGCTTCGGTCGGAATACCCCGGTCCATCACCCACACCCGCTCGGCCTTGCCGTAGCGCGCTTCGATCTGCGCGAGAAACGCCGGCAACGTGGTGCTGTCCGCCGTGTTGCCGGCCAGCACCTCGTAGGTCAGCGGCAAACCCTCCGGCGTCACGATCAGCGCGATCACCACCTGCACACAGTCCGGCCGGTGATCGCGCGAGTAACCAAAGCGGCGCTTGTCGCCAGCGGCAAACGGCGGGTCGCTTTCAAAGTAGGTGCTGGTCAGGTCGTACAGCAGCACCTCGAAGCTCGCCCCGAACAGGTCCTGCCAACGCGCTTTCAAAGAGCCGAACAACGGCTCCTTATGCGCCAGCAGCTTGTCCAGGCAGCGGTACAGCGTATCCTTCGCGATGACGGCACGGTCCGCGCCCAGCAGATCCGCCATCGCACTTTGCGCATACCACTCCCGGTGCAACCGCCACTCCACATCATCAGGTGCAGTCTGCTTCGAACAGCATTAGATTCAGGGCTGAGCCGAACCGCTGAATCAGCGTGACCGCGCCGGTCCTGGCCCCGCAAGCAACCGTGAATCCGGTCCGTCTGATCAGAAAGGTAGAGATGCCGCGCTGCACCACGGCCAGAACCTCGGTGAGCGCTGTGGGTTCGGCCGCCAGCAGCAAGCGCAGCGGAAACGGGAACGTCAAAACGAACTGGCGTATCGACGCTTCCGGAAACACATGATCGACCAGGTGAGCAGCCGACTCGACCATGCGGCGCGCCCCGCAACTGGGGCAAAACCCGGACGGGTTGATGGAGAACGCCAGCCTTAAACGGACAATCACCGATTGCAGCATCGCATGTGCCCACACAAAATCGAAGGGCTGCGCGTCGTTATCTGGGCACAGCCTTTATCATTGCCAACCACCGCCGAGCACCTTGTACAGCGTCACGCGGTTGGCGGCGTCGGCCAGCCGCACGATGATCAACTCCTGTTCGGCAAGGTAAAGCGAGCGCTGAGCGTCGAGCAAGCCCAGGTAGCTGTCCGCCCCGCCCTTGTAACGCGCATCCGACAGGCGGAAAGCTGCCTGCGTGGCCTCAACCTGCTGGTACTGGGCGTCAAGCCGTTCGGCGAGCGAGGCACGGTCTGCCAGCGCATCGGCCACCTCCCGGAAGGCGCTCTGGATAGCCTTCTCGTACTGCGCCACATTGATGTCGCGCTGCACCTCGGCTACGTCCAGGCTCGCCTGCAGGCGGCCCGCCTCGAAAACCGGAATGCGGATCAGCGGGATGAAGCTCCAGGCTCCCGATCCGCCGCTGAACAGGCCGTCCAGGGTGCTGCTGGCGGTGCCGGCGGCGGCAGTCAGCGTAATGCTTGGGAAGAAAGCAGCGCGGGCGGCGCCGATGCTGGCATTGGCAGCACGCAGCGCGCGTTCGGCCTGCAGGATATCGGGGCGTCGGGTGAGTACGTCGGAAGGCACGCCAGTTGGCAATTCGGCCACAGCGCTGACCGTGTCGGTGAGCGTGGCGGGCAGCAGGTCGGCCGGCACTGGGGTGCCGACAACGAGTGCGAGCGCGTTTTCGTCCTGAGCGGCGAAGCTGTTAAAACGCGCAACGTCGGCACGAGCGCTTTGCAGCAGCTGCTGCGACTGGTTCAGGTCAAGCGCCGAGACCGCACCGGCTTCGAAACTGCGTCGGATCAGGTCGTGGGATTTCTGCCGTGTCTCGTAGGTGCTGCGCGCCAGCGCCAGGCGTTCGTTGTCAAACGCAAGCATCAACCAGGTGCCGGCAACTTCGGCCACCAGGCTTATCTGGGCGCTGCGGCGCGCTTCCTCGGTGCCGAGATATTGCTCCAGCGCTGCTGCGTTGAGGCTGCGGATGCGGCCGAAAAAATCCAGCTCGTAAGCGGAGAAACCGATCGTGGCGTTATACTGGCGACTGATCCCAGCCTCACCGCTGCTGGTCAGTTCGCCCGGCAGGCGCTGTGCGGTTTGTTCGCCAATCGCGCCGACAGAGGGAAACAGGTCAGCGCGCTGGATGCGGTACTGCGCGCGCGCCTGCTCGATGTTGAGTGCAGCTACACGCAGGTCGCGGTTGTTGGCGAGCGCCAGCGCGATCACCTGGCGCAGTTGCGCATTGGCAAAATAGTCACGCCAAGCGATGGCGTCGGCTGGTGTCACCGCAGCTGCCTGGGGCGCATTCGGAAAACTCACCGGCACCGGCGCCGCGGGCCGCTGGTATTCCGGGATCATCGTGCAGGCGCTCGCCAGGCTGGCGGCAATTGCGACGGTCAGGGTGCGTAACGGGCTCATCACTTGACCTCCAGTTGGGCTGCTGCAGAGGCTGTTTCTGCCGCCTGTGGCTTGCTCTTGAACAGACGCACGATCACCACGTAGAACAGCGGGATGAAGAAAAGGCCGAGCAAGGTGCCGGCGAGGGTACCGCCGAGCACACCGGTGCCGATCGCGTTCTGGCTGCCCGAGCCGGCGCCGGTGGCGATCGCCAGCGGCAGCACACCAAGGCCGAAGGCAAGCGAGGTCATCAAGATCGGACGCAGCCGCATACGCACTGCACCGAGCGTGGCAGTAATCAGGTCCTTGCCCTCCTGCTCAATCTGCGCCTTGGCGAACTCCACGATCAAAATTGCGTTCTTGGACGACAAGCCAATGGTGGCCAGCAGGCCAACCTGAAAGTACACGTCGTTCGACAGGCCGCGCCCGGTTGCCGCAACCACCGCACCGAGCACGCCAAGCGGCACCACCAGCATGACGGCGAACGGTACCGACCAGCTTTCGTACAACGCGGCCAGGCACAGGAACACCACCAGCAGCGAGAGCGCATACAGCCCCGGCGCCTGAGTGCCGCTACGGCGCTCCTCGTAAGAGGTACCGCTCCATTCGTAACCGATTCCGGGTGGCAACTTGGCCATGATTTCCTCGACCGCCGCCATCGCATCGCCCGACGACAGGCCGGGCGCGGCCTGGCCTTGAAGCTCGACCGACGGCTGACCGTTGAAGCGCTCCAGACGCGGTGATCCATAGGCCCAGTGCGCGGTGGCGAACGCCGACAGTGGCACCATTTCCCCCTGCTGGTTGCGCACGTACCACTTGGACAGATCCTCGGGCTTCATGCGCGCATCGGCGTCGGCCTGCAGGTACACCTTCTTGATGCGCCCGCGATCGATGAAGTCGTTGACATAGGTGCCGCCCAAGGCGGTGGCGAGCGTGTTGTTGATATCCGCCACCGAAACACCGAATGCACCCGCTTTGGCATGATCGATGTCGAGCTGGTACTCGGCGACGTCGTCCTGACCGTTGGGGCGCACGCCAACCAGGCGCTTGTCCTGCGACGCGAGGCCCAGAAACTGGTTGCGTGCCGCGATCAGCGCATCGTGGCCGAGACCGGCGCGGTCCTGCAGCTGCACATTGAAACCGCTCGATGTGCCGAGTTCGAGCACTGCCGGCGGCACGAAGGCGAACACCATCGCTTCGCGGATTTGCGAAAATGCCGCCATCGCACGCCCGGCGACCGATTTAACATCCTGTCCCGGCTCGCGGCGCTCATCCCAGTCCTTCATGCCGACGAAGCCAAGGCCCATATTCTCGCCACTGCCGCCGAAGCTGAAGCCGGCCGCGGTGAAGATCGACTTCACGCTGTCTTTCTCGTTTTCGAGGAAGTGGTGCTCGACTTTTTTCAGCACCTCGACGGTACGCTCCTGGGTCGCACCGGCCGGCAGCATGATCTGGGTGAACATCACGCCCTGGTCCTCTTCCGGCAGGAAGGAAGTCGGCATACGGATGAATAGCAACGCCAGCACGCCGATGATCGCAGCGTAGATCGCCAGGAAACGCAAACTGCGCTGCAGAATCTTGCCGACGGCCGATTCGTAGCGCTGCGTATTGCGCGCGAACATGCGGTTGAACCACTTGAAGAAGCCGGGGAACCAGCCGCCCTCGCCGTGGTCATGGCCCTTTTGTACGGGCTTCAGCATGGTCGCGCACAGCGCCGGCGTAAAAATGATCGCCACCAGCACTGACAACGCCATCGCAGCGACGATGGTGATCGAGAACTGGCGGTAGATGACGCCGGTCGAGCCCCCGAAGAAGGCCATCGGCACGAACACTGCCGACAGCACCAGGCCGATGCCGACCAGCGCGCCGGTGATCTGGCGCATTGATTTCTTGGTGGCTTCCTTCGGCGACAGCCCTTCTTCACTCATTACGCGTTCGACGTTTTCCACCACCACGATGGCATCGTCCACCAACAGGCCGATAGCCAGCACCAAGCCAAACATGGTCAGCGTGTTGATCGAGAAGCCGAACGCCGCCATCACGCCGAAAGTGCCGAGCAGCACCACCGGCACGGCGATGGTCGGAATGATCGTGGCGCGGAAATTCTGCAGGAACAGATACATCACCAGGAACACCAGAATGACCGCCTCGATCAGCGTTTCAACCACATTCATGATGGATATCTTGACGAAAGGCGTGGTGTCGTAAGGCACGACAACATCAATCCCGGCGGGAAAATATGCCTTCATCTGCTCGACCTTGGCGCGCACCGCATCCGCCGTATCAAGCGCGTTGGCGCCGGCAGCGAGCTTGATGCCAATGCCTGCGGCTGGCTGACTGTTAAAGCGTCCAACGATGCCGTAGTTCTCGGCGCCGATTTCGACGCGAGCGACATCTTTCAAGCGCACTTCGCCACCCTGCGCCGAACTGCGCAACAGTATCTGCTCGAATTCCGGTACGGTCTGTAGCCGGCTCTGTGCCGTAATCGATGCAGTGAACCCCTGCCCCGCCAGCGCCGGCGTGCCGCCGAGTTGGCCGGCCGACACCTGATCGTTTTGCGCCCGGATAGCGGCCTGCACGTCGGCTGGGGTGAGCCTGAAACTGTTCAGTTTCGCCGGGTCAAGCCAGATGCGCATGGCGTACTGGGCGCCGAACACCTGCACCTCGCCGACGCCGGTCACGCGCGACAGCGGTTCCTGTACCGTCGAGTTAAGGAAGTCGGTCAAGTCGACCCGGCTCAGGCTGCCGTCCTTGGACACAAAACCGAGGATCAACAAAAAGTTGCGCGTCGATTTCACCACCTGCACGCCCTGCTGCTGCACCGCCAGCGGCAGGAGCGGCAGGGCGAGCTGAAGCTTGTTCTGCGTCTGCACTTGGGCGATGTCAGGATCGGTGCCGGCATCAAAGGTCAGGGTTACGGTGACTTTGCCGTAGGAGTCGGACGACGAACTGATGTAAAGCAAGTTGTCGAGGCCGGTCAATTTCTGTTCGATGACCTGCGTGACGGAGTCTTCCACCGTCTTCGCCGAGGCGCCGGGATAGGTGGCGTTGATGGCGATGGTGGGCGGCGCGATAGCCGGATACTGCGACACCGGCAGCGTCAAGATGAACAGTCCCCCGGCGAGCATGATGACGATGGCAATGACCCACGCGAAAATTGGGCGGTCAATGAAGAAGCTGGCCATGGTTCGTTACCTCACTTCGCCACAGCAGTTGCAGGAGGAACGGGGTTTGGCACTGTACCGGACTCCTGTGCCTGCACCGGCGCACCCGGTTTCACCTTTTGCAGACCTTCAACAATGACGCGATCGCCGGCGGCGAGGCCTTCGGTCACGACCCATTTGTCGCCGATTGATTGCTCTGCCTTGACGGTGCGCGGCTCGACCTTGCTCTCGCTGTTCACCACCATCACCTGCGCTTCGCCGCGTGGCGTGCGGCTGACGGCCGCGTGCGGCACCAGCATGGCAGCGCGATTCACGCCCTGCGTCAGGCGTGCGCGAACATACATGCCGGGCAACAAATCACCATTCGGATTGGGAAACACCGCGCGCAGCGTCACGCTGCCGGTGCCTTCGTCGACAGTCACTTCCGAGAACGCCAGCCGGCCTTCAGCACCGTAGACGCTACCGTCTTCCAGCACCAGTTGCACCGGTACAGTATTGCCCGTCGCGCGCTGCAGCTTACCGGATTCGAGATCGCGTTTCAGGCCCAGCAGCTTCGCGCTGGACTGCGTCACGTCGACATAGATAGGGTCGAGTTGCTGCACCGTGGCGAGCGCTGCTTCCTGGTTGGCGGTGACCAGCGCACCCGCCGTCACAGTCGAACGGCCAATACGTCCGGCAATCGGCGAGCTAACACGGGTGAAGTCGAGATCGACGCGCGCCTTGTCGAGTGCCGCCTTCGCCGTGCCGACATCAGCCTGTGCCTGCTTCTGCGCGGCCTGTGCTTCCTCGTTGGCCTGTGTGCTCACTGCTTCGATCTTCACAAGGTCGGCGTAGCGAACGGCCTTCTGCCGCGCGACTTCCAGGTTGGCATCAGCCCGTGCCAGACTCGCGCGTGCACTGTCATAGGCCGCCTGATAGGTCGACGGATCGATCCGGTACAACACCTGGCCCGCCCTAACACTGCTGCCTTCCTTGAACATCCGCTCTTTGACGATGCCGCCCACCTGCGGCCGCAATTCAGCCACCATGTAAGGTCTGGTACGGCCTGGCAATTCAGCTGTTATCGGCACAGATTCGGGCTGCACCGTCATCACCGTAACTGCAGACGCCCCTTGCATGCCGCCGGCAGGCGCGTTCTGTTGCTCACTGCTGCAAGCGTTGAGTAGCAGGGTGCTTGCCAGTGCCAAACCTACGGGTAGTAATTGCAGGATGCGTGGGGTCTGCATGGATAGCCTTTTGTGAATGTGTGCCGCCTGCATTGGTAGGCATCCTGATGAATGGTTAATATAATATAGATTGAACGTTCAATCTAGAATGTATATTCAATCTATATTAGTATTAAAACAAATGCAAGATTCGAATTGCCTTCTCGCACTTCTGCGCCTCCCACTTTGGAGATCAAACATGACCGCCACTCACGACCAAGCAACCGACACTTCGCGAGCCGATGCGCGACGCACACAGATCCGCACAGCTGCAGCTGACTGCTTCCGCCAACACGGCTTTCACGGCACCAGCATTGCGCAGATATCAAAAACGGCCGGCATGAGCACCGGCCACATCTATCATTACTTCGAGAATAAAGAGGCGATCATTGCCGACATCGTCGCCCAGGACCTGGAGCGGCTACTGACGCTGACCGCTGAACTGCGTGCAGCAAGCGACGTCAAAGCGGCCATGATCGAGCGCGCTGTCGAGGGGGTACGGGACAATCTCGACTCGAGTACGGCGGGACTACAATTGGAAATCGTCGCCGAAGCCGCACGCAATCCACATATCGCCGGGATCGTGCGCGCGGCCGACAAACAGTGCCGGGACAGCCTCGCCGAAACCATCCGTGCTACACGGCAAGCCGCCGGCCATGAGGACAATGCGGCCACGCTAGCAGGTATGGTGGAAGCCATTTCGGCCATGTTCGAGGGATTGCGTACTCGAGCAATCCGCAATCCAGACATTGATCGGGATGGCGTAGTAAAGATATTCCGGCGCATGGTCAGTGATCTGCTTACGCAAACTACCGAGCGCTCACGTCCTCCCTGTGTTCCTTGGGAAAGTGGTGATCCATGCTGACAGGATATCGTTTCATCCGCGGGATGGTTTCAGCCCTGTCGGCAGGGTGTTCCCTTGCGCCACCCTATGAACGGCCCACTCCTCCAATGGAAAATGAATTCAATGTGGATGGGCTGAAGGAGTCGACTATCTGGCCTGGCACTGTGAAGCTTGGCTGGAGCCAGTTCTTCGGCGATGCCCGGCTGCTTGAATTGCTCACCCTCGCCATGGAGAACAACCGCAGCCCGCGCGTGGCGATGCAGCGGGTTGAAGAGGCCAGGGCCGTGTATGGCATCCAGCGTGCGGATCAATTGCCCAGCATCAGTGCCGGCGCGATGGGCAGCCGGTCGCGGGTGCCAGCCGATCTGTCCATCACCGGACGCCCCCTCATTTCCTCGCAATATCAGGCCACGCTCAACTTGAGCACATGGGAGTTGGACTTCTGGGGGCGCGTGCGCAATCTCAAGGACGCGGCGCTGGAGTCCTATCTCGCCAGCGAAGAAGCCAGGCGAGCCGTCCAGATTAGTCTGATGGCCCAGGTGGCGAACAGCTATCTCCTGGAACGGGAGCTCGATGAGCGGCTGGCCACCGCCCGGCAAGCCCTGAGCAGCCGCGGGGAGTCGTACCGCATCATGAAGCGGCGCTATGAGGTGGGATCGGCCTCCAAACTCGACGCCACCCAGTCGGAGATTCTTCTGAACCAGACACGATCCGAATTGACAATATTGGAACGCCAGCGCGAGCAGAACCATAACGCGCTCACGCTCCTGGCGGGAATCCCCCTGGCCATTCAATCGCGCCCGCTGTCGCAGATCGAAACCGGCTTCGTGCACGACATCGCACCAGGACTGCCATCCGACCTGCTGCTCAACCGCCCCGACGTGCTCGCCGCCGAGCATCGCCTCAAGGCCTCCCATGCCAATATCGGTGCCGCACGCGCCGCCTTTTTTCCGCGCATTGTGCTGACCGGCAGCCTGCGCAGCGCGAGCAGCGAGCTGGAGGGGGTGTTCGGCGCCGGCAGCGGGGTCTGGAGTTTCATCCCAAGCCTCTCGATACCGATTTTCGATGCCGGTCGCAACCAGGCCAATCTCGATTTGACGGAGGCGCGCCGAAATGTGGCGGTAGCCGACTATGAACAGACGGTTCAGGGGGCTTTCCGCGAGGTGGCCGATGCCTTGGCCGATCGCCGCTGGATTGCGCGTCAAGTAGCCGTGCAGCAAGCCACGGTGGCCACCCAGATCGAACGCCCACGACTTGCCCATTTGCGTTATCAAAGCGGCGCGGCCTCCTACCTGGAAGTGCTGGACGCCGAGCGCGACCGCTTCGCGGCCGAGCAAGCCTTGGTACAGACTCGGCGCGCGTTGCTTGCCAGCGCGGTCAACCTGTATGCCGCGCTGGGCGGCGGCGTGCCCCCCGGACAAGGGCAAACGCCTGCTTTGACAACCAAGACCATGGGTGAACGATGATGAAAATTCCGGCCAAAAAATGGTTACTTCGAACCGTTGGGGCCTTGGCTCTGGGCGCCATTGCCGCGGCCGTCTGGCTGAAGTTCGCCGGTAACGATGAGGATGCTGGATTGTTGAGCGGCAACGGCCGTATCGAGGCGGTGGAGATCGATATCGCCGCCAAATCGCCCGGACGGGTCAGGGAAATCCTGGTGAGCGAGGGCGAATTCGTCACCGCCGGCCAGGTGGTCGCGCGGATGGATACCGATAGCCTGGCGGCACAGCTGCGCCAGGCCGAGGCGCAATCGCAGCAGGCCGCCAGCTCGGTCGCCACCGCGCGCAGCCAGTTGAGCCTGCGCGAGGCGGAAAGGGCCGCCGCCCAGGCGGTGCTGGCCCAGCGCGAGGCGGAACTCGATATCGCCAAAAAACACCAGGTGCGCTCCACTTTGCTGGCCAGCAAAGGCGCCAGTTCGCAACAGCAGGCGGACGACGACAGCGCGCGGGTCAAGGGCGCCTTGGCGGCGGTCGGCGCGGTGCGGGCTCAGATCGCCGCGGCCGACGCGGCGGTGGTGGCTGCGCGGGCCCAGATCGCCGGCGCGGAATCGTCGGTGCTGGCGGCACGGGCCAGCGTCGAGCGCATCCAGGCCGACATCAAGGACAGTGACCTCCAGGCGCCCCGCGACGGCCGCATCCAGTACCGCGTCGCCCAGCCCGGCGAGGTGGTGGGCGGCGGTGGCCGGGTGCTCAACATGGTCGATCTGTCCGACGTCTACATGACCTTCTTCCTGCCCACCGCCGTGGCCGGCAAGCTGGCCCTGGGCGACGAGGTGCGTCTGGTACTGGACGCCGCGCCGCAATACGTCATCCCGGCCAACGTATCCTTCGTTGCCGACGTGGCCCAGTTCACACCCAAGACCGTGGAAACCGCGGTCGAGCGGGAAAAGCTGATGTTCCGGGTCAAGGCCAGGATCGACCCCGACCTGCTCAAAAAACACATCCTCCAGGTCAAGACCGGCCTGCCGGGCATGGCCTACGTGCGCCTTGACCGCGCCATGCCCTGGCCCGAACGCCTGACCCTGAAACTGCCGCAATGACTGCGACCGAGCCCGTCGCCCGCCTGCACGGCGTCGGCCTGCGCTACGGCAAGACCCAGGCCCTGGAGGGCATCAACCTCGACCTGCCGGTCGGGCTGCATGGTCGGCCTGATCGGCCCGGACGGCGTCGGCAAGTCCAGCCTGTTCGCGCTGATCGCCGGGGCGCGGGTCATCCAGTCCGGAAGCATCGAGGTGCTGGACGGCGACATGGCCGACGCCCGTCACCGGCGCGCGGTCTGTCCGCGCGTCGCCTACATGCCGCAGGGCCTGGGCAAGAATCTGTATCCGACCCTGTCGGTGTTCGAGAACGTCGACTTCTTCGCCCGCCTGTTCGGCCAGGGCCGGGCCGAGCGCGAACAACGTATCGCCGATCTGCTCCGGGCCACCGGCCTGGCGCCGTTCGCCGACCGCCCGGCCGGCAAGCTGTCCGGCGGCATGAAGCAGAAGCTGGGCCTGTGCTGCGCCCTGATCCACGATCCCGACCTGCTCATCCTGGACGAGCCGACCACCGGGGTCGACCCGCTGTCGCGGCGCCAGTTCTGGGAACTGATCGAGCGCATCCGGGCGCGCCGGCCCGGCATGAGCGTGCTGGTGGCGACCGCCTACATGGAGGAGGCGGCGCGCTTCGACTGGCTGGTGGCCATGAACGACGGCCGCGTCCTGGCCACCGGCGCGCCGGCCGAACTGCTGGCCCAGACCGCGAACCGATAGCCTGGAAGCGGCCTTCATCGCGCTGCTGCCCGAGGAACAACGGGCCGGCTATCGGCCGGTGGTCATCGCGCCGCGCGAGAAGGACGGCGACGGCGAGCCGGCCATCGAGGCGCGCGGCCTGACCATGCGCTTCGGTGACTTCGTGGCGGTGGACGACGTCAGCTTCCGTATCGGCCGGGGCGAGATCTTCGGCTTCCTGGGCTCCAACGGCTGCGGCAAGACCACCACCATGAAGATGCTGACCGGCCTGCTTGAAGCCAGCGCCGGCGAGGCCTGGCTGTTCGGCAAACCGGTGGACGCCAAGGACATCGAGACCCGGCGCCGGGTGGGTTACATGTCGCAGTCGTTTTCGCTCTACACCGAGCTGACGGTGCGGCAGAACCTCGCCCTGCACGCGCGGCTGTTCGAGGTGCCGGACGGGGAGATTGCGGGGCGCATCGAGGAAATGGTGGCACGCTTCGGCCTGCGCGAGGCGCTGGACATGCTGCCGGACGCCCTGCCGCTGGGGGTGCGCCAGCGCCTGTCGCTCGCCGTGGCGATGATCCACCGGCCCGAGATGCTGATTCTGGATGAGCCCACTTCGGGCGTGGATCCGGTGGCGCGGGACAGTTTTTGGGCCTTGCTCGGGGAACTGTCCCGCCGCGACGGGGTGACGATTTTCATCTCCACCCACTTCATGAACGAGGCCGAGCGCTGCGACCGCATTTCGCTGATGCACGCCGGGCGGGTGCTGGCGGTGGGCGCACCCGCCGAACTCACCCGCAAGCGCGGCGCGGCGACTCTGGAAGAAGTGTTCATCGCCCATCTGGAAGACGCCGCGGCCAAAGCGGATGCGGCGCCGCTCGCTGCGCTCAGCCCGGTCACGCCGGCGCACCCGCCGCGCGGCGCCGGACCGGACGGCTGGCGCCGGTTCTTCGATCTCCGCCGCATGGCGAGCTATGGCCGGCGCGAGACCCTGGAGCTGATGCGCGATCCGATCCGGCTGACGCTGGCGCTGCTGGGCAATGCCATCCTGATGCTGGTGATGGGCTACGGCATCACCATGGATGTGGAAGACCTGACGTTCGCGGTGCTGGACCGGGACCAGACCGCCACCAGCCGCGACTATGCGCTTAATATCGCCGGCTCGCGCTATTTCAACGAGCAGCCGCCCATCAGCGACTACGCGGATCTGGACCGGCGCATGCGCGCGGGCCGGCTGGGGCTCGCCATCGAGACTCCCCCGGGCTTTGCCCGCGATATCGCCCACGGCCGGCCGGTCGAGGTCGGCGCCTGGATCGACGGCGCCATGCCGACCCGGGCGGAAACCATCCGCGCCTATGTGCAGGGCATGCACGCCCACTGGCTGGCGACCAAGGCGCGGGAGGCCGGGCAGGGCGCGGCGCTGGCGGGGCTGGCGACCATCGAGACCCGCTTTCGCTATAACCCCGACGTCAAAAGCCTGGTCGCGATGGTGCCGGCGGTGATCCCGCTGCTGCTGATGCTGATCCCGGCCATGCTGGCGGCCTTGAGCGTGGTGCGCGAGAAGGAGCTGGGCTCGATCATCAATTTCTATGTCACGCCCACCAGATCCCTGGAGTTCCTGCTCGGCAAGCAGGCGCCCTATGTGGTGCTCTCCATGGTCAGTTTCCTGCTGCTGGTGCTGATGGCGGTGACGCTGTTTGGCGTGCCTTTCACGGGCAGCCTGGCGGCGCTGGTCGCTGGCGCGCTGCTGTATGTGAGCGCGGCGACCGCCATGGGGCTGTTGATCTCCACCTTCATGCGCAGCCAGATCGCGGCGCTGTTCGCCACTGCCGTGCTCACCCTTCTGCCGGCAAGCGAATACTCCGGAATAATCGATCCGGTCTCCTCGCTGGAAGGGTTGGGCAAGGTGATCGGCCAGATCTACCCCACCACGCATTTCCTGACGATCTCCCGTGGCACCTTCTCCAAGGGCTTGGAGGTCGCCGATTTGACGGGCGCGTTTGTGCCGCTGCTGCTCGCCGCGCCCATGCTGATCGGCCTGTCGGCGCTGCTGCTCAAGAAACAGGAGACCTGAACCGTGCGTGCCGCCCACGTCCTGCATCTTGGAATCAAGGAGTTCTACAGCCTGTGGCGCGACCCGATCATGCTGGTGCTGATCATCTATGTATTTACTTTTTCCGTGTATACCCGGGCCACGGCCATGCCCGAGACCCTCAACAAGGCGCCCATCGCAGTCGTCGATGAAGACCGCTCGCCGCTCTCCGCGCGGATTGCCGGCGCCTTCTATCCGCCCTATTTTCTGCCGCCGAAGTTCATCGACCAGGCGGAGATGGACGCGCGCATGGACGCAGGGCTGGATACCTTCGCCCTCGACATTCCGCCCGGATTCCAGCGCGACGTGCTGGCCGGGCGGGCGCCGACCATCCAGCTCAACGTGGATGCCACGCGCATGAGCCAGGCCTTCACCGGCAGCGGCTATGTGCAGAACATCGTCAATGACGAGGTGCGCGCCTTCGTTCAACGCTACCGCGAAGTTCCTGCGTTGCCGGTGACGCTGGCGCTGCGGGCGCGTTTCAATCCCGAGCTCAACAAGTCCTGGTTTGCGGCGATCATGTCGATCATCAGCGAGGTGACGATGCTCTCCATCGTGCTCACCGGCGCGGCGCTGATCCGCGAACGCGAGCACGGCACCGTGGAGCACCTGCTGGTGATGCCGGTGACGCCGCTGGAGATCATGCTGAGCAAGGTCTGGTCGATGGGGCTGGTGGTGCTGGTGGCGGCGACCGCCTCGCTGCTGTTCGTGGTGGGGGGCGTGCTGGCCGTGCCGCTGCAGGGCTCGATCGCCCTGTTCGTGGCCGGCACCACACTGCACCTGTTCGCCACCACCTCCATGGGCATCTTCCTGGGCACCCTGGCCCGCTCCATGCCGCAGTTCGGCTTGCTGCTGATGCTGGTGCTGATGCCGCTGCAGATGCTCTCCGGCGGCGCCACGCCGCGCGAGAGCATGCCGGAGGCCGTTCAGTTGTTGATGCTGGGCGCGCCCAATACC
>CAVPUV010000042.1:0-3882 GCA_963708905.1 uncultured Gammaproteobacteria bacterium | reverse complement strand
CCCGGAAGCACACGCTGCCAACCTGTTTGACTTGAATGCAAAGTACGCCGATGTGCTTGAGTTGAATGAAGTCCTGGACCTTTTGGAAATGCTGTAAATCGATACCCGAGCAATCCATTTTTTGCGCACACTGAGTGTGGGAGGTTGACGTAATGAAGACGAGTTTGATGAGCAGGATCCTGATCACCAGCACTGCTGCCGTGCTGGCCGCAAACGCCTATGCTGATGCCGTGCTGGAAGAAGTGCTGGTCACTGCCCGCAAGCGGGCGGAAAACGTGCAGGAAGTGCCGATAGCCATCTCCACCTTCACGGCGCAGGACATCAGGGACGCAGGCATTGAGCGGCCGGTGGATTTTATTGAGCTGATACCCAACGTGACCATTGTCGATACAGCCAATGTCGGCGATACCCAGGTCAGTATCCGCGGCATGGTTTCAACGCGCGACGCCGAGTCCACGTTTGCCTATGTAGTCGACGGGGTGTTGATCACCAATCCCAATGCGTTCAATGGTGAGTTGATCGACATCGAACAAATCGAAGTCCTGAAGGGCCCCCAGGGAGCGCTTTATGGGCGCAACGCGGTGGCCGGGGCGATCCTGGTCAACACCAAAATTCCAGGAAATGAATTCAGCGTCAAGGTCAAGGCTGGCGCAGGCAACGAGAACACCTACAATGCTTCAGCTTTGATCAGCGGACCACTGGTCGAGGATCAGCTGGCGGGCAGCTTGACGGTTTACTACCGCAAGACTGACGGCTTCTATGAGAACGCTTTTACCGGCCAGGACGATACAGTCGACTACCTGGAAGACAAAGGCTTGCGCGGACGCATGGTCTGGCAGGTGAGCGACAGTTTCACCATGGACTTTCGCGGCTCGACCAAGAAAGTCGATGGCGGGGCGATTAACTTCAACGCGGCTTTTGCCATACCAGCCTTTGTTCCCTTTCTCGGCAGCGAGGCCTTTTTCGCCGATGTGAACGATCATGATTTCACCTTCGCCTTCAATGTACCGGGCGAGAACGAGCAAAAGACCAATGAGTTCTCGGTCAAGTCCGACTGGGACCTGCAGCCATTCGATGTGACCGCGATCGTGGCTTACAACGACCTCGACGAATATCTGCTGTCCGATGGCACCAGCGCAACGTTTTATGGATATGAATTGACCCCGCAGTGCCAGCAGGACCGGTTGACCTTGAACACCTTTACCCGTCCGGACCTCTTTGGCGGATTTCTCGACCCCTTCCTGGTACTGCCGCCAGGCTCTGCTGGCGGAGCCGATTTCGCCGGCGTTTACGGCGCCTACACCGCGCTTTCCTGCGACGGTTATCAGTACCAGGAGCGCAACCAGAAAGACCTGAGCTTCGAACTTCGTTTCACGTCTGACGAAAATCAGAAATTACGCTGGATTGTCGGGGCCTACGCACTCAACATCGATCGCGAAGTGGTGGTGGCCTATGGAGCAGATCAGGGCCAGGGATTCCTGCGCCAACCTTATATTCCGCCGACCGGGCCCAACCCGACAGACTTGTTGTTTTGGGACAATTTTGACACCGATGTTTTGGCCGCCTACGGTCAATTGGAGTTCGACCTCGGCGACAGCATGGAGCTGGCTTTTGCATTACGTTATGACAAGGAGGACCGTAAGGTTGCCAATCAGGTGCCCAATGTTCTGTCCTCGGGACTCAATATCAATTTGTTCGGCCAACCGGTCAATCCGGCATTTAAGCAGTTTCCTGATGGTATTCCTGACCGGAAAGCGGATTTCAGTGAATGGCAGCCCAAAATCACCTGGCGCTGGTCGGCTACGGAAAACGCCAATATCTACGCCAGCTGGGGCCGGGGTTTCCGTAGCGGTGGTTTCAATTCCATCGGTAGTGAGGCATTGATTAATTTCTGGTATAACGCAGGTTTTGGCGGACCGGGTGAAGCGGTCAATGCCGGATTGACCATCAACGACGAGTATGCGAAGGAAGTCACCGATTCGTTTGAGGTCGGCTTCAAGACCCAACTGTTGGATAATCGCCTGCGATTAAATGCCGCCGTATTCAGCACCACCATCGATGACAATCAATTCTTTGAATTCATTGCCGGCCCGTTCGGCCTGATGCGTGTCGTGACCACGATTGACAAGGCCGAAGTGCAGGGCTTCGAGGCTGATTTCAACTGGGCCCTGGCCAAAAGTTTCCGCCTGTACGGTGGCATTGGCCTGATGGATAGTGAAATCAAGAAAAACATCAACCGTCCGCTGACGGTGGGGAACGATCTGCCGCAGGCGCCCAACGAAACCTATAACCTGGGCGCCCAGCTCGATTTGCCGCTTGGCGGCGACTGGAACTTCATGACCAGGGTTGACTGGCAATACGTGGGTGATATGTGGTTCCACACCTTGCAGGGCGAGCGCACACCGACGATCTGGCAGGTGTTCTTTGGGCCGGGCATGGAGCAGGATTTCAGCCGCGCGCGGCGCGATGCCTATGGCACCGTCAATGCCCGCATGGCCATCGACAACGAGAATTGGACCTTTACGCTGTGGGGGCGCAACCTTACCGATAAAGAGTATCTGCAGGAAGTGATTCCTGCGCCTGAGTTCGGTGGCTCATTCATCCACCCTTCAGCACTGCGTTCCTACGGAGTGGATATTACGCACCAGTTTTGATTCAGTCAGGCGCTGAGCACTTTCTGACCGCGCGCGATCGCCATTGCGCCGCTGCGCACCACGGCGAGGATTTCCGCACACGCGCTGACGCGGGCAACGAACTCATCCACGTGCTCACTGGCTCCGGTCAGCTCCAGCGTGTAGGTTTCCGGGCTATCGTCCAGTTCACGTGCTCCGAAAGATTCGATAAGATCCGACAGGTGTCGTTCTTCGCCGGCAGCGACTTTCACCTTCATCAGCAACAGTTCCCGCTCAATGTGCGCACCCATGGTCATATCGGCGATGCTGACGATGTCGACCAGTTTTTCCATCTGCTTGTTGATCTGCCTGATGACGTCGTCGGAGCCTGTGGTGACCAGCGTCAGCCGGGATAACTCGACATGTTCGGTCGGGGCGACACTCAGGGATTCGATGTTATAACCGCGGGATGAAAACATCGCCGCGACACGCGCCAGGGCGCCGGCTTCGTTCTGCAATAGTATGGATACAATGTGCCGCATGGTTTATTTCGGGAAGTTTTGCCAACCCTGTTCAGATGGGTTTTCAATGGTCGCGCAGAATCCGGGCTATTGCAATGTGGTTTTGATTACCGGACACTGATTGACAGAGTTCGGAGTCAGGTATGTAGTGCTCGTCCATAAACGCCACATGCCAACGCGGCACACGGATGTGCCGCCATTTTCGATGACGTAAGTCATTGAAAATGTGAGCGCAGCAAAACCACGTTTTTGCGTAGCGAATCCATAACAGGCCCTAAGTACAGGCAATACCCAGTTATGCATCCAAACAGACAAGCAGCAGTTGCAGCAAATCATCCCCTGGCGGGCCGGCAGATGAGCGGGGCCGAGATGGTGGTACAGGTGCTCGCCGACGAGGGCGTGGACATCATTTTCGGTTACAGTGGAGGCGCCATCCTGCCCACCTACGACGCGGTTTTCCGCTATAACCGGGAGCATCGGTCCGCCAGCGGCACCGAACCGATGCCGCTGATCGTGCCGGCCAATGAGCAAGGCGCAGGCTTCATGGCGGCCGGGTATGCGCGCGCCAGCGGCAAGATTGGCGTGGTCATGGTGACTTCCGGACCGGGGGCGACCAACACCGTAACCCCGGTGCGTGACTGCATGGCTGACTCCATACCCATCGTCGTGATCTGCGGCCAGGTGCCGACCCACGCGATCGGCACGGATGCGTTCCAGGAAGCGCCGGTGTTGAGTTGCCTTGGACCGGT
>CAVPUV010000041.1:0-22432 GCA_963708905.1 uncultured Gammaproteobacteria bacterium | reverse complement strand
GGTGAGCCCCCGGACCGCAGGTACACCGCAAGGTGGGCCCCTGAGTCCGCTGCTGTCGAACATCCTGCTGACGGGACTGGATCGGGAACTGGAACGCCGCGGCCATGCTTTCTGCCGCTATGCCGACGACTGCAATATCTATGTCCGCAGCCAGCAAGCAGGGGAGCGGGTCATGGCGAGCATCACCCGGTTTCTGGCGGATACGCTCAGACTCAAGGTCAATACTGCCAAGAGTGCAGTGGCGCGTCCGTGGCAGAGGAAGTTTCTGGGCTACAGCCTCACCTGGCACCAAGCCCCGAGACTGCGGATCGCAGCGGCCAGCCGGCGACGGCTGGAGGCCAAAATTCGCGAAGTGCTCAAGGGCGCGAGAGGTCGTAGCCTGGCCACGGTTATCACTGAACTCAACCCGCTCCTGCGCGGCTGGATGGCATATTTCCAGCTGACCGAGAGCAAGCAGGTGCTGGAAGAGCTGGATGGCTGGATCAGGCACAAACTGCGCTGTATTCTATGGCGGCAGTGGAAACGCCCGTATACTCGTGCGAAGCATCTGATGAAGGCGGGATTGAAGGAAGAACGGGCGTTCCGCTCGGCCTTCAATCAACGTGGGCCGTGGTGGAATAGTGGTGCAAGCCACATGAACCAGGCTTTCCCGAAGTCCTTCTTTGATCGTTTAGGTCTGGTGTCGCTGCTCGATACGATGCGCCGACTCCAGTGTGCTCCATGAACCGCCGGATGCGGAACCGCACGTCCGGTGGTGTGGGAGGACGGCGGGAGTAATCCCGCCTCCTACCCGATTGCATTTGCCGGCTGCTCAACGCTTCATGAAATTGAAAAATTCCTCGTTGGTCTTGGTCGCTTTCAACTTGTCCAGCATGAACTCGATGGCCTGGGCTTCATCCATGGGGTGCAGCAGTTTACGCAGGATCCACATTTTCTGTAGTTGGTCCGAACTGATCATCAATTCCTCGCGCCGCGTTCCTGACCGGTTGATATCGATCGCAGGATAGGTGCGGCGTTCCGCGATACGACGGTTCAAGTGGATTTCCATGTTGCCGGTACCCTTGAATTCTTCGTAGATGACTTCGTCCATTTTTGAACCTGTATCCACCAGGGCAGTGGCAATGATGGTCAGTGAGCCACCTTCGGTGACGTTTCGCGCGGCACCGAAAAATCGTTTCGGCCTCTGCAGAGCGTTGGCGTCGACGCCGCCGGTCAGGACTTTGCCTGACGACGGGGCAACCGTGTTGTAGGCACGGGCGAGTCGTGTGATGGAATCGAGCAGGATAACGACATGCAATTTGTGTTCAACCAGGCGCTTGGCCCTTTCGATGACCATCTCGGCAACCTGTACGTGACGGGATGCAGGTTCGTCAAAAGTGCTGGAAATGACTTCCGCGTCAACTGATCGCTGCATTTCAGTAACTTCTTCGGGGCGCTCGTCGATCAGCAGAATAATCATCCTGCAGTCCGGGTGATTGGCCCGGATACTGGTGGCGATATTCTGCAACATGATGGTTTTACCGGCTTTGGGCGGTGAAACGACCAGTCCACGCTGACCTTTGCCGATTGGGGAAACCAGGTCGATGATGCGGGCGGTGATGTCCTCAGTGCTGCCATTGCCCCGTTCCAATTTGAATGGTTCAGTGGGGAATTCCGGTGTCAGGTTTTCGAACAGGATTTTGCTCTTGGCCGCTTCCGGTGGTTCGTAGTTGATTTCCTGAACTTTCAACAGGGCAAAATATCGTTCACTGTCCTTGGGCGGCCGGATTTTTCCGGAAACCATGTCGCCTGTACGCAGAGCGAAGCGGCGAATCTGGCTGGGTGAAACATAGATGTCGTCCGGGCCAGCCAGGTAAGAGCTGTCAGCAGAACGCAAAAAACCGAACCCGTCCTGCAGTATTTCCAGCACACCATCGCCAAAAATACTCTCTCCGGTTTTCGCATGAGCCTTCAGAATGGAAAATATAACGTCCTGTTTACGAGAACGGGCGACACCTTCCAATCCCATTTCGTTGGCAATCTGGAGCAAATCGGATACGGGTTTTTGCTTGAGTTCAGTCAGGTTCATTGGTTTTTTAATGCTCTGTAACGTGAGGCGGGCGAGTCAACAGGAAAAGTTTGCTTGATGCATTGAGCACGAGCCCGGGCCAGGGTAAATGCGTTTGAAAAAACAAATTCGGCATGGCGGCGGTGGACGACCGCCCGGGTATCATTAATTTTTTCTTCTACGACTGGCTGATTCGCGCTTGTTACGAGCCAAATTTATAAGGGAATTGAGCGGGTCGGGCGAGAAGGCCAACGTAGACAATGTAAAACTAGCACGATATGAATACAGCGTCCAGTGATAAGTAACAAAAGCAGGCGGCTCCATCCCTTGACGGTAGCCACTTGCTTGCATCAGACCACTTCGTCGACAAATGCCTTGAGCTGACCCTTGGTGAGTGCGCCCACCTTGGTTGCCTGAACCTTGCCGTCCTTGAATATCATCAGCGTCGGTATGCCGCGGATGCTATAGTGCTGTGGCGTCATGTTGTTGCTGTCTATGTCCATTTTGGTAACTTTCAATCGATCGCCGTATTCGTTGGCAATTTCCTCAACGATGGGGCCGATCATCTTGCAGGGTCCGCACCATTCTGCCCAGTAGTCGACCAATACAGGGCCGCTGGCGCGGAGGACTTCCTGGTCAAAACTGGCATCGGTTACGTGGGTTATATTGTCACTCACTTATTTTCTCCAAAATGCGCTCCGCATCTTCACTGGTACATCGGATGCAGCGCGGTTAATATGTTTCATATAGGCCCGGATGTTCCATCCAACAAGCTGAATTGTGACCCACTGAAAGATCAGGTCATCATTTCAAAGAACCGCCCGATGATATCAAGGCGCCGGCGATAAGATTCAAGCCAGGCCGCCAGAATTTTACGCGTTTCATACAGGACCGATAATCCAGAACAATTCATACAAATGGATAATATATGACCCAGAAGAAAAGCAATAACTCTCTGAGCGACCTGAGATTTTCCCAACTCAGTCTGGCTGAACCGGTAAGACAAGGCTTGACTAATGCGGGATTCGTCCATTGTACGCTCATCCAGGCCCTGACGCTTCCCGTTGCATTGCAGGGCTATGACGTTGCTGGCCAGGCACAAACGGGAACGGGTAAAACAGCTGCTTTCTTACTGGTCCTTTTTGAACGATTGATAAAGTCTCAGGCAACCGCCGATCGCCGGCACCCAAGGGCCCTGGTATTGGCACCAACTCGCGAACTGGCCTTGCAAATTCACAAGGATGCATTGTTGTTGGGATCTGAAACGGGACTGAAACTGGGCCTTGCCTATGGTGGTGTGGATTATGAAAAGCAGCGCCAGACGCTTGAGGCTGGCGTCGATATACTGATTGGCACCCCAGGGCGCATGATTGATTACTTCAAGCAGAATGTGTTCAAGTTGAGTCAGATAGAGGTAATGGTACTGGATGAGGCTGACCGGATGTTTGACCTGGGCTTCATCAAGGACATTCGTTATGTGTTACGCCGGCTGCCTCCGCGGGATCAGCGCCAATGCCTGCTGTTCTCAGCCACGCTGTCGCACCGCGTGCTCGAGTTGGCGTATGAGCACATGAATGAGCCGGAGCTGTTAAAGGTTGAAACCGAACATGTAACGGTTGAAAGCGTTAACCAGACCGTGTTTTATCCCGCAAATGATGAAAAGGCGAGGCTGCTGGCCGGCTTGTTGAAAAGATTCGAAGGCGGCCGGATCATGGTGTTCACCAATACCCGTGCCGCGACCGATCGGATCGAGCGTTCTTTGAAAGCCAATGGTTTCCATGTCGCCGCGATTTCCGGCCAGGTACCCCAGAAAACCCGCCAGAATCTGCTGCGAAAGTTTCATGACGGTGAGATTCCCATATTGATTGCGACCGATGTTGCCGCGCGTGGTTTGCACATTCCCGATGTTACGCACGTCATCAACTATGATTTACCGCAGGACGCACCTGACTATGTTCATCGCATTGGACGAACCGCCCGCCTGGGCGCCAAAGGAGAGGCGATCAGTTTTGCCTGTGAAAATTATGCTTTCCATTTGCCGGAGATCGAGGAATTCATCGGCTACGCCATTCCCATTAAGCAAGTAGACAAGAGCCTGCTGGTGGAAATCAACAGACCACTGCCGGCGCCACCCAGGGCGAAAACCTCACGCGGTGGACAGGGGCGGTCGCGGACAGGCTCAGCACAACCTCGCTCAAGAAAGCCGGTATCCACTCATGCCAGCAACTCGGGTTCTCATTCATCTGGTCCTGGCCGACGACGGAAACCGCATTAGGGAAGACCAATCATGCACATTAATCATAGCTTCCCCAGGTCAAAATACGATCTGCTGCAATGATTACGTTCGAACATGTCAGCAAGCGGTATCCGGGAGGCAACCAGGCACTGGCTGATGTCAGTTTTCACCTCGCCGCCGGGGAGATGGTGTTTCTGACCGGACATTCGGGTGCAGGGAAAAGCACCATGTTGCGCCTGATCCTGATGTTGGAACAGGCTACTCGCGGCCATGTATTGGTCAATGGAATGAATCTCAGCAGGATCACCATGAACCAGGCGCCACGCATCAGGCAGGGTATCGGGATGATATTCCAGGACCACAAATTGCTGCGTAACAAGACGGTGTCCGATAATGTGGCTTTGCCATTGCTGATTGCCGGTTTGCGTTATACGGAAATCCGCAAGCGGGTACGAGCTTCGCTGGACAAAGTGGGGCTGTTGAGCAAGGAAAAATCCTGGCCGATGACACTATCCGGCGGTGAACAACAAAGAGTAGGGGTGGCGCGTGCCATTGTCGGTATGCCGCCGGTGCTGCTGGCGGATGAGCCCACGGGTAACCTGGATCCGGAACTATCGGCAGATTTGTTCGGTTTATTCCGCCAGCTCAATCAGCTGGGAGTCACGGTGTTGATCGCCAGCCATGACCTTGACCTGATCAAGCGCATGGGTGATCGCGTTCTGGTGCTGCAAAAGGGATGTCTGATAGACGATATCCCGGCTAACCCGCAAATTGCTCGAAGGCGGGCTGACAATTGATCCGCACCCGTTTGCGTCGCCGCACGAGGGCATGGGGTCGCCGGCAACTTTATAGCCTGTTTTCCAGCCTGGGTACGCTGTTCACCCACAAGACCGGGACCATCTTGACCGTGCTGGTGCTGGGCATCGCCATGGTATTGCCCATCGGGCTATACGTCACCTTGAACAACCTCCACGGTATCGATTTGCAGGCGGAGGAGTGGGGGTCGATCACGGTTTTCCTGCGGTCCTCGGTCACGCAGCAAGAGGCCCTGGAATTGACCGCTGCCATCAATGCCCGACCCGACGCACGCGCATCGGCAGTTTCACCGCAACAAGGCATGGAAGAATTTCGCGCGGCATCCGGATTCGGGCAGGCCCTGGATGTACTTGAGTCCAATCCCTTACCTTGGGTGCTGTTGGTGCAGCCCAAAGCACAAGCGGACGAGAATCTGACAGCAGCGGTAGAAACCCTCGCTGCCTGGCTGACTGCCCAGAAAGCCGTTGATACGATCCAGCTCGATTATAAGTGGTTACAACGCTTGAGCAGCCTGCTTGAACTCGGTAACGCTCTGGTTACCATTCTCAGCGTGATGTTCTCGCTTGCGGTCGTGGTGGTGATTGCCAACACCATACGCATGGATGTGGCTAATCGCTCGGATGAAATTGAGGTCTTGAGCCTGGTGGGGGCTGGGGACAGTTTTATCAGGCAGCCATTCCTCTATTCAGGTTTCTGGTACGGACTGATGGGTTCGGTGCTGGCGTTGCTATTGCTTCATGCCTGTATTGCCTTTTTGCAGATTCCGCTTGAGAACCTGTTGGATGCCTACGGTAATGCATTCGTGATATCGCGGCTGAACCCTTCACAGGTGGTTTTCGTTCTTCTGGGTGGAGGTTTTTTGGGGCTTCTTGGGGCATGGGTAGCGGTGGAACGATACTTGCGGGTACTACGCCGAGGCGGGCTGCTGGGAAGAATCTGATCCAGTAGTGATCTCGCCAGGGAATGGCCGGTAAAAGTCACAGACTGAACATTGGGTGAATTTTACGGTCAAACGGCGCAGTACAGAACATGATCAGGGTAAAACAGTCGAGAAATCCCGCCGGGTGCAAGCCAGAACAGCATGTGGCCCGTGTATGGTTTCATGTGGTAAACTCCGCTGCTGCCCAGGAGGAGAAATGAGCAAAGATTTGGTACCCAGCCATCTGTTGGTTCCCGCAGGGACGGGAAGCCTGGATGCCTATATCCAGGAAGTCAACAAGATCCCCATACTGACCCCAGAAGTGGAGCAGGATTTAGCACGACGCTATAGGGATAATGACGAACTGGAGGCGGCTCGCCACATGGTTCTGGCGCATTTACGCTTTGTCGTGCATGTGGCAAAAGGATATACAGGTTATGGCTTGCCCCTGGGGGATCTCATCCAGGAAGGCAATATCGGTTTGATGAAAGCGGTCAAGCGCTTCGACCCGGATCACGGTGTTCGCCTCGTTTCATTTGCCGTGCACTGGATACGCGCAGAAATGCACGAATTTATCCTGCGCAATTGGCGTATCGTGAAAGTGGCCACCACCAAAGCGCAGCGCAAATTGTTCTTTAACCTGCGTAAATCCAAAAAGCGTCTCGGCTGGCTCAGTCATGAGGAAGTCAATGCTGTGGCCTATGATCTTGGGGTAAAACCCGAAGTGGTGTTGGAAATGGAGTCACGCCTGTCCGGTCAGGACATCGGTTTTGACTTGCCGCCCAATACGGATGAAGATACATCGTATGTCGCACCGGCTGCTTTTCTGGAAAGCCACCAGCAAGATCCTGAAATCGAAGCCGAGTCTGATGACTGGCGTGAGCACAGTGACACTTTGCTGTATGCGGGCCTTGAAGAACTCGACGAGCGCAGTCAGGACATCATTCGCAGCCGCTGGTTGCAGGATGACAGCAAGATAACGTTGCAGGAGTTGGCTGACAAGTACAGCGTTTCTGCGGAAAGGATTCGACAACTCGAAGCCAATGCTTTGCGCAAGATGAAGGCATGCATAACCGCCTGACTCCGCGCGACGCTGTTAATATCAAAACGGCCTCCCTGCGGAGGCCGTTTTGGTTTTGGAGCCGGTGAAGTTTTAGGAGATAAAAAATGCAGGTCTGTGAAAATTCCCCCACTGAAAGTCACCAATGGCTGGTGATGAAATTTGGCGGTAGCAGTGTAAGTTCTTCCCAGCGCTGGATGACCATTGCCGCACAGGCAAAACGGGGCCTTGAATCAAATCGGAACGTTTTAATCGTGGTCTCAGCGCTCTCTGGCATAACCGATCTGCTGACCCGCCTGGCAGGCGAAGCGGGCCCGTCCCGACGCCGTGGCATTCTTGACCAGATTGAACAACGTCATAGACAGTTGTTGGGTGAAATGGCGCTGGCATATTGCCCGGATTTTGAACAGCGCTGGCAGGATTTGGTGGCGTTCAGCGGCACCATCCAATACCCCGCCAGTCCGAAACTCCGCGCGGAACTACTGGCTTACGGCGAACTGATGTCGAGTGCCATCGGCAAGAGAAATCTCGAGCAATTGGGCCTGACGGTCAGTCTGCAAGACGCCCGTAAATGGCTGCATGCCGACGCATCGTCCGTTCACACCCCCCTGGCAGTACGCTGTCTCGATCATGCGGACCCGGAAATGCAGGTCCGGTTGGCAGAGCTGGGGCCATTACACATCACCCAGGGTTTTATTGTCGCCGGCCCGGATGGCGCAACCTGTTTGCTTGGGCGCGGCGGCTCGGATACTTCGGCGGCTTGTTTCGCCGCGCGTTTGCAAGCACAAGCACTGGAGATCTGGACCGACGTGCCGGGCATGTTCAGTGCGGACCCGCGCGTGGTGCCTGACGCCCGGTTACTGAACAGTCTCGGCTACCGGGAGGCGCAGGAACTGGCCTCCATGGGGGCGAAAGTACTGCATCCCCCCAGCATTCAACCGGCCCGCCGTCATCAAATACCCGTCTTCATCAAGGATACCAATCGCCCGGAGTTCAGCGGCACGTGCATCAGCCTGGATGACCGCGAAGCGCAAGCACAGGTCAAGGGTATCGTCAGCCGCAGCGGGATCACTCTGATCAACATGGAAGATCCGGCCATGTGGCGCCAGGCGGGATTCCTGGCTGATGCTTTTGCCGTGTTTAAAAAACATGGATTCTCCGTTGACCTGATTTCCACATCGGAATCAACCGTAACGGTCAGTCTCGATCCAGAATCGGCGATCGATTCCGATGGCTCCCGATCCAGCGCATTCTTCGATGAACTGGCCGGTCTGTGTCATATTCAGGTGCACAAGGATTGCGTTTCCATAAGCCTGGTGGGAAATGCCATCCGCACCATTCTTGGCAAGCTATCGGCCGCCCTGGATGTTTTTCAGGACCGGCACATCCATCTGGTCACCCAATCGGCCAATGACCTGAACCTGACCTTGGTGATCGATGCCGAACATGCACACAGCCTGGTACGCAAGTTGCACCAATTGCTGATCGCATCGCAGGCAGACGGCAGAGTGGAGTTCGGACCCAGTTGGGCCGAATTGAATCGTAGCGCTGAAACCCAACCGCAACAGCCTGTCTGGTGGCGGGTACATGCAGCAGGACTTGTTGATCTCCTGCACGACCGCGACTGTGCCTTTGTTTACCACCTGGATACCGTGCGCAATGCTGCGCGTCGTTTGCGCGCCCTGGGTTCGGTTAGCAGGGTGCTTTATGCGGTCAAAGCCAACGACCACCCATACTTGTTGCGGGTGATGGCAGAAGAAGGTCTGGGCTTCGAATGTGTTTCACTGGACGAAGTCCGGCACGTGCTGGAAGTGGTTCCGGAGGTGACAGCTGGCGATATCCTGTTTACGCCCAATTTTGCGCCACGGGAGGAGTACGAACGGGTGTTTAATATCGGTGCGCTGATCACCGTGGATAATTCCTGGGTGCTGCAACAATGGCCTGATGTGTTTGCCGGCAAAGAGATATTTCTGCGGCTGGACCTGGAAAGCGGGTACGGTCATCATCGCAAGGTCATTACCTCCGGCAAGGATTCCAAGTTTGGCATCGCTCTGGAACACATTGCCGCACTGTCGGAGCTTTTGAGCGAGCACGACATTCGTGTCACCGGCCTGCATGTCCACACCGGCAGCGGTGTGATCGATGCTCCCGTCTGGAAAGAACAGTTACAGCGCCTGTTGGTTGTCTTACCAAGCTTTCCGCGAGTCAAAGTGCTGGATCTGGGCGGCGGCATCGGTGTGCCTGACCGTCCCCGGCAGCCGGGCTTCGATTTGCAGGAACTGGATAAACTGTTGCGGGACACGCTGGCTGATCAGGACATTGAACTCTGGCTTGAACCCGGCCGCTACCTGGTGGCGGAAAGCGGGGTGCTTCTGGCACGAGTCACCCAACTCAAGGATAAAGGTCAATATCACTATGTCGGCGTCGCCACCGGCATGAACTCATTAATCCGGCCCGCCTTGTATGGCGCCTACCATGAAATCGTCAATCTCAGCCGTCTGGATGAAACCGCGGTGCTGCATTGCCGCGTCGTTGGGCCGATCTGCGAGTCCGGGGATGTTCTGGGAGAAAGCCGTCTGCTGCCATCCACTCAGGAAGGGGATATTGTCCTGATCGCCAACACCGGCGCCTACGGCCGGGTCATGGCATCGAACTATAATCGCCGCAGTCCGGCAGAGGAGTTGTTCTTCGGGGTTTGAACACCGTCACCTGTGGTGCCGGCGGTCTGCACGCTGGCACATCCTTACATGTCAATGGGCCTGTTGGAGCTGTTTGGTTCCAATTCTGTGGATTGTCCAGTCAAGGTCTATTGACAATTTGAGAATGAATGTTCATTCTGCTTTTCAGGTTTGCTGCGGCCAAGGCAGGGCGTGTATGCACAATTTCCAACAGGCTCGATGTAAATGACCTCATTTTCTCGTTCTCTCATCGTATTCCCCTTGCTGTCGTTTCTAATGGTTGCTTGCGAGCAGCAGCAGGCGCCTGGGCCGCAAAGTATGCCGCCGGCAGTGACTGTGGTTACTCTGAAGGCCGAACCGGTGGTGTTGACCCGGCAGTTGCCGGGACGCACGAATGCTTACCTCGTCGCTGAGGTACGCCCGCAGGTGACCGGTATCGTGAAGGAGCGATTGTTTACCGAAGGCAGTCTCGTCAAAGCGGGACAGCCATTGTATCAGCTTGATGACGCGAGCTATCGCGCGGACTTTAACAGCGCCAGGGCCTTGCTCGCACGTGCGCAGGCGTCGATGGAAATCGCGCGCTTGAATGCGAATCGTGCAGACGAGCTGATCAAGGTCAACGCAATCAGCAAACAGGAGCACCAGACTTTAGTGGCGGAGCGGCGCCGGGCTGAAGCCGACGTTGGCGTTGCCGAGGCAGAGGTTGCGAGCACCGCAGTGCAGTTGGACTTCGCGCGTATCACGTCGCCGATCGATGGCCGCATCGGCAAGTCGACAGTCACCCAAGGCGCATTGGTTACAGCGGATCAGCAGACACCACTGGCAACGGTGCAGCAAATTGACCCCATATATGTCGATCTGACCCAGTCGGCGAGCGAACTGCTGGAACTGCGTCGTGAGCTTTCCAGTGGTGCGGCTCGCAAGGCCAACGGTATCCCCGTGACCATCTTTCTCGAAGACGGCGCCCGCTATGCGCACGAAGGCGAGCTGACGTTTACCGATGTAGCAGTCGATCCGACGACGGGTAGCTACGCACTGCGTGTGATTGTCCCTAATCCGGAAAATCTGCTGATGCCGGGAACCTATGTGCGTGCACTCGTCAGCACTGCGGTTCTCGATCGTGGACTGCTGGTGCCGCAACAGGGCATCGCCCGCGATCCCACAGGCAATGCCAGTGCGATGGTGGTGAACAGTGACGGCACCGTCGAACAGCGTGCCGTCGAAGTGGGTCAAGCTGTTGGCGGCCACTGGCTGGTGAACGATGGGCTGGCTGAAGGCGATCGGGTGATCGTCAAAGGCTTGCAGAAAATCCAGCCCGGCATGCCGGTTGAAGCGTCCGAAGCTACTCCGGGAGAGACCGAAGCAGTACCAGGCGACTCGGGGAGGTCGGAACTTTCCACGTCCGAAGTCTATGCTGGTCAATCCCGGAAGCAAGGATAACTGCGGTGGCACAGTTTTTCATAGGCCGTCCGATATTCGCCTGGGTGATCGCGATCATCATCATGCTGTCCGGCGCTCTGTCCATCACCCAGTTACCGGTCTCGATGTATCCGACGATTGCCCCGCCGACGGTGACGATCAACGCAAACTACCCCGGCGCGTCGGCTGAAGTGGTCGAAGACTCGGTTACCCAGGTTATAGAACAGAACATGAAAGGCCTGGATGGCCTGCTGTACATGTCATCGAACAGCTCCTCCAATGGCAGCACTTCCATCTCACTGACGTTCGAAAACG
Organism: uncultured Gammaproteobacteria bacterium; assembly: GCA_963708905.1. GTDB lineage: Bacteria > Pseudomonadota > Gammaproteobacteria > Xanthomonadales > SZUA-36 > SHZL01. The sequence goes on along the minus strand of CAVPUV010000041.1, from coordinate 10,942 downwards.
GTGTCAACCCCGACATTGCACAGGTGCAGGTGCAGAACAAGCTGCAACTCGCGATGCCGCTGTTGCCGCAGGAGGTACAGCGGCAGGGTGTCAACGTGGGCAAGGAGCGCAGCAACTTTTTGCTGGTCCTCGGCTTCGTCTCCGAAGACAATAGCATGTCCAGGAACGACATAGCCGATTACGTCTCCGCCAATATTGTCGATCCGCTCAGTCGTGTTCCCGGCGTCGGCAACATCCAGGTATTCGGATCGCAATACGCGATGCGTATTTGGCTGGACCCGAACAAGCTCGATACTTATCGGCTCGCGCCGACGGACATCATCGCCGCGGTGCAGGCGCAGAACCAGCAGGTTGCGGTCGGCCAGCTCGGCGGCACACCCGCTGTGACAGACCAGCAGATCAACGCAACGATCACCGCGCAAAGCCGGCTACAGACACCGGAGCAATTTCGCGACATCATCGTGCGCAGCAACCCAGATGGCTCAGTGCTCAAGCTCGCCGATGTCGCGCGCGTGGAACTGGGTGCGGAAAGTTACGATTTCATCTCCCGTTATGATCGTCAGGCCGCGAGCGGGATCGCCGTCATGCTGGCAACCGGTGCTAACGCACTTCAGACTTCCGCGGCTGTCGAACAGCGCCTGGCGGAGCTCGAGCCGTTTTTTCCACCGCACCTGCGCACGGTCATCCCGTTTGAGACCACACCATTCGTCCGGGCAGCGATCAAAAACGTGGTGAAAATTCTGCTGGAAGCCATTGCGCTGGTATTTCTCGTGATGTACCTGTTCCTGCAAAATTTCCGCGCCACGCTGATTCCGACCATCGCCGTACCGGTGGTGCTGCTCGGCACTTTCGGTGTGCTTGCGGCACTGGGTTTCTCCGTCAACATGCTGACGATGTTCGCGGTGGTGCTGGCGATCGGGCTGTTGGTGGATGACGCCATCGTGGTCGTCGAAAATGTCGAGCGGCTTATGACCGAGGAAGGACTGTCACCGGTTGAAGCCGCCCGCAAGTCGATGCGCCAGATTACCGGCGCCCTGTTCGCCGTCGGCCTGGTGCTGTCGGCGGTGTTTGTACCCATGGCTTTTCTGGGTGGCGCCACTGGCGTTATTTACCGCCAGTTTTCCGCCACGATCGTTGCGGCTATGGCGCTATCGGTGTTGGTGGCCATTGTGCTGACACCGGCATTGTGCGCGACGATGCTCAAACCACTCAGAAAAGGCGAGCATTACGCCGAAAAGGGTTTCCTTGGCTGGTTCAGCCGCAGCTTTGATCGCGGTGCAAAAAAGTACCGGCAGGGCGTTCGCGGCATGCTCACTCGCAGCGGGCGATTCATGGCCGTATTCGTGGTGTTGATCGCCTTGATGGCCGTGTTGTTCTTCAACCGGCCAACCTCGTTTCTGCCGCAAGAGGACCAGGGTACGCTGTACGCACAGGTGCAGGCCCCGGTTGGAGCGACCCAGGAACGTACCATGGAATCGGTGCTCAAGGTGGAAGATTACTTCCTTGATCGGGAGCAAGAAGCAGTTGACTCGATGTTCGCCGTGCAGGGCTTCAGTTTCGCCGGCGGCGGACAGAACAACGGCATGGCTTTTGTCAAGCTCAAGAACTGGGATGAACGGCCCTCGGAAAAGCTGAGTGTCACGGCAGTCGCCGGCCGGGCAATGGCGGCATTCAGTCAGATCCAGGATGCGATGGTATTCGCGTTTGCGCCGCCAGCCGTCCAGGAACTGGGCAGATCGGCCGGATTCGCGTTTTACCTCAAGGACAACGCGAGCCTTGGCCACGATGCGCTGATCGAAGCGAGTGAGCAATTGCTCGCAGCTGCGGCGAAAAGCCCGTCGGTGATCAATATGCGGCATAACGGTCAGGCCGATGCGCCACAGTTCCGTCTCGATTTGGATTTCGAGAAAGCGAGCGCGCTGGGTCTGTCGGTCGCTGCGATCAACGCGACCTTGCAAGCTGCCTGGGGTGGCCAATATATTGATGACTTCATCGACCGCGGGCGCGTGAAACGTGTCTACATACAGGCCGAAGCGCCGTATCGCATGGTGCCCGAGGACTTCAAGCTTTGGTCCGTGCGCAACAACGCAGGCGAGATGGTGCCTTTTTCCACGTTTGCCAGTTGGCATTGGGATTACGGATCGCCGCGCCTCGAACGCTATAACGGCGTCCCGGCGCTGGAGTTCAACGGCGAAACTGCGCCGGGTGTGAGTTCGGGCGATGCGATGGCGGAGGTCGAGGCGATGGTGGCGCAATTGCCACGGGGTTTCGGTCTCGAATGGACCGGACTCTCTTACCAGGAACGGCGGGCGGGCGCGCAAACGCCCATCCTCTATGCCTTATCGTTGCTGATCGTGTTTTTGTGCCTGGCGGCATTATACGAAAGCTGGTCGATACCGACTTCGGTGCTGATGGTGGCGCCGCTCGGCATTCTCGGCATCGCCCTTGCCACCACACTGCGCGGTCTCGATCGTGACATCTATTTCCAGGTGGCGATGCTGACGACGATTGGCCTGACCAGCAAGAACGCGATTCTGATCATCTCCTTTGCCAAGGACAACCTCGAGCAGGGGATGGATCTGGTCGAGGCAACCATGCAGGCCGTTCGCGATCGTTTGCGACCGATTGTCATGACCTCGCTGGCGTTTGGTATGGGCGTCATGCCGTTGGTGTTTGCCAGCGGTGCGGGTTCCGGCGCGCAGCACGCGATCGGTACGGGCGTGCTCGGCGGTATGCTGGCCGGAGTCTTTCTCGGAATTTTCTTCGTACCGCTGTTCTTCGTGGTCATACGAAGGCTGTTTACCCGGAGCCGGCAGATACACACGGGCGGTGCTCATAAGGAGCAGCCAGAAACCGAGGCCGGCGGCTGAGCGCGTAATCGTGAACGATGAAATGTCAACGATGAAAGCGGCAGCCCGCGCCCGGATGCAAAGGGAGCGTATCCTGGCCGCCGCAAAAGCCTGTTTCGTCAAAAACGGCTTTCACGCCGCCAGCATGGCATCCATTGCCAAAACGGCCGCAATGAGCCCCGGACTGATTTACCGCTATTTTGACAACAAGAGCGCGATCATCCTCGCCATCATGGAACAGCAGATCGAGATCACGCGCTGCAGAATTCGTCAGTTACACGCATCCAAGGATTTCGCGGCACGGATTGTCGATTACTTCGCCGAGCACGAGGCCTGTGACGGTAATTCGATGAGCATGGCTCTGTATCTGGAAATGTCGGCCGAGGCTACGCGTGACCCGCAGATCGCCGAGGCGCTGCGGAAATTCGATAGCGCGGTGTGCTTTGAAGTGGCCAACTGGCTCAGCCGGGGCAGGGAAGAAGGGGGCTACGGCTTGCCGGACGGCATTACGCAGGCACGAGCGTTGATGCTTTTGTGCCTGATAGAAGGGCTCAAACTGCGTGGGGTGCGTGACCTGGCGATTGACAGGAGTCTGCTCAAAAAAGCGCTGGATGAAATCATCACCTCACTGGTGGCGTTCCCCGGCTAGCGCTTTGTATATTCCATCTGATTCGCCTCCATGGCAATAAACTCCCAGGACACGGGACCGGCAGGTCAATCCCGTGCTTCTTGCAGCGGACTCCAGGCGTCGATCGGCGGGCAGGTGGCGACCAAGTTGCGATCACCATGAACATTGTCGATGCGGCTTACCGAGGGCCAGAATTTGCTGTTGAGCAGTCCTGGCACCGGGTATGCTGCCTGTTGCCGGCTGTAGGCATGTGACCAATCGCCGGTGAGATCCTGCACCGGGTGGGGTGCGTTTTTCAGCGGGTTGTCCTGGGAGTCCGCGAGGCCGGATTCGATCAGGCGGATTTCCTCACGGATTTGCAGCAAGGCTTCGATAAAACGGTCGATTTCAAACAGGGATTCGCTTTCTGTCGGCTCAATCATCAGCGTGCCGGGAACCGGAAAGGACATCGTCGGTGAGTGAAAGCCATAGTCGATCAGTCGTTTCGCTACATCCTCTTCCGTAACCCCGCTGGTTTCCTTGAACGGCCGCAGATCAATGATGCACTCGTGCGCTACGCGTCCATTACGGCCGGTGTATAAAACCTGATAGGCCGTTGCAAGACGTTGTGCAATGTAGTTGGCACTCAATATCGCAACCTGCGTTGCCCGCGTCAGCCCGTCGCGGCCCATCATGGCTATGTAAGCCCATGAGATCGGCAGGATGCCGGCACTGCCCCAGGGTGCGGCCGCGACCGCGGGATTATGGGCGAATGCGCCACCCATGGGTACCAGGCAGTGGCCGGGCAGAAAGGGTTCCAGGTGTTTGCCCACGCAAATCGGCCCGACGCCGGGTCCACCCCCGCCATGCGGTATGCAAAAAGTTTTGTGCAGGTTCAGGTGAGAGACGTCGGCGCCAAACTTTCCGGGCGCCGCGCAACCCACCAGTGCGTTCAGATTGGCTCCGTCCACATACACCTGGCCACCAAATTCATGGATCACGGCACAAATTTCGCCAATGGCTTCCTCGAAAACGCCATGGGTGGAAGGGTAAGTGATCATCAACGCCGCCAACCTGTCTGCGTGAGCCTGCGCTTTCTGTTTCAGATCGGCCAGGTCCACGTTGCCCTGGAGGTCACATTTCACCACCACGATTTCCATGCCCGCCATCGCGGCGCTGGCAGGGTTGGTGCCATGAGCTGAAGCGGGGATGAGGCAGATATCGCGTTGCCCGTCAGCGCGGGATTCATGGTAGGACTTGATGGCCAGAAGGCCGGCATACTCGCCTTGGGAGCCGGCATTGGGCTGCAGGGACACGGCGTCATAACCGGTGCAAATAATCAACATCTCTTCCAACTCGCGCAGGAGTTGTTGATATCCCCCGGCCTGGTCAAGTGGCGCGAACGGGTGGATATCGCTGAATTCCGGCCAGGTGATCGGAATCATCTCGGTGGTAGCGTTCAGTTTCATGGTGCAAGACCCCAGCGAGATCATCGCATGGGTCAGCGACAGGTCCTTGTTTTCCAGCCGTTTGAGATAGCGCAGCATTTCTGTTTCGGAATGATAGCGGCGAAATACCGGGTGTTGCAGAAAATCACTGCTGCGCACCAGCGCCCCGGGAATGGCCCCTGCTGCATCGGCCAACGCCAAATCAAGCGCGGTAATGTCAATGGGGCTGGGGTCACCGGAAAAAGCCTGAAGCAGTGCTTCAATATGTTTCCTGGTGGTTTTTTCATTGATACTGGCACCCAGTTTGTCCCGACCATCGCGGCGCAAATTGATCCCGGAGTCCAGGGCTCGCTGGTAGATGGCATCCGCCTTGTCGACATCGAGCCTGAAGGTCACGGTATCGAACCAGGTCCGGGCCAGCGGCTTGAATCCGGCGGCATTGAGACCATGCACCAGCAAACTGGTGAGGCGGTGGATGCGCCCCGCTATTTTTTGCAGGCGGGCGCGCCCGTGCCACACGGCATACATGCCGCTGATGACGGCCAGCAGGGCCTGGGCGGTACAGATATTACTGGTGGCCTTGTCTCTGCGAATGTGTTGTTCGCGCGTCTGCAAAGCCATGCGCATGGCCGGCCGGCCCGCGCTATCCTGTGAAACGCCGATGATGCGGCCCGGCAGAGCACGTTTGTACTCATCGCGAGTGGCAAAAAAAGCAGCGTGTGGCCCGCCATAACCCATGGGTATGCCGAAACGCTGAGCAGAACCCAGGACGACGTCAGCATCCATTTCTCCCGGTGGCGTCAGCAGCACCAGACTCATCAGGTCGGTTGCCACGGCCACCAGAGCTCCAGCCGCATGTGCCAGCCGGATGACTTCGCGGTAGTCGGTAATTTCCCCGTCAACACCCGGGTATTGCAGCAGCACGCCATAAAACTCCTGGTGCCGCAGCAGTTCAGCCGGGTCACCAAACACCACCTCAATTCCGCAATGACGTGCCCGGTTTTGCACCACGTCACGTGTTTGCGGCAATACATTCAGCGCGACCAGGAATCGCCCCGATTTTGACTTGCGGTTGACACGCTGCAGCATGGTCATGGCTTCAGCGGCAGCAGTTGCTTCATCCAGCAAGGAAGCATTGGCAATGGGCATGGCAGTCAGGTCGCAAATCATCTGCTGAAAATTCAACAGGGCTTCCAGGCGGCCCTGGGAGATTTCCGCCTGGTAGGGTGTATAGGCGGTATACCAGCCGGGATTTTCCAGCACGTTGCGCTGAATCACCGCCGGCAAGATGGTTTCGTGATAACCCAGTCCAATCATGTTGTGCAAGATGCGGTTTTGCGCGGCCATTTCGCGCAAGCGCTGCAGAGTTTCGGTTTCATTGCGCGCCCGCGGCAAGTCCAGTGGTTCTTTTAGCTGAATCGAAGGCGGAAGCGTGCTCTCGATCAATTGTTCCAGCGATGCAACACCGACCGTTCGAAGCATGTGTTGGATGTCTTCCTGTCGTGGCCCTATGTGGCGGGCTACGAATTCACCGTGATCCTCGAGTTTCCTCAAAGGAGAGTTTGCAATTGCTGCTGGGCGTTCTTGATTCTTCAATCGATGACTCCGGGCTTCTGCCGCGCAATTAGTGCTCGAGACGCTGTCAGTGAATAAGGTTTTGCAGGTAATGATCCACCAGTAGAAATACGAACAGCACCATCAGGTAAATAACCGAATAGCCGAATGTTTGCATCGGCAATATGTCGGCCAATGGGTCATTCTTCTTCACCACCATGCGTCCTGCATACCACAGAAAGCCTGCATTCAGCACGCTGACGCCAGCCAGGTAGAGCAAACCGCTCATTCCTGTTAAATAGGGCAGGGTGGTCACAATGACCAGTAAAATGGTGTAGAAAAGGATATGCCAGCGGGTGAACACGACTCCATGAGTCACTGGCAACATGGGAATATTGACGGCGGCATAGTCCCGGCGGCGGTGTATGGCAAGCGCCCAGAAATGCGGGGGTGTCCAGACATAAATGATCAGAAACAGCAACAATGCGCCTGCATCGACACTGCCTGTCACCGCCGCCCAACCCAGCACCGGAGGCGCCGCACCTGCTGCTCCGCCAATCACGATGTTCTGTGGGGTCGCTCTTTTCAACCAGACGGTATAAATGATGGCGTAGCCAATGAGGGAGAAAAATGTCAGCACGGCGGTAAGTGTATTGACGAACAGCACCAGGGTAAGCATGGCTACGAGACACAGGATCAGGGCAAACGTCAGCACCTGGCTGGTCTTCAAACCGCCTGAGGGCAGGGGACGATTTCTGGTACGCGACATCACGGCATCGATGCGTTGATCCAGCAAATGATTAATGGCAGCAGCTGAAGATGCCGCCAGGGCGATTCCCGCCGTACCGGCAATAAGTGCATGCAGTGGTGGCCAGCCAGGTGTCGCCAGGAACATCCCCACCACAGCGGTGAACACGATGAGTGCAACCACTTTTGGCTTGCACAGCTCAAAATAACGGTTGGCTACTGAAGACATGGGCTCAAGTACGCTGGGGCGTCGACCGGTGCAACAGCCAGATCATTTGCGCCAGTAACAATGCTGCTACGCCATTGTGCGCCACGGCATTAGGCAATGGCAGGACCAGGACAACATTAAGAATGCCAAGGGAAAATTGGACCAGGATAAGAATCAACAGCACGGCGCCACTGCGCGGCATGACCGTGTTACGCATCAAACGGACGGCCACCAGAGCCAGCACCAACAGGGTAATAACTGCGCCGATACGGTGTGTGATGTGAATCGCAACCCTGGCCGCGAGGTCGAGTACTCCGCCTTCATAGTCGACGCCGATTTCACGCCTGACGGCGAAGCCCTGGATAAAATCTGTCTGCGGCCAGATCGTGCCCTGGCAGACCGGCAAGTCCGGGCAGACCAGTGCTGAATAATTGGCGCTGGTCCAGCCTCCGAGCATGATCTGAACAATCAGAACCACCAATCCAATGATAATCCAGGGTCGCACTTTCCGCATGGACATACTGAGTTGGTAATATCCGTGAATACGTGAGCGCAGGGACAACCATAGCAGAAAGCAGAATGTGGCGAAGCCACCTAACAGGTGGCCCATAACCACGACGGGTAGCAGTTTGAGCGTTACGGTCCACATGCCCAGGGCGGCCTGGAACAGGATCAGAGCCAGGATCAAACCCGCGAGAAAACGCGGCCCGCTGCGCTGTTTGGACGGTTTCCATGCAAGGTAATTGATTGCGATGACCAGTAGCACGAGCACGCCCGCAAGATAGCGGTGCACCATTTCCTTCCATGCTTTGTGACCTTCGACGGGGCGCTCGGGGAACGTGGCATTAGCGGAATCGACTTCGCTTACAGCTTCCGGCCATGTCAAGTGACCGTAGCAGCCCGGCCAGTCCGGGCAACCCAGACCGGCATGCGACAGCCTGACGAATGCCCCAAGAATGATGACGCAAAACGCCACTGTGGTGGCGATAACCGCAAGACGGTGTAATCCTTGGTTCATCAGCGTTTATCCAGTTTTGACCAGGTCAGAAGCCGGTTGAGATCTTTGCTCAGCATGCTCGGGCTGTCGTTTCCATTGTACGTCATCATTATATTCCCAAGGGGATCCACCAAAAATATGACGGGCTCATCGTTGCTGCTGAAACGCTCACTGCTGGCGTGGCGTAGTGCACCGGAGAAACCCTGGCTGGGGTGGGAGACCAGATGGAAGCCTGGGTAGATACCCAGCAGCTCATCGCGCAGGGATTCGGCTTGCTTTGGAGCAAGCAGTAATGCGATTCTGACGCGGTTGCTATGCACACCAGAAGCGATGTGCACCTGCCTGAGTTCGGCGGCCAATTCCAGGCAGTTTCTTGTGCAGGAGGCCGGCAACTCATAAAGAATCACCCAGAATCCGTCAAATAGCTGCTTGGAAGGACTGCTGCCCGTGGCTATGACCTCTGACCAATCCACAGGTACAGTGGGGCGGACCAGTTGACCCAAATTGCGGGTATGTTCCGGCGCATAACGGATGGCACCTGTATACATCATCCATGCGATGGCCAGTGGCAGCGTGAACAATGCCGATATCAGCAGCAACACCGTTGTGGATGACAGGGGCCTCATCATTCCCCCTGGTTTTCAGCAGCGGAAACGCAATCGCTGGCAGTTTTTGCCAGATAACGCCACCTCCAGCCCAGCGCCAGCCAGATGATGGGCATGGCCAGTGCCAACGCAAACCACTGCACTGCATAAGCGCCGTGTTGGGCGGGCAACAACACAGTGGGCTTCCAGTCCCTGCCGTCGAAACCCGTGCTGTCGCCGGCATCCAACTGGATCACCCACGGTGATAAATTCTTGCCCACAGCTGCATTAAATTCATTCATGTCAAAATAGGTAATCAAGCGCGGTCCGGCCAGGTTTTGCAGATTTTCCGGCCCACCCAGGCGTACGCCACCTTCAATTGGCCGGGTGAGAATGCCTGAAATGTTCAACTGGCCGGAAGGTGTGGGAATTTCCGGCAGGCTGCTGCGATCCGGCGGCAAGGGTAACCAGCCCCGGTTGACCAATATGGGCGGACCATCATCCGGTTGAAACAGAGTCATTGCCTGCACGCCAACGCGCCCATCGAGGATTTTGTTGTCGAGCAGAAGATGCCAGCTCAGGTTGTAACGGCCGCTCACCCGCACATGAGCAAAAAGGCTTCCATCAGCGATTGCTTGTGGTAAATCAAGTTCCGCCGGATGCGCAAAACGATCAAGCAAATCCTGCTTTTCGTGCATGCGTTGCAGTTGCCATAGCCCGAGCCGGGTGAAGAGTAGAAATAAAGGCAGCAACACCAGCCCCAAAACAGTAAATGGTCGGAGTTGCATGACTTTATTTCCCTTTAGTTCGCTATAATGACCGCCATGGCATCCTGGGAGCGACTGCTATGTTCGTGAAGTTTATCATCATCCTGTTCCTCCTCACGATTGTATACAGTCTGGCATCTTCATTCTTTTTCCTGGTTCGCGACAAGGGCGAAGGTGATCGTATGGTCAGACGGCTGACCTGGCGCATCGGTTTGTCTCTGGTGCTGTTCGTCATGCTCTGGGGAGCATACCGGTTGGGATGGATCGAGCCCAGCGGCACGGGACCTGTGCGGCCTCCCCCTGCTACTCAAGCAGACAATGAGTAGCTCTAGAAAACATAAACAAAGATAAACAAGCCGAGCCAGACCACGTCGACAAAATGCGGCGTACGACGGGTCCTTCGCGTTCGACATCAGCAGGTCGACGTTCAAGAAGTTGGTGCCGTACTTGTAGCCGCTCACGTGCGTCAGCGCGACGATGGCCTTCTTGATGTCCTTGCGCGAGCCGTCGGCGTTGTTGTTGTACGGCTCGGCGAAGGCCGTGCCGTAGCGCACGCTGATGGCGGTGTCGCTCCAGTCGGCGGCCTTCGCCGTGCCGGTGCATGCCAGCAGAAGAGCCGAAGAGGCCCACAGGAACTTCTGGTTCATCGATCGTCCTTTGTGTTGGAATGAGGCGAGCCGCCACCCGTTGCCGGCCGCGCGGTCAAGCAGCAATATCCGGACCAGACCCCGGTCAGCCTTCCATGGCCCCGCATGCACACCGATGGCTCGTTGTGCACTAACTCGTACACCGATGAGTCTACCTGGTGCGCCGGGAGCCGGGAAACTCATGAGGAAACGCCCGGCCGCCCGAAGTTTCCTCATCCCCCTCGGGGGGCGGACGACGTAGGTCGTCGGCCTGGGGGCGCTCATGAGGAAACGCCCGGCCGCCCGAAGTTTCCTCATCCCCCTTGGGCCACGAAGGGGCCCGTTCCGGACCTCGGGGGGCGGACGACGTATGTCGTCGGCCTGGGGGCGCTCTCGAGGAAATGTGGCTTTGCCACTTTCCTCCTTGACCCCCCCGGGCGGGCTGGGCGCAGCCCGGCCGTGGGGCCGCTCAGGCGCAGCGCTGAACCAGGCCGGCGATCGTCTGGCGCAGACGGGTGGCGTCGATCGGCTTGGTCAGGAAGTCGTCCATGCCGG